>NZ_JBKGVD010000009.1:0-673022 GCF_046462515.1 Pedobacter sp.
CTTTCTTGTGCCATTGCCGTGGTGGCAACGAACAAAAGAATGAACAAACTTTGTAGAAGTTTTTTCATAAATTAATAAAATTTAGGTTAGTTAATAATTAATTAATAGGCTAATATAAATACATTCAAGATGTAACACAAATTTTATTTAACATTTTTTAACGCAAATAAGGAGAGATTAAGAATAAAAATCAAAGTTTCTTATTCTTTTTCTTTACACGTAACTGTTAATAATGATTAGAGCATTACTAGCTCTGTCAAAGCTCTAGGTTATCTATAATATAAACCAATATGTATCTATTTTAAAGCTCTCAACATTTGATCAATACACTTTTTCTTTTGCTCTAGGTTAGGATGTACATATAAATTTAAGGTAGTGTTGATATTAGAATGCCCCAATAAAGCACTAACTGTTTTATAATCACACCTACTCTCAATACATCTTGTAGCAAAACTATGTCTCAGTCCATGGAATTTCAGATTAGGCATACCCAATTCCTTCATAAAGCTTTTGTAATAATTCATATACGTCCTTGGCTCTGTAGGCCTTGAGCTATTACTAAGTACAAAAAAAGAATTATTAATAACTTTTTTAATTGGCTTTAGCATTTTCAATAAATCCTTACTTATAGGAATATCTCTATTTGAATTTTTGGTTTTAGGAGCATCTAATATAAGCTCAGTCTTGCGAGATCCTTCTTCTATTACGTAAATTCTTTGCAAAGTTCTTCTAATTCTTATAACTTCAGCATCAGTATCAATATCCTCCCAAGTAAGTCCACAGATCTCACCAATTCGCATACCTGCACTTAAACATATATATACTCCTAAATTTTTGAATGTAAAATGTTCTTTAATATGCTGCATAATCTTTCTTTGGTTTGAACGGCTCAACACTTCAATCTTACCCTGCTCTCTTTGCGTTGGAAATCTAATTTCTAAAGGCCTACTTTCAAGCCATTTATTCTTCGCACCAAATTTTAGCACCATTTTTAAAACGATTAAAATATCTTTAATTGTTTTCTGACTCAGCCCTTCGTCTAATTTTTTTAACACAAAAGCTTGTACATGTGCCTCTTCAATATCGTACAGGTCTCCAAATTCGGGCAATAAATGATTTTCAATCAAAAGCGCATAGATAGAAAAACTTGATTTTTTCACATACTGCTTTTTGTCTGTTTTCCATAAACCGATCACTTCTGAAATTCTTTTTTGTTCATTCATAAAATCTACTTTTTAAATTACGTACTAATCTTAAAAAATAAGGAGAGACAGTTTCTTATTTATAAACGAAGATAAATAGCATTTTTAAGACATTTAAACAAACATCAAGATCCTATTATTATTTATGCCTTTATCCCTATGAGAATATCTCATAGGGATAAAGGCTGTTCTTAAGACAATGCGAACACTAACTTAATATTAAATTGTTCGAACAAAGCTTAAAGGATAATATTTTTTGAGACATTTTAAAAAACTTACAAGTGTGTAAGCAAACTAGAAAATAAAGATTTTTTTTTGTACAAACAGGACATATTATTAAGTTTTAGCAAAGATATTACTCTTTCATATCGAGAAAGAAGGAGTCATTAGCTTGTCTGACCAAAAGTTTAAGGAAAAATGATTAATTAGGTTTTTAAGTTATAACTACATTATATGGAAAGATTTCTTCATGAATTTCTATTGTTGTTCATATTAAAACAAGAATATTCCATTTGCCCATATTTGTTTGCCAGCTTCCCAGAAATTTCTAAACAAACTGTTGGTAGCCATATAAATAACTGTTCCTTTACCTACAGATTGTGTGCGATAAAGAGCTCCGCCCGAAGATAATTTATTTTTAACTGTCTGACCGGCAATACCAGAGGTATAACTGTCTGTTTTTAAAACCCCTACATTAAAGACATCATTAGAAATTTCATAGAGTTTATCGTCCGTTTTTAAAGTATAGTAGTCCTTACCTAATCCAAAAGTAAGTGGATGTGTATCGTCCATATAAACTTTATAGATAGCCCCAGGTATAGCATTATCAAAATCGTCCTGCTCTCTCTTACCATATGTAGACATACCTGTACTTTGGGTTTTATTTGTTTGAGCAACAGACTTTAGTTTGATATTATAAGGCTTTTTCTCTACAAAAGAATTAATGGCATCTTCAACAAGGACAAGCTTTCCGCCAGCATTAATCCATGGCAATAGTTGTTCTGCGATCTTATCATTATAGTTTCCATCAGGCAAAATAAGTGTATTGATATTGCTTTTATCCATATACGGCAAGCTCTGAAAGTTAACCACCAATAAAGGATAGTTAAGCTCTGTTTCGAAGAAATGCCAGATTTCTCCCAAAGATTGAGAGGTTGCCTCTGGCCCGGCTACAACAGCCACCTTAGGAGCTGTTAATAAAGGATAACCTGAAGAACCAAAATCCTTTCCTTTTTCTATGCGGCTTGACGTTAAAATATAACTACTTGCTTTATGCTCTGCAAAAAATGCACTCATAACATTATCAAGACTTTTGATGATCTTTTCATTTTCAGCTCTCAATACAATCAATGAGCCAGCCTTATGTAAAACCCCATCAGCCATAAATGCCTGTTCAGCCATCCTTACCTTAATGCCATTCTTCTGCAAAGCAATTAGTATTTTTGCATCATTGACCGACTGCCATGGCAAAACCCAGGCATAAGGCCTTTGGTCTTGTTTCTTTTCAGTTTGTTTGTTTATATATAGTTCTTTATGGGTGCCCTCTATCTTTTCTTTTAAGGCATAAGCATTTAAATTATAAGCAAATGGCAGCGCCCAAGCGGTTATATCATATGTATTAGAATCTGTTATTTTAGTTTGAGGTTCAAAAAGTACTGTAGCCAATACAGACTGTGGCTGATATACATTCACGACCAAGTCATTACGCTCAAGTTTAAAGTTCTCGCTCTTTTTAGTCCCAAAATTGTATCCGGTTAAAGATCTGTTACCGCCATAAGTAAATTCTATATGATTCTTTTTTAACAGATTGGCCAACTGCTCTAACCTGTATAAATTATCTGCTTTAATTACATAGCTTTTATAGTTGCTATTAGGGTTTGTATTATTCTTTTCAAAAAACAGCTTATATTCGGCCAGCAGCTTATCGGCATATTTAGAACTAATTTCAATGGTAGAAAGAGAAGTAGTAAAATGATGTGCTATCCGGTCTTTTAATCTAAGTGTATCACCATCATTGGTAATTACGCCCAGTCCAGCCCTAATACCTCCTTGCTCATAGGTCATCCCTATTGCTCCGTTATATAAAGGATAAGTATCGCCATAAGATGGATATAAAAGGTCAAATCTTTCTTTCGTAAAATACCTCCAGCCATTCTCATCAAAGTATTTAGCGTTGTTCTGTCCCGCAATAACCTGAAATTCTTTTTGCCAGCTGGTAACCTGTTCATGTACCGGTTCTGCTGCCGGGGCAAAATAATAGGGTTCATTAAAGCTCTGTTCGTGAAAATCAACATGAACCTGGGGCAACCACTTATGGTATTGCATCAGCCTTTGCTGAGTCTCTTTTTGTGTTTGCCATGACCAGTCTCTATTTAAATCAAAGTAATAATGATTGGTACGTCCTCCCGGCCAAGGCTCTGTATGTTCTCTTGCAGAAGGATTTAGGTCTGGTGGAGTAGAGCTTACACTATTAAAATAATTCACATAACGTTCACGACCATCAGGGTTTAGACAAGGATCTATGATTATAACCGTATTCTGAAGCCAGTTTTTAATTTGCGGGTCTTTTGCTTGCACTAAAGTATAAAGCACTTTCATTGCCGTTTCTGTTGAACTGGCTTCATTTCCATGGACATTATAACTTAGCCAAACAATCACAGGCTGTTTTTTATTAGGAGCGATGGCGCCTTTTTGAGTTAAAGAAAGGTTTTGCTTACGAATTTCTTCCAATCTGTCGATGTTTTCTTTGGACGAGATATAGGTTAAGATTAAGCTTCTTCCTTCATAAGTCTTCCCATAATCTTCTACTTTTACGTTTTCTGCGTTTTTAGCCACATATTTAAAATAATCGACCACCTTTTGATGGTTCGTAAAATGTTCACCTAAATGATATCCCAGAAAATCATCCGGACTTTGCATCTGGGCACTGGCAACATTTGCAATAAAAAGCAGGGAAACCGAAAACAGTAAAATAGACTTCATAATTTTTTTGTTTATCAATATTACTAAAAGAATATTTTATTTCTTTGCTTCATTTGTAATTTTACCGTATCAAAAACTCTAACATGCACAACATTACATCGCTTTATCAGATTTACCTGAAACATCCAAAAATCTGTACAGATACCAGGCTTATTAGCGAAAACTGTATCTTTTTTGCCTTAAAAGGAGAAAATTTTGACGGAAATACCTTTGCAGAAAAAGCGCTGGAAATGGGTGCAGCTTATGCGGTCATTGACAATCCTGATTTCAATAAAGGAGAAAAATATTTCCTTGTAGATGATGTGCTCTCTGCGTTACAGGAATTGGCAAAGCATCACCGCAATCAACTGAACATTCCGGTAATTGGTTTAACGGGCAGCAATGGCAAAACCACTACAAAAGAATTAATTAACGCGGTTTTAGGCCAGAAATTTAAAACATATGCCACTAAAGGCAATCTTAACAATCATATTGGTGTTCCCTTAACGCTTTTGGCTATTTCAAATGAAGTAGAAATCGCTATTGTAGAAATGGGCGCAAACCACCAAAAGGAGATTGAACAGTTGTGTGAAATTGCCAGGCCAAACTTGGGGCTGATTACAAATGTTGGCATGGCTCACCTAGAGGGATTTGGAGGCTTTGAAGGCGTAAAAAAAGGAAAGGCAGAGCTTTATGCCTATTTAAAGAATCATAATGGTACAGCCTTTATAAACAAGGATAATGAGCATCTGGTTGAGATGTCTGAAAAACACCACTTAGATAACAAGGTATATTATGGCAAAGAGGCAGCTAATTATGTAAGCGGCTCTTTAAAAGAAGGTCATACATTTCTTGAGATTGAATGGACACATGATAATTATACTTACCATGCCTCTACCCATTTAACCGGAAAATATAATTTTGAAAATGTGCTGGCTGCAATATGTATTGGAACATACTTCAAATTAACTCCTCAGGAAATTAACCGGGGGCTTGAAAATTACAATCCCGTAAATAACCGTTCTCAGGTTACAAAAACCGAGAAGAACACCGTTATTTGTGATTATTACAATGCCAACCCAAGCAGTATGATTGCAGCGTTGGCCAACATAAAAACATTGGATGCCGGTAAAAAGCTGATTATTTTGGGCGATATGTTTGAGTTGGGCTCTGAATCTGCCGCTCAGCACAAAAACATTATAGAAACTGCATTACAAAGCAATGCCGAGCAAGTTATATTTATTGGCAATAATTTTTATGCCTTTAGAGACAGTTACAATGCTTTATTTTTTACCAGTCCTACCGAAGCCGCTGATTTTCTAAATAAAAATCATTTCAAAGACTTCTTAGTATTGTTAAAAGGTAGCCGGGGCATGGCTTTAGAACGATTATTTCCATTGTTATAATTCTAACAATAACCCCAAAAAGAGCTCTCTAAAAAGTCTTTAAATTCGTCATTCTGAGCTTATTTCACGATCTGAATATGAACAGAGTCTAAAAATTACTGCGTAGCTTTCCGCTTCGCTACAGGTCAGGGTGACGACCTACTTTTTAGACAGCTCTTTTTGACACTTACATATAAGTAGTCTATTTCTTATTCAAGTATTGCTCTATAATAAACTTTACATCTTTAGGTGTTTTATCACTCTTCAAGATATTATCAGCCACCGTTTTAAATTTATCCTGTTGTTGGGTCTTATTATAAACCACTGCTTTTGTAAAATCTTTTAAGTAAGCTAAATCTTTTTCGCTTTCGGGCACTGGTATGCTGTCAAGTTTTTTAAAAGTTTCATCTAACTGCCCATTTTCAAAAAATACAGGCCCTAAAGCCATTACGGCATTACAGATTTGAGCGTAGGTTGATTTTGAAGGATTATTTAAAATCTGGTTTACCGCATCCATTGCCGGAGCTACTTCTTTGTTTCCAAGAAAATATTGCGCCCTAAAATAGTTATAGATAAAAAATGAGCTCTGTGGCACATATTTATCCAATAGACTTTTCACGATATCAAAATCAAGTTCATCTGAAAACTGAACCTTACTTGACATAGCGTATTGCAATGTTAAATCTACCAAACGGCTTTCAAAATCAGCTTCGGTATAAATGCCCTCTCTTAATATCCTGCTTTTATTATCCGCAAAATATTTAAGGTTCTTTTCATCGCCCAATGCTGGCAGGTATTTCATTACCAAGTTGATTAAATCGGCATTGGCTAAAATATCCGGTTGTTTGGCCAGATAGCTTTCCCCTATTTCAAAAAGATCATCATCTTCAAACTCCATGGCTTTTTCAGCAAAAACAAGGAACTGTGCATTAGAAAGTTCTAACGCTTTCTTTTTTAAGGTATAATATTGGCTTTCCGGATTTTTGGCTTCTTTACCCAAAGCAACAAACTCTTCTGCTTCTTTAAATCCAACCGCCTTGTGGAGCATCGCTCCATCTGGATTAATAAAAACTAAATTTGGATAAGCATTTACATAATACCTGTCAGCAAGCATCGCCCCCTCACCCTTTTCCATATCAATCTTTACATTAATAAAATTGGCATTATAAAAATCGGCCACTTCTTTCTTAACATACACATCTGTTTCCATTTGTTTACATGGTCCGCACCATGTAGCATAGGCATCCAAAAAAATAATTTTATTTTCTTTTTTGGCTTTTTCCAATACGGTTTCCCACTTAGGGTTATCCATAAAGTTAATTCCCTGAGCATTAGCATTCAGATTAACCAATAATGCAAACAATACTATATAAATTCTTTTTATCATAATGCTAATTTTTAACCACCTGTACCCCTACATCACTAATTCCTACAAGCGGGTTATCTCTCATATTTTGTTCTATCGTTATTGTATACGGGCCTTTATGTTTAAAGGGAAAGTCTTTCAATAACGTAAATTCTTTAAAATAAATATCTCCCGAGCCCTTTCCCAGCCATTCTCCTGTTTGTGTAGCCAGCTTTAACTCATATCTTATTTTTTTATTGACATCTTTACCATTTACAGTCATCAACACAAATAAGTTAGAATAACGGTAATCTACCGTATGTCTTAAGTTAAATTTTACCGCATAGGTTTTTAGGGTATCGGCAATTTCAAACTGTACTTTTGCCGGATTATTATACATCCAGTTATTCTCTGAAACACTTTGCGTGTTATCTGCAACTGTATTGAGATTACAGGCCGAAAACCCTGCTGAAACAATAAAAAATAAAAGGCAATAAATTTTATTCATTATTTGATGGAGAAGAATTCTGAGAATTAGACCTGTTTCTACCTCTGCTGCGATTTCTATTGCGATTGTTCCTATTATTCTTTTTTGCCGGGTTGTTATCCTGCTCAGTTGTTGCTGAATTTGGTTGTGCCTGTTGCTGAGCTTTAGGTGCATTTTGTGGCCTGGCCTGAGACTGTTTCGGTTTATGGCCCTGCTGGTTTTGTGAAGCCTGTACTGGTTTATTTTTATCACCTCTTTTCTTATTCCTGTTTCTGCTTCTCCCTTTGTCGTCCAAACGCGTTAAACTATCCTGACCAACCACATTCTCATAATCATGTACAATTTCAGCTACTGCCGAAGTTTTGATTTCAACAGCTTCATCTTTAAGATCAGAAGGTTTGTCTCCTTTCTTATTCATAGCCATGATTTCTTTAACACGATCAACTTTCAAAGGAATCCAATCTTCTTGATTCGAGTAGCTAAACCACATCAGTTTCTTGAAAATATCTGTTTTTTGAAGTCTGGCTACTCCTGTTTCTGTAATTAATGAATCTACTTTTTCAGGAATATCCTTTAAGGCATCCAAATAAGTATCTAGTTCATAGTTTAAGCAACATTTTAACTTACCGCACTGACCTGCCAGTTTTAAGGTATTTAAAGATAGATTTTGATACCTTGCCGCAGCCGTAGAAACCGTTTTAAAATTGGTAAGCCATGTTGAACAACACAATTCTCTCCCGCAGGAGCCTATACCGCCTAAACGTCCGGCTTCCTGGCGCATACCTATCTGGCGCATCTCTATACGGATACGAAAAGCCTCGGCCATCCGTTTGATCAACTCCCTGAAGTCTACTCTGCCTTCTGCCGTATAAAAAAAGGTTGCTTTGGTTTTATCACCTTGGTAATCCACATCGCTGATCTTCATAGAAAGGTTCAAATCAAGTGCAAGCGTTCTTGCCCGGTGCATGGTTTCCCACTCTAAATCTTTGGCCTGTTTCCATTTTTCTACATCAGCTTCTGAAGCTTTTCTGTAAACTTTACGACTTACCTGATCTATATGTGTCTTTTTTCTTTTCAGTTGAGTTCGTACCAATTCGCCTGTTAAAGAAACATGACCTACGTCATATCCTCCGGTAGGCCCCTCTACTACTACCAGCTCGCCTATCTCCAGGTAAATGTTGTCACTATTTAAAAAGAATTCTTTTCTTGAGCCTTTAAATTTTACTTCTATAACTTGAAAAGGTATATAATTAGAAGGCATATCCAAATCAGACAGCCAATCGTAAACTTCCATTTTCTGGCAACCGCCTGTTAGGCAGGAGCCATTACTTTTACACCCGGCCGGAGCGCAACCTCCGCCCGATGAACAACTTCCACATCCCATATTTAATTGTATATATATTGATTCCCTTGCGGGAGTGTTTTAAACTTAATAATTTTTACCAGCTGTAAAGATACATCTAAAAACAGAATTTTCGGATTCGCGTTTCTTTCTATATGGTAATGTGCCTTTTCCAACTCTTCAACCAATGCTTCTATCATGGGCATACTCAATACATGTGCAGAAAGCTTTTGTGCCACTTCCAGAGTACTTTGTGGTAATTTTACCAGATTTTCTGCCCCACTTAATATCAAACTGCATTCTCTAAGAAAATTAATCCCGTACCTTAAAAAGTTCTTTTGGTTCTCCCTGCCCCATGATGCGGCCGTTTCTGTAAAAGCAATCATTGCGCTTACTTTGTTGCCATAACCCATTCTCAACCATTCTGCAAAATAGCCTGCATTGTTATTAGAAACATCATTTACCAGCGCATTGGCCTCTATGAGGTTGCCATCTGCCAAAAAACTAAACTCTTCGGCAAGGTTTTGCGAAACACCTGCCTTTTGCATAAGATAATTTGTAATATCATTATCGGTTAGTTTAGGTATTTTAACCAATTGTGTACGCGATAAAATTGTAGATAAGATCTGCTCTTGGTTTTGTGCCACAAGTATAAAGAATGTATGTGCAGGCGGTTCTTCAATTATTTTAAGCAGAGCATTCCCCTCTTTATCCAGATACTCCGGAAGCCACATGATCAGCACTTTTGTTTTTGCCTCAAAAGCTTTAAAACTCAGTTTTTTAATAATATCGTGGCATTCGGCCATATTAATATTGGCCTGCTTGTTATCGGCACTGAGCTGAGACCGCCAGATGTCTAAATCAAAATATGGGCTTTCCAACAGCATCTGCCTCCACTCTTCCAAAACATCTGTAGCTACTTTTATATCTTTTGATGCAAAGAATGGATATGAAAAATGCAGATCGGGATGGATGTACTTTTCGTACTTACGACATGATGGGCAGGTACCGCAACTATCTGTCTCTGTTCGCTCCTCGCAGTTAATGTACTGGGCGTAGGCAATAGCCAAGGGTAAGGCTCCGCTCCCTTCGGGCGAAAGGAATAATTGTGCATGGCTTACCCTGTTCTCAGCAACCGTTTGCAATAAGTGCCGCTTTACCTCTTCCTGTCCAATGATATCTTTAAACTGCATTGGTGCAAAATAACAAATTGATTTGAATTATGGGAGATTTGGGAGAGAGGAATTGGTAGAATGGCAAGATAAGCCACCTTAACCTCATTGGCGGCTCTTAATCCTCTTTCATTGAAAAGGCAGGAAATGTAAAAAAATAGTTGATATATCAAATATATGCAATCTATATATCTATATTTGGATTAACATGGAGAAATTAAACAACACCCTACTCTACACGCTCGATAAATGCTTTAGAACTTACAATCAGTTCTCACAGAGAAATGTGATAAAAGCTGGCTATGACCTCACCATTGATCAATGGCTGATTTTAAAAAGTTTGTCTGAGGAAAGCGATTTAACACAAAGCGATATAGGTAGAGTGCTATTTAAGGATGCGGCCTCTATTACACGGATGGTGTTTCTTTTAGAAAAAAAAGGCTACATAACACGAAAGGTAAACCCAGCCGATAGACGGAAAACAGTATTAAAGCTCACGGAAATGGGTTTAAAAACAACGATTGAGGTGAACGAGGTAGCTTTAAAAAACAGGGCAAAAGCCTTAAAAGGTATTTCTCCAGAAAAAATCAATGAAATGAAAACCTTATTACACCAGATTATGGAAAACTGCAAATCCTAAAACATACAAATAAACCACACACACAAATGAGATCAATTTTAAAATTAATGGCGGTCATAGCTATGCTATGGCCTGCTATCGCTGTTGCCCAAAATGCAACCGGCAATCTTCAGGTTTTGATTAAACAGACCAATAATCAACCCGTTCCTTTTGCTTCTGTTGAGCTTAGAAAAGCATCAGACCAAACCCTTGTTAAAGGAGCTTTTGCCAATGAAAATGGACATGCAAGTTTTAACAACATCAGCAAAGGCAGCTACATCATAAAAGTGTCTGCTATGGGTTATACTCTAAAAACATCTGAAGCATTTAGTTTACCGGAGAAAAAGGAAGTAGAAATAATACTTGATCATGACAGTAAACAACTTAAAGAAGTTTCTATTAACACCTCAAGGCCTTTTGTACAGCGTAGCGAAGGCAAATTACTGGTTAATGTTGATGCAACAGCAAGCAATGCCGGATCTACCGTACTTGAAGTGTTGGAAAAATCGCCGGGCGTAATGGTTGATCGTAACGGAGGCATCAGTTTACAAGGCAAAAACAGCGTATTGGTAATGATAGATGGCAAGCAAACCTATTTATCTGGAGCAGAATTAAATGCATTGTTAAGCTCCATGAACGCCAGTCAGGTAAATCAAATTGAATTGATAACCAGTCCTTCTGCAAAATATGATGCCAACGGAAATGCAGGAATCATCAATATCAAAACCAAAAAGAACAGCCAAGAGGGCATTAATGGAAGTTTACAGATAGGTGGCGGTAAGGGTAAAAATTACAGGAACAACAACTCTGCACAACTTAACTACCGTAAAGGCAAAATAAATGCCTTTGCTAATTACGCCTTCAATTACAACACCAATTTCATGGATATCTATGCAGACAGATCGTATTTTGACAACACCAACCAAAGCCATTTGGAACAACCTTCTTACCTTTCTTCGTACGCCTATATCCAAACTTTAAAGACAGGTTTAGACGTTTTTGCTTCTGAACGATCTACGGTTGGCTTTACGCTTCAGGGCACATTAATTAACCGGTCAAATAAAAACCATGCAACAGCCTTATGGCTAGATAAAAACAATGCACTCGATTCGCTTATATATACAACGGGCAACGCTCCTCTAAAATTGAGAAACGGTGGGGTAAACTTGTACAGCAGGCATAAATTAAATAACAAGGGTGAAATTGGGTTCGACATTGACTTTTTAAAATACAGGAATAAAAGCAACCAGTATTTTAACAATAGCAGGAATGATGATATTATGGTTTATGAACGGCAATCAAGGGGAGAAATTCCTTCAAAACTCAATATATTTTCTGCTAAAACAGATTATACATACCCTTTAAAAACCGGAAAAGTAGAAACCGGTGTTAAGTTTTCAAACATTAATGCTGATAATTTTGCTTCTTATGAACTCAACAACAATGGTATTTGGGTAACCGACTTTAATAAAACCAATCATTTTGTGTACAAAGAAACCATTTCATCTGCCTATGGAAGTTTCGATCAAAAATCAGATAAGCTCAGTTATCAGTTAGGCCTAAGGATAGAAAACACGCATTATTCAGCAAATCAGCTTGGGAATGAACAAAAAGCTCCAAGTGGTTTCAGTAAAAATTATTTCAATGTTTTTCCCTCTGGTTACATAAGTTACAATGCCGATAGCTCTCATAATTTTACTTTAACCTTTAGCAGACGCATTGACAGGCCTCCCTACCAAAAGCTCAATCCTTTTGTGCTCATTATCAACAAATATACCGTACAAAAAGGAAACCCTGATTTTATGCCCCAGCGAACCTGGAATTTTGAACTAAGCCATACCCTGAGCCAATTCTTAACCACAACACTAAGCTATAGTTTGACCAAAGATTATTTCTCTCAAATATTTATCAATGAGCCTGATGATATCTTAGTTTATACAGATGGCAATGTAGGTAAGGCACACAACTACGGAATAGGATTAACGCTACAGCTTAAACCCTTTTCATGGTGGGATGCAACTATTCAGAGCAATTTCAATCATAAACGCTTAAATAACTATAACAAGCTCCAGTTTAAATCAAATATTAACCAGTTGCATACCAGTATGAACAGCCAGTTTAAGCTCAGTAAAACATGGAATGCAGACCTTTCTGGTTTTTATACCACAAAAGCACGAAACGATTTACAAGAATTATTGTATCCTAACGGACAGGTATCTGCTGGATTGTCGAAATCTATCTTTAAAAATGCCGGGAGCATCAAGTTAGCATTACGTGATATTTTTTATACCCAAGCTATGGAAGGGTTAACTACTTTCCCTAATGCGCAGGAATATTTCAGGTGGCAATCAGACTCTCGTATAGCCGTTATAACTTTTTCTTATCGCTTTGGTAAAGCCCTTAAACCAACCAAAAGATCAAACGGCAGTGCCAGCGAGGAGATGAACAGGGCAGGTAATTGATAGAAAATAAAATTGAGCGGCACGAAATGGTAAATCATTCGTACTTTTGCAGCATTAATTTTTAAAGTAAAGATGTTAAGAACAACGACTTGTGGTGCTTTACGCCTTGATCACTTAGGCGAACATGTAACCTTATGCGGCTGGATGCAGAATTCGAGAGATTTAGGTGGCATGACTTTTATTGATATTAGAGACCGATACGGAATTACTCAGCTGGTATTTAACATGAATGATGATGCCGATCTGTGTAATGCGGCTCGCAACATGGGCAGAGAATATGTAATCAAAGTAACAGGTACTGTTGTTGAACGTTCAAACAAAAATAAAGATATACCTACTGGCGATATTGAGATCAAAGTATCGGCTTTAGAAGTTTTAAATGCTGCAAAGTTACCTCCTTTTCTTATTGAAGATAAGACAGATGGAGGCGATGACCTGCGCATGAAATACCGCTACCTTGACCTTAGACGTAATCCTGTACGCAATAACTTGGTTTTACGCCATAAAATGGCGCAATCGGCACGGCGTTATCTTGATGGATTGGATTTTATAGAGGTTGAAACACCTGTACTGATGAAATCAACACCAGAGGGTGCCCGCGATTTTGTTGTACCGAGCAGAATGAACCCAGGCGAATTTTATGCACTGCCTCAATCTCCACAAACCTTTAAGCAATTGTTAATGGTTTCGGGTTTTGACAGGTATTTCCAGATTGTTAAATGTTTCAGAGATGAGGATTTAAGGGCAGACAGACAACCTGAATTTACACAGATTGACTGTGAAATGAGCTTTGTAGAGCAAGAGGATATCCTAAATATATTTGAGGGACTGGTACGCACGTTATTTCAAGAAATCAAGGGCATTCACCTGCCTTCGGTACCTCGTATGCAATATGCTGATGCCATGCGCCTGTATGGATCTGATAAACCTGATACCCGTTTTGAAATGCTGTTCGTAGAGCTTAACGACGTGGTTAAGGGCAAAGATTTTGCTGTTTTTGACAATGCAGAGCTTGTAGTTGCCATCAATGCAAAAGGATGTGCTCATTATACCCGTAAACAGTTAGACGAGCTTACTGACTTCATCAAACGTCCTCAAATCGGTGCTACCGGACTGATTTATATGCGCCATAATGAAGATGGTTCTTTAAAATCGTCTGTTGACAAGTTTTATAATGAAGAAGAGCTGAAAAAATGGTCGGTAGCGATGCAAACTGAACCAGGTGACTTAGTTTTGGTATTAGCCGGAGAGACAGATAAAGTACGCAAACAATTGAACGAACTGCGTTTGGAAATGGGAAGCCGCTTAGGCTTACGTGATAAAGACAAGTTTAGTGCACTTTGGGTATTAGATTTTCCACTCTTAGAATGGGATGAAGAATCTGGTCGTTACCATGCCATGCACCATCCTTTTACCTCACCTAAAGCCGAAGATATTGATTTGTTAGACAGCAATCCTGGAGCAGTTAGAGCTAATGCTTATGATATGGTTATTAACGGAACCGAAATTGGTGGAGGTTCAATACGTATCCATAACAAAGAATTACAAGCATTGATGTTTAAACATTTAGGTTTTTCTAACGAAGAGGCTCAAAAGCAATTCGGGTTTTTAATGAATGCTTTTGAATATGGCGCTCCTCCACATGGAGGCTTAGCCTTTGGATTTGACCGTTTGGTTTCAATTTTCGCAGGCTTAGACAGCATTAGAGATGTGATTGCTTTCCCTAAAAACAATGCGGGCAGAGATGTGATGATCGAGAGTCCAAGTACAATAGATCAGAAACAGTTAGATGAGCTTAAAATCAAATCAACAATATAAAAACCAAAAATAAAAAAACAGAAAAGGGCATTATATAATGCCCTTTTCTGTTTTTATGAATTGTATAACATCTCTACATGAGGAATACCGTCTTCTAAATAGGGCTCTCCCTGTGCCGCAAAACCCAGTTCTTCATAAAATCTCTGCAAATAGCACTGAGCGCTTATTCGTATGGTTTTAACGTGAAAAAGCTCTTTTATCTGATTTATGCTTCTTTTCATCAGTTCTTTTCCAAAGCCATATCTTCTATACTTTACATGGCTTAAAACCCTACCTATACTGGCCTCTTGATATGAAATCCCTGGGCGCACTAATCTCGTATAAGCCACAAGCTCTTCCTTATCCCATCCCATTAAATGATAAGAAAACTGGTCTTTATTATCTATATCGTGATAAACACAGTTTTGTTCTACTACAAACACTTCTGACCGTTGTTGTAATATTTTATAAAGTTCGATTACCGTTAAATCTTCAAATTTTTTACAAGTCCAATTTAATTCCATATAATTCAAGGCATTCCATTTTAGAAATGAATATCAAATATAGGCAACCTAATAAAGAGTTATTTAACACATTAAAAATAAGAGCATTATTTTTAGGAAACGAAAACCATTTGAATTATAAATCATATAAACCAAAATTACATATTAAAATAATTAATTTATTTATAATAACCAAATTATAATAATTTTATAAATAATATATTTAAGTATTAATTATATATAATTTGTATATAAAGTTTTATGTAAAAAATCAAAACATATGATATAAGTAAAAATAACATATAAAATTTAAACTAAAGGTTTATATAAAAAATACAAATGTTTTATAATAATGTATTTAAATAATTTTTTTAATAAAATTTAAACCATAAAAACATTTCTATATACCGGCTTGCAGTATTTTCTTAAATTCATATTTATATACGCTAATTCTTATTTAATCTAGCTGAGAATTAACCAATAAAAACGCATTGATTTCAGAGAAAAAAGCTTTGGGAATTTTGTACTGCACAAGGATTATAAATTTTGAAATCTCGTATAGATTAACTACCTTGTACTCATTAAAGGTTTAACAAATCTTTTAAAAGCATTTAAACGCTGTATAGCGTATGCAAATTGTTAATTTTTTGGGATGAACTGCCCCTGCTGTAAAGTTGGGGCAGTTTTATTTTCATCCGTTTTACGCAATCAACGGGAAATACATTCCACATTTTTACACACAAAAAATCCTATTTAAAGCATAAACAACAGCTCAAAACGCTTTTAAATCACTTTAAAGCTAAATACTAAATAATTAACACATTGGCCTTCTTTTTGTCTCTATACCAGCAAACCTAAACTACAATTAATAAAATTATGGCCTTATTAAATTATATAGACCGTTATTTAGATATTATGCTGAGCTACCCTTTTGTAATAAGGGTTGCAATGATTTTCATATTAATCAATGTTTTCGCCGCGCTTATATTTTTTGCTACCTTGTATTTTACCGTAAGAAACCGCAAGAAATTAGAAAAAGAGATCAAAACAGTGTATCCTGAACAAAGAAAATTTTTCTCTGAGATATTGAGTTCTGCCTCTTTCATTCCTGATTTTGAAATACATAACCAATTTGTAGAGAAATTTGGAAAGCTTAACAACAGATCTTATATCCCCGCCATTACTTCTCTTCAAGATCTGGTAAAAGAAAACCCCGATTTAATTAAAGCAAAAAACTACCGTGCTGTTATCGATGGTTTAAAGATAGATCGTCATTTAGAAAAAAGATTGGATTTTTCGAGCACCAGAGAGCGTTTAAGAACTTTTCAAACCTTGTCTATATTAGATTTAACCATTTCTGATTCTAAAATATTACCTCACACATATAGCAGGAATATTTCTTTGAAAAAAGAATCACGTAACTCTTATGTGGGTATCAGCAGTCACGATCCTTTCAAATTTTTTGAGCACACAGATAATAATATCAATTATTGGGACCAGATCAACCTGATTAAACAGCTTGAAATACATCATAAAAACCATTTACCCAATTTCAGTAAATGGATTAAATACTCTAAAAACATTTCTCAGCAAACCTTTATTATAAAAGCCGTTGCTTATTTTAAACAAAGATCTTCCATACCTGCTTTAATAGAACTGTTAGATACATCTGACCATACCGTAAGAAAAGAAGTGATTTCTGCTTTAGGAACCATGCAGGTAGAACAAATTGAAGATCGTTTAATCAGCATTTACCACGATCAGCCACAGGCTTGTCAGGATGCTATAGTAGAAGCCCTTTACACCATAAACTCGGGAAATTGTCTGGAGTTTTTAAAAGAAGCTTATACTTTTTCAAGCAACATGGAGTCTAAAAAATTAATCGCAGAAGTTATTTACAGATATAACGAGGCCGGAAAACACTTTATCGAAACCTTATCTCAGCAGGAAGATGGATTTGAAAAATTAATTTTAGAACATGTTAAAAATCCTCTTATTCCTTCAAGATTATCATTAGTTAGCCGTAAAACTGCTAAAGATTATGCAACAAACAACCTTGATAATTTAAGTTTTTCCATTTAATATCCTCAATCATTAGAGCAGATTTTTACCTATTTTAGTTTATGCAGGCTACCTTTGATTTTTTTGAGTACTTTGTTTTTTTCTACTCCACCATGCTTTTTTTGTTGTATGGCGTATTAGGAGCTTTTGCATTCATTAACATTATTCGCTATAAAACATACAACTCAAGACTTGATGACGACTATTTAATGAATTCTTCGTTAACGCCGGGCATCTCTATTGTGGCTCCCGCCTACAATGAAGAAAAAACCATTATTGTTAACGTAAACTCGCTCTTAACCTTAAAATACCCGCTTTTTGAGGTAATTATTGTTAATGATGGAAGTAAAGATAAGACTCTTGAACTGTTAATTAAGGAGTTTGAGCTTGTAGAAACACCTTACGCTTATGTTGAACGTATCAAAACCAAACCATTTAAGCGGATATTTAAATCTACCAACCCTAAATATTCTATCTTAACCGTAGTAGATAAAGAGAATGGTGGTACAAAAGCCGATGCTTCTAACGCAGGGATTAATGCAGCTCAATATCCATACTTCTTGTGTACAGATGTAGATTGTATCCTTGACCGTAACACCATGTTACGGATGATTAAACCTATTTTAAACTCAAAAACTCTTACTATTGCCGTTGGAGCTACTTTACGCATGTCTAACAGTTGTGATGTGGAAGATGGAGTAATTAAAAGAGTTAGACCACCAAGAGGCCTTGTGGCTCGTTTTCAGGAGCTGGAATACCTTAGAGCGTACCTTTTTGGTAAAATGGGCTGGAGCCTTATCAATTGCGTTCCCAATATTTCTGGTGGCTTGGGCCTTTTTAATAAGGAAGTTGCGATAGATGCCGGTGGGTATGATGGAGAATCGCATGCTGAGGATATGGACCTTTTAACTAAAATGGCCTCTCACATGATCAATAACAAGAGAAATTACCGCATTCAGTATATTCCTGTGTCTTGCTGCTGGACCGAAGGACCGCCCAATCTAAAGATTTTGTCAAGACAACGTGTTAGATGGGCAACGGGATTAGCACAGCTATTTCTGGTGCATCGTAAAATTCTATTCAATTACAGATTTAAAAAATTAGGCCTTGTAATTTTTCCATTTATTTTTGTTTTTGAGTTTTTAGCTCCTATAATTGAATTATTGGGCTTTATTTGGTTCATTTTATTGGTACTGAAAGGCGATGTAAACTGGCATACAGCAGGCTATATATTTTTATATGCTTATTCATTTGCAGTTTCTATTGGAACTTTAGTTATTTTATTTGATAATTTTGTACAAAGACAATATAAAACGTTTTATGAAACCTTAAAACTTTGGATCTTGATATTTCTCGAAGGCTTCATATATCACCCTCTGCTTATTTTCTTCTCAATTAAGGGATATTTCAACTATTATACCTCAAAAGAAGTAAAATGGGGCACAATGACCAGACAAGGTTTCGACAACAAAAAACAGGCTAACAAATCCAATGAACAAACATCTATATAATATTTTAAAAGTTGTTATCATCTGTTGTATTACGCTGATACAGGCTGGTATCTTATTGGCGCAAGATTCTTCAGATGAATTTTACACGTTGGCAAGGGCAGCCGGCGAAAGGGGGAAATATACCCAAGCTTTAGAATACTGCGAAAGGGGATTGAAAAAATCGCCTTTAGACATGGACCTGCAAGAATATTTAGGTAAATGTTATATGGAAATTGGTCAGTTAGATAAAGCCCGGATTATCTTGCTCGATGTATTGAAAAAAAGCCCTAAAAGAGTTGATGCCAGACATTATCTAATCAATATAGAAACGCAGACCAAACGTTATTATAGTGCTGTTTGTTATGTAAACGAGCTTTTAGAAATTACACCTTACAGTAAAACCCTTTGGTTAAAAAAGATTAATCTGTACAACCTCATGGACAACAAGATAGAGGCTAACCGCTCGGCAAAAAGGCTCTATCAGATTTTCCCTAATGATAATGATGTAAAAAGCATCTATAACCAGTATCTAAGAGAAGACGCGTTAAAATTAACCCGGGAGAGGGATTTATTTAGAGCTTCTAATCAATATGAAAAAATTATTGAACTCGAATCTAACGACCCTGATATTTATTTAAATCTGATCAATACCTATTTAAAACTGGGGAATTATGTAGAGGCTTTGACCATTGCCGACATAGGTTTACAGAAACTGCCCAACAGTAATGCGCTTTTTGACAAAAAAATAGGCATTTTAGAAGAACAAAATGAATATCAGAAGGCAATTGACCTGTTACAGGCTAAATTAAGAAAAGGAGAATCTCCACAATATCGCCGTGCTTTAAACTATTTAACCACAAGGGCTGCTGAATATTATAAAAACACTGATCCCTATGTGTTATATGGTAAGGTATATGCCCAAAACCCAGGCAATCAGGATGCCTACAACTTCTTAGTAAATACGGCCATTACGCGTGGCTATACACAAGATGCGGAAGAGCTATTGAAAAAAGGGTTAAAATCTAATCCTAACTCAAAAATATTGCTTACAAAGCTGTTGACTGTATATGAAATTCAGAAAGACTGGGAAAAAATCGGAAACATTGTAAATAAGCTTTATACCCTATACCCTAATGATACCGATATTAAAGAAAGTTACTATGCCTGGTCTTATCAGAAAGCAAAATTAGATTTCAGCGAGCAGAACTACAAAGAAGCGCTTTGGGGCTTCCTTAAAGTATCGCAATCGCCAGAATACAAACGCTATGCTAACCAATATATCTTTAACATCCATGCACAAAGAGGTAATTATGATGATGCGCTAAATACCATAAATGGCATGATCAAAGCCTATCCGCAAGAAAGCCAGTATGTATTAAATAAGGTTGATTTACTCATGAACATGGGCGAAAGCGAAGAAGCTTATAATCTGGCCAAATCGTATCAAAAAGAATATCCTAACAGCCCTGAATACGCACAAATGGCTAAAGATGCGGCTGTAGGCTTTATCAAATACCTTAACAACAATCAAGATTTTGCTCGGGTTAAAACTGTAGCAGATGAGCTTATAGCCTCAGATCCTAACAATATACAGGCTTATAACTATGCTGTAGGCGCAAGAGTAGCCATGAAGAATTACAACGAAGCATTGGATTTACTGCAAAAAACCATTGTTTTATATCCTTCATCAAAAGACCTTAAGTTAAAATTAGCTGGTATTTATGCCCAAACAGACAAGCATGAGGAGGCAGCGGGTATTCTTAAAGATTTGAGGATAAAATATCCTTATAACGATACGCTTAAAAACAGCTTGGTAGAAGAACTTATGCTATATGCTAAATCTACGGACGATAAAAAAGAGTTTGATAAGAGCAAGCGGCTTTATGGAGAAGTAATCTCTCTTGAGAAGAAAAGTCAGGATGCGGCCATTAAATTATCTAATATTTACTTAGATGAGAACAAAGCCGATAGTGCCATGCTGGTTGTTGATAATAGTTTAAATAACAATCCCGATTACCCTGATCTGCTTTTTCAAAAAAGTGTGATATATGAAAAAATGGGCGATTACAAGCAAGCCCGAGAATACCAGGCACGTTTTGTTGCGCCTATAAATAAACCTAAACAACATTTAGAAAGACTTGATGAATTAGAGGGTAAGTCACTTGATAATCAGGTAAATATAAGTTACCTAAGAGCACATACAGACTCCGCCATGTTCAATACCTCTGTGGCATCATTAGAATACCTGAGGGCAACAAAAAATAAAATGAATACTTATGTTGCAAGAGTTAACTATGCTGCAAGAAATAATGGGGTTGGCTTACAGGGAGAAGTAGATTGGTACCATTCGTTTAAGAACAAGTCTAACTTTTTGGCCAATGTAGGTGTAGCAAATCAGTTCTTCCCGAGTTTTAAAGCGGCGTTTTCTTTCTATCAGCCTTTTGCTAAAGTTTGGCAGGCAGAAATTGGGGCCCGTTACGCACGCCTTCCAAATAACGACAATTTTATTACCGGAATTGTGGGCTTAGAACGGCAATTTAACAATGTATGGCTAAATGGAAAGCTACATGTAATGAGCGATGGCAACAAGTTGTACAATAATATCTTGGCGCAATCGAGATTTTATATGAAAAATGAAAAGAATTACATCATGACCATGGCATCGGTTGGTAACGCTCCTGAGGATCCTCGTTTAGATTTTCAGGTAAAGACCTTCCTTTCGTATGTAAACACAATGGTAGGAGCCGGGTATTTCCATTATATAAATAACAAAACATCTATTGGAGCCATCGGAAACTGGTATAATTATAAAACTACACCAAATTCATACCTTAATCAGTATAACATATACTTAACGGTCAGAACTAAGTTTTAAAAGATGTTCAAAAAATTATTGTTCTTATTGCTTACCCAGCTTTTGCTGGTTGGTTGTGCAAATTCAAAAGATTTTGTGCTTTACAAGAACAACAGCGCTTTACCTTTAATAATTGCTGTAACCCAGCATGAATTAAAGGCTGCTGCACGGTTCCAGCAGTTTTTTAAAATCGCGACTGGAAAGAACATTGAAGTAAAAAACAATGGAACAAACAACCACGAAAGAAAAAATATTGCACTTGTTATAGATCGTGATATTAACTCCGATTCTTTTCATATTTATACCGAAGAAAGCACACTTTATATTAAAGCCGCTAATTTAAATGGACTTTTAACCGGAGTATCGAACTTTTTCTCAGACTATGTGGGCCTTACACAATTTGATACCGCAAAATCTTTTTCTTCCCTTACAGAAATTAAGGTAGATCAAAACTTAAATTATACGACTAAGTATGATTTTGAATATAGGGAGCCTTATTTCGCCCAAAATTTCAACCCTGATTTCAGGTACTGGAACAGCACCCACAGCATAGAAGATAAGTGGGCTTTATGGGGCCATAACCTAGTTAAAGCAGTTAAAGTAACTCCTCAAATGCTGGCTAAAATAAACGGCAAAACCAATGATGAGCAATTTGATTTTAGTAGTAAAGAACTCGAAAAAGCCTTAACTGAATATATTTCGCAAAAATTAGAGTATGATTCTGATGTAAATTATTTTATGATCATGCCTAACGACAATGATATTGTCTGTTTATGCGATGCTTGTAAAAAAGAGGGAAATACAGAAAATAATGCCAGTCCGGCTGTTTTCGCCTTACTTAATCGCTTGGCAGATAAATTTCCTCAAGCCGTTTTCTTTTCTTCGGCATACATAACCACACAAACTCCTCCAAAAACAAAGCTAAAAGCCAATACTGGAGTTATGATCAGTACCATGTCTTTTCCAAAAGGGGTTATTATAGAGAAAAGCACTAAATTCGCTTCAATTAACCGTATTTTTGAAGATTGGAAGGCCTTAACAGATAAAATATACCTTTGGGATTACGCTATTAATTTTGATAATTATTTCGAGTTCTATCCTACCCTACTTATTCAGCAACAAAATCTTAACTATTACAAGAATAAAGGTGTTAATGGCATATTTATGCATGGTAGTGATGAAGGTAGCTTCACCGCTTTTGGAGATCTGAAAGCCTATATTTACGCCAAGCTTTTTAAAGATGTAAAGACAGATGTAGAAAAAGAAATCAAGTTATTCTTTATTAAAGAGTATCCTAAAACAGGAACTATTCTATCTGATTATTACCTCAATGCTGAACAGGCAAGCTACAAATCAAATAAAATCATTGATATTTACGGAGGAATACAACAGTTTAAAAATAAATATCTTAACTTAATTGACTTAAATAATTTATATAACAAAATTTCTACTCTTTATTCTTCTGCAAGTGTTGAAGAACAGAAAAAACTGAACCTGGTTCTGGCCTCTGTATCTTTTCAACAACTGGAAATCATGCGCACAAATGGGGTAAGTGAAAATGGCTATGCAGTTCCAACAAATGGCTCATCCGCTACTATAAACGAACAATCAACATCAGCATTAAAAAGTTTCAAAGAATATTCTACCGCCGGGGGAATAAATACTTATAATGAAATTGGTTTATTGGTTTCAGATTACCTGAAACAATGGCAAAATCTGCTTAACCAACCTTATAAAAATCTATTGTATGGAAAAGCTTTAAAAGCGCTTTCAAAATTAGATGAAGACTATCCTAACATTAAAGTTTTAAATGATGGAGCTTTGGGTTTTACAGATTATTACAACAACTGGCTCATTGCAACTATTGAACCCCTTAAAGTAGAAATAGCTGCGCAAGACATTAAAGAGGCATCATGGCTGGAAATGCATTTTTTAGTTGATAAAAAACATCGTATTTATGCGCCTGAAAGTATAGTGCTAACATTAGACGGGAAACCTCAAGAATATAAACTTAAAGAAGACGCTTTTACAGGTATACAGAAAATAAGGGTTCAGGTAAAAATCCCAAAAACCACACAATCTGTAATTTTGAGTGTTAAAAAGAAACCAGAATTTGAAAAAAGGGCAATAGCCTGCGATGAAATCATATTTAATTAATCTTACAACAATGGCCTTATCTCATTTAAAAAATATAAAATTCAATCTACCCGGTTTTCTGGTGGTTTTAATTGTACTTCTGCAAAGTTGTGCGCCTAAAGATCTGCCACTAACCACGCTTAAGATTGAAGACCCTGTAAGAAAATACTATCCCATTTTGCAAGGACAAAAACAACAAATTATTGTTAAGGTTACCAATACAGGTAAAAATCCCTTAAAAATCTATGATGTGTATCCTTCCTGCGGATGTACTATAGCCAAATATCCTAAAAGAGCCATACCGGCCGGAGATACCGGAACAATTGTATTGGAATATGACAGCAATAAAAACATTGGATATGTAGGCATACATACCACTTTAAAGACCAACACCAAAGAAGGGTGGCAATCTTTCTTTTTTGAGATCAATGTGGTGCCAGATCCTCACTACACACCAGATTATGAAGAGCTTTATGCCGAATACCAGAAAAACAACAGAGATTTGGTACAACAACTGGTTGATGGCAAAACCAATGAAAGAGGCTACGAAGTTCCGGGCAGCGAACGCAGTAAGTTTCAATAATCCTCATTTCTTCTTCAAAAATCCCGGTTTGTAAAAAAAGCCTATATTTATTGGCTTATACTATTACGAACCACAATGAAGAAAAAATTATTGTATACTTTCTGTATTATCGGGTTGCTTACTTTAAGCACAGCTTTAACCTCAAAAACGAGATACGAAGATAAAAGCTGGATAAGAATAAATCTTTTGGGCTATAAACCCGACGGTATTAAAGTAGCGGTTTGGGCTACAAAATCCGACTTTATTCCGCAGCGTTTCGAACTGATAGATAAAAATACCGGCAAAACGGTGTACACCTCGTCTAAAATCAAAAATTTCGGCAACTATGGCCCTTTTTCTCATACTGCCCGCTTAAATTTTTCTGATTTTAAAACTCCAGGACGTTATTTCTTAAAAGCAGGAAATATAGTTTCTCTTGAAATTATTATAGACAAGGATGTTTACAAAGGTGCAGCCGATTTTACGTTACGTTATATGCAGCAGCAACGTTGCGGTTTCAATCCTGTGTTGAAAGACAGTTGCCATACACATGATGGTTTTATTGTTTACGGCGCTAAGGGGGGACTAAAAGACAGCACACATTTTGATGCTGTAGGCGGGTGGCACGATGCGAGCGATTATTTACAATATAGCACTACCACTGCAAATGCAGCTTATCACCTTTTAATGGCTTACCGCGATTTTCCTCTTGCTTTTCAGGATACAAAACAGGCAAACGGGCTGGATGGCAAAAATAACATTCCCGATGTTCTCGATGAAGCCAAATGGGGATTAGAATGGATGGCAAAAATGCATCCTAAACGCAATGTCATGTTTAATCAATTGGCAGATGACCGCGACCATATCTCTATGCGTATTCCTAAAGAAGATAACCAATATGGCAAAGGTTTTGAGCGCCCTTTGTATTTTATTGACGGAGAAAAACAACAGCGTGGAAAATTTTTAAACGATACAAAAGGCACCAGCTCTACCGCAGCTAAGTTTACCAGTGCATTTTCTTTAGGCAGCACTCTTTTCAAAGAAATAGACCCGATTTTCTCTGCTACATTATCAGAGAAATCTGCTTCTGCTTATGAATATGCAAATATCAAAAAAGGAGTTACACAAACAGTATCTGTAAAATCGCCTTATATTTATGCAGAAGACAATTGGGTTGACGATATGCAACTGGCCCTTGCCAATCTCGGTTTAAAAGCCAGCAATTCTGTTCAAAAAAAGAAATATCTCGATTCTGCTTTCTACTATGCGCAGCAGGAAAAAATAACACCATGGTTAGTTAATGATACCGCCGCTCACTATCAATGGTATCCTTTTATCAACTTAGGACATTATGAATTGGCCAAACAATCTGAAGGAGACCGTAAACAACAGCTGATCAGTTTTTACAAGCAGGGAATTGAGCATGTTTGGAACCGTGCCCAACAAAACGCTTTTTATCGTGGCATCCCTTTTATCTGGTGCAGCAATAATTTAACCGTATCATTTGCCATTCAATGTTTCTGGTACAACAAAATAAGTGGCGATCATACTTTTAGTGAACTTGAACAGGCCAATTTCGATTGGATTTTTGGATGTAACCCCTGGGGAACCAGCATGGTATACGGTTTGCCTTCGTGGGGCGATACGCCCAAAAATCCTCACTCTGCCTTTACACATTTAGGCGGGTATCCGATAGATGGCGGATTAGTTGATGGTCCGGTTTACACCACTATCTTTAAAGGGTTAATAGGTATACAGCTTACCAAAGATGACGAATATGCCGATTTTCAGAGCGATTTAGCTGTTTACCATGATGATTATGGAGATTACAGTACCAACGAGCCCACTATGGATGGAACGGCTTCGTTGATTTATCTGCTGGCCGCGCAGGATCAAAAAGCTAAAACCGAATCTATATATGGTGCTATTACCCGTGGAGATATTAATAGTAAAAAACTGGCAATCGTATTTACAGGAGATGAATTTGCTGATGGGGGGGAAATCATTCAAAAAGTGCTGCAACAACATAAAGTACAGGCCTCTTTTTTCCTTACCGGAAATTTCTACCGCAACCCAAAGTATACATCCTTAATTAAAAAACTAAAAACAGATGGGCATTATTTAGGCCCACACTCAGATTATCATTTGCTTTATAACGATTGGAAAAACCGCGACAGTACGCTGGTTAACCGTACTGAGTTTGACCATGATTTAAATGCGAATTACGCCGAGATGAAGAAGTTTGGCATAGATAAAAAAGCTGCGCAATATTTCCTTCCTCCTTATGAATGGTATAACCAAGAGATAGCGGACTGGACCAAGGAACAAGGTTTACAATTAATTAATTTTACGCATGGCACTCGTTCAAATGCAGATTATACTTATCCTGAAATGGGGAAATCTTATGTAAACAGTAACGACATCATGCAATCTATTGTCAACTACGAGCAAAAAAATGCCACCGGCTTAAATGGATATATCTTATTACTGCATATAGGTACTGACTCTCGAAGAAAAGATAAATTTTATAATAAGCTACCCGACTTATTGCAGTATCTTAAAGCTAAAGGCTATAAACCGGTTACCATAAACCAGTTATTGGGCTCCGCAAATTAAATTTTTAGATTAACCAATATTAAATTAAATAGTTACCTTTGCTCAAAATTACATTACTTTAAATAAGATGAGTTCACAAGAAAATAACAAAAACAACTTTGATTGGATTTGGTATATTTTAGGTATGATTACCTTTGTACTTGCATTTTCTGCAGTAACACTACACATTGGTTATTTATTTTTAGCTGCAATTTTAGGTTTGATTTTTGGCGGAGTTTTCCTTGAGAAAATAGTTAAAGGCCGTCACTATTAATTTACACTAAAAAGGCTGTTAAAACGTTTTATTTTCATTGTATGAAAAAACTTTCGTTTTTAGTTGCACTAACATTTAGTGCATTAGGCTTGTTTGCCCAATCTCCAAAAACAGGTAGCGAAACAATAACCTTTCCGCAAGTTGACAGTAGTCCTTTAGATGTTGTTTACTATCCTTTAAACACCACCAAAGCAAAAGAAAATACTGATCCGGTTATACGTGTTTTTTATTCCCGTCCATTTAAGAAGGGGAGAGAAATATTTGGTGTTTTAGAACCTTTTGATAAAGTTTGGCGCTTGGGAGCTAATGAAAGTACAGAAATTGATTTTTTTAAGCCCGTGTTTATTAATAATACCAAGGTTAAACCGGGACGTTACAGTTTATTTGCCGTTCCAGGAAAAGAAAAATGGATTTTAATTGTAAATAAGCAAACGGATAAATGGGGTGCTTTTTCTTATGACCAATCTAAAGATGTGGTAAGAATAGAGGTTCCTGTTGAAAAGCCAATTAAAGTAGTTGAAGCACTTTCAATGACCTTTAATGAAAGTGAGAATACAGCAAATCTTGTTATAGCATGGGATAACACACAAGTATCTTTACCCATTAAGTTTAAGAAATAATAAAAAACGGGAAGTCATTAGCTTCCCTTTTTTTGTGTTATATTTTGTTTAAGCTTGCCATCTATAAAAAACAAGATAAGACCCGCTAAAGCTAAGCTAACGGTACAAATAACCACATTTGTAAATATTCCATTTAACTTCGAAAAATCAAAATTTATACGGAACAACGGAGCGGAATCTTCACTGGTTGAAGAAGATATCACGCCATAAATTAGCCAGCCCGATAATGCAGCCACAAAAAAAGCAGCGATACCATAAATAATTCTGGCATCAAGTTTAGTTTTTAAGGGTGCGGGTAAAGTTTGTTCATTAACTTCTTCCATTACATTCCTTAGAAAAGACATAGAAGGTTCTTCTAACTCCATACCCTTAAGTTCTTTATTAAGACTAAACAACTCTTCATAAAGCATTGCTGCTTTAGGGTTAGTTTGCAAAAGGATTTCAACCTCTGCCCGCTCTTCAGCAGATAAAGTTCCATCAATATAACTCCAAATTTTTTCTTCCATTGCGATCATATCAAGTCCTCCACCTCATCGCCTAATGCTAATTTCAGGCGCTCTTTTAATCTTTTTCTTGCTCTATGTAATTTAACCTTAACTGTATTTGCATGCATTCCTAACGAAGCTCCGATTTCTTCCAAACTTTGTTCTGCTTTATAAAACAGCGTAAGTATGGCTGCATCATCAGGTAAAAGAGCCTGTATACTTTCTTCTAGCAACATACTGATGTTTTTACGTTCGATTAGATTTGAATCAAAACTGCCATCAGGATTTGCGATCTGTATATATTCTTCTTCTCCGTCTATAGAGTGCGTGTCTAATCTTTGCTTCCGTAAAAAAGTCATAGCGGTTGTATAGGTTATAGTGTACAACCAGGTAGAGAATTTAGCTGTTTTCTTAAATGTACCTAATGCTTTGTATGCTTTAACAAAGCAATCCTGTGCTATTTCCTCTGCGTCTTCACGTTTTTTCACATACCTTAATGCCAAAGAAAAAACAAGCTTTTGGTGTCGTTTAACCAAAATAGCATACTTTTTCGTGTCTCCCCCAAGTACGGCTTCTATCAATTCTAAGTCTGTTTCAATATGCGGCATAAGATGTGTATATGACGCGGCAAAGCCTTATGAGGTTACACCTAAAATTATGCACCCTTTGTTTCGGCAAAAAATTTAAGCCCGGCAATAGAGAGAATCAAAGTCGAAATAAAGAAAACACGCCAGAAATTTACCGGTTCTTTAAAGAAAAAAATTCCCACCAAAACCGTACCCACGGCACCTATTCCAGTCCATACGGCATAAGCTGTACCCATAGGCAATATTGTAGTGGCTCTATTCAGAAAAACAAAACTCATAGTTGCACAAATAAAAAAACCTATTGCCCATTTAACATTACTAAAGTTATTTGAAAGTTTTAAACAGGTTGTAAAACCTACCTCCAATATTCCTGCTATAATCAAATATATCCAAGCCATTTTATTTATTTTTTTGCAAAAGTGAAGCTTAATTCTCTCTTTTCTTTTAACAATTGATAAATTTTACCTGATACCTGCCCTGATCCTGCTCAAACTTACTTGTGTTATGCCCAAATAAGAAGCGATATACCCCAGTTGTACTCTTTTAATCAGAGAAGGATGCCTTTGTAACAATTCTTCATATCGTTCTGTAGCCGTTTTAAACAAATAACCAATAAAACGCTCTTCTGTATTTAAAAGCTCTTGTTCTGCAAATTTACGCCCCCAATTAGCCAATAAAATATTATTAGTGTAAATCGTGTTCAGCTCAGTATTGGATATTCTGTATAAAATGCTGTCTTCAAGCATTTCTATATATTCATAGCCGGGAGCATTTTTAAAAGAGCTCATAAAAGATACCATTATGGTTCCCTCCTCTCCAAACCAAATCGTTTGCTCTCCTTTTTCGGTATGGCAATAAGCTCTGGCTATGCCCTTTTCTATAAAATAAACATATTTTTCTACCTGGTCCGCTCTGATAACAACTGTATTTTTATGAACTTCTACCCGTTCCATTGCGGCCAAAAGAAGCTGTTCTTCTGCTAAAGGTAAAGAGGCTACCTGCTGAATGCTTTGTATAATGTTTTTCAAAGTAAGATCATGGTTTAAATTACAGCGTTAAATTTACGTGATTATTTTTTTGTTACCGGGTGTAACCTAATTTTTTATGGTGTTGTCATAACCCTCAGAACGACGTTCATAACAAATAACAGATTAACAATTATAAAAAATTAATATTATGCCTGGAGAATTAATACCTATAACCCTTTTCTTAAGCATAGCCATTGTTGCTTTTGCTTTTAGATACTTTATAAACCGTGAAAAAATGGCCATGATCGAAAGAGGGATAGATCCCGGAATAGCCAAATCTATTCCAAAGCCATTTTTAAGCTTAAAGACCGGTCTTCTTTTAGTAGGCTTAGGTTTAGGACTACTGGTTGCCATGATTTGTGTCAGAGTAAGCTTCGGATCTTCTTTAAGCGGTCAGGAACCTTTACAGGTTACGGCCATTTACTTCGGTTGCGTACTTGTTTTCGGCGGTTTAGGTCTTATTGTATCTTACGTTGTAGAGAAGAAGTGGATGGATAAACAATAATTATATTCACTTAAACGGGTTGAGGCAAAATGGCTATGTAAGTTTGCTTACACAGTAATTTTGCCTTTTTCGTTATAGAATATATCGACTTTAATAATGTATTTTTGGTTTAATATAAAGCACATTACAACTTAAAAACATCCATCCACAATATAAAAGAATGAGATTAATTACAACCTTATTTTTGAGCTTTTTTACTTTCTTAGCTTTTGCACAGAAGCTTACAACTCTAGAAAAGCCAAAAGTTGACGAACGCATTGAGCTTTTAAGTATCGTTTTCAGACTTGCGGATAGCGAGGAGTATAAATCAGAGCGATTTAAGCTTTACACCGATAAAATTCAAGCTCATTATAATTCTTTTAAAAATCACGAACTGATTCAATTCATTAAAAATTTAAGGCGCAAAAAAGGTGTTGGATATGATGCCGTAATGAGTATGGCTATTTATCTTGATAATGATTTAAACCCAATAGGTAATTTTACTAATGAGATTCCTGACAAACGCTGGGGAAAAGATAATGCCTATGAGTTTGCTAAGCTCTTGAAACAATTTTACAAAGACAGCAATAGCAAGCAATTTTTTGAATCCAACCAACAACTTTATGCAGAAGCAAGTAAACGTTTTCTACCCGTATATGAACATCTTGATTTGAATTGGTACACAAAATTTTATGGAAAAGAGCCTGATGAAAAGTTTGTAATTATAAACGGGCTTGGAAACGGAGGAGGAAACTATGGCCCCTCTATCACTTTACCAAATGGACAAAGAGAAGTTTATGCCATTATGGGGACTTGGAAAACAGATAGCTTAGGAATGGCAGATTTTACAATCAACAACTACTTTCCTACCTTACTTCATGAGTTTAACCATTCATTTGTAAACTACCTTTTAGATAATGATCCTAAGCCATTTAGAAAATCTGGAGAAAAGATATACAAAACCCTAGCTAAGGAAATGCAAAGCCAGGCCTATGGAACATGGGAAACAATGCTCAATGAAGCGTTGGTAAGAGCGGCTGTTATTAAATACATGAAAGACCATAAGTTTACTGAAAAAGAGGTTGAAGAAGAAACTAATGTGCAGTTAAATCGGGGTTTTATATGGATTGAAGAATTGGTATCAGAGCTTGAAAAATACGACCATGAAAGAAATCAATATCCAACTTTAGAAAGCTATACACCCAAGCTCATCAATGCTTACCAGGCTTACGCAAAAAATATAGACACCTACGTTGAACAGCTTGATGAGAAACGACCAAAAGTAATTTCAATCAACGAATTCAAAAATGGAGATCAGAACGTTGATGCTGCATTAAAACGAGTTACCGTTAACTTTGACCGTGCTCTTTTAGGGAAAGGACGTTCCATCAATTATGGAAATGATAAAAACACTTTCCCCAACTTTAAAAATGTTACTTATACCGAGGATAAAAAATCCATCATTATTGAATGGGATTTAGAAAGTAACAAGAATTATGAATTTGTTTTAACAGGTTTAGCCTTTAAATCGCCAAAAGGAATATCGATGAAGGATTACAAAATAAGCTTTAAAACCAAATAATAATCGGATCAACCTTGAGGTTTAGGCAAAATTGCTGTTGTAAGTCTGCTTACACAGGTAATTTTGCCTTTTTCGTTATATAGCTTTATATCCCAAACATGTGTTTTTGCGCCAATATGTAGAGGTTTGCAAACACCCTTAACATAACCAGAGCTTACTGATCTTAAATGATTGGCATTTACCTCAAGGCCTACGGCAATAAATCGCTCAGGATTTATGCACAGATAAGAAGCTATACTACCCAATGTTTCGGCTAGTACAACCGATGCTCCCCCATGTAATATCCCAGCAGGCTGATGTGTACGTTCATCTACCGGCATGGTAGCGCAGAGATAATCCTCTCCTATTTCTGTAAAAACAATATCCAGCAACCCACCAATATGATTTTTGGGTCGATTATTCAACTCTTCTATGGTAACCTGTTCAAACCAGATCATAAATACCTTTCTTCAATGATATTCTTGTGATGAATAAGATGTCCCGCTATAAAATATACCAGAGCTCTTGGCGTAATGGGCACTCCATTAGCAATGCCTGTTCTGTTAAGCTCCTCCTCATTTAATGATTTGATCAGATATAGATTTGCTGTACGCATGGCTGCAAACTCTTCTCCTAAGCTAAACAGGCTTCTATCCTGAAAATGTGCATTGCTTACATAAGCATCTTCATCAAAGCCCGGTAAGGCATTTTTATCTCCGCGAACAAAACAAAGCATTCTGTATGCTAAGATGCGCTCGGTATCTATAATATGCCCAACCAATTGTTTAATGGTCCACTTTCCTTCCGCATAAGCATAATCTCCCTTATCTGTAAGTGAGTTTATGAAATTAACAAAGTCTTTTGCTTGTTTTTCTAAGGTAATTATAATATCCTCTTTCACTAAAGAGATATAAACATCTGCCCATTTAGGGTATTCATTAATTTGAGGTCGGTTCATAAGTTATACTACTTTTTAATATTATCCTGAATGTTGTTCCTTTTCCCGGTTCAGAATCTTTAACAAAAATCTGTCCGTTGTGGTAGTTCTCTACCATTCTTTTGGTTAACGATAAGCCTAATCCCCATCCTCTTTTACGGGTTGTATATCCCGGTTGAAATACGGTATCGAACATGGCTCTTGGTATGCCTTTTCCAGTATCACTAACATCTATGAATACTTCTTCTTTTACCAGGTTTTCAATAATGTTTACCGTTATTGTTCCTTCATTATCGATGGCATTTACTGCGTTTTTAAGTAAATTTTCAATTACCCAATCAAAAAGTGGCACACATAACATAGCTCTTACCTGTTTGTCGCCCTCTATAATGAAATTAATTTTATCAGAAGTTCTAATCCTGAAATAATTGATGAAATTTTCTACCACAACATAAACCACATGATCTTCAAGTATAGGTTTAGATCCTATTTTGGAAAAGCGGTCTGCTATGATTTCCAACCGGCTGATATCATTCTCCATTTCCGCTATTAACGAATCATCCTGTGCATTATATCTTGTTTTAATAATTTCAACCCAAGCCATTAGAGAAGATATTGGAGTGCCCAGCTGATGGGCAGTTTCTTTGGCAAGGCCCACCCAAACCTGATCCTGTTCGGCCTTACGTGCAGCACTAAAAGCTACATAAGCCGTAAGCAAAAACAAAGCAATCACGCCCAATTGTATATAAGGGAAATAACGCAACTGGGTTAAGATGGCAGAATCTTTATAATAGGCTATTAAAGGTTCTCCATATATTCCTTTCATCGCGGTTGGCAAATGCTGCTGCTTCATGATATTCAGCTGCTTTGCAAAATACAATGAATCATATTCTTTCTGCTTGTTATCCGGATAAAGCGTTTTGGTAGAATCTAGGCCATCCCAAAGATAAATTGCGCCATCTGCTTTGGTAATGATCACATCCATTTTATTGTTTTTCTTGATAGTCTCAAAAACCTCTGCCAGCATTTCGTTATCATACATCTTCATGCGCTGCTCGGCTACTTTTACCCAAAGCTTAAACTGAGTAGCCTCTTCACGCTCCATTTTCTTTACAAAGAAATCTGAATACAAAACCGAAGCGCTGCCAATTACAATGGCAAAAACCAAAAGAAAAATCTTCCACCTACGCTTTTTTTGATACGGGTTCATTTTTATACCTGCCAATTTACAATATCAAAACGTAAAAATTACAAAAAACCTATCTTTGCAACATTAATGCTTTTGTCTTGATGATCTTAAGACAAAACAATTAACATAACAGCTAATGAATAGACCAGTAAGAGTTAGATTTGCTCCAAGCCCAACAGGCGGATTGCATTTAGGTGGCGTAAGAACAGCTTTGTTCAATTATCTTTTCGCTAAAAAACATGAAGGTAAGTTTATTTTAAGAATTGAGGATACAGACCAGACACGCTTTGTTGAAGGTGCTGAAGAGTATATCGCTTCATGCCTTAACTGGTGTGGGCTTAATCCGGATGAAAGCCCTGAAAATCCAGGCAGTTTTGGCCCTTACCGTCAGAGTGAACGCAAATCTTCTTATCGAAAATATGCCGAGCAGCTTGTTAAAGACGGCTTTGCGTATTATGCTTTTGATACCCCTGAAGAACTTAATGAGAAAAGAAATGAGATAGCTAATTTCTTATATGGCCAAAAAACACGGATGCAAATGCGAAATTCGCTAACCTTAACCGAAACAGAAGTCGATGAACTTCTAAACTCAGGTACACCTCACGTTATCCGTATAAAAATGCCAACCGATGAACAGATTTCATTTAATGATATGATACGCGGTCATGTAAGTTTTGACACGAACTTGGTTGACGATAAAGTGCTTTTGAAAGCTGACGGTATGCCAACTTATCATTTAGCTGTGGTAGTTGACGATAAAGCTATGGAGATAAGCCACGCATTTAGAGGTGAAGAATGGTTGCCTTCTGCGCCTATCCATTTATTGTTATGGAAATATTTAGGCTGGCAGAACGAAATGCCTGAATGGGCTCATTTACCTTTAATATTAAAACCCGATGGTAATGGTAAGCTAAGCAAACGTGACGGCGACAGATTAGGTTTCCCGGTTTATGCCATGAATTGGACAGATCCAAAAACAGGTGATTTGACCAAGGGATTTAAGGAATTAGGGTTTATGCCCGAAGCTTTTGTAAACATGCTGGCCATGTTGGGGTGGAATGACGGAACAGATACCGAAATTTTTACCTTAGAACAATTGATGGCATCTTTTTCTATAGAAAGAATAAGCAAAGCAGGCGCAAAATTTGATTTTGAAAAGGCAAAATGGTTCAACCACGAATGGATTAAACGCAGTTCTGCTCAAAATTTATGGCCTCAGCTTCAATCCCTTTTAAGCGAATATGGTGCTATAAACAACGAGTTTGCATTTAAAGTAATAGATCTTGTAAAAGACCGTTGCACTTTATTGGGCGATTTTGCGGTACAGGCAGGTTATTTTTTCAGTGCGCCACAAGTATATGATGAACAAGCCGTAAAACCAAAATGGAATACAGAAAAAGCAGTATTTTTTGAAGCCTTTTGCAAAGTAATAAACGATGACTTAAACGCACAGGAAGCAGAAAGTCTTTTTAAAGAACTGGCAGAAAAATACCAGTTAAAGGCCGGCGAAGTAATGCTTCCATTAAGGGTTATGCTTGTTGGCGGAAAATTTGGCCCTGGAGTATTTGATATTGCACAATTGTTGGGCGCTACCGAAACTATTTCGAGAATCAGAAAAGGAATCGCTCATTTTAATACATAATTTGTTTGCGTTAAAGTTTAGCGTATATTTATAATAACCTAATCAACTTAAAATACGGGTTAGGGAAACTTCATTTCAGACTATAAATTTGAACCTATATGCAGTGGAAAGGAAGACGAGAAAGCGACAACGTTGACGACAGAAGAGGAAAAGGAGGATTAGTATTGGGCGGTGGTGCAGGCATTATCTTAGTAATATTAGGATTAATATTTGGACAGGACCTTACTGGATTGGTTAACCAGGTAAGTACAGACAACCAGCAGACACAGCAAGCTCCACCTATAAATGATGAGCAAACCAGATTTGTAAAAGTTGTGTTTGCAAGTACCGAAGATGTTTGGGAAAAGGAATTTGAAAAGATGGGGGAAACTTATAAAAAACCTATTTTAACTTTATTTACCGGTGCAACAACCTCTGCTTGTGGAAACGCATCTTCTGCTATCGGGCCTTTTTATTGCCCGGCCGATGAGCGAGTTTATATAGACCTTTCTTTTTATGATGATCTGAAAAACAAATTTGGTGCTCCTGGCGATTTTGCCCAAGCTTACGTGATTGCCCATGAGGTAGGACACCATGTACAAAACCTTTTAGGAACATCGGCAATGGTTGATAAGGCCAGAAGGACACTGAGTCAGGTTGAATACAATAAACTTTCAGTTAAATTAGAACTACAAGCCGATTTTTATGCCGGCTTATGGGCTTATCATGCCAAAAACGATTTAAAATTAGACCGTAATGATTTAGAAGAAGCCTTAACCGCCGCCAACGCAATTGGTGATGACAGGCTACAAAAACAGTCACAAGGAGAAGTTGTCCCTGATGCCTTTACACATGGTACTTCTGCCCAACGCATGTATTGGTTTAAAAAAGGCTTTGATACCGGCGATATAAGACAGGGCGACACATTTAACACTAAAAACCTGTAATCAAAAGAATTAATAAAAACCCCGTATGTTTTAAAGACATGCGGGGTTTTACTTTGTTATCAAATTTTAAAACTATAATACATCTTAATTGTTTAAAAATATTCCGGATCTAAAGTTTACATTTTTAATTTTTATATTTAGTCTTAAAATTTTTGCAGCATTTAAAAGAGTTAATTTATAGGCAGATCCAAATCCTTTAATCCGTAAATAATGATTTTATTAGTAGATGATACCCCAGAGAATCTCATCTCTTTAAAAAAAGTTTTAGAAAGCCACAATTTTGAAGTAGATACTGCTTCATCAGGCAAAGAAGCCTTAAAAAAAGTTTTAAAAAACTCCTACGTTCTTATCATTTTAGATGTACAAATGCCCGAGATGGATGGTTTTGAAGTAGCCGAAGCCATTTCAGGGTACAGCAAAGCTAAAGACACCGCTATCATATTTCTTTCGGCAGCCAATACCGATTTTAAATTCATTGAAAAAGGCTATTCATCGGGTGCACTGGACTATATCACCAAACCCGTATCCATAAACCTTCTTTTGCTAAAAATAAAGACATTTTACCGCATTTATGAGCAGAGCCGTAAGCTGAATGAAATGCAGAAAACACTTTTAGCAGAAATCGAAACACGAAAAAATGCCGAAAGCAAAAAGGACGAGTTTATGAGCATTGCTAGCCACGAACTTAAAACACCACTAACCAGTATCAAAGGTTATATGCAGCTACTCGAAAGAAGCATAGATAAAGGCGATATAGAAATTGTAAAGAAGCATTTAAATAAGGCCAAATCGCAAATAGAAAAACTCAATGGCCTCATCGCCGATTTACTGGATGTGTCTAAAATAGAAAGTGGCAAACTCAAATTTAATAAACAGCTCTTCTCTGTAGATACCCTTACAGATAACATTCTGGAAGTTATACAGCAATCTAATCCTTCTTTTAAAATAGAAAAAATTGGAAATGCCAATTGTGAGATTTTTGCGGATGAAATGCGGATAGAACAAGTTATCGTGAATTTTCTTACCAACGCCATCAAATACTCACCCAATGCAGACCGTGCGCAGTTAAGGGTAGATGTTGTTGATGACAAACTCTTTGTAAGTGTAAAAGATTTTGGATTGGGCATGCTGCCTGAGCAGCAAAAGCAGGTTTTTGAAAAGTTCTACCGGATCGAAGAAACATCACATAGATTTCAGGGCTTAGGAATAGGTTTATATATCTCTGCAGAAATCATCAGAAGACATGATGGTGAAATTGGTGTGAAAAGCGAATATGGCAACGGCTCCGAATTTTATTTTAGCATTCCTATAAATCAACCACAATAAAAGTTTATTGTTATGTCATTATCTTTAAAAAATAATTTACGCCTAGGCTTAGGGCTATCCTTACTTTTATTGTTTATTACTTCTATTGCTTCTTATATGAGCATTGTGGCTTTAACCAGAAGTACAGACATGGTTATAGCGAGCAATGAAAGGATTTCAGATATTAACGACGTATTATCAACCGTTAAGGATGCCGAAACCGGACAAAGAGGATACTTACTAACTGGTAATAACGCTTTTCTGCAACCCTATATTGGGAGCCGAGAAAAAGCGCTTTCAACGCTTGACAAAATCATTACAGAAACCACTGATGACACGTTTCTGCAGCGAAAACTAAAAGAACTCAGATCTACCCTGATTAAACGATTCGACATATTAGAAAACAGCATCAATTTCAAAAACCAGAAAGCAACCCTATCAAATGAACTCTTAATTACAGGCAAAGCCTATATGGATAATGCCCGTGAAATAATTGATGAAATTAAACAGGAAGAAAGGCGCCTATCTAATCAATATACTACCGATGCTCAAAAATTATCAGAATACACCCCTTTATTAACTATTATTGCTTCAATATCTGCTATTTTGGTAACGATCTTTTTTTACAGGCGTGTAATTAAGGGATTTGACACTACAACAGCTCTACATAAACAACTTGAAGAACTATATACAGAAACTGAAGAACGCATAAATGGCATTCAAGATCTGGCGGCACAAATCTCTTCGGGCAACTACGAGATTAGGATGAATGATGAGAAAAAAGACGGCTTAGGTATTCTTTCAGGCTCACTCAATAAAATGGCTCAATCGCTCCAAAACTCATTTACCAAATTAGAAAATAAAGAATGGATGCAATCTGGTATTGCTAAACTGAATGAAAAAATGGTAGGAGAGCAAAATATAGAAATCCTTACCTCCGAAATTTTACGAGAGATAGTTAGTCGCACCAAAAGTATTGTGGGTGCATTTTATCTCGTGGGCGAAGACCAGCTTTTACACTTAAGCGCATCCGTATCTCTAAAAAGTAATTTATTAAAACAAACGCTTTTACCCGGCGAAGGACTGGTTGGAGAAGTTCTTAAATCAGGTCAGATTATACAAATCAATGATATCAAACATGATGAGCTTACCGTAAGCTATGCAACCGGAGAAACCAAAGCCAAAAATATACTTGCATTTCCTGTTTTAAGAGACAAAAATATTATAGGAGTGATAGAAGTAGGTTCGGTCAATGATTACCCAGAACGTAAGGTAACCTTTGTAAGAGAAGTCTCTCACAGTATCGGTACTGCAATTTATGTGGCCCAAAACCACAAAAAAATGCAAAACCTTTTAGAAGAAACACAAGCACAGGCCGAAGAGCTACAAGTGCAGCATGTCGAGTTGGAAAAACTGAATGAAGAACTGGAGATCCAAACCCATCGTTTGCAATCATCTGAAGAAGAATTACGCGTACAACAAGAAGAGCTGTTACAAAGTAACCAAGAGCTGGAAGAAAGAACAGGTCTGTTAGAAGAGCGTAATGAACTGATCAGAGAACAAAATCTCAGGATAAAAGAAAAAGCGGCTCAATTAGAGCAAAGTACCCGATACAAATCAGAGTTCTTATCTAACATGAGCCATGAATTAAGAACTCCTTTAAATTCTATTTTACTTTTATCGGGTTTAATGTCTGAAAGCGATGAGCTGAGCACTGAATTTAAAGAATATTCCTCGGTAATAAACAGTTCAGGTCATGGTCTTTTAAGTCTTATTGACGAGATTTTGGATCTTTCCAAAATCGAAGCAGGAAAAATGACCCTTGAAATCGGAGAAATTTGTATAAACGATATTATAAAAGACCTTAAGGGACTTTTCATGCCTGTTGCCAAAAGCAAAAACCTAGAACTCGCATTTGATATTGATGAAAATGTGGGGCAATTCATCTCAGATCGTATGCGTTTAGAGCAAATTCTCAAAAACCTCTTATCAAATGCCCTTAAATTTACTTCTAGCGGCAAGGTTGGTCTTAGCGTAAAACATTTGGACGACCATCATATTGCATTTAACGTATATGATACCGGTATTGGGATTCCTAAAGAAAAACAGGCTCTCATATTTGATGCCTTTCAGCAGGCCGACGGTTCTACCCGACGTAAATTTGGCGGAACAGGACTAGGACTTTCCATCAGTAAACAGTTAGCCAAACTTCTAGGCGGAGATATTGACCTTCAAAGTGAAGAAAACGTAGGCAGCAAATTTACACTCACACTTCCTAATATTTACAAAGAAAATACCGAACCTCATACAGTATATCCTTTAATTACGGGAGAGCTTGAACCTGAACAACAATCTGTTAGGTTAACTACAGAACGTATTCCTAATGAAATTGAAGATGACAGAGCTACTATACAAGATAATGACAGGGTAGTGCTGATTATTGAAGATGATACAGATTTCGCACAAACACTGTTAAAGTTTACCCGCCAGCGAAAATATAAAGGTATTGTTGCCGTAAGAGGTGATCTTGGTATTGAAATGGCTCAGAAATACGAGCCTGTTGCTATTCTTTTAGATATACAGTTACCGGTTAAAGATGGCTGGGAGGTTATGGAGGCCCTTAAATCAAATCCTAAAACACGACATATCCCGGTACATATTATGTCTTCTTTAGAAGCAAGAAAAGAGAGCTTGCAAAAAGGTGCTGTAGATTTTATTAATAAGCCCTTTGCTCTTGAACATATGAAAGATATGTTTGAAAAACTGGAGGAAACTTTTAGCAAAAACCCTAAAAAAGTACTTATTGTCGAAGAAAATGAGCAACATGCAAAAGCGCTCAGTCAGTTTTTAAGCCAGGCTAACATCCATACTACAGTTACCAATAGCATACAATCCAGTATTAAAGAGCTACAAAAAAGAGAAATCAATTGTGTGGTTTTAGATATGGGAATACCAGATAAAAATGCATTCGAGGCTTTAGAATCCATTAAAAAGACCGAGGGCTTAGAAGGTCTCCCTATTATCATTTTTACCGGAAAAAATCTTTCAAAAGGCGAAGAAAACAGAATACAGCAATATTCAGACTCTTTTGTGGTAAAAACTGCGCACTCATATCAGCGCATTTTAGATGAAACAGCTATCTTTTTACACCTTGTAGAAGAAAAGACAGATGAAAAAGGGAACCAGAAATCATCGCTAAACAAACTGCAGGATGTGCTGGCCGGAAAAACCGTATTAATTGCAGATGATGATATGCGTAACATCTTTTCGCTCACAAGAGCACTTGAAAGCCATAAAATGAATGTAGTTATAGCTACAGACGGCAATGAGGCCTTAAAAGCGCTAAAAGAGCATAAAAACATAGATATTATACTAATGGATATGATGATGCCAGAGGCAGATGGTTATGAAACCACACGAGCCATTAGAAAAGATGACACTTATAAAAATATGCCAATCATTGCCGTAACCGCAAAAGCAATGTTGGGCGATAGGGAAAAATGTATTGAGGCAGGGGCTTCAGATTATATATCCAAACCTGTAGATATCGACCAGCTTACTTCTCTACTTAGAGTTTGGCTGTATGAAACCTCATAATCATTAATCGCATCTCTATGAAAAAAATCTTAATTATTGACGATGATGGCAGAAACATTTTTGCTCTCACAGCTGTTTTAAAAGCTAAAAAGTACAACTGTATTTCTACAACTTCTGCCGTAGAAGGGTTAAAGCTGCTTAAAACAGATTCTGATATTGCTTTGGTATTAATGGACATGATGATGCCGGAGATGGATGGATATGAAGCTATGGCAAAAATGAAAGCAGATGAGACGTTAAAGAATATTCCCGTAATCGCTATAACTGCACAGGCTATGGCAGGCGACAGGGAAAGGTGTTTAAAAGCTGGTGCAATTGGCTATATATCCAAACCGGTTAACATAGATAGATTAATAGAACTGTTAAAATTATACCTGTAGTGTGATTATTGCGAATCAAATATCTGATCAGGAAATCGAAACTCTATTGGAAGAGATTCTGACTTACCATGGCTATGATTTTACAGAGTACGCCAGAGCTTCTATAAAACGCCGTATCATGCGGATTTTCTCTTTAGAAAAATTTGAAACTTTCTTACAGCTGAGGAATAAGGTAATTAACGACAGGAAATTTTTTAAACGATTTGTAGAAGAAATTACGGTAAACGTAACAGAGATGTTCAGAGATCCTAAATTTTACAAGTGTTTACGCAGCGATATTTTTCCAAAACTGACAGCTTATCCTTTTATAAGAATCTGGCTGGCCGGTTGCTCTACGGGTGAAGAGGCTTATTCTATTGCGATTTTACTCAAAGAGCTGAACCTTTTAGACAAATCTTTAATATACGCTACAGATCTGAACCCTTTAGTGCTTGAAAAAGCTGAAAGTGGTATTTTTTCATTATCACAAATGAAAACCTATTCTAAAAATTACATCGAATCAGGAGGCATCAAAGATTTTTCTTCCTATTACACCGCCACTTACGATTTGGTAAAATTTAACCGCGACCTGAGAAAAAAGATGATCTTTTCTACCCACAATCTTGTTTCTGACCGTTCTTTTAATGAATTTCAGCTTATTCTGTGCCGCAATGTTTTTATTTATTTTGACCGGGATCTGCAACATAAAGTACTACAGCTATTTGATGCGAGTCTAGAAAAAAATTGCTTTTTAGCTTTAGGAACAAAAGAAACCATTGATTTTTCTCCTATTGCCCGTAAATATGAGCGGGTTCAAAACCAAAAGATATGGAGGAAATTACAATGAAAACAAAATGTTCGGCATTAATTATAGGAGGCTCTGCAGGCAGCTTAGATGTACTGTTAAACGTTATACCAAAGCTCAATGAAGATATAAATTTTCCTATTATCATTGTTCTGCATCGTAAAAAGGGAACTGATTCACTTTTAACCGAACTTCTGGCCTCAAAATCGGGCCTTAAGGTTAAAGAAGTTGATGAAAAAGAAAAACCCTTGTCGCGAACCGTTTATATAGCGCCTTCAGACTATCATCTATTATTTGAGAAAGATGGAAGTTTTTCACTTGACTATTCTGAAAAAGTGAATTATTCGAGACCTTCTATAGATGTTGTATTTCAAAGTGCTGCAGAAGTCTTTACTAAAGGATTGGTCTGCCTCTTATTATCGGGCTCAAATGCCGATGGGGTAAACGGGTTGGAACAAGTAAAAACATATGGAGGAAAAGTATGGGTTCAGAACCCTAACTGTGCTACTGTACCCTACATGCCCCAACAGGCTATAAATATGGTTAAAACAGATAAGGTATTAACTATTGAGGAAATGATATACAATATAAACGCTCTGGATAACACCGCATGACCATGGAAGCTAAAAAAGTATTTATTTTTGATGACAACTCTGATATTCTAGAGCTGTGCACATTTATTCTTGAAGATGCTGGGTATGAAGTAAGAACATCCGAATCTTCAAACGATATAGAACAACAGGTTCTTAATTTTATGCCGGATCTGATTTTTATGGATAACTGGCTGCCAGATATTGGCGGCATAGAAGCCACGCAGAAACTTAAAAAAAATCCTTTGCTCAAAGGCATTCCTGTTGTTTATTTCTCGGCTAATAATGATATTAAATCACTATCTGAACAGGCGGGTGCAGACAGTTTTTTATCCAAACCTTTTGATATCAATATACTGGAAGAAGTGGTACATAGCTACTTAAGGAAATAACTAATATTTAAATTAGAAATCTTAATAATTATTCATGAAAAAATCAATTAATGCTTTTCTACTGTTTTTTACATTTACCTCCTTAATGATGGATGTAAAAGCTCAAACAACATCAAATGATTTAAAATACGGCAAATATGGATGTACCGTTTCTAAATATGTTGGTGGCACCTATCAATATACACCCAAGGGGTCTTTTACCATTAATAAAGATGGAACATATTTCTATGAAGGTTTTAAACAAAAAAGTAAAGGTACTTTTAAAGTGGATAAAGACGGAAACTTACTATTTACAGGTGGATATTTTAACGGAGGTAAAGCAGAAAAAATAGACAGACCTAATAAGTTTTTCCTCACTTTTCCCGCAATTCCTGATTATCGCTGGACTTGTGGATATGTAGATAAATAACGACAAGAAAAGGGTATAATCAGTTTTTAATCAACCAATTTATACCCTTTTAATTTTCTTAATTTTTCATTCTTCCCTGCTCATCTTCTGTACCCGTTGTTCGTCTGCGTGCAGGCTTAATTTCATTTTTGCCAAACCTGTAATTGAAACTCAATCTTACCACACGGCTTTCATTTTTCTGATACAGATCGTAGCTTAAGCCCGGATATGCACTTTTTAGATTGGTTTCCGAGATATTGAACAAATCTGATACCGCTAATCTTAAACTGGCTTTCTTCTGCATTAGACTTTTGCTAAAGCCTATATCAAAAGAATATCTTGATTTTAAGCTTAACGTTCCATAATCAACCGGCGATTCGTAATTGGCCATTGTTTCTGCTGTAAGTCCATCTACAATGATAAAATTATTTTGCATGCGGTACTGGAGCGCTGTTTTTCTATTCTCTAAATTCTTTCCTCCCAAGTTTGGTGATTTAAAGATGATATGAAAAGTATTCAAAGTGTTGTTCATATTCCACCATTTGGCAATTTTTACCGGGACATATAAATTAACTCCGTACACAACATTTTTGGCCAGATTGGCATTGGTTTGATAAAGAGCCTTTTTCTCTTCATCAGGCAATAAAACCTGTGTAATTGCATCATTTACTCTGCTGTAATGAGCCGTTAAAAGATATTTCTGCTTGAAGGTATAATTAAGCTCTATATTATGCGTGTACTGAGGATTTAAGAAAGGGTTTCCTTTATTGTAAGCATATTCATCAAGATAATAAATAAAGGGGTTCAAAGCATCGTAACTTGGACGGTCTATACGCCTTCCATAAGAAAGCCCTAACTGATTATCTTTATTAATTGTTTTCTGTAAATATACCGTAGGGAAAAAATCCCAGTAACTTCTTTCTACTACATTATTGGTTGTAATGAGATTTCCCTTAGAATTGGTTTGCTCCATACGTAAACCTGCCTGTACGCTAAAACCTTTAAATTCCTTATTGATACTTGCATAAACAGCATTCACATTTTCATCATAAACAAAGCGATTACTTCTTCTCGCATCGTTCTGCCAGTCATTGTTTTTTAGCTCTTCTGCAATCAGGTTATTATCTGTTTTTACCCAGCTACTTTTTACACCCGCTTCAAGTTTTGCAGTTTTACCCAAAGGCAATGCGTAATCAGCTTTAAAGGCTTTGATTTTGATATCAGCAGGAGTGGAATTTCTGATGTAATTTATTGGCCTTATAAAACTTTGGTCTGCATATAAATACCTATTGGTATAATAAGTAGAATTATTCCCTGTATAGTTTGAGTAATCAAGGTCTACAGAGATTTCCTGTCCTACTGTATCCAATACCGATTTGTAATTTACATTATAGGCAAAGTTATTGTATTTGCTTTTTTCTTTACTGTCTGATACCAATAATGAATCTGTCTGCCCAAAATGTTTCCCCATATTGGTATTGGCATCCCCATTTTCTTTAGTATTGTTCAGATATCCTGTTACCAAAAATCCAATGATATTATTTTTATCGATATAATAATCTATTCCTGCTTTAAAATTATTGCTATTATTAGACCTTAGGTTTGTGGTTTTTTGAGAGAAATATACATTGGGAGTTCCGTTTGCAATCCGATCTATAGATAAAAAGTTCTCTCTCTTTACGTTCCCATAATTATAGTTACCAAAAACATTGATATGTTTATTTCTGTAATTAAGATTTAAACCGGTATTCATTCTAAAATTTTTGCCATAACCCGCTCCAATATTAAAACTACCGTTAGCACCTGCATTTTTATTACGTTTGGTTTTAATATTGATAATACCGGCATTACCCGCTGCATCATATTTTGAAGAGGGATTGGTAATCAACTCTATAGATTCAACTTCAGAGCTCTGCATATTTTTTAGCAGATTGGCCACATCAGCATTACTCATGTAAGTAGGTTTACCATCCAACATAATTAATACGCCCTGTTTACCTTGCATGGTAATATTTTCATTTTGATCTACTGTTACACCTGGAGCTTTTTGCAATACTTCAAAAGCAGTTGATCCAACAGCTGTACTACTGTTTTCAACGTTCATGACTAATTTATCTGCTTTGCGCTCTAAAAGAGGTTTTACAGCAGTAACGTTTACAGTCTTCAGCGTATTGCCAACCTGTTTCAATGCTATTGCATCCATGTTCAATATCGGCAAATTCTCAGCCACAGTAAACGATTTTCCTAAATAAGGCTGGTATCCCATCATATTTACTTTTATGTAATAAGAGCCCGCATTTATGGCCAAAATCTGGAATTTACCATCGGGAGTGGTAAAAGCGGTTTTTACCAATGATGAGTCTGAGGCTTTAAACAAACCAACTGTAGCATATTCCAAAGGTTTTTGCTGTTCATCTGTAAGGTGCCCGTTTATGGTTGTCTTCTTGTCATTTACCTGGGCATTGGCCACATTAAGACAAATTAGAGAAAGTAAGGTTAAGTAAATTATTCTCATGGTTTCATTTTTTATAAAATTTAAGGCAATAAAATTTCAGCACCTTAAAAGGCGTATTTTTTTCATTCCCTTAAATTTTAGTTTAGTAATTAAAGAGGCTTGCTCTTATCATTTGTTTGTTTTCTTATAGACGAACGTTAAAAGCAAAAGGTTACAAGATTTTTTAATTTTTTATATTTTAGAATCCAAAAACCATTAAAAAAGCCCCTTAAAAACAAATTTAAGAGGCCTTTTCCTGTTTAAAACAATCCTTATTTCATTCCTAAAACATCTACACCTTGTTCAAAAATCACATCAACAGGTATACCCTTTTTGCTCAAGCGATCTAAATCTGCTTGAAGTTCAGGCTTGATGATTCCTTTTTCTTTTTGGGCTTTTTCTACTGCGCTCTTATCACCATTACCCTGTAAGGTAAGTATAACGTTACTTAGGTCATTCATCGCTTTTTCAAATTTTTCGAAATTCACCCGATAGGTTCCTTTTGCAGTTCTTTCAAAAGCACCTTTTTCCTGAAAAAAGTTAAAACACTGCATATTGGCTTTTCCATGTGCACTTGATGCACCAAAACGCACAGATCTTAGTATCCCGGCCATATAGGTAGTATAGTATTCTTTGATATCTCCTTTAAGTTCGCCTTTTTTAAGTAAACCTGTAACCATATATAAACCTAAAACATCTGCTTTTCCTTCTTCTAACCATGAATATTGTTCTTGTAACGCTGATCTTACCGTTCCTTTACCGGTTACGGTATTTTTAATTCCTAAACCATGGGCAACCTCATGAAACATTACATTGGCAAAGAAAGAATCAAATTTGATATATTGTTGCTGTTCAGGATCTATCAGCTCTTTAGCAATAGGCACTAATATTTTATCAAATTTAGCTTTCATTGCATTTTTTAACTGCGAACGGCGTGTGCCTTTTTCCTGTTGTATTTTTTCGTCATTAGGCAAATTTACCGCGATGGTTTTTGATCCGGCATTACAATCCCCTGCATAATATACCACATCATAAGCATTCAGCTCAGAATCTGTTCCAGGTACTTCTTTTTTATATTTGGCATCTACCGGAAGGCCTTTTTGCAACTCCGGTAACATAGCCACATATTTTGATAATTTTTTGCTCCACTCTTTATCTTTAACCAAAACATAGCTTTCAAATGATGCGCGTGCATTAAACAACTTATCTTCATAGTTCTCAATAGGACCAATAATGATATCGAGACCGTTTGTTTTCATATCCAGCCAGGCATAATCACTTGCTGTATAATCATCATTAACCAAAGCATCAGCACGTAAATTCAGGTATTTTTTAAAGCCTGCATCTTCGGTTAATAATGCCGCTTGTTTTAACAGGCTACTTGCTTTTTGAAGTTCTGTGGCATAAAAAGTATGATAAGGAATAGAAACCAGTTTTCCGTTTTCACGTCTGATTACAGAATAAAGACCTGTCTTGTCTTTTACATCAGATTTTTCCAATTCTTCTTTCGTCATATCCAAAGGGTAAAAAGTACCACCCAAAGGTTTTTCACCAATGCCCGATACAAAAGGTTTATCCCCATTTAGCCTGTCCCACGGGCCATAATTAATCTCCAAAAATTCACGGGTTTTTTCATCTTTAATGGTAGCAAGCAAACTGTCTCGTTGGGGGTATGCCTGTTGCCAAAAGAGTTTATCCATAATTTCTGCTGCCTGAATTAGCAAAGGCAGCACTTTACGCTCATTAGCCGTAAGCAGGTTCAAGTCTGTGGTAAGTTTTACCTTTTCATAAATAGGTAAACGGTTGGCCACATACTCCTGCAATGAATCCAAGTTATGTTTGTCTTTTACCTGTTCTGTATTATTATTTGAAGATGTGCAGGCTGCAATAGACCCCGTCAGTGCTGCTCCTAACATTATTTTTGCAATAATTTTAATACTCATTTAGTAGCTGATTTTTTATTTTTATTGCACTAAATTAGTAAAAAATATAGTTCAAGTAATTTTACGTTATTAATTAACTTTTCATGTTTACAAAAAACACTTTTTTTAGCTTGTTAAAGAAAAACTTTATAGCTGTTAATGGATTAGTCCTAGCTTTGTTTATTATCTCTTGCAGCACCAGTAAATATGCCGCTACCGACAAGGTTTACAAACAAAATGCAAAAAATTTCAGTAAGATCATTAAAGCTACACCACCTGAAAACCAGCGTATCGATTCTTTAAATGCCAATCAATATTTTGCAGGAACAACAAATATGGGTATCAGGAAGCCTAACTTCGTAATTATTCACCATACCGCACAAGATTCTCTGGCCCAAACAATCCGTACATTTACACTTCCCCGCACCGGAACAAGCGCTCATTATGTGGTTAGCCGTGATGGTTCTGTAGTGCAAATGGTTAACGATTATCTGAGAGCTCAACATGCCGGAGCTGGTAAATGGGGTAATGTTACAGACATGAACTCATGCTCAATAGGCATAGAAATGGATAATAATGGCACTACAGATATTTGGACAGATGCACAAATCAACAGCTTATGTACCTTGTTAGCGGGATTAAAGAAAAAATACAGCATTCCTACGGCCAACTTTATAGGCCATGCCGATTTTGCTCCAGGCCGCAAAAATGACCCTAAAAATTTTCCGTGGAAAAAACTTGCCGAAAAAGGATATGGATTGTGGTTTGACGATGTATTGGAAATCCCTCCTGCTGATTTTGACACCACAAATGCACTCAGGATTATCGGCTATGATGTAAGAAAATTGAACTATGCTATTGAGGCCTTTAAAATTCACTTTATTCAAACGGATATTACTCAAACGCTGACAGACTATGACAAAAGCGTTTTATATAATCTTTATAAAAAATACATGTAATAAAAAAGGGAGCATAAATGCTCCCTTTTTTATGGGTTTTTAAATTCTACCGATCTATAGATCCTAAGACCTTTTGCGAAAACGCATTTAATGCCTCTCTTTCTCCAGCACCGTTTTTAACTTGTTCATGTACTTCCAGAGCTCCACAAATATTTGTAATTAGCTCTCCGGCAACATCAACTTCCGAATCATGAACACCTCTAAATTCACAAAACGCTTCTAAAACCTCCAATGTGGCTTCTAATTTTTCAGGAGCAACATTTTCGAATAATTGTCTGATGATTGGAACTTTCATTTTCGTTTATTTTTAGGGTGCAGATTCCATTAGAAGCACCCTTGTTTTTTATTTTATTTTATCAAAAAGCTGGGTTAAAACCTCTGCTTTATTTGTTTGCACCTGATCTACCAAAAATCCGTTTTCAAATGCAGCAAATGTCGGCAAATTATCAACTTTTGCCAGTTTTCTCGATTCCGGAAATTTCTCAGCATCAACAATCAGGAAAGCAACATCTTCATTTTCTGAAGCCAGTTTTTTAAATTTAGGCTTCATAATTCTGCAATTGCCACACCAAGTTGCGGCATACTGAACCATTACCTTCTGATTTTCAGCAACGTATTGTTGCAAGTTATCAGCTGTTAATTCTAAAAACATAAAAACTCCTTAATTTATTAATTAGCACTTAAGTAAGCAGCAACACCTGCTCTGTCGGCATTCATTGCTGTTTTACCTTCTTCCCAGTTTGCAGGACAAACTTCACCATGAGACTGAACGTGAGCATAAGCATCAATTAAACGCAAATATTCTTTTACATTTCTACCTACAGGCATATCGTTTACGCTTTCATGGAAAACTTTTCCTGTTTCATCAATCAGGTATGTTGCACGGTAAGAAACATTTGAACCGTGGTAAGTTTCGTTTCCTTCTTCATCATATTCTACTTCCTGATCTAAAATACCTAAAATGTTAGATAGTTGTCTGTGCGTATCAGCTAAAAGAGGATAAGTAACACCTTCTATACCCCCATTATCTTTTGGTGTATTTAACCATGCAAAATGTACCTCATTAGTATCGCAAGATGCACCGATAACTACTGTATTTCTTGATTTAAATTCAGGTAATGCCGCTTGAAAAGCATGCAATTCTGTAGGACATACAAAAGTAAAGTCTTTTGGATACCAGAATAGTAATACTTTACTGTTGTTTTTTACTGCTTCTTCAAAGATGTTTATCTTTAAATTGTCGCCCATTTCAGAAATCGCATCAATAGCAATACTTGGAAATTTTTTACCTACTAAACTCATAATATTATAATGTTTAAAATTTTCGATATACAAAGGTACGCTTAATAACTCTGCCTAACAAGCTGATCTTAATCACTATTTACTATATAGATATAGATAAAAATTATAGTTAAGAAAAAACAAATTAGTTTAATTCTATAGGATTTAGCTCTAAGCGTAAGAAACTCAGATTCTATGTATTGCTCGACTTGGTTGTTATATTTCAATTACGAAAAATCAATATAGGTTTAGATAAAAAGCAGCGCTTAACCCTTGCAAAACTTATGCAAAGATTTTAAATCATATCTTTGAGTAGTATAAGTATCCCAATACATGATAATGAAAGAAATTGTAGCCCTTTCAGACAAGGAAATCACTATCGATAGAAACGAATTCCTAAAAGTAAAAGGCAGCATTGACAGAAATGTATACTACATTGTAAGTGGAAGTTTAAGAGTTTTCGTTTTAGACGATTATGAAGAGCAGACCATCAGATTTGGCTATAAAGATAATTTAATTGTATTATTAGATTCTTTTTTAACGGGTAAACCCTCCCTACTTTATGTACAAGCCATCAAAAAAACAGTATTAAAAGTTATCACTAAAGAACAAATTGAAAAATTTTTAGAAAATAACAGGAATGCGTGGACACAAATTTTAGAAAATTTGGTTATTCAGCAAATGGACCGGGAAATCGATATTCTTACCAATTCTCCAAAGGAACGATATGAAAGAGTTTTAAAAAGAAGCCCGCAGCTTTTTCAAGAAATTCCCCATAAACATATTGCTAATTATTTAAGAATGAGTGCTGAAACCTTATCTCGATTAAAAAAGTCTTGACTTTAATCAAGGATTATGAAAAATGCTTTTTTGACCTTTGTATAAAAAAATTAAGAAATGGATTCCGAAAGTTTAATACAATCGCAAATTGAGCAGACAAGAGAAATCATTAATCAAGTTGAAAAATTAAAAGCCACTAACTTAAAGGCTTTAACCTGGAAGCAACATGCGGCTTCTTGGAGTATTTTAGAATGTTTAGAACATTTGAATTTGTATGGCGATTTCTATTTGCCAGAAATAGAAAACAAAATCAAAATTTCAAAAACACGAAGTGAACCCGAATTTAAAAGTGGATTTTTGGGCAGTTACTTTGCAAAAAGCATGCTGCCAAAAGAAAGTTTAAACAAGATGAAGACTTTTAAAGATAAAAATCCTCTGAATGCTAATCTTGATAAAAAGGTAATTGATCAGTTTATTCAACAACAGGTAAAGTTATTAGATCTACTTACTCAATCCAGAAATGTGAGTTTAAATAAGGTGAAAATTCAAACTTCGATTTCAAGCTTAATAAAACTTAAATTGGGTGATGCTTTTCTGTTTTTCATCAATCACATAATCAGACACCTTAGTCAAGTAGACAGAATACAAATTGCCATGAAAAGCTCAGTACCTACCTGATCCGTTAACAGACACCATAGAAATTAAAAAGGAGCCTAAATTCCTTTTTTTCATTTCATTAAAGATTCCATCTTTAATTTCCTGAAACAAGTTCTGGATAAAGGCAGGAATTTAGGCCACTTTACAGTATTGCTTTCTTATTTTTTCAACGTTGTTTCAAACAATTTGAAAATGCGTTTGTACTCATCTGTCCAACTGCTTGGTTCTACAAAGCCATGGTCTTCTACCGGATACACAGCCAGCTCCCAATTATCTTTTCCCAACTCTATTAATCGTTGCGATAAACGTACAATATCCTGAAAATGTACGTTTACATCAACCATTCCATGCAACATCAATAAATCACCTTTTAACCTATCTGCGAAGTAGATTGGAGAACTCAATTTATAAGCATTGGGGTCATTGTAAGGTTCATTAAGAATATTTGCGGTATAACCATGATTATAATGTGCCCAATCTGTTACCGATCTTAATGCAGCTCCCGCCCTGAATACATCATTTTGATTAAATAAAGCCATTAAAGTAATAAAGCCCCCGTATGATCCGCCGTAAATACCTACATTTTTAGGATTAACACCGTATTTATCAACCAATAATTTAACGCCATCTGCCTGATCGGTAAGGTCTTTTCCACCCATATGTCTGTATATACCTGTACGGTGGTCTCTACCATATCCTGAACTTGCTGTATAATCAATATCAATTACAGTATAACCATTATCTGCAAGCAGGTTATTAAACATATATTCTCTAAAGTACTGGCTCCACCAGTAGTGCACATTTTGAAGATACCCGGCTCCATGTACAAAAACAACCGCCGGTTTATTTGGGTGAGGATTCGCAGCCGGATAAACTCTTGCATAAACATCCGCACCGTAACGGTTTTTAAATACCTCCATAATTGGTTCACGCCATTTATAGCTATCAAATTCTGCTGAGGTTGATTTGGTAATCTGTACCGCTTTAGCGCCGGGCTTATTGGCTTGTATATAAAGCTCCCAAGGCTTATTCATATAAGAATAATTAATAGCCAGCCATTTTTCGTCGGGCGACAGTGTAACCTCATTACCTCCTTTCATAGAAGTAATTTGAATCAGATCTCCTCCATTTACACTCATTTTATAAAAATGCGTTATTCCGGGATGTTCCTTATTGGCCGAAATATAAAATGTACTTTTATCTTTTGACAGCTGCACACGTTGTACCTCCCATTTCCCAGAGGTCAATTGTTTTTTCTCGCCTGTAACAATGTTGTAAACATATAAATGAGAGTAGCCTGTGGCTTCACTCTGAAAATAGAACCGATTGTTATCTATCCATTGCACATCTCGCCCTACGCCGGGGCCTCCGATCCAGGCTTCATCGCGTTGGCGGTCAATTAAACTTACATTACCTGTAGCTGGGTCCAGCTTTAATATCCAGAAATCTTTATTATCCTGAGATCTTGCCGTAATTACCGCAAAAGTTCCTGTTTCGTTCCAGTTTGCAACACCTAAATTAACTTTACGGTCTTCGTTCTTTTTTGTGCGCTCTTCTAATTCTTTAGGGTAATCTTTTACATAATCAGGCAGATCTTTAATACCTGGTATTTGCGAAGTGTTTATTGCATATAGGGTATCTCTAATTACATCATACAAAAACGTTTTATAGGTAGAAAGAGTTTCACCTACTTTAGTGCGCCCGTTAATATCTTCGGTATAACCAGAAGCGGTTACATAATTAGGAACAATTGTATTTTTATTGTTTGCGGACGGTGTAATAAGACGATAACTTACGTAATGCGCATCGGGGCTTGCAACCACACCCGAAAGGAAATTATCTTCTAGATAAACCGGTTTAATGGTACGTTGTTCACCACTGTTAAATGCGCCTCCTCTACCTCCAAATCTTGTCCTGTTTGCTCCTGCCGCATTCCGGCTTTTCAACACGTCAAATAAAGCCATCTGATCATTGCGCAACCATGTATCTTGTTGTGTAGGCATTACTCTTGGCGTTTGCTGATTGGTAGGTTTACCTTTAATAAAATTGGTAAGCTGTTTTAATTCTCCTGTTACCAAATTGTGCAGGTACAAATTATCTCCACGTTGGTAAACCACATCATTATTAAACAGAAAGCGGGCACCACTTTCACGATCCAGTGTGTTGGTTAAGCGGGTTTCTTTATTACTTTTAAAGTTAAAAAGATAAATATCTCCTCCCTTTTCCAATAACCCTAAAGAACGATCTTTGTTGTAAGTATAGTTTAAAGGCGCAGCTTTATCTGCCTCTTTATCCTCGGCTTTATCTACTTTATTGTTTGAGATACTGACTTTATAGGGTTGTATTTTATCTTTATTTTCAGGGTTCCAGTTAAAATAAACCGTTTTACTGTCGGCAGACCAAGTATAGTTTTCAGGAGAAGTTCCCATCCATTTTGGGTCACGCATAATCTTGTTTACAGTTAATGGCGCAAGTTGCGCATGTACTGTTGAGCCAAACAATAAAAAGAGAGATAAATATTTTTTCATTCTGTTTAGGATTATTTTACGCAAGTTATTTAAAAATTGCTTTCTCTCAGCCTAAACACATTTAAGGTTTTACAAATGTTACATTAAAGCGTTTTAACGTTGTATATTTCCTTCCTTATCTGTGGTTACTAAAAAAGGAGGTGAGAAATCTTGTAAAAGAACTGCCAGCTCCTGACGGGTAACCGTTTTATTGAGATCAAAGTCTGTTTTGAAACCGTATGTGATTTTCCATTTCTTTTGCGCCTCTTTTTCTGAGCTTTCTCTTGCTTTATTGCCGATATAGCAAACCAAATCCAATGCATCATTTAAGGTGAGAAAGGGTTTTGTATGGTCGTCAAACCAAATCTGTGCTTTATAGAAATGATCTTTTAATGGTTGCTTTATCTCTTCTGTTGTAATTTCTTTTTCAGGTATAAAGTACAACTGATTATCTTCAGTTTGTCCTTTAATTACCCCCATCACTCCTGTTTTTTGTATTGCGCCCCAATTAGGATTGTTTATCGGAACATCTGCGAACGGGATAAGGTTCAGTTTAAATTTAAGGAGCTCTCCCTGTATTTTCTTTACATCTACTTGCGATAATTTTACGTTAAAAAAAGCACCGTAGGCCGCTATAGCTCCCGCAGCTTGTCCGCTTAACATACTATTATCTGCAAGCCATAAAAAAGTTTCCTGTTGAGGGATTAAAAAGCGATATAGTGAAGCCTGTGTGATATTGCTGTTATTTACCCTTTTACCGGCGGCGATGCTTGTTCTGTAAATATTATTTAAATAATCTACTGTTTGCCAAAGCTGCCTTTCCGGTACATTGAGCTTCAATGCATTATTGAGTTTTATATCGGCTGTGTTGATTAAAATCTTGGCTTTAATGGTTTGACCATTAGACAAGGTAAGACTCCAGCCATTACCAGATTTATTTGCCTTTATCCAGTTTACATTTTTGATTATCGTTAGCTTTTTAAGGCTATCTGTCAGAAGAGTTAATGCAGTATTTGCATCTTGTTTATTAAAAGTCTCTTTAGCAGTTAGTTTATTTATAAAATTAAGCTGTATACCCGAATTAATATCTTTAACAACAGGATCAATATCAAAACCTCCGGCCTGTAAAAGCAAGATAACTTTTACATCAGACTGAACGGCCTGTATTGCGGCAGCTGCAGCGGCATTGTTGTTACCAATAACCAGAACATCTGTTTTTTGAGTCTGGGCAAACACTTTAAAAGTGAAAAACAAAATCAACGTAAAAACGGACAGTTTTTTCATTTTATCTTAATTTTGGTTGCAAGATGCAGCATTTAAATGTATTTTTAATAAAAACTAACCGGGTTTAACTATATTTAACTAGGCCCCCCATCAAATGTCACATGAACTCAAGAGCAAATTTGATTTTTGAGCAGCAAAAAAAGCATCATCCCACGGTCAAAAAAACCAATGCACTTCAACGAATACATAAACTAAAAACGCTCAAAGAAAGTATCAGAAAATACGAAAGCCAGATTTATGATGCTTTAAGTAAGGATTTAGGTAAAAGTTCTTTTGAGGCAGCAGTTACCGAAGTTGTTTTAATTAACGGAGAAATAGATTTTGCCATTAAAAACCTGAAAAGCTGGATGCATCCTAAACGGGTGGGTAAAACCTTGAGCAATCCCTTTGCCAAAAACAGGATTTATTATGAACCTAAAGGCGTATGCCTAATTCTATCACCATGGAATTATCCTTTTCAACTGGTTATGGCTCCCTTAATATCCAGTATCGCTGCCGGAAATTGTACCATTATCAAGCCTTCTGAACTGAGCCCGGCAACCAGCCATATCATCAGTAAAATTATTGGAAGCATTTTTTGTGAAGAAGAGGTTGCCTGTATTGAAGGCGATAAAGATACCGCAACCCAATTATTAGCTTTATCTTTTGATCATATCTTTTTTACGGGCAGCACAGCGGTAGGAAAAATTGTAATGGAAGCCGCCGCTAAAAATTTAAGTTCAGTAACACTTGAGCTAGGGGGTAAATCACCCACGATAATTGATTCTACTGCCGATCTTAAAAAAACAGCACAAAAAATTGCCTGGGGAAAACTGGTTAATTGCGGGCAAACCTGTATTGCTCCTGACTATGTATTGATACATGAGCAAAATGCCGACGAATTTATAGGGCTATATAAAGACTTTGTTCAAGCAATGTTCTTTATAGGGGATGAAAAAATCAACCCTGCTTCTTATGGTAAAATTGTAAATAAACCTCATTTCCATCGTTTAAAAACCCTTGTAGATCAAGCTATAACAGATGGGGCAAGAATAGTTTTGGGAGGAAAATTTGATGAGAAAGCCTTAGTGATCAATCCAGTGGTTTTACGTCAGGTAACTCCTAAATCGGCCGTAATGACCGAAGAGATATTTGGCCCTGTACTGCCTGTGCTTACTTATAAGAACTTAAATGAAGCTATTGATATCATTAACCAGAAGCCGAAACCTTTGGCCTTATATATCTTTAGCCAAAGCAGGAAAAACATTAAAGATATTTTAAGCAGGACTTCTTCTGGTGGTGCCTGTGTAAACGATGTTTTAATCCATATTGCAAATCCTAAGCTTCCTTTTGGTGGAGTAAACCATAGCGGACTTGGCAGCAGCCATGGTTTTTTTGGATTTAAAAGCTTTTCTCATGAAAGAGCTGTAGTTATACAATCTAAAATTGATTTTAGTTCTTTGGTGTACCCGCCTTATGAAGGAAAAAGTCGCATACTGAATTTATTAAAGAGAATTATTTAACCGTGAGAAGTTTAGCCCTGCTTTCTTTGATATTTCTTGGCTCTGTTAACTGCATGGCTCAGAAAATTAATGACTTTAAGTTTTTAATTGGGTCATGGGAATTTGAAAAAGGAAAAGGAAAAATCATTGAAAACTGGAAAATACAGGGAGATAGTTTAATTGGAAATTCGTATCAATATAACCACAAAAACGAAGGTAAATTAACCGAAACCATGGTATTGAAAAAAATTAATGGCATATGGTATCTGTGCGTTACTGGATATGAAGCAGGTAATGAAGGTGAAACCAATTTCAAACTGGTATCGTTTAAGCAAAAGACTTTCACTTTTGAAAACAAGGGGCACGATTTTCCTCAAAATATTTACTATCAGAATCAGGGGAAGAAATCTTTACTCGCTTGGATAGAAGGGTTTATTGATGGAAAAACAATGAAAATAACATTTCCATATAAACGAAAATATTAATTTCTCTCTTGATCCTGCTGGTTTTGTAAAGGAAATGGGATTAGTCCCAAATTTCTACGCTAAGTGCATTAAATAAATTATAAAATTCATCGCTTGCAAACCCGGAAATAAATTCGGGGTAACAGATATTTTCTTTATCAGGTATATTGTTGGTATTACGGATTAGTAATTTAAGGTAATTCCTGCTCCCAAACCCATATCACTATCATAATGCGAAGATATGGCCAGATTCTTGGAGGCAATAAATTTCAATCCACCCATATACTCTTTATCTGTATTCCACATTATACTTGCTCTTAATCTTTTTGAAACAGGAATATCTTCTCTCATAAACTGCAATCTTAATGTTCCATCATGGTAAACTTCTGCTTGAGCCTGTACCAACATTGGCAATAGGTAGGTAAACCCCACACTAAACATTGCTCTGCTGTCTTTAGTGTTTTTCTGTCCAAAGATATTCTTTTCATGTTCATCTGTCCCCATTTTACGGTATCTCCAATCGAACCCTACAAAGGGCATGAACCATTGCATGCGGTCAACATATCTTCCAAAATGTGTTTCAACTTCATAGCCATGCATATTATTATAGCCTAAACGCCATTCGGTTGTCAGGTTCCAACGGGTATTTGCCAGCATGGCCATACCGTCATTACCATTACTGGCAAAATCATTCTGCGCCATAAAATGGAACATCCTATCGTCTGCATACAATTTACGCTGCGCATATTTAGGATCAGGGATTTCCGGATTTTTAGGTGAGTTCTCATAACTGAAAATTCTGCCCATACCGCTCATCATGTGATACAGAATATGGCAATGGAAGAACCAGTCTCCGCTGGTATTAGCCGCAAACTCAATGGTATCTCGTTCCATTGGCATGATATCCAATACGTTTTTTAATGGCGCATTTTTCCCTTGTTTGTTCAACAATCTAAAATCATGCCCGTGTAAATGCATAGGGTGTCGCATCATACTATTATTATATAAAATGATGCGTACATTTTCTCCTTTTTTAATCAGGATACGATCTGTTTCTGAAACAGTTTTATTATCCATCGTCCACACATAACGGCTCATGTTACCCGTAAGTTCAAAACTAAGTTCTTTTACAGGTCCTTTTGGCAAGGTTGTTTCTTCGGGAGATTTCAGCATATCATAATTCAGGGTTACAGGTATCTCTTTTTCGGCTTCAGGGTACATAACCATGTTCATATCCATAACCTGATTCTGCATTTTCATCCCTTTCATCTCTATAATGTTCCCCTTCATATCCATCATATCATTCATCATCTTCATGCCTTCAAAATATTTCAGTTTAGGCATTTTTGTTGCTTCAACCTTTTCTCCCGAACCTAACCATAAAGAAGCATGTTTTGTCCTGTCTTCAGGTGTTATCAGAAATTCATAGCTTTTATTTTCAGGTAAGGTAACTTCTACATCATACGTTTCAGAAACTGCAATTAAAAGCCTATCCACTTCAACAGGAACCACATCATTCCCATCATTTGCAACCACTTTGATTTTGCCTCCGGCATAACTCAACCAGAAATAAGAAGAAGCGCCAGCATTTGCAATTCTCAATCTTATTTTTTCTCCAGCTTTCAGATTCTTATATTCAAAGCTCTGTTTTCCATTAACCAAAAACCTATCATAATACACATCACTTACATCCATAGCGGTCATTCTCTTCCACTCATTTGTAATCTTAGTATCCAAATGGCCTGCTTTCATGGCTTCTGCATAACTTTGCGTTGCCCCCTTTTTAATGGCAAACCAATCTGAGGCATTATGCAAACTCCTATCAATTTGTTCAGGTTTCATATCTGCCCATTCACTTAATATAACCGGTAGCGTTTTGATTGAAGGTTCTTGTTTTTTATTGAGAATCATAGCCCCATACATGCCAATCTGCTCTTGAAAACCACTATGACTATGGTACCAGTATGTTCCATTCTGAATGATAGGGAAACGATACAGATAAGTTGTATTAGGTTTAATTGGCATTTGTGTTAAATACGGAACGCCATCATATTGGTTGGGTAAAAACAGTCCATGCCAGTGCAAAGCTGTTTCTTCTTTAAGTTTGTTATGTACGTAAATTTCTGCGGTATCGCCTTCGGTAAAGGTTAATGTTGGCATAGGTATGCTTCCATTTACAGCTATTGCCCTTTTTACCTTACCTGTATAATTTACAAGAGTATCGGTTACATATAAATCATATCTAACTACTTTTTGTGCCTTCGCCGTATTACCTAACTGCAACAGCAACGCAATACCCAACAGAAAATAACGCATATCCCGATTAAATTTGTTCGCTAATCTGGTAGTTCGAATTTGTACCTCCAAGCGCTTCCTGTAGTTTATCAGTTGCCACATGTTTATCCATCGTAATTACCGCGGTTTTTGTGTCTTTTGAAGGGATAACTTCTGTAATTTCTGGGATAGACATTAATTTGGTTTTCACGGCATTTTCACAGCCTGAACAGGTCATGCCTGTTACGTTATAAGTATGTTTCATAATCAATAATTTTGATATACAAAGTTACTGCAACACACAGGGTAGGCTGTTATACATTAAGCATAAAAGTTTATAAAATTTTATGCTGACGCATAAAACTTAAAAAATAATTTTAAGGAAAGACTAAGCGATTAGAACAGACGTCATGGTTAAAGAACCTCCTACTTCTTTATCGTTAAAAAGCAATGTGTTTTCTTTTTCTCCTTGTAGCGCAAGGCTATAGATCAATGGTAAATAGTGCTCGGGAGTTGGTACTGCCAAACGAGCCTCGCTACCCATATTCTGATAGTTGATCAAAGTCTGATGATCACGGTCTATGATGGCTTTTTTAAAGCGATAACTCGCTTCTATTGCCCAGTCGTATCCGCCGCCATTAATCATCTCCCAGCTCATCATCCTTAAATTGTGAACAATATTTCCACTGCCTAATATCAATACGCCTTTTTTACGCAATGCCGAAAGTTCTTTGGCTAAACTATAATGATATGCCGGACCTTGTGTAAAATCTATACTCAATTGTAGCACCGGAATATTTGCCTCTGGATACATATGACGAACCACTGTCCAGGCACCATGATCTAATCCCCAATCATGATCCAGTTCTACATGAGCAGAAGTTAATAATTCTGCTGTTTCTCGAGCTAAAAGAGGATTTCCGGGAGCAGGATATTGCACATCAAACAAAGCCTGAGGAAAGCCACCAAAATCGTGTATAGTTGGAGGAAAATCCATGGCTGTTATCTTAGTACCTCTGGTAAACCAATGCGCAGAAATTACCAATACTGCCGCGGGCTTTTCTATTCCCTGCGCTACATTTGTCCAATTGGTACTGAATTCATTATTTTCAATACCGTTCATAGGCGAACCATGCCCCATAAACACAACAGGCATTTGATCTGTTTTTGCCAGGTTTTGCGTAAAGTTTTTAAATTGGTTTAAGGTTTCCATATCTCCTGCCTTTAAAAAAAATGAGCTTGTTAAGTAAAACCCAACAAGCTCATTTCTGATTATTTTTATGCTATTATTTAGATTTTACGAACTGTAGGTTTAAAGTAATGTCTACATCTTTTGCTACCCCTGCACCTGTAGGATCATATTTTATATTATAATCTAAACGGTTAATCGTAGTTGTTGCGGCAAATCCCGCTTTTACATTACCTCTTTGGTCTTTCACTTCTCCACCATAAGTAACTTTAAACGTGACATCTTTAGTTACATCTCTAATGGTTAATTTACCATTAAGTTCATACTCATTGCCTTTAAGCTTTTTCATTGATGTACTTTCAAAAGTCATTTTAGGATATTTCTCTGCATTGAAGAAATCATCAGTTTTTAAGTGGTTATCTCTCATCTCAACACTGGTGCTTACACTGGCTACCTCTACTGTAAAAGAAACTTTTGCATCAGTGAAGTCAGCTTTATCAGAGGTAAACTCTCCGTTAAACTTTTTAAAAGATCCGTTTACCAGAGATATTCCCGAATGTTTTACCGAAAAATTCACGAATGAATGCATCGGATCCGTAGTCCATTTAGTTTGTGCAAATGCAGCAACGCTAAATGTAGCCGCAATTAAGAATAGAAATAATTTTTTCATAAAATGATACTTTTAGGGTTTTTAATTTTTCCGCTTTATTTGTTCTTAATCATGCAAAAATACAATCCTGGTTTTATCAGATCGTTGATGTATGATAAGAAATCAGATCTTATCTATGGTATTACGTTCGCTACTGCTCTTAAACTGAGAAGGTGTTAAACCCGTTTCTTTTTTGAACTGAGCCGAAAGATGTGCCACACTACTATAATTAAGTTGAAAAGCAATTTCACTTAAAGTTAACTCATTATAAGCTAAAAGTTCTTTTACCCGTTCAGTTTTTTGTCTGATATAGTAATGTTCAATGGTAATCTTAGCCGTATTAGAAAATAGGGAACTCAGCTGTGAGTAATCCATCCCTAATTTATCGCTTAAATAGCTAGATAAATTAACCTTAAGCGGCTCTGCTGTATAATGAACCAAATCTATAATCAGCGTTTTGATTTTTTCTGTGATCACTTTGGCCCTGTCTTCTAAAAGTTCAAAACCTACTCTGGCTAAAGCTGCTTTTACTTTATCTAACTGCGCATCACTTAGGGTTTTATCTAACAAGGTCACTTCTCCCAGTTCAATACCAACAGGGTTAAGGCCGATACTTTTCAGCTCGGCCTTAACCACCATTTTACAGCGGTCGCATACCATATTTTTGATATGCAGCTTCATCTTATTTTTTAGCTATGGTTTCTGTTACTTCTCCACAGGCAAACATTTTGCTTCCATAAAATGGATTTTGAACTGGTTTTACCTCATTTAGCCAACTTTTCTTAACCATAGGGCAGTACTGCACATAAACTTCTTCATTATTCAAGTTAAGATTTTTAACCAGCTTGATCATTGAAGTAGCCACGCCGTCGAAGTTTTTTCTTTGTGCTTTTAAATCTGTTTCTGCTGGCATAGGTTGTAGAGATTTTTTCAATTCTCCATTTACTTTATTCCACTCTGCTTGTTGCGTTGCACTTAATGTTTTTACCGGAAATTCTTCAATTACTGTTAGCAGCTTTTGAGCTCCCGCGCCCGCTTCTGTCGCGTTATCTTTAGTTAAAGCATTTTTGGTTTCAAAATATGCTTTAAGAGCGTTGTTAAACTCTCTTTTGGCAACTACACTTTGTGCGTTTACATTTAAGCCTATTATCATCAACATGGCTACTAAATAAAATATCTTTTTCATATCGTTCTTTTTGTTTTATGTTTTGTTATTTTTTTATTTTAATGCGTTAAAGAAGTTTAATTCCAAACGGGCCAGATACATGTTCTTTAGGTATCTGTTCTGCATATCGCCCGCAACCTGAAACCTGTACCCTAAATCAATCCGGGTGCGGCTGTTAAAAATAAACTGAACTGCCGGAGCAAAATCAAGATAAGATTTTCCATTTTCGGGATTGGTTTTTCCTAAAACCTCAAAATAAAGGTTAAAGTTTGGTTGCTTGTAGTTTTTGTACACAAAAGGCAGGAGCAAATAACCTGAAGATACACTGTAGTTTATCATTTTATCAGGAGTGGGCATTCCTGCCACCTGCTTGCTTTTTACATCAAAAGCCTGGTTATAGCCAACAGTACCTGAGATGGCTAATTTATGTAACAATTGCGTAAATATAACTCCTGCCTGCCAACCAGAATTATCTCCCTCTAAATTGATGTCTTCTGTTACTAGCGGTAAATTGCTTGTACTTACTCTTCCAAATACAGCGCCTCTAAAATGGCTATGCGCTTCATCTAAAGACAAGAAGCGATATTTTGCATACACACTTCCGCCCTCAATAGCATACCTGCCTTTTGCATCAGAAACAAATCCTTGTAAATGAAACATCAAATTCTTGTTTAATCCAAACATCACTTCGGGCATTAATCTATTGGTAAATTTAGGATTTATTGCTCCTTCGGTAGTTAAACGTACACCAATAGATTTTGTGGGCATGTTGCTTGCAGGTTCAGAATAGATATACAGTTCTTGTGCAATTGCCGATAGGCCTGTTAATAAACCCATCAGCAATATCAATATTCCTCTTTTCATCCGTTATTAAATACTTAAATGGTAAACTCTGGTTTTTTTGCCATTTATTACGCCTGTTCCTGTTGTGTAAGTATTTAATTTTAATTCTTTTGATTTTTGTTTGAAGGTGTTGTTAGAAACAAAATTTTTATCAATTACCGTAACTCTTGTAGGACCGCTAAGGGTTTTTTCTTTGGCATTTACAAAATGATAAACCTTGCCTTTTATCACAGTTTGTCCGTTTGAATCAACCTTTGCATTATCAAAGTCAATTGTTGCGTCCAGTTTTCCAACAGAAAAACCGGCATCGATAACTTTTTTGCTCAGATCATCAAAATTTACTTCTGCGTCTTTTTTGAATGTAATTACAAAAACATTTTTGTTCAGGTCTGGCTGAACATCGCTTACATATGATAATGATCTGATAGATTTTTCTGTAGCCTGCGAACACATTGAACAGGTTAAACCTGTAGCCTGTAATTCAACTTTAGAAACTTGTTGAGCAGATACTTTATTTATAGCAAAAAGCACCAAAAAGCTTAAGATAACTTTTAATGATTTCATGATTTTTAATTTAAGATTTATAAAATTTTATCCGATAAAATTTCTTCCGCAAACCTTTTGTTCGCGGTATAAATCCTAAATTCTAAAAACACGGTTAAGCACATATAACCCAAGTTTTGGAGGTTCGGGAGGTGCTTTATTAAAGAAATGTATTAAAGCTGGCTGATCAAATATTACATCATTTGCGATTATCGGAAAAGGTAAAGCCACATCTACTGAAAAAACTTCTGGCAATTTAACCGCAACAGTCATTTGATGACTGTCTTTTATTTTTAAATCTACCTGAGTATTTTTACAACATTTGTTATCTGCTTTATTTACCGGTTCATTCTTGCAAATTCCACAAGCCGTTTCATTGGTAAAAAGATCAACCGATGCTAATTTGCCTCCGCAAAAATGCATACTCAAAGCCAGGCCCAATACACTTACAATGTAGAAGACACAAAGACTAAAAGCTATTTTTCGGTTAAACCTCATAAAGTACAAATGTAAAATATTTTTTTTTAACCCTTAAAATGCACCGTAGTAACCAAGGCTCAAAAATTTTAAATATCTTAGCAAGATTACTAATAAACCACATTATGAAAAGATTTTTAGCTCTTTTTTTTACATTTCTGTGCCTTAATGCTTTTGCTGCAAAACCCAAACATCAATACATAAAAATCACGACCGAAAAGGGAGAATGTATCATTATGCTGTATAATGAAACGCCTTTGCACCGCGATAATTTTATCAAACTGGCAAAACAGGGTTATTTTAACGGCTCGTTATTTCATCGGGTAATTAAGAACTTTATGATACAAGGTGGGGATCCTACCTCAAAAAATGCTCATCCTGATTCTCTTTTGGGTAATGGTGGACCAAAATACACCATACCGGCAGAATTTAGAGATAGCTTATTTCACAAAAAAGGCGTGCTTGCGGCTGCCAGAGAAGGTGATGGAGTTAATCCCGAAAAGGCTTCGAGTGGCAGCCAGTTTTATATTGTTCAGGGCAAAACATTTACAGATGAGCAGCTTGATCAGTTAGAACAAAAGAGATTGAAACACAAAATTCCAAGTTATCAGCGTGAGGTTTATAAAACCATTGGCGGTACTCCTCATTTAGACAGAAATTATACTGTATTTGGCGAAGTAATAAAAGGCTTGGACATGGTTGACAGTATTTCTGATGTAAAAACCGGGAAAGCCGACAGACCTGTTGAAGATGTGGCTATGACGGTTACTGTTTTAAAAAAGAGGGAAGCTAAAAAATTAGAAAAAGCATTAGGATTAAAATAAAGTTTAGATGAAAATCATATCATACAATGTTAACGGCATTCGTGCTGCTGCAACAAAAGGTCTTTTTAACTGGTTGCAGGCCACTGATGCTGATATGGTCTGCTTACAGGAAGTAAAGGCATTAAAAGAGCAAATTCCTGATATTATAGCGCTAATTGAACAATTAGGTTACCATCATTACTGGTTTGCTGCAGAAAAAAAAGGATACAGCGGGGTAGCTATTTTAACTAAAATCAAACCCAATCACGTAGAATACGGATGTGGTGAAGAATGGATTGATAAAGAAGGCCGGATATTGAGAGCCGATTTTGATTCCTTTTCTTTAATGAGCCTTTATATGCCATCGGGTTCTAGCGGAGATGAAAGGCAGGCAAAAAAATATGAGTTTATGGCTTTCTTCAACAATTACATTCATGGGCTGCGAAAAGAACACCCTCACTTGATTATCTCTGGCGATTACAATATTTGCCATAAGCCTATCGATATCCATAATCCTAAATCAAATGCCAATTCATCTGGTTTCTTGCCAGAGGAAAGGGAATGGATGGAAATTTTTATCAATAATGGTTTTATCGATTCTTTTAGGCATTTTAACCAAGACCCTCATCATTATACTTGGTGGAGTTACCGCGCAGGAGCTAGAGGAAAAAATTTAGGTTGGCGTATTGACTACCATTTAACCACACGTGAAATGGAAAACAGCTTAAAAAACGTAAGGATTTTACCCGATGCTATACATTCTGATCACTGCCCTGTTTTACTTGAACTCAACTGATTTTATTTTCTTAAACCCTGAGTTATGCTAATCACACATATTAAAGGACTTGTAGGCACACACCATAAAGATGTATTATCGCTTCGTGGCAATGAGCTTGCCCATTTGCCCATATTGGAAAACGCATGGCTTTTAATTAAAGATGGGTTAATACATGATTTTGGAGAAATGGATAGCATACCTGCCGAAATAGCCCAGGTTCAACCTCACATTTCTGCAGAGGGGCGCTTTGTTTTTCCTTCGTGGTGCGATAGCCATACCCATATTGTATTTGCTGCTCCTCGCGAAGAAGAATTTGCAATGAAAATAGCAGGAAAAACTTATGAAGAAATTGCAGCAGCGGGGGGAGGAATTTTAAATTCTGCGAGTAAAGTGCAAACAGCAACAGAAGATGAGTTATTTGATGCTGCAAGCATTCGCTTAAATGACATGATCAAACAGGGAACAGGCGCTGTTGAGATCAAAAGTGGTTACGGATTAACCGCTGAAAGCGAACTGAAGATGCTCAGGGTAATTAAACGGCTTAAAGAACGTTTCCCTATTCCGGTTAAAGCCACATTATTAGCAGCTCATGCCTATCCTACAATATACAAAGAAAACCACCAAGGTTACATAGACCTAATCATCAATGAGCTTTTACCTCAAGTTGCTGCAGAAAATTTAGCAGATTATATAGACGCTTTTTGCGAAAAAGGTTTTTTTTCTAACGAAGAAACCGCACAAATACTTGAGGCCGCAGCCCTATATGGTTTAAAGCCGAAGATCCACGCTAACCAGTTATCTTCAAGTGGGGCTGTACAAGTTGGCATTGCGCATCATGCTATTTCGGTTGATCATCTGGAAGAAACCGATCATGAAGTATTAGAAGCATTGGGAGAAAGCACTACCATCGGAACCTTACTTCCATCCTGCTCTTTTTACATCAATATTCCTTTTGCCAACGCCAAAGGTCTTATACAAAATAATGCAATTGTAGCGCTGGCCAGCGATTACAATCCTGGCTCTACTCCGTCAGGAAACATGAATTTTGTGGTTTCATTGGCTTGCATCAAATTAAAAATGCTGCCAGAACAAGCTGTTAATGCTGCAACCTTAAATGGAGCGGCCGCAATGGAAATCAGCGATAAACTGGGTAGTATTACTAAAGGCAAAACAGCAAATATTTTCATTACGCGTCCCATGTCTTCGTTGGCTTATCTGCCTTATAGCTTTGGCCAAAGCCAGGTAGAAACCGTAATTTTAAATGGTAAACTTTATCATGGATAGCTTTAAAATCTATACAAAAGAAGACATTAAGGTTTATGTAAAACCTCGTAAAGGTGAAACCAAATTGGGTGAAAAAATCCAAATCCTCAATGGCCCTTTATCAGCTCAACACCTTAAGATCTTTGAGGCCAAAGTTGTACTATTGGGTATTCCTGAAGACATTGGTATTAGAGCAAATTATGGGATAGGAGGTGCCAAAACAGCATGGCCGACATTTTTAACCGCTTTTCTTAACTTACAGCAAAACATTTTCTTAAATGGAGAAGATATTTTGCTACTTGGGCATTTTGAAATTGGCGAACCAGAAGAAGACAATATCGAATCGCTACGCCAAAAAACAGCCCTAATCGATGATTTAGTTTCTCCCGTAATTGAAACCATTGTAAAAGCGGGCAAAATTCCTGTAGTTATAGGTGGGGGACATAATAATGCTTATCCTATTATTTCTGGCACAAGCTGGGCCTTAAGTCAGAAAATCAATGTTATTAATATTGATGCCCATACTGATTTACGTGACGTAGATGAAGGGCGACATAGTGGAAATGGTTTTAGCAGCGCTTTTGCGCATAAACTTTTAGCAGGATATACAGGTTTTGGCATCCATCAGAATTATATTAGTGAAACCCTGATGAACTATAGCCAGAACAATCCTGTAAAACTCGTTTATTTCGACGATTTTCTCTCTAAAGACCAAAGCCCTATAAATACTTTTAAAAGCATTACAGAAAGCGTAAAATCACCTTGTGGTTTAGAAATAGACTTAGATAGTATTGCCGGAGTTTTAGCAAGCGCAGCAACCCCTTCTGGATTTGGATTAAATGAGGTAAGAAAGATGATTTTGGCCACAGCAAAGAAATTTTGCTATCTGCATTTATGTGAAGGCGCCCAAAAGCTTGAAAATGGGCAAACAGATCTTTTTATTGGTAAAACCTTAAGCTACTTGGTAAGCGATTTTGTTAAAGCTCTTCATCTTCGTAGCGCTGTGCTTCTCTAAGCATGATCTCCATATCTGCCAATTGCTCATCTGTAAGCGGATCTTCTTGTTCCTGCATTTCAAAAATTGCAATCATGGTTTCTTCGTATTGCTTTGCATTGGTTATTTTAAAATCCGCGTTCATGACATTAATTTTTGAAAATAATTAATTTTTGAGGTGTTATACAGGCATCAAGCTTGATATCATCCAAATTTACATCTTTAATTTCATCTATTGCATCAAAAAGACTCAACCCTATTTTCTGTGTATTCATGCCAGCCAGAAATCTGTCATAAAAGCCTTTGCCATACCCCACTCTGTTCCCCTTTTGATCAAAGGCCAATAAGGGGATAATTGTCATGTCTATTTCTCCATGATAAGCCTTTGTTTCTGAATCTGGTTCGGGAATACCATAACTATTTATTTTAAGCTGCTGCTTTCCAGCATAAATGTAATTTTCCATTAAATTTTGGGCAAAATCAGCTTTTGAAACCAGTATTTTAATTTCAGGGTGATTTTGTTCAAGCCAGTTAATGAGCAGAAAAGTATCTGGTTCTCTCTTTTTGATAATGGGCAAAAAAATATGAATGGTTTTTACAGATGTAAAATCCAGCTGCATAAATTGCTGTAAAAGCTTTTTGTTCAGTTCTTTAAATGCTTCTTCAGAAAGTTGACTTCTTTGCAGTAAAGATTTTTTTCTTATTTCATCTTTTAGCATGTAAACTAAGGTATAAAAAAAAGATGGCTTCGGGAACCACTCCGAAGCCATAATCAACCTAAACCTAAAACTAAACTATGAAAATTTATTTTACTCTTTCTATATAATCGCCAGTGCGTGTATCAACCTTAACTTTATCGCCTTGGTTAATGAACATCGGCACTTTTATTTCAACACCTGTTTCTACAGTAGCATATTTTAATGCGTTTGTTGATGTATTACCTTTTACGGCAGGCTCTGTATATGTTATCTCTAATTCAACGTTTGAAGGTAATTGTGCCATAATTGGCTCTTCACTTTCAAAGGCCACAATTACATTGGTGCCTTCTTTTATGAATTTAATTCCTTCGCCAAACAAAAACTTTGGAACATTGTACTGCTCAAAAGTATTGTTATCCATTATTACCAAATGATCTCCATCTTCATATAAATATTGAAAATCATTTGTTTCTACCCGGCAAATTTCTACCTCTTCATCAACACGGAAACGGTATTCAACCAGTTTGCCTGTTTTTACGTTACGCATTTTTGCCTGATAGAACGCTCTTAAGTTTCCTGGAGTACGGTGGATAAATTCTTCTACCGCAACTAAATCTCCGTTAAAACGAAGAATATTTCCATTTTTGATATCAGATGCTTTTGCCATTTTCTTTTTGAAATTTAGCGTCCAAAACCCGCCTCATTTCGTGGCGCAAAGGTATAGACATTTTTTTAATTATACAATAGTCTTTTTATTTTTTTATTTTATGATTTGTAAACAGCTGTTACAGTGCCTTTTAAACCATTTTTTGTTTTAATTTATAGGCCATGATCTGGATCTGTTCTTTACAAAAATCATATTCATGTTGTTGGTTAGACCCCAATACAACTAATTTGTTTGCCGTAAATTTTTCTACCAAAGACAAGTACCAGCTGGTTCCCTGAGTATCTAAATTGGATGTCGGTTCATCAAGAACCAGCATTGGGGTATCCGAACAGAATGCCAAAGCAAGTTTTGTACGTTGTTTCATTCCCGAAGAAAAATATTTTAGCGGCTTATTTTTTGCTCCGGCCAAAGCGAGAAGATCTAAAACACCTTCTGCATCAAATCCCTTTACATAATTTTTAAAGCTAAAGTGAAACGCTATAGTTTCAGCAAGTGTAAACTCTTCAATTAAATCAAGATACGGCCCAGCAAAACTAATATGGCTGAAAATCTGTTCGGGTATGATTTCTTTATCTTGTTGATATATAATCGTTCCCTCAGAAGGGCTAAGATTGGCCATTAGTATGCTCAACAATGTTGATTTACCTGAGCCATTTGGTCCTAATACGGCGTAGCTGTTTCCTGCTTCAAAGGAATAATCAATCCCTTTAAAAATCCACTCTTTATTAAATCTCCTACCTATATTTTTCAGGGTGATATGCATCTATTTACATATTTGACCCAAAGCCACGCATTACCCCACGAGCAGAATTGCGAATAAAATCTACGATTTCATCCCTGATTTCTGTAGGCTGAAATTCTGCTTCGATTTTATCTAATGCTTTGGTTACGTTGTTATTCTGTACAAACAATACCCTATAGATTTCCTGTATCTCGTTAATCTGTTCTGATGAAAATCCCCGGCGACGCAACCCAACGGAATTGATACCCACATAAGAAAGTGGCTCTCTTGCTGCTTTTACATAAGGAGGCACGTCTTTACGCACCAAAGAACCTCCGGTAACAAAAGCATGCGATCCTACCTTCACAAACTGGTGAATAGCCACCAAACCTGCTAAAACCACATAATCGCCAATGGTAATATGCCCTGCTAAAGTTGTACTGTTAGAAAAGATACAATTGTTCCCTACCTGGCAATCATGTGCAATGTGCGAGTAAGCCTGTATTAAGCAGTTACTGCCAACCACTGTTTTCCATTTATCTTTGGTACCTCTGTTTATGGTAACACACTCTCTGATTACGGTATTATCGCCTATTTCTACGGTGGTTACTTCTCCGGCAAATTTCAAATCCTGAGGAACGCCTGAAATCACCGCTCCGGGAAAAATGCGACAGTTTTTTCCGATACGGGCTCCATCCATAATCACTACGTTAGAACCAATCCAAGTTCCTTCTCCAATTTCTACGTCTTTATGAATTACCGCGAAAGGCTCAACAACTACATTATCGGCAATTTTTGCCTGAGGGTGTATGTACGCTAAAGGTTGTATCATGTTTCTTTGTTGGGTTCGTTTATTTAACTTTTGTTATTTGAGCCATCATTTCTGCTTCTACAGCAATTTTATCTCCTACCATACCTATACCTTTCATCTGTGCAATTCCACGGCGTATAGGCTCCATCAAATCGCAACGGAAAATAAGCGTATCTCCCGGTTGTACCTGCGCCCTAAAGCGCACATTATCTATTTTTAGAAAATAAGTAAGATAGTTTTCGGGATCAGGAACAGTATTTAACACCAAAATACCGCCTGTTTGAGCCATTGCCTCTATTTGTAAAACTCCTGGAAAAACAGGGGCGCCCGGAAAATGTCCTTTAAAAAACTCTTCATTCATGGTTACGTTCTTAACGCCCACTACATAGGTTTTTGTCAGCTCAATTACCTTATCAACAAATAAGAACGGTTGACGGTGAGGTAAAATATTCATGATCTGAACAGTATCAAAAACCGGTTTAGCATTGATATCGTAGTTCGTGATCTTTTTCTTTCCTTTTTCTTTTTTGATAGCGGCTTTAATTTTTTTAGCAAATGCCACATTAGCAGCGTGTCCTGGCCTTGCAGCCATAATATGACCTTTTAAGTGAACTCCTACCAGAGCAAGGTCGCCGATCATATCTAAAAGTTTGTGTCGGGCTGGCTCATTCTGATAGCGCAACTCCATATTGTTTAATATGCCCTGAGGTGCTACATCAATCTCTTTACGGTTAAAAATTTTGGCCAAATGTTGTAATTCCTGTTTGGTAACTTCCTTATCAACAATTACAATGGCATTATTTAAATCTCCCCCTTTAATCAGATTGTGATTAAGCTGGTATTCCAGTTCATGCAGGAAGCAAAAAGTTCTGCATGAGGCAATTTCTTTTTTAAACTCATCAATAGTAGAAATTCCTGCATGTTGGCTACCTAAAACGGGCGAGTTATAATCGATCATACAGGTAAAGCGATAATCGTCAAGTGGCATCGCCACAATTTCTACTTTCCTGTCTGGCTCTGTATAAGTAATGTTATGAGGGATTGTGTAATATTCTCTGTCTGCATTCTGAATAGCCACACCTGCCTCTTCTAAAGCCTCTACAAATTTAATTGAGCTTCCGTCCATGATTGGTGTTTCCGGACCATCTACCTTAATCAGTACATTGTCCAGATCCATTCCTACCAATGAGGCCATAACATGCTCTACTGTGCTTATACTAGCCCCGTTTTGGGTAAGTGTTGTTCCCCTTGCGGTATCTGTTACATTATCGCAATCAGCATCAATTATTGGTTGTCCGGGAAGGTCCACTCGCTGGAATTTAAATCCATGATTATCGGGTGCCGGGCAAAATGTTAAAGTGACATTAGCTCCGGTGTGCAGACCAACACCTTTCAATGAAATTTCTCCCTTAATTGTCTTCTGCTTAACGTTCATGCTCATTATTCTGTTTCCTTAATATTATCTATTACAGCATTAAGTGCCGCAACTTTTGCTTCAAGTTCTCTTAGCTTTCTTTCTACTTCCGGCAAGTGTTTAAATATAACTGTAGATCTCATCCATTCTTTTAATGGCTGAGCCGGACTACCATGCCATTGCTTATTTTCTTCGGTATTAAAATTTATGCCCGCTTTTGCTCCAACCTGAGTTCTTTTGCCCAAATTTAAATGGCCGGCAATGCCCACTTGTCCTCCTATTACCGAATTAGAGCCAACTTTAGTGCTTCCAGAAATGCCTGTTTGCGCTGCAATAACTGTATGTGATCCTACATCTACATTATGTGCGATCTGGATCAGGTTATCTAATTTCACACCTTCTCTTACATAGGTTGAGCCCATTGTCGCCCTATCTATAGTTGTATTAGCCCCAATTTCTACATTGTCTTCTATAATAACGTTGCCTATCTGCGCAATCTTACTGTAAGAACCGTTTGTTTGTGGTGCAAAACCAAATCCATCACTACCTATAACGGTGTTGGAATGTATAATTACTTTATTGCCTATTTGGCTGTGTTTATATATTCGCACTCCAGGGTTAATCTGGCAATTGTCTCCCAATGTAGCGGCGGCGCCAATAAATACCTGGGCGTAAAGCTTGGTGTTATTGCCTATAACTGCATTTTCTTCAATGCAGCAAAAAGGCCCTACATATACGTTCTCTCCTATTTTAGCCGAAGGATGTACAAAACTCAGGTCTGAAATGCCTGATTTATGCTGTTCGCTGTTTAAAACTTCATCATACTTTTCTAAAAGTACGGAAAAGGCGCTGTAGGGGTCTTTTACCTTAACCAAGGTACTACTTACCGGTTTTGTAGGTTCAAAACTCTGAGCCACAATAATTACAGAAGCTCCCGTAGTATAAATAAAGTTCTCGTATTTAGGATTAGACAAAAAGCACAAGGAACCCGGAACACCATCTTCTATCTTAGAAAGCCTGTCAACCAATACCTTTTCATCACCTACTATGGTGCCGTTTAAAAATTCGCTAATCTGCTTGGCAGTAAATTGCATCATGCAAAGTTAAATGTTAAAATGATACGAACAAAAAACCTGTAACGTTAAGATAACGTAATTATCGTACTTTTTTATTTTGTCATTAGTTAAAAGTTGCTAAAATTCTTTACTATAACATAAAATATGCTTTTTCACTGTTTTGTCTAACGATTGTATATTAGACAGATCAGAAGCTTTTGCAATATCAACCAATTTTCCTGTTTTCATCAAAATATTGGTGTTGGCTGTACTCATGTTATAGGCTCGGTTTTTAATTGTATCCGTAAAAACAAAATAAGAAACTTCTTTCTCGTTTAAGCCCAGCTTATTTTTTGTGTTTTTTGCCAGCTGCATTACACGATTCTGATCTGGTTCTTCATTTGTGATCTCTACTTTATACAGTTTTCTGGCTTTTAACATTCTGCACATTCTGGCTAAAATCTCATCTTCTGAGTCTGCCCACACTTTTATAGCCGCGTGGATATCCTGATCGTCGAGTTGGGTAAATTTATTTAAATGGATTTCTTCATTAAAGAAATTTTCATCGTTTACATTATTTTGTAGAAAATGTTGCAAAGCTGGAGTAGCAAACAAGATATGCCCCTTTGATGAAAGTTCTTTGGCCCGCTCAAGTATTTTTACCAGTAATTGCTCTGCAGCAATAACTGTTTTATGAAGATATACCTGCCAATACATTAACCTGCGGGCTATTAAGAATTTCTCTACAGAATAAATTCCTTTTTCCTCTATCACCAGTTCATCATTAACTAGATTAAACATCTTGATAATGCGATCAAAACTGATCACACCTTCACTTACGCCGGTAAAAAAGCTGTCTCTGTTAAGGTAATCCATTCTATCCAGATCTACTTGGCCCGAAATAAGCTGGCTGAAAAAGGCTCTGTGATATTGGTTTTTAAAAATTGAAAGCGCAAGGTCCAGCCTCCCATCAAATTCTTCATTCAGCTTATTCATAATGAGCTGAGAAATGTCCTCATGCTGAATTCCACGAGCAAGAGTATGTTCTAAGGAATGCGAAAAAGGTCCATGGCCTATGTCATGCAATAAAAGTGCAATTGTGGCGGCTTCTTCTTCCTCTGCACTGATAAAATGCCCTTTGTTTCTTAATACTTCCAATGATAATCCCATTAGATGCATTGCTCCGAGCGCATGATGAAAACGGGTGTGTAATGCTCCGGGATAAACCAGATGGGTCATTCCCAATTGCTTAATATATCTTAATCTCTGAAAGTAAGGATGCGAGATAAGGTCGTAAATTAAATCAGAAGGAATAGTAATGAATCCATAGACCGGATCATTTATGATTTTCTTTTTGTTCAAATTCTAAATTGTAAATATACGGTACAAAAATTGTTAATTTTATCGACAGTAAAAAAGCGATGTCTTTTTTTACTTGTTAATTTACATAAAAAGGAGAGAAAATGCAGAAAACCAAAATTTTATGGGCCGATGATGAGATCAACCTTCTTAAACCTCATATATTATTGCTGAATGAAAAGGGATATGATGTTGCTACATTTACCAATGGCAATGATGCTTTGGAAGCATTCGGAAAAGAGCATTTTGACCTTGTTTTTTTAGATGAAAATATGCCCGGCTTAAGTGGTTTGGAGACCCTTACAGCGATTAAAAATATTAGATCGGATATCCCGGTAGTACTCATTACCAAAAGTGAAGAAGAAAACCTGATGGAAGATGCCATAGGCTCTAAAATAGATGACTATTTAATTAAACCTGTTAATCCAAAACAAGTTCTTTTAACCATTAAAAAGTTAATTGACAACAAACGTTTAGTTAGCGAAAAAACATCATCAGCTTATCAGCAGGATTTTAGAAAACTGGGTATGACCCTTAATGATAAGCTAAACTATGATGAATGGGTAGATGTTTATAAAAAGCTCGTTTTCTGGGAACTGGAATTAGAGAAACTCGACGACCCGCAGATGCATGAAATCTTAACCATGCAAAAATCTGAGGCCAATGCGCAGTTCTCTAAATTTGTTGAAGACCGCTATTTAAACTGGGTAAATGACATGGATCCCGCTCCTCTATTCTCTCACCAATTGTTAAAGAGTAAAGTTTTTCCTTTAATCAATAGTGGAACACCTGTTTTTTTCATATTGATTGATAATCTGAGATATGATCAGTGGAAAGTTATTCATCCGCTTATTACAGAACACTTCAGGCTTGAGGAAGAAGATATTTATTGTAGCATTTTACCTACAGCAACTCAATACGCTCGTAATGCCATTTTTTCAGGGCTAATGCCTTTAGATATGGAAAAAAGATTTCCTGCTCTGTGGCAGAATGATGACGATGAAGGTGGAAAAAATTTACATGAAGAAGCCTTCCTTGCAGACAATATTAAACGTACTTTAAGAAAAGAGTGCAGATTTTCATATCATAAGGTCTTAACCTTTGATCAGGGCAAAGATCTTACAGATCAGGTAAACAATTTAATGCACAATGATTTTAATGCTATTGTTTACAATTTCGTGGATATGCTTTCTCATGCCAGAACCGATATGCAAATGATCAGAGAGCTTGCCAACGATGATGCGGCTTACAGATCTATTACCTTATCATGGTTTGAACATTCGCCTTTGCTTGATCTACTTAAGAAATTAGCCCAAAAAAGAGTTAAAATAGTTTTGACCACAGATCATGGAACTATCAGGGTAAAACACCCGAGCAAAGTTATTGGCGACAGATCTACTAATACTAATTTACGTTATAAACAGGGTAAAAACCTTAATTTTAATCCTAAAGAGGTATTTCTCATTAAAAACCCTCATGAGGCCAAATTACCAAAGATCAATATCAGCTCTAATTACATTTTTGCAAAAGAAGATCAATATTTTGTGTACCAGAACAATTACAACCAGTTTGTAAATTACTATAATGAAACTTTTCAGCATGGAGGTATTTCTATGGAAGAGATGATTATCCCGATTGTAACTTATACTTCAAAATAGAACAAGATGATTATTGAAATAAATAGTGAAGATCAGCTCAGAGAGGTTGCGAAAAGCTTACTCAAATTTACACAGGGACAAAAATTTATTGTGTTTGAAGGTGACATGGCCGCCGGAAAAACCACTTTTATTAAAGCTTTTTGTAAAGAGTTAGGGTCTGAAGATGTTATTAATAGCCCTACGTTTTCAATCGTAAATGAATATGACAGCTCTCACGGCATTATCTTTCACTTTGATTTTTATCGCCTTAAAAACATACAGGAAGCTTATGATATCGGTTATGAAGAATATTTTTACAGCAATCTATATTGTCTGGTAGAATGGCCCCAAAAGGTAGAAGAACTGTTGCCAGACCATTATATAAAGGTTAAAATAGAGGTTTCCGGATCTTCTGGGCGCAGATTTGAATTCATACGATTTTAAATTATTAATCCCGTTTACCCATCTTTTTTTGCTAACTTTATAATATTATAACCAGCTAATACTCATGGCGTCAGGATTAAAAGATGTTATAGCCAGCATTGCGCAAAGAGGACTAATTCAAACGCAGGAAGCTTTACTAAAAACGGATAAAAAAAATAACAGCCTACATATTGGTATTCCTAAAGAAACTTCTTTTCAGGAGGCCAGAATTGCGCTTACTCCTTTATCTGTTGCTTTATTGATTAATAACGGACATAAAGTCATTATTGAAGCAGGAGCAGGTGATGGCGCTAATTTTTCTGATAAAGATTACAGCGAACAAGGTGCTCAGATTTCTTATAACAAAAAGGATATTTGGGCAGCAGATATTATTGTTAAAGTTGCTCCGCCCTGTATAGAAGAAATAGAGCTCATGCACAAAGGGCAAACCCTTATTTCTTCTTTGCAATTTGGCATGTTAAAAGAACCCGTATTAAAAGCTCTTTTAGAAAAAAAGATCAATGGCCTTTGCTTTGAATATCTGCGTGATGAAGGGAATGTTTTAAGTGTGGTACGGGCAATGGGCGAGATAGTAGGTGCAGCATCCATCTTCATTGCAGCTGAGTATTTAAGTAGTGTACATGATGGAAAAGGCCTGATGTTAGGCGGATTCACCGGCGTTCCACCAACAGAAATTGTAATCTTAGGCGCAGGTACCGTGGGCGAATATGCTGCAAGAACCGCCCTGTCTTTAGGTGCAGAAGTAAAAGTATTTGACAGTTCGATCTTTAAATTACGGCGGTTACAAAATAATTTAGGAAGTCGTGTTTTTACTTCGGTAATGCAACCCATTGTTTTAGAAAAAGCCATTACAACCTGCGATGTTGTTATTGGTGCGATCCGTTCTGAGCATGGCCGTAGCCCCTGTGTGGTTACAGAAGAAACGGTAAGTAAAATGAAACCTTTTTCGGTTGTGGTAGATGTAAGCATTGACCAGGGTGGCTGTTTCGAGACTTCAAGAGTAACCAATCATAAAGACCCGGTTTTTATTAAATATGGCGTAACGCATTATGGTGTCCCCAACATTGCTTCAAGGGTGCCAAGAACCGCTTCATATGCTTTAACAAATATTTTTGCACCAATATTAGTTGATATTGGTGAAATGGGCGGGCTTATGAATATGATCTGGAATAAACCCGGGATAAGAGAAGGTTTATATTGTTACAGAGGTCATTTAACCAATAAAGATCTGGCCAATCTGTTTAATCTTCCGTATAAAGATTTAGACCTTCTTGTCCTTTCTAACCAATAAACTATGAAACTGATCTTATCTCTTCTTTTTTTCTGTATCACTACTTTGGGCCATGCACAAAATCCTTACGGCTTAGAGGTCATTAGCAATTATAATGCATACAAAAAAAGTATCATCCAAAACCCAGATAATGAGCTTATAGAAATAAAAAAAGCCATTCCTTCTGTTGTTCTCGACATCAGATATGCTACAACCAATAACTTTATGCACCAGATTATGTACAAACAGGCCAGGGCATTTGCCCGTAAACCCGTTGTAGAAAAACTAAAAGTTATACAGGCCCGGCTAAAAAAAGACGGTTATGGGTTAAAAATTTTTGATGGCTACAGGCCTTATGCCGTTACGGTTTCTTTTTATGAAAAAGCCACAGATAAAGCATTTGTTGCTAATCCAAATAAAGGCTCAAAACATAACAGAGGTTGTGCATTAGATTTAACACTTATTGACCTTAAAACGGGTAAAGATATCCCTATGCCCACACCTTATGACAGTTTTGAAGATGCCGCATCTCCTACTTATGCCAATTTACCAGCTAACATTATTAAAAACCGCGATTACCTGATAAAAATCATGCATGACAACGGTTTTAAGGTCGTTAACAATGAGTGGTGGCATTTTGATTTTAACGGATGGCAGAATTACAGTCTGATGGATATTCCTTTTGGAGCTTTATAGCCCAATTTGCTTAATTATCTCCGTATTTACTTATTTCTACATCGGTTTTATTTGCTTTAACCAATAGAGTAAAAAGATAGCTGTATTCCTCATCTTTGATTTCTTCAATAGGAGCTTTGCCTCCAAAAGCTTTAATCAATGGCAAAATGGTATTGGAGTGACCTACAATCAGGACTTTTTTCCCGTCGCTATACTTTCTGATTCTTTGTACCAAAAGTTCGGGCTTAGCAGGATCATAAGTATTTATAACCAAACCTATTCTGTCTGCCAAAGGAAAAGCTGTAAACTTGGTTCTTTTATAAGGCGTAGAAAAAATAGAGTCAATCCCTTTACCCCTTAATTCTTTCATTAAAGCCTCTGCCCTTATTTTTCCTTTTTCAGATAGATCCGGGTCTTTATCTATAGCATTACCGATGTCTTTTTCGGCATGTCTTACGATCCATATTTTAACAGATTTTTGTGCTTTAAGGTTTAAACTTAAGGTAACTGAGAGGAAAAGGAGTAAAATTAATTTTCTCATGTCATTAGCATTTTAAAGCTGATTTTAATTGTTCTATTTGTTGTTTTGAATGCCAGCTGCAAACAATAATCCTGTTTATAACGGGGCTGCTTGCGGTTGGATAGGGAAACGACGAAACCAATATATTATTTTTAAGCAGTTTTTTCTCCATATCTTCTCCTTTATATAAGAAAACCGGAAAATCCTTTGCAAAATGCCATTTATCTGTTTCAAGGCCTGAAGAGAATTCTTTATTTAGCAACATTAAATGCTCATAAGACTGCTTATAAATGCCTTCTGCTTGCATAAAGGCATATAACCCCGCAGCAGATGAAGGAGAAGCGCCTATAAATTCATCTGTCTGTTTTAATGCTTTAATTAGCTGCTGAGGACCTAAAACCAATCCTGCATCAACACCTAAAGCTTTAGCCATTGAGGCTACAAGCAAAACTTTAACATGATTTGTTTGAGGTACAGATTTCAATACGCAACTTCCTTCATTTAATACTCCTATACCATGCGAATCGTCAACAATTAAAATCACTTCTTTACCAGGATCAATTTTACCAATAAACGAGAAATCGTAAATCTCTGGCCATAGGTTGTTAATGGAATTACTTACCAGAACCCATTTTTGTTGCTTGCTTTGGTTAATTTCTCCCAGCAGATTTTCTGCCCACTGGGCAAAGGTTCCCTTAATTTCCGGATCACCCTTTGTCCACAGAGAAGGATGTGTATCTGGGGCATACCTTAGCGTTCCCCAATCTGCAAAATGAGTTACCGTTAGCTTTGCGGCTAGATACCCACTTGATGAAACTAAAGCGTCTTCTGCACCGTATTTCAATGCTGTAAAGGCTTCAAATTCGTTATAAATACCAAGTTGTACGTTATTACCCCTGCTGGTTCCGTTATTAAGCCCATATTTTTTTATCCCTTCTATAAAAAGTTTTATGAAAGAGGTATTCTGCGGTATTCCTAGATAGGCCGTACCGCCAAAATAAAGATAGTTTTTACCCTCTATTTTTATAGATGGCGCTAAAGCTCTGTTAAGATTTTTAAATTGGTGTTCAATGTTCATTAGTATTTCCGTCCTAACTGATCATTTGCTGCTTTAATTAAAGAGTTGGCATTGTTAGAATCATTGGCAAACTCCCAGAACATAATGCCGTTTGCCTGTTCTTTTGCCAACTGTGTTTTCAATTTAATGGTGTTTATGCCATTAAACCAGTAATCTACCCCCGCAAGCGTTACTTTATCCTGGGTTATATCTAAGCCCGCTGTTTCAAATTCTCTGTAAGCTTTAGAGCTTCCGGCTGCATTTTTACCATATAAAGGCATGCCCAATACTGCTTTACTTCTTGGTAATCCTTTTGTATTAAGCCATATATCTGTGCTATAAACACTCATTTTATAACTTGCGTGCTGATTAGGATCATCTTTATCCCAAGTCTGGCCATCGTACTGCATAATATTAAAAAAGTCAATATACGGATAAACCTCTGGTTTAATACCATCTCGTATCCCCCCTGTATACACAGCAGGCGTTACGGCAGCACTTAAAAATTTACCTGTTTTATGTAGCTCCGTTGATAATTCTCTCATCAATAAGGTATAATTATCAGCAGATTCAACACCTGCAGATGTAGAAGGATACTCCCAATCCATATCTACACCATCAAGATTGTTTCGTTTAGCAAAATCTACAATAGCTGTTACAAATTTTGTACGGGCAGTGGAAGATTTTGCAATATTTTCAAAAACGGTTTTAGCTCCTGAAACCGATATTCCGAATTTTATTTTATTAGCTTTGGCATTTGCCGAAACCGTACCAAAACGCACAGATTGAGATAAAGCTTTTAATGAACCATCTGCAGCATCTGCAGGCTCTAAAAAAGCATAAAACAGGTGTGTAATCATTTTGTACTTACTTGGGTCAATTGTTGCCGGATCTCGATAACTAGGCATATATGCCACAATCTTGAAACTGTTGTCTTCTATAAAGGGGGTTGGGGTTACCTCTATGGATTTAGGGACATCTGTTTCTGGCAAAGGATCCGATTTCTTACAAGATGTTACAAAAAAAATAAGAGCGCCTACTACGGTTAAAATTCTTTTATACATTTTTATTTAGTAAGCTGCGAAGTAAAAAATTCAAATTGCTGTTTAATAGATTTAGACCAATAAGCCCTGTTGTGCTTTCCGGGTTGTGAAATATAGGTGGCGTTGAGCTTCAGTTCATCGCATTTTTGCTTAAGATCATTATTGGATTTATAGAACATGTCTTCATTTCCACAATCGAAAATTATAGGTTTGGGATTTCCTTTCAGCAATTGAATATTATCTATTACAGAGTATTTTTTCCACAGATCATTTTCTGCGTGCTCCTCACCCAGTAATGCCGCTATGCCATATTTCCCAAAACTATCTAATAAGCGCACGCCGCCACTTGTACTGCCCGCTCCGCTAAACAATTCTGGTCTTTTGATAAAAAAGTAAAGCGCACCGTGTCCGCCCATGCTTAACCCGCTGATAAAGATATTACGTGTATCTACTTTGTATTTTTTCATAATATCCGGATAAAGTTCATCAAAGAAAAAACTTTCATATTGCCCATCTTTCTTAACCGGACTGTTGATATACCAGCTATTGTTTAAACCATCCGGGCATACAATCGTAAAACCATATTCATCCGCGTATTTTTGTGCATTCATAATGGAATTCCATTGTTTATAGGTACCTCCGTAGCCATGCAACAGAAAAATAACAGGTGTTTTTACTTGCTTAGGATTATTCTTTGGTGTAAATACCCAAACGGTATCGGGCTTAGAGAGATTCTTACTTTGATAAACTAACTGATCTTGAGCAGAGGCCAAAAAGCTTCCTGATATAAATAAAGAGAAAAAGAGCAGTTTTTTAATGGTTTTCATATTTAAGCAATACTAAAAATTATCGTGTATATAGGTAACTATTCGTACCATTTCATTTCTAACTTCAGAGGTAGGCATTACAAAGTTGTTGTTCATAAATGAAAATAAAAACAACTTCCCCTTTTTCGTAATAATATAGCCACTTTGATTATGGTTGTTACTTAATGTCCCGGTTTTACCAAAAACAAAAGGATGATCAGTTTTTGGATATGCATTTCTAAGGGTTCCGGCTTTACCTCCTGCCGGAAGCATATTAAATAATTTCTGTTGATTATTTTCCTCCTGATATATTTTCTCAAGAAGCTTTATGATATCTCTCGGAGTAAAAAGGTTTCCTCTCGATAATCCTGAACCATCTACCCAACTAATTTTTTGAGGTAGGTCGTTAAGGTATTTTTCTTCAATGTACTTAATTACTTTTTTTGCGTTAAGCTCTAATCCTAGCTTATCAGCATAGGTTAATAACAATTGTTCTGCCACGAAATTATCTGAGGGCAGCATCATACGCTTTAATATCGTGTCGGTTTTCAAGTTGTAAATGGTCTTTGCATTGGCCGGCATTTTTTCATCGATTACTTCTATTTGTTTTTTCAACGTATCTGCAAGTAAATTAACCGTAAGACCTAAACTTACTTTATAAGGAATTTCCTGGCTAAAATTATTTGGAATGGCTACGTTTGGTGTAGTAAAATGATTTTGCAGAAAATCTCTTTTAACATTAAAGCTCCCCTGTGTTTTTGGGCTGTCGATACTTACACATGAAGAAAACAACCGAGGAGAAACCTGAATACCTCTTTTTTTATTTGAAGCTATGGTTACAAGATTGTCCATGAGAGGCAACTCGTTAATTTCTGCTTGATAATAATCATTATAATCATCCCATTGCCAACCGTTACCATAAAAATCGCCAGTATATCTGCCCGGCGCATAAAAAAGCTTTTTATTGGTATTTTTTAAAAAGTTAAAAGCTTTTGTTCCTTTTAAGCTGGTATGCAAAAAAGATGGGTCGCCCGTTCCCCAGAAAATCAACGAATCTCCTCTTTCTACATAACGTAGTGAAGGAATAGAATCAGGAGCCACTTTTAAAGCTGCATAAAAAGTAAACAATTTGGTGTTTGATGCCGGAGTAAAGTACCGATCTCCGTTATGCTCAAAAATCATTTCTTTATTGGCCAGATCATATAGCGCAAAACCGTAAAGATATTTATCTGTAACCTTAGAGTTTTTAAATTCGTTCTTAACCTTTTTTGCTATAATCTGATTAGTTTTACAAGCGGTGAAGCTTAGGGCAAATAGTAAAACAGCAGCTATTTTAGCCAGCCACAAATACTTTTTAAACATGTATTTTGATTTAGTTGTGTTTATTATGGCTTCGAATTTATTAATTTAGTTTTATGAAGTTTCACAAAAAGAACAATTGTGTTAATTTTTTTTGTTTTTGCGGCATCGTTCTTTTATTGATAACTTCTGTTTTCAAAAGAGCTCAGGCTCAGTATTTTCAGTTTCCAGAGCACCGAAAAAGACAAACCCTCTCGTTTGAATTAGTAAAAAACATTGCCATCATTAAACTTTACATTAACGACAAGGGTCCTTTTAATTTTATTTTAGATACCGGTGTTGATCCCATGGTTGTTACAGATCCTTCACTAAAAGAAAGTTTAAAAGCAAACAACACCCGCAAAATAATGATAACGGGTTATGACAATACCAATACCGTTGAGGCTTATGTTACACATGAGTTACCCGTAAAAATAGGCGATGCAGAAGCTTTAAACTCGCCTGTCGTTTTTCTTAAAGAAGATGTTTTTAACCTTTCGGGCTATTTAGGTAAAAAGATATCTGGCTTAATTGGTTATAATTTTTTCAGCAGCTTTATAGTTAAAATAAATTACATTAACAGAACGCTCACTTTTTATTCCCCAAAGAAAAGGGTTAATCCAAAAGGCGATAAAATTCCGTTTGAATTTATCAACCGCAAGCCTCACATTACTGCACAAGTTCGTTTTAACCAAAGCAACTACCCTGTTAAGCTGATTGTAGATTGTGGCGCCAGTCATTCTTTATCCTTAGAAACCTTTAATAATCAATCTTTTGCTGTACCTTCTCCAAATATTGATGCTAACCTGGGTGTTGGTTTAACTGGGGTAATTAGCGGTAAGAAAGCCCGGATCGATGGGTTAAAAATAGGGCGTTTCGACTTTAGTAATATCATATCAAATTTCCCTGAACTTATCCCTGATAGTGTTAAAAAAATAGCCCGTAATGGCAATTTAGGTGCAGAAGTATTGAATCGATTTAACGTTACTTTTGATTATCCCAACCAGATCATGTACCTGAAAAAAAACAGTCGGTATACAGAGCCCTTTGAAGATGACATGATGGGTATTGAAATTTATATGGAAGAGGGCCCGCCATCACGTTACCTAATTACAAGAGTAGATGAAGGATCTGTGGCTCAGAAAGCGGGTATATTGCCTAACGATGAAATCATTGCACTAAACTTTAAACCTATAGATAGTTATACCGTAGATGAAATAGCTAATTTGTTCAAAGCCCGTGATGGCAATGCTATTTTAATGGAATGCTGGCGAAAAGATCAAAGAATTATTAAGTTAATCCGATTAAAAAAAAGAATATAACCCATGTTTAAACAATTTATTTGCATAACCGCCTTTTTAGCGCTTTTCTCTTCATCATTTGCACAACAAGCCGATTCTGTTGTTTTTGTAAACGCCCACTGGAACAAAAAGAAAGTTTCTAAGCGTACACACCTTCTTACTCATCATTTTAATGAAAAGAATCTGTTCGCTGCAAACCAGAATATTTCTTACCTCGAGGTAAAAAACAGAGGAGAAAAACCATTTATTACCTTTGGTTTTGATCCCCGCACACTTAAAGAAACACGAACTTTCGCAGATGAAAATAACGCTTTTGCAGCCATTAACGGTACTTTTTTCGATATTAAAAACGGTGGCTCTGTAGATTATTTACGTGTTAACGGCCAAACCATAAACGAAAACCAGTTGGGAAAAGGGGGCAGCAGGGCTCTTCACCAAAGAGCAGCTATTGTAATTGATCGTAACAAATTGCAGATCAAAAAATGGGACGGCAGTCCTGATTGGGAAAAAAACCTGGGAGAAAGTAATGTAATGTTAAGCGGTCCTTTACTCATCATAAATAACCAAAAGGAAACCTTAGATACAGTTGCTTTCAATAAACTGCGTCATCCACGCACAGCAATTGGCATAAAACCCAACGGCAATCTGTTATTTTTAACGGTAGATGGCCGAAATGAGAATTCTGATGGAATGAGCTTATTTGAATTAAGTAAAATCATGAGCTGGCTGGGCTGTACCAGCGCTATTAATTTAGATGGTGGTGGCTCTACTACACTTTGGGTAAGAGGTCAAAATGAAAATGGCATAGTCAATTATCCTTCGGATAATAAAAAATGGGATCATAATGGTCAACGTAAAGTAGCTAACGTAATTTTATTAAAAACATCTCCTAAACAATAATATATTTGCGGCCAAATCGTTTCCGGTGGCATTATGAAAGTTCATTTTAAACTCTTTTCTATATACAGCCTACTTATTTTCAGTGGCACATTTCTTTTTTCATGTGGTGGTTCTGAACAGCAAAATTCTTCAGATAAAAAGCAGAAACCAGATAAAGAACTTACTTTTAGAGAGATAAACGGTATTCGTTATTATGAAGTGAAACGACGCTTTAGCAATGGCTTGTCTTTTAACAAAGATGGCTTTATGCAGATTCCAACCTGGATTATAGAATACAAGCATCCAGATACGATGTTAGCTTATAGTCCTGAGAAAAAGGGTATGGAAGCATTTTACCTGCATTTTGACCATGGAAGGGTATATAATTTTGCACGAGAATATTTCAGACTCAGAAAGGTTACCAAAGACAGCATTGTATTACAGCGCTTAGAAGTAAAAGCCAGAATGATAGAGGGTGGAGAGGTTTCTGATGTTATCTCAACTTATTATACGATGGATTATATCCAGAACGTGCTTAAAACAACTGTAGGAGAATTGCAACGCCCTACAAAAGCAGATACAGCATATATCACATCACTTTCAGAAAGAACATATCGAAATCCGGGAAATCCTGATACCGCATTTGCTGCAACAGAACCTGTAATATTTAAACCTAAGAGTAATTTTGTTACTGCCGCAAAGATCAATGAGAGAGATACCATGAATAACCGGCAATCTTATGCTTATATGTATCCCGAATATCGGTTAGAAATAAAAAGAGCTTACAGAGATTTTAATTATAGGTTTTCTGTGGTGGTTGATGTAAAAGGAAATCTTTATGTAAACCGGGTTGAAGGCGTAATGCCAGATGATATGCCTGCCAGAAAAAAATTATTGCAGGGTATTACCGATGTTTACCTTAAAAACTTGTTTACTGTCATTCCGGGCAAAACTTTGGGCATTCCTCATTCAAGCGAAGTAACCATAAATTTAAAGGGCATTTTTTCACAGTAGCGTGTCATAAAAAATATTTTTTCAATGTATTTTCTTCTTTTTGCTTTTTTAGAATTTTAAATCCGTACATTGCACCTTATTTAAAATTAATTCTAATGCAAGAAGGAACAGTAAAATTCTTTAATGTTACAAAAGGCTTCGGATTTATCATTCCTACAAACGGAGGTCCTGAAGTTTTTGTACACTCAACAGGCCTTATTGACGAAATTCGTGAAAACGATAAGGTACAATTTGATGTTGAGCAAGGTAGAAAAGGCTTAAATGCCGTTAATGTGAAAGTAATCTAATTATTATCATATATTTTTTTTACCAAAAAAGGCGATGTTTTTATTCATCGCCTTTTTTATGCTTAAGCCTCTCGAATAAGAGCTCTGGCTCGTTTGTAGTAATATAATCTATATTTCGCTCTATGAGTTTATCCATATCTTTTGCATCATTTACCGTCCATGCATTGGTACTCAAACCTATCTCGGCCGCCCTTTCTATCCAATTATTTTTATTTAAGGCTGTGTAATGGTAGTCGAAACCAGAAAGCCCATCCCTTTTTAACTGATCAGGATCTATATTGGCCTCTAAATATGAAACCTTAGCCCCTTTTTCATGAGCCACCAAATATTGACAGATATGGTAGCTGAAACTAATATATTCTATCCATTCCTGAGCTTTTAATTCATGTACAATTTGCAACACTTTTTGCGTAAGCAAAATTTCCAGGTCTTTATTTTTCTGAGGCTTGATCTCTAATATGAGCTTTGTAGATTTTTGAGATAAAGCCGCTTTGATATAAGATTCCAACGTGGGGATATACTCTCCGTTACTCAATTGTTTCGCTCTCAACTGCTGATAAGTTGACGTTGCTATAGGCAATCCCATAAAATCAGGATCATGATTAACAACGGGAATACTGTCTGATGTGAGCTGTACATCAAATTCAGAACCATAACAATTTAACTTTATGGCTTCCTGCAATGATGCAATTGAGTTTTGAGGTAAATTTTTAGCTTTCCATGCTCCTCTGTGCGCAATAACCTTATTCATATTCAAGATACTATGATTTTGTGCCATTATTTTTGTGCTGAATACCAACACCATAAAAACTAATCTGATTAAATTCATTTTATTTAAAATTACAAATTCAGCAACATTTAATGGTATTTGCGTTATAAATGCACCTACATTTTTTTAACTTTAGTTTTCGTTATACCTAATATGGGCAGTAATTACGATTTATTGATCGAAAAGATAAACGAATTTATCCGTAAATTCTACCTCAACAAGCTTTTGAGAGGCAGTATATACGCAGCTGCAACCATATTAGCTTTATATCTTATCCTTTTTGTTTGGGTTTATTACAGTTATCCTGGAACCACTGCAAAAACCATTTCTTTTTTTGCTTTTATAGGTATAGCTCTCGCAGCTGTTTTTTTCTGGATTATTAAACCAGCTCTATCCTATTTTAATTTAGGGCGGATCATTAGCTTTGAGGAGGCCGCTAATTTAATTGGTAATCATTTTTTTAATGTTAAAGATAGGTTATTAAATACACTGCAGCTGCACGAGCTGGTAAAAACATCTTCGCAGAATACAGATCTTATTCTTGCGGGTATAGATCAGAAGATTAGCGAATTAAAGCCTATACCCTTTGCGCAGGCTGTAAACATAAGCGACAACAGAAAATACCTTAAAATTCTATTTATTCCTTTAGGTATCATCTTACTTATTGCTATTATAGCCCCTGCTATCTTAAAAGAAGGCACCCATGGCTTTATTCGTTATAATCAAGAAATATTGCCTAAAGCTCCTTTTGAGTTTGCTTTGGAAAATAAATCTCTTATGGTTACCCAAGGAGACGATATTACCTTGAAATTAAAATTGAAAGGCGATCATTTTCCTCAGGATATTTATATAGAAGATGGCAGCAATTCTTACAAGTTAGATAAAGAGAACATCAGTACTTTTTCTTATACATTTAAAAACTTACAGCAGAGTAAGCACTTATTTTTTAATGGTGGAGGCTTCAGATCAAACACTTATTTTATCGAGGTAAAACCCAGACCAAGCCTGTTAAACCTAAGTGCCGATTTGGTATTTCCTGTCTATCTGAACCGCGAAAACGAACACATTTCCAATGCCGGGGATCTGTTGGTACCTGAAGGCACAAAAATAACGTGGATACTCAAAACGGAGAACAGCGATAACATTGACTTTACCTTACAAAAGCGAAAAGAAATTATTGCCGTGAAAGACAATATTGCGCAATTTAATGCGATCCTAAGGTATAATGCCGATTACAGCATAACTCCGCTTAATGGATTTGTTGCAAATCGTGATACTTTGAAACACCAGATCAATGTGATTGATGACCAGTATCCCGCAATCACCGTTACTGAAACACCCGATAGTTTAAGTCGTAAAGCACTTTATTTTAGTGGGAATATTTCCGATGATTATGGTTTTTCTTCACTCAGATTTAAGTTTATCCTTAAGGAAAAGAACTGGAAGATAAATGAAACTTCAACAATAATCCCTATTAAAAATAAGCAGACTGAAAATAGCTTTTTCTTTTTGTGGAATCTCAGAAATATGGAGCTGAAACCCGGCCAACAAATCGAATATTTTTTTGAAGTAGCAGATAATGATGGCGTAAATGGCCCTAAAAAGACCAGGTCGGAGGTTAAGATTTACCAGGAACCTACACAGCAACAAGTGGCCGAGCAGATTGCAGAAAACAGTAACACACTCAAACAAAAAGTAGAACAGACCATAAAACTGGCCAAGACCATAGAAAAGGAAAGCAAAAAGTTAAGTGAAAATCTACTTCAAAAAAAGACGCTCAACTTTGAAGACAAAAAAGCGATAGAGCAACTACTCGAAAAGCAGAAACAACTTGATCAATCTATCAAAGATATTAAAGAACAAAACCAGAAGAACTCTTTTCAGAAAGAAGAGAACAATGCCCTGAACGATGAGCTAAAAGAAAAACAAAAGAAAATAGATGACCTGTTCAACAACGTTCTGGATGAAAAAACCCGTGATCTGCTTAAGAAGTTACAACAGCTCATGGACCAGAATAACAAAGACCAAACGCGTAATGAACTGTCTAAAATGCAGATGGACAACAAATCGTTAAAGAATGAACTAAATCGTATTTTAGAATTGTACAAACAACTTGAATTTGAACAAAACCTGCAAAATAAAATAGACCGACTTAATGATCTTTCTCAGCAACAAAACGAGTTAAGCAAAGAAAGTAAGGACAAAAATTCGCCGTTAAATAACCTTAAGGAAAAGCAGGAACAGCTTAACAAAGAATTTAACGACCTGAAAAAAGAGCTTAAACAGCTTGATGAGAAAAATCAAAGCTTAGATCGTCCCAATAGCTTTAAAAATCCTGATAAAGAAACTGCTGAAATTGAGAAAAACCAACGAGAAAGCAGTGACCAGCTTAATCAGAATAACAAGCAAAAAGCCTCTGACAAACAACAGAAAGCAGCTCAGCAAATGCAAGATTTAGCCCAACAAATGCAAGAACAACAACAAGCAGGTGCAGAGCAAGAAAATAAAGTAAACGCTCAGGAGCTCAGAAAAATTTTAGAAAATTTGCTAAATACTTCTTTTGAGCAAGAGAAAGTGATGTTGGCCTTAAGAAAAATGGCTTCAACAGATCCTGGCTATGTAGCACAAGCGCAGCAGCAGAGTCTCATTAAAGATAACATGAAAACAATTGCCGATAGTTTACATACACTTGCTAAAAGAGTTCCACAAATAGAAAGTACAGTTAACGATGAGGTAGAAAAGATCAATTTCAATATGGCTAAGGCTTTAGAACTTTTAGGCGACAGAAGAACACCTGAAGCTAATCGTTCGCAACAGTTTGCCATGACTTCCATTAATAACCTTGCTTTAATGCTAAATGAGGCGCTTGAACAACTTCAAAATGCGATGAAGAACTCTAAAGGCGGTAAGGGTAAAGGACAGCAAAGCCTACAGGAACTACAAAAAATGCAGGAACAACTTAACAAGAACATGCAAAATGCCAAGGAAAAAATGCAAAATGAAGGCAATAAAGGAACTGTACCTAAAGGACAAATGAGCCAAGAATTTGCAAAGATGGCACAACAGCAGCAGATGATAAGAGAAGCCTTAGAGAAACTTAACCGCGAAGAAAACAAAGACGGGAAAAACGGATTGGGAAATCTTGACCAAACTGTACAAGAAATGAAGAAAACCGAGAATGACTTGGTAAATAAGCGTATATCAGACGAGACCATGAACCGGCAACGAAATCTAATGGTTAAATTACTGGAAGCAGAAAAAGCACAGAGAGAACAAGATGAAAGCTCTAAAAGAGAAAGCAAGTTGGGAAAAGAATTTCCGCCACAATACAAGCAGATGCTAGATAAATTCAATAAGCAACAGCTTATAGAAACAGAATTATTGCAAAAACTTCCCCCTAACCTTAATTATTATTACAAAATAAAAGTGGCCGAATATTTCAAATTACTAAATTCGCCCCGTTAATCATTAACCGGTAGAGAATAAGCTCATGGCAAAAATCAATTTTTTTAACGAAGATACCACTTATAACCTCAAAGGAAAACGGGCTTTAAAAGGCTGGGTAGAAAAAGTTATTATTGCCGAAGGCTATAAATTAGAGGAACTGAACTTCATTTTTTGTTCTGACGAATTTTTATTGCGTATAAACCAAGATTTTCTACAACATGACTATTATACTGATGTAATTACTTTTGATAACTCAGAGGAGCCAAAAACCATAGTGAGTGATATTTTTATCAGTATAGACCGTGTTAAAGATAATGCCAAGCTAAATAACGTTACTATACATGATGAGCTTTGCCGCATTATGATACATGGAACTCTGCATCTTTTGGGCTATAAGGATAAAACCTTAAAAGAAAAATCTTTAATGACCCAAAAAGAAGACTACTGCCTAAGTTTACGCTAACCCTCTTTTCCTATTTTTGCAACATTCTGCAGGTTTAAACACGTTATTTCCTGATAGCTTCTTTTTGTTAGGAAAATTTTATACATTGGTTTTATTGTAAATAACTAACCAAACACCTGTTTTAAGCTATGAATTTTAAGTTGACATCAAAAAGTGTTGCAAGATTACTTGCATTCTTAATGCTCTTTTCTGCGTTTTTGTCTTCGTGCTCTAAAAAAGGAGACCCTAAACCAGAAGAAATACAAAAGCCCAAATCGGATGCTAAAGATCTGAGCGGTTTAAGCATACTAAAATCTGAGAACCCTTCATTAACAGGTGATGGCTATGTTTACAAATCGGGGGCTAAATTCTATGTAACCTTACCAATGGGCTCAACCATCAATGCTGTAAAAGTTAAATTCAATTTTTCAGATAACGCTACTTTAAAAATTAACGGATCAACCGTTTCTGGCAATACCGCAACTGTAGATTTGAACAGTACGCAGGATGTAGAGATTACCTCTGAAAGCGGTTTCAAATCAAATTATACCATTCTTGCTCAGGTGGGAATCAAAGAAATCGACGAAATGGTTTATCCTTTTATAGAAAAGTATGGTATGCCTGCAGTATCTTATGCGATCGGCAAAAACAGCATAGAAAACGTGGTTTATAAAAATGCCACGGGTTTTGCTGTTGTAGAAACCAAAGAACGGGTAAGACCTGATTATATGTTTAGACTTGCTTCTATGTCTAAACAACATACGGCTATTGCTATTATGACCTTAATTCAGCAAGGCAAAATAGGTATTGACGATTTGGTTTTTGGCCCTACAGGAATTCTCAAAGATTCTTTTCCCTCAGTAGGTCCTAAATCTGCAAAAGTTACCGTCAGACATTTATTGGAACATACAGCTGGCTACACCGGAGATCCGATGTTTTCTGCTGCTTATAATGGTTATACATTAGACCAGCGCATACAGGTTATGCTCAACTCAGCTCAAAGTGAACCTGGAACTGTATTTTATTATTATAATATGGGTTATGGTGTTTTAGGAAAAATTATAGAAGTGGTTTCGGGAAAAGACTATGAAACTTACTTAAAGGAAATATATGCACCAACAGGTGCGCAGGTTTATATTTGTGGAACCAGTCCAAGTCAGAGGCGACAGAAAGAAGTGGCTTATTACGCTCAAAACGGCTCATCCGGTTATGGAAATGATATGAATGTGGCAAAAGCAGCCGGAGGTGTGCTAATTAACACAGAAGATCTGTTCAAAGTATTATATAGCGTAGATGGGGGCACTATTAGGCAAGATATTTTAAATTCAGCCACAAGAACATTAATGTTCACGCCTTCAGCCGTAACCAAAGGTTATGCAAAAGGGTGGCGAACCAATCATTCGCTTTTCAATGGTTTTTACCATGGTGGAAATCTGGCCGGAACCGCAACCTTCTGGATATATGGCGAAGAATACAGTGTGGCTGTATTATTGAACTCAAGAAGCGAGGATAGCCAGTTTGATGTTGATTTGATTGTGTTAACTAACAATATTATGAAAAAAGCCAAAGAATTAGGCTTGTAACAAAAAGCGGAGAAAATCTCCGCTTTTTGTTTTTTTAAGGCACCAGTAAAATATAAAGCAGGTAACAGAATATTAATCCTGCAATAGCAGTAACTATTCCTGGGGCCCGTTTCTTTTTTATAAAAAGTAATAAGATCAATCCTGTTAATGAGATAATGATAAGCAATATTGCCGAAACATCAATGACCCAGCCCCAACCTTTTCCTGAATCACGGCCTTTATGAAGGTCATTCATCAGTGCCATCAATCCCATTTTTATTTCTGTTATCTCATATTTGCCCGTTTCTCTGTCTATAAAAACATCGCATGAATATGCGGGCCCTTTAAACGTAACTGCCACCTCATAATCATCCGTTTTAAATTCGGTAACGGCTCCTCTAACACCGTACTTATTCCTTATAAATTCTACAATTTCTAATTTGGCTACTTTTCCTGTATCGGGCATATCTACCCATTTTACATTTAACTGTCCCGAATTTTTTACATCTACCTGCTTATCTCCACCAAGCCAGGAAGGGTGATTTAAAGTTAATCCTGTAAAAGCAAAAAACAGCACAATGGCAAAACTTATCATCGAAAGATAAATATGTAGCCATCGTGATAACTTTGCCAGTTCTTTTTTAGGTTTTTTGGTTTTGAATCCTGTTGTTTTCTTAATTTCCGTCACTTATTTCTTTTTTACAAAATCAAAAACAACATTTGATATTTCTACATTTCCTGCATTAGTTTCACGCTTAGCTGATTTTTTCAACTCCATTGGTTGTCGTAAAATTTCATCAGTACCATGCTCTTTAGAAGTTTCTATGATAATAGTATAATTACCCTGAGGTACATAATTGCCATTATCATCTTTCCCATCCCATTTTATGGTGTATTTACCAGGATTTCTGGTTGCACCGGTTACAGAAGCATAATTCTCTTTATCTGCTTTAAATCTTTCTCCATTTATTCGATACCAGTTTTTAAGATCAGGTACCCATTTAGTTTTATTGTACATTAAGGCCAGGTTCCGAACAGGTTCTCTTTTGTCATTTTCAACCCATATAGCCACAAACGGCCGATGTGAATTTCCCTGAATGGCGTTAAATTCAAAGTTAATAATCAACTCGTATTTTGTATCCCAAGGTTTTTCTGCCTGATTAAAAAATGTAGGGGTATTAATTGTTTTAAGGGTATGGCCTTCTTTTACAAGATAATCTTTCCAGTTATCACTCTCTATAATTTTGCCATTTTTAGTTACAATAAGATAGGCTGCGCCTTCAACGGTTTTAGCCAATTCTTTGCTTTCATTTATACTCAATACATTAAAAGCGGTTGCCAAAGCACCGGCATCAGTTGCGCTCGGTGCAATTACTGTGGCACTAATAATCTCATTAACCGGTTGAGCGGTTTTAGGATTGATGATGTGTGAATACCATTCCTTACCTATCTGAAACCCCCTACGATAATTGCCACTGGTTGCTACAGCATTATTGCCAACATTTAATTTAGCTAAGGGTAAATCGTTTTCTGCACTGGCTAAAGGATTAGTTACATAAATTAAATCTTTTTCGTCTCCTTTAATAACCAGATCTCCCCCTATGTTTATTACGATATTGTCAATTTTTGCCACTTTTAATGCTGCTTCGCAAGCTTTGTTAATGATGTAACTTTTTGTAAAAGTATTCATGGCTAAAGGTACGTTATCTAATCTTGTAGCAGTTAAATTTCCCTGATTTAAGCTATAATGCTGTTCCTGCATCTGGCTAACAGCTAAAGCAAGTTCCGCTTTCAATGGTTTTTTCTGTTTTTTTTCAGCTTGTGCCCATAAATTCCCGGCAACTGTGGCAGATATATTTAAGGCTCCATTAGTCTTAGTTTTCCATTGCTCAAAAAGATTAAGCATTTCAAACAGCTCTGCAGAAATCTTAATTGATTTATTTGTTCCGGCAGTCATCCACTTATTGAATTCGCTATTGCGATCATAAGAGCTTAAAATAGCCGAAAGCCTGTTAATTTCGGTTAAAGCCGCCTGTTCTGCCAGTTCTACCTGTTTTTCTGAACTGCTGCTTATTTTGAACTCTAAAGAAGTACCCAAAACATTTTCATAGTTATTTACATAGAGCTGTTTAAGAGGTTTCCCATCTGCTTTTACTATTGAAACAGAAAATGATAAACCTAACGCCAGTACCAAGGCTGAGAATTTCATGTCTTATTAAGTTTAATTCTAAATAATAAGCAAATGTAAAAGCCTTATTCTATATAAACGATTCTTTCAGGATTTTTTTTAGCTGTCACTCATGAATTTATAAAAGTTTTTGTCGAATAATAATGCCCGTTCGTCGATAAGTACGGTTTGCATGTATAATACAAACCATAGTCATGCAACCTTTTTAACGATTTACGGTCTTATAGATGTAACCATTTGGTTGACAGGTTAAGAAAAAGACACACAAATTTTTAAATATAAAATAACACACAAATGAAAACCTCTATTAAAAACATCATTATTTTAAGCATAAGTGCATTTACTTTAATATTCTTTGGTTTTACAGCTAATGCAACTGAAACAAACAAAGTTACTAGCCTTACTCAAATCAGAACATTTAACCAACTTAATGTAAGTGGTAATGTAGAGATCATCGTAGTACAAAGTGAAACACCTGGCGTTAAAGTTTATGATAGTTATTATTCAAAAAACGCCTTAGTGCAGGAAAAAAATGGCGAATTGAGAATAAGTTCTTTTGATAAAGAGCCTCTAACAGTAGTTGTTTATGCAAGCACATTAAAATCTATTACTGCCAGCGGAAATGCCAAGGTAAGTACTTTAGGAAAATTCTCTGGTTTATTCTTAGATATTGATCTGAAAGATAATGCAAATGCAACTTTAAACAGCCAGACTTTAAGCCTTTCTGCTAAAGTAAATGACAAAGCACAACTTACGTTAACAGGTAGTTCTAATGAGTACAATGCGGTATTAAATAATTTGGCAAAACTTAATCTAAATCAGTTTGTTACAGAAAGTACAAACATTGAAACACAAAATTTAGTTAGTCAAAACAAAAGCGTAAATACACTTGTTATTTCACAAACACTTTAAAAATCATTATACATCATAAATTTAGTTTAGTTTTAGTTAGTTAGAAAATGCGGGTGGATGTCCGCATTTTCTGCTTTTATACCTTTTCATTCCTGATAACGTCTGTATCATTTTTGTCGCTTTATGCTCCGATATGGGTATAATTTAACTATTTTGTAAGTATAAATCTGTTCGTTATGAAAATGGCTTATACCCTCAAGCAAAAAACTAAAATTGCCTTACTATTATTTGCTATTATGGCTTGCATGTTACTAATACGTATACTGGAAGACAGAAGCGTGGTTAAAATGGAGAAAGCATTCAGTTCTTTATATAACGACCGTCTTATTCCTGCAACAGACCTTTTTTTCATTTCTGAAAAGCTTTACACCAAAAAATATTACTTGGAAGACTATGTATATCGTTCAGAAAAGTCTTTAACTCTGCAACGGCTTAAACTTAATTTCAATGATCTCAACAACGGAATAGACTCTTTAATTGGAGCGTATGAAAAGACTTTTTTAATAAAAAAGGAGAAAGTAAGCCTGGCTAATCTAAAAGTCAAACTTGCTGAAAACAGAAAACTTGAGGAAATTTTAATGAGCACTTCCTATTCTGATGAAGCACAAATCAGAGAATTATACCATTCTATAAACGAAAAATCGTTCAGAAATATAACAGCGCTCCTAAAAGAACTTACTCAAGTACAATCTTCAACAGGCAAAGAAATTAGCAGTGAAACCGAAAAAATTATAAAAGGGACCAAATTATATAGCAATGCCCAATTGGTTTTGGCTATCATTATTGGCATTCTTATCGTAGGAATTATTTTTACTTCAAATGCCATTAAGATAAAAAACGATAATTTCAGGCTCAACTAATTACCTTATATCTATTTTCTGTTTAACTATCGTAAAAAACTTTAGCCCTTATAAACATGTAAACCTGATTAAAATTATTAATGTTTACTTTTGCATCTAATTTCTTATCAGCTAATACATTAATAATTTGAGCACATTAATCGCAGCAGAAGGTCTTGGCCATGCATATAACGACGAGTGGTTATTTAAAAATCTTACCCTGGGCATCAATGCCGGGCAACGTGTTGCACTTGTTGGCATAAACGGAGCAGGTAAAAGCACCTTACTTAAACTTCTTGCAGAGCAGTTTCCCCCCTTAGAAGGAAAAATTGTAAAGAATAAATCTGTAAAAATTGGTTTTTTAAATCAGGATCCTTCTTTCCCTTCAGAATATACAATAAGTGACTTCATTTTTTCTGCTGATAACAAGCAGCAACAGTTGATAAAAGAATATGAAGAATTACTTGAACAGAAAGATATAGACCAATATAAAATCAATGATTTATATGACAAATTAACTGAACACAATGCTTGGGAATACGAGCATCAGATTAAGACCATTTTAAGTCGAATGGGTATAAATAATCTGGGGCAAAAAATAGATACTTTGTCGGGTGGACAGAAAAAGAGGTTAGCTTTGGCCAAATTATTAATAGAAGATCCAGAAATCTATGTCTTGGATGAGCCAACTAACCATTTAGATATAGATACCATTGAATGGTTAGAGAAATTATTGACCACCGGCAATAAAACCATTTTATTAGTTACACACGACAGATATTTTTTAGACAATATATGTAATGTAATTATTGAGTTAGATAGAGGTAAAACATTTAATTACAATGGAAATTACGCTTATTTTTTAGAGAGAAAGGCAGAGAGAGAAGCATCAGACGTAGCGACCTTTCAAAAAAATAAAAACTTATTAAAAAAAGAGCTGGAATGGATGCGCAGAATGCCACAGGCTAGGGCAACAAAGTCAAAAGCAAGAATAGAAGCTTTTTATAATCTGGAAGAAAAAACAAAACAGAAATCAGACCATCAAAAAGTAAATTTAAATATAAAAATGTCCCGCCAAGGAGGTAAGATTATTGAGTTAGAAAATATTTCTCATGGTTTTGATGAGAAGTTGCTTATCACTCATTTTAGCTATACTTTCAAAAAGGGAGATAGAATTGGATTGGCAGGAAAGAACGGAACCGGTAAATCTACTTTTCTAAATATCATTACACAGAATATTATCCCTAATTCTGGAAAAATCGAAACCGGAGAAACAACTGTTATTGGTTATTACAAACAAGGTGGTTTAAGTTTTAATGAAAAAGATCGGGTAATAGATGTAGTTAAAGCAGAAGCAGAATATATAAAAATGGCCGACGGTCAAACTATTTCAGCCTCTGCCCTGCTTACGTTATTTTTATTTCCTCCAAAAAAACAACATGGTCTTATAGAGAAGTTAAGCGGAGGAGAAAAAAAACGTTTGCATTTAATGAAAGTATTAATGCAAAACCCTAATTTCTTAATTTTAGATGAGCCAACTAATGATCTGGATATAGACACTTTAAATGTACTCGAAGAATTTTTAGAAAATTATCCGGGTGTTTTAATACTTGTTTCGCATGACAGATACCTCTTAGATAAAATGAGTGAACAGCTTTTTATTCTTGAAGGTAACGGTAATATTAAAATATTTAATGGAAATTATTCTGAATATCGTTTAGATCTGGAAGCACAAAAAGAAGCTTCAGTTAAAAAATCTAAATCTACAGAAATTCATAAAACTGAAAACAACAGTAAAAAATTAAGTTACAAAGAGCAAAAAGAATTAAACGATCTGGAACTTAACTTAGCTAAACTTGAAAGTGATCTCAAAGAGAGATCAGAGTTATTAAATAACATTGATCCTTCTGACTATTTAAAAATTCAAGAAGTTTCTGCAGAGATGGAGAAATTAAATCAAATGCTCGAAACAGAAATGATGCGGTGGATAGAGTTATCCGAAAAATAAAAAATATTTTTCGGATGTTTCACGTGAAACATCCGAAAACAAGTAACGTTAAATACACGTGTTTCACGTGAAACAAAAAATATATGTTCAAAGAATATGATGTAATTGTGGTGGGCGGTGGCCATGCAGGATGCGAAGCAGCGGCAGCAGCAGCAAATTTAGGTTCTTCTGTCTTACTGATAACCATGAATATGGAAACCATAGCACAGATGAGTTGTAATCCTGCTATGGGTGGGGTTGCTAAAGGACAAATTGTACGTGAGATAGACGCGATGGGTGGCTACTCAGGTATTATTGCCGATAAAACAACTATTCAGTTCAGGATGTTAAATAAATCTAAAGGTCCTGCCATGTGGAGCCCACGTACACAAAATGATAGAAAACGCTTCGCAGAAGAATGGAGATTAGCTTTAGAAAGAACTTCAAATATTGATTTTTGGCAGGAAATGGTAAGCTCATTGCTCATAAAAAACAATACTGTTGTAGGTGTAAAAACAAATTTAGGAGTAGAAATAAAAGGAAAATCTGTAGTATTAACCAATGGAACCTTTCTAAATGGGGTAATTCACATTGGCGAGAAAAAAATGGGTGGTGGCAGAACGGGTGAAAAATCTGCAACGGGCTTAACAGAACAACTGGTAGAATTAGGCTTCGAAGCAGGAAGAATGAAAACTGGAACTCCTCCACGCATCGATGGAAGATCTTTAAATTATGCAATGATGGAGGAACAGTGGGGAGATGAAGAACGAGGCAGGTTTTCTTATACCAATGTTGAATTGCCACAAGAACAACGTTGTTGCTGGATCACTTATACCAATGAAAAAGTTCATGAAACTTTGAAAGAAGGCTTTGAAAAGTCTCCTATGTTTACAGGCAGAATAAAAGGTTTAGGTCCAAGATATTGCCCTTCAATAGAAGATAAAATAAACAGGTTTGCCGAACGTGAAAGACATCAGATCTTTGTAGAGCCTGAGGGATGGAATACTTGTGAAATCTATGTAAATGGTTTTTCAACTTCTTTACCTGAAGATGTCCAATATAAAGCACTCACACAAATACCTGGTTTTGAAAATGCAAAAATGTTTAGACCGGGATATGCTATAGAATATGATTTCTTTCCTCCTACGCAGTTAAGTTTAACCTTAGAAACCAAATTAATCAGTAATTTATTTTTTGCAGGCCAAATAAATGGCACAACAGGCTACGAAGAAGCTGCAAGTCAAGGGTTTATAGCAGGAATCAATGCCCATCAAAAAATAAATGAACAGCATGAACTTATATTAAAAAGGTCTGAATCTTATATCGGTGTTTTAATTGATGATTTGGTAACTAAAGGCACTGAAGAACCTTATAGAATGTTTACTTCAAGAGCAGAACACCGTTTGTTATTAAGACAAGATAATGCAGATATACGTCTCTCTCCTATCGCACATCAATTAGGCTTGATAAATGATGATCGTATGGAAATTGTAAACAGAAAAATTAAAAACGCAGATGATATTTTTTCCTTTACAAAAAAACAAGGCGTTGATATGAACGAAGTAAATCCTTTATTAGATGAATTAGGTAGTTCGCCATTAACACAAAATGTAAAACTCTTTAATTTATTAAGTCGCCCGCAAGTAAGTATAAATGATATCAGAAAAGCAAACAGTTCTTTTAACGAATTCTTAAATAACTTTGACAAAGAAACGATAGAGCAAGCTGAGATTAAAATTAAATACGATAGTTATTTTGAAAAAGAAAATGAAATTGTAGCCAAAATGCAAAAGATGGAAGACAAAACCATTAACCCTGAATTTGATTACAATCTTCTTACCTCATTGTCAAAAGAAGCAAGAGAAAAACTTTTAAGGATAAAACCAAGAACTTTAGGCCAGGCATCAAGAATTTCTGGGGTTTCACCTTCAGATATTTCAGTTTTAATGATTCATATGTCTAAATAATTGATTTTCAATAAGATAATATTAAAAATAAGCAAATTAAAAAATTTACATATAAACGATTATCTTTTTGTTTTAATGATATTCATCCAAAAACGATAAAAACCAATTAAATCGCTTAAAAATGGCTAAAAATAAAAAGTATAAAAATTTAGGGTCTTTTTTAACTTATTCTCTCTTGATGATGTTCATTTTTGGTTGTGCAAGTATGAGAACACCAGAAGGAGGTCCTAGAGATACAACTCCTCCAAAGGTTTTAAAAATGGAACCTAAAAATTTTACCACAAATTTTTCGGCCAAGAAAATTTTCATAGATTTTGATGAATACATCAAACTTCAAAATGAGTTTAAAGAATTTTCTATCTCTCCTGAATTAGAAACCCCTGCTCAGCTTAAATACAAGTTAAGAAGATTAGAAATAACTTTGCCAGATACACTTGAAAAAAACACAACTTATACTTTAAACTTTGGAAAAGCAATCACGGATATCAATGAAGGAAATATTTTAAAGAATTTCACTTATGTATTTTCTACCGGTCCTACTCTCGACTCTTTAAGTATATCAGGAAATGTTCGTGACGCCATTACTTTAGATCCTGTATTAGATGCAACCGTTTTAATTTTTCCATTAGAAAGAGATAGTCTTTTCGGGAAAAGGAAAGCTTCTATTTTTACAAGTACAGATAGCAGCGGAAATTTCAAACTGAACAATCTAAAAAAGGATAAATATAAAGTCTATGCTATTAAAGAAAATAACGGTGATAGAATCTATCAGCAGGAAAATGATCAGCTGGCTTTTATAAAAGAGCCGATTACTTTAAATAATAATATAGATTCTATAAACTTGCTCTTATTCAAAGAAAAAGCAAAGAATTTTAGGATTACAGACCGTAAAATAAATAGCGATGGAAGTATATTTCTTTCATTCAACCAACAGTTGAATAAACCCGAAATAACTGTTACCGAACCTTTAAATATAGACGGAAACAAGCTTTTTCAGTTTACAAAGAATAAAGATTCAGTTAAACTCTGGCTGAAAGATCTTTCTTTTGATTCAGCTAAAATTGCAATTAAAGACCAGGGAAAATTATTAGAAACTGTAAAATTAACCCGTGGAAAGAGAGATACATATACACGAAATATAGCTGCTGGAGATAATTTACAAAGTGGTAAATTAAAACCATCTACACCTTTAAAATTAACTTTTAACTTCCCTATCGAAAATATAGATATGAGTAAAGTTCTTTTATTAGAGGATTCTATTCCAAGAAATAGCTTTACATTAAAGAAGGATTCGGCAGATTTATTAAGTTACGTTATTGAATATCCATGGAGGAAACAGGAAAAATACATATTGAACATCAAACCTGACGCAATAACTGGCATTTTTAATAGCAAAAACAAAGAAATCATTAAGTCATTTACACTTGCTGATGCATCTGATTACAGTACCCTATCACTTAATATAAAAGTTCCTGATACCAGCAAGAATTACATTGTTGAAGTTGTAGATGAAAAGAAGAATTTAGTATATGCAGAATCTGTAAACAAAAACAAGGTAATTACCTTAACTAACTTTAAAACAGGAATTTATTTTGCCAGGGTAGTTTATGATGAGAATAAAAATGGCAAATGGGATACAGGTAATTTAAAAGTTGGCTTACAACCAGAAAAAATATGGTACGAACCAAAAGAACTCTCTATAAGGGCTAACTGGAAAAGAGAAGAAATTATAAATATCCCTAAATAATTATTGGTCGAACCAACCTGAATACATGATATAGTTATCAGGTAGTTTATTTAATAAAGCCCGTTGCTCATCTGTAATGGGCTTTATTTTTTTAGCCGGAGTACCCGCATAGATATAACCGCTTTCACAAATCGTATTTTCTAAAACAACCGATCCGGCAGCTATAATACAATATTCTTCTACTATGGCATGATCCATTACAATTGCTCCCATACCTATTAAAACATGATCTTTAATAACACAACCATGAACAATAGCGTTATGACCTACATTAACCCTATTACCTATATGGGTTGCTGCTTTTAAATAAGTTGCATGTATAACGGCACCATCCTGTATATTAGTTTGATTGCCAATTGTAATACTATTCACATCACCTCTTATAACAGCATTAAACCATACAGAACATTGGTTTCCCATGGTTACATCTCCAACTATAGTGGCATTTGGTGCTATAAAACAATTATCGCCCCATACTGGACTAACACCTTTTACTGGTAATATGATTGGCATCTCTGTAGTCAAAATTCTAAGGTTAAAATATTAAATAATAGTGTCTTCTAATTTATTGGCATGATTAGGATAATCAGTAGTATAATGTAATCCCCTACTCTCTTTACGGTGCATAGCAGATTTAATGACCATATAAGCAACTTGGATCACATTTCGTAACTCGCATAACTTTACTGAAACCTTATTATTCTTATAGAACTCTTCTGTTTCTTCAAACAATAAATATAAGCGACGCAATGCACGATCCAACCTAAAATCTGATCTTACAATTCCTACATAATCACTCATAATCTTTTGCGTTTCACGTAAATTATGAGTAACCAGAATATCTTCGTTTATTTGTATAACTCCTTTATCATCCCATTCAGGAATATTTTCAGGAATAACATTATTTTTAAATGAAGCTACAGCAGATTCAAAAATACGATGGGCAAAAACGGTTGCTTCTAACAAAGAATTAGAAGCCAGTCTGTTAGCACCATGTAAACCTGTAGAAGAAACTTCTCCACAAGCATATAAATTATTAATAGAAGACTTTCCATGTTCGTCAACCATAACACCGCCACACATATAATGAGCAGCAGGTGTAACTGGTATATAATCTTTGGTCATGTCTATACCAATAGATAAACATTTGGCATAAATATTTGGAAAATGCCTTAAAATATCTTCCTTACTGCGCATTGTAATGTCTAGGTAAACGAAATCATCTCCCGATTTTTTCATTTCATTATCAATCGCTCTTGCTACAATATCACGCGGAGCCAAAGAACCTCTCTTATCATATTCATACATGAATTCCTCTCCGTTTTTTCTTCTTAAAACTCCACCGAAACCTCGAACTGCTTCAGATATTAAAAAAGAAGGGTACTCACCCGGATTATACAAAGCCGTAGGATGAAACTGAATAAATTCCATATTCCTGATTTTTCCTTTAGCTCTATAAACCATAGCCATTCCATCTCCTGTAGCAATTACTGGGTTTGTTGTAGTACTATAGATATGTCCACATCCTCCAGAAGCCATCACAGTAACATTTGCCAATATCTTTTCAACATCGTTACGTTCTGTATTAAAGGCATATATGCCATAACAGTTAATATCTTTACTGCTTTTATCAACATGAACGCCTAAATGATGTTGGGTAATTAACTCTAAACAGAAATAATGTGTTAATATTTCTATGTTTTCATTTTCATGTATCTGTTTTAATAATACACGTTCAATTTCATAACCTGTAATGTCTTTATAATGTAGCACACGATGCTCAGAATGCCCACCTTCTTTTGCCAAATCAAACACTCCCGATGGATCTTTATCGAAGTTTGTGCCATAATCAATAATTTCCTGAATACGTTGTGGCCCCTCTTTAACTACAATTTCAACAACTTTTTCATCACATAAACCATCACCTGCAATTAAGGTATCCCGTATATGTTTTTCAAAAGAATCAGACTTATCAACAACTACTGCTACTCCACCTTGAGCATATTTGGTATTGGATTCATCCTCATTAGATTTGGTAACTATCAGAACCTTACCATACTTTGCAGCTTTCAATGCAAAACTTAAACCTGCTATACCTGATCCAATAACCAAAAAATCTACTTTTTTCATTATAATATGTAAGCTAAAACAAATGTGTGTTGATAATTTTTAAAACTATGTGAATAGTATGTATAAATATTTACAACAACTTTTTTTGATTGTTTAAAGCTAATGTAAAAAGGTAAATTGAACACAATATTTTAGTAATTTTTAAGCAACTTTATAACACTTATCAACTTTTGACAAACATTACAAGAATACACATTTTGGTATTGATAAGTTTTTAATCTGAAAAGTATAACATTGAAAATCAGTTAAAGTTTAAAATAAAAAGTCTTTAAAAATGTTAGTAATTATGGGAAAACTCATTTATCAAAATTTTATTTGAGAAGTTTTAAACAATATTCACATCCTAATAAACAACAAGAATCCTTTTATATTAATAAATTATATTTTATTGAACTGTTGAAAGCTGTGTATCTTTACAAAAAATTAATGAACGCTAAAAGCATATCGAATGGAAGTTTTAGAAGAATTAAATAGAAAAGGTTATATAGAAGAAGAAATAAATCCTACTCTGGATTTATTTGCTGAAATAGATAAACTTAAAAAAGAGAAGAATGCAATTATTTTAGCACATTATTATCAGGATCCTGATATACAGGATATTGCTGATTACATAGGTGATAGTTTAGGCTTATCACAAGAAGCTGCAAAAACAGAAGCTGATGTGATTGTTTTTGCCGGAGTACATTTTATGGCTGAAACTGCTAAGATTTTATCGCCTCAGAAAAAAGTTTTATTACCGGATTTAAAAGCTGGATGTTCATTAGCAGATAGCTGCCCACCACATTTATTCAAGAAATTTAAAGAAAATTATCCTGATCATCTGGTAATAACTTATGTAAACTGTACAGCAGAACTAAAAGCATTAAGTGATATTGTTTGTACGTCAACAAATGCAGTTCAAATTGTTGAAAGTTTACCGAAAGACCAGAAAATAATTTTTGGTCCAGATAAGAACTTAGGTGCATATGTAGCTAAAAAAACCGGAAGAGATTTAGTTTTATGGAATGGTGCCTGTATGGTACATGAGATTTTTAGCAGAGAAAAAATTACCAAGCTTAAATCAAGACATCCAGAAGCTAAGTTTATTGCACATCCTGAATGTGAAGATGCAGTATTAGAAATGGCCGATTACATTGGTTCTACTACTGGATTGTTGAAATACACCATAAACAGTGATGCGAAAGAATTTATCGTAGCTACAGAAAGTGGCATTATTCACCAGATGGAGAAAGCAAATCCGGATAAAACATTTATTCCTGCACCACCAAATAACAGTTGTGCATGTAATGATTGTCCTTATATGAAGCGCAATACACTAGAAAAATTGTATCTGTGCATGAAAAATGAAATACCTGAAGTTACTGTACCTGACCATATTATTGCAGGAGCTAGAAAGCCGATTGAAAGAATGCTGGAAATTTCAGCGAGTTTAGGCTTATAGAATTAAAACTTCATATTTACAGTCCTATAGTGATTGGTATAGAAATTAAGAGAAAACCATCTGACATCAGTAGATAATTTATTATATGTTTGAGAATAAAGAACGTACATCAATAGCAGAATTAGGCGAGTTTGGTTTAATTAAACATTTAACAGATAATTTTAAAATTAAGCATGAAAGCAGTGTAAAAGGAGTTGGAGACGATGCTGCTGTATTTGATTTTAAGGATAAACAGGTATTGATATCAACAGATCTGTTGCTAGAAGGGATTCATTTTGACCTCTCTTATGTACCATTGATGCATCTTGGTTATAAAGCAGTGCAGGTTAACCTGAGTGATATTTATGCCATGAATGGTATGGCTACTCAAATTACTGTTTCTATAGGTGTCTCAAGTAAATTTCCTTTAGAAGCTGTAGAAGAAATTTATAAAGGAATTGAGTTGGCTTGTAATAAGTTTAATATAGACTTGGTTGGTGGAGACACATCGGCGAGTAAACAAGGTTTGGTTATCAGTATTACCAGCATAGGTTATGCAGCAAAAGAAGATGTAATTTATAGAAATGGTGCACAAGAGGGAGATTTATTGTGTGTATCTGGAGATTTAGGTGGTGCTTATGTAGGTTTACAAATTTTAGAAAGAGAAAAACAGATATTTTTAGAAAATCCACAGATTCAACCTGATCTGGAAGGAAAAGATTATATCATAGAACGACAATTAAAACCAGAAGGCAGACGTGATATTGTTGATTTATTGGCCCAAATAAAAGTAAAACCCACATCAATGATCGATGTTTCTGATGGTTTGGCTTCTGAGATTTTGCATATAGCTACACAAAGCAATGTAGGTGTTAGAATTTACGAAGATAAACTACCAATAGATCCGCAGACTTATGAAACAGCTCGAGAATTAGGATTAGATCCCACAGTATGTGCCTTAAATGGTGGAGAAGATTACGAACTTTTGTTTACTATTAAACAGGCTGATTATGATAAAATTAAAAACGATGTTGATATTAGCATTATAGGTCATGTAACAGATAAAAATTCTGGATGTGTAATGGTTTCAAAATCAGATGTTTTACATGAATTAAAAGCCCAGGGATGGAATGCTTTTAGAAAATAAATGTGTTTATTTGTATGTTAAAAAGATCCGATACATGATTTTTTAAACATATTTGAAACAAATAAATTAAGTTGAAGCGTATTTTTGTATTTTCTTACTATGGTAAGGAAACCTATCATACGGGATATTACAGATTATTAAGTCTTGCTAATACTTTATCTGAAAATTTTGAAGTTTACTTTATTTATGGAAATATAAAGGAGGTAAAAAAAGGAGAAAATAAAGAAAACTTAACAGAAATTCCATTATTATACAAAAACGGAATTTTACAGAAAGTATATTTTTTTTTGCAGAAAAGAAGCCCATATAGCGCTAAACTATTGGTAATTCTTAATTATTTGTTTACTAAACGAGAAATATTCGATTTACAAAAAGAAACACTTTTCTATTTTAATAACAGTGAAATTAAACCGGCTAAAGACGATATAATTTTTACATCTTTTCCCTCATTATCTGCACATAACTTAGGATATAAATTAAAGAAAAAATATCATTCAAAATTAGTTTTGGAATATAGAGATCCTGGAGTTTTTGGATACAATCTGATCTATGAAAATGAATGGATGTCTAAAGTAAGAAAATTATTTTTAAAAAAACAGGAAATTAGAAATCTGGAAAGTGCGGATTTATTATTAACAATTTCTGATTCCATAAAGAAATTTTTTCCGGAAAGATATTTTAACAATGTACATGTGGTTAGAAATGGATTTAATAACCATAAAATTGATAGTTCTTTAATAAGAGATAACCAACAGAAATTTATTTTATCCTATTTAGGATCAATATACAGTAGTCAGTTAGAGGATATAACTTTTTTTGAAGCTGTTAAAGAATTTTTAGTTGAATATAAAATTTCACCGGATAGGTTTTTACTGAAATTTATAGGCGTGAATGATAGAACAGCACTGAATAAAATCATTATCAGATATGGTTTAGAAAATTACACCAGTATATCTGATAAAATGCCTATAGAAAAAGCCTATGATGAACTTTATGATTCATCTATGTTTTTTCACCTAAAATATGGTAATAGAAAAGAAGTGATTACGACTAAACAATATGAATATCTAGCGTTTCAAAAGCCTATTTTACTTCCGGTTTCTGACAATGGAGATATTGCCGAGAGCATTAAAAAGTATAATGCAGGATATGTTTGTAATCATAAAAAAGAAATCATAGAAGTATTGATTAAGTCTTTTAAAAATCATTTAGAAGGAAAGCCTTTAAAAATTAATCATACCAAAGAAGAACTGTATGAGTTAAGTAGGCAATCTCAGGAAGAAAAGTTATTTAAACTAATTAATGAGCTATAGATCTTCCCTGTCTAAGAATTTTTTATCTATCTGCTTGTTGTTTTTTGTTTTAGCTCCTAATTTTTTGATTTTTTCAACTTTTCCGATCAGATTTCCACTGCCAAATTGTAATTTTTTAAAAGCATCATCATGTGCTTTTTGAGTTTGTTCTATATACTTACCTATTTTTTCCATATCGGCTAAAAAACCCACAAACTTATCATATAAAGAACCTGCCTCTTCTGCTATTTCAAAAACATTTCTGTTCTGCCTTTCTATCTTCCATATACTTGCAATTGTACGTAATGTGGCTAACAATGTACTTGGGCTTACAATAACCACTTTTCTATCCCATGCGTAATTAAACATTTCTGTATTGCTTTGTATGGTAGTGCTGAAAGATGATTCGATAGGCATAAAAAGTAAAACAAAATCAGGTGAATTTATCTGGTATAAATGCTGATAATTTTTTGCAGAAAGGCCATCTATATGGTTTTTAACAGAAGCTACATGTTGTTTAAGAAAAACAGATTTTTCATTTTCATCTATAGCATTCACCATTCTTTCATACGCTATGAGCGATATTTTAGCGTCTATAATCAAATGTTTTTCATCAGGAAGGTAAATTATCACATCGGGCTGCAAACGCGTGCCATCGGCGCTTATTAGATTTTTTTGAATACTATACTCACGTTCCTTAATTAACCCTGAGTTTTCTAAAACTCTTTCCAAGATAATTTCGCCCCAGTTACCTTGCTTTTTATTGTCGCCTTTTAAAGCGCGGGTTAGATTATTTGCATCATTTTGAATTTGTTTGCTTTGATCCATAAGCTGAAAAATAACGCCCTTTAACTGATTTCTTTCATCAGCTTCACTTTTATATACTTTATCTACCTTTTCTTCAAAAGATTTTATATTTTCTTTCAAAGGCTTTAAAATTTCATTAAGCTGTGTCTGGTTTTGAAGGGTAAATTTGGCTGTCTTCTCTTCAAGTATAGCATTAGCCATTTTATCAAACTCTAATTTAAATTGCTTTTGTAAGTCTGTTAAGTTTTGCTGCTGCTGTTTATAGAGTTCTTTTTGCAAAAGCAGATTTTCTTCTGCTTTTGTAGCACGTGTATATTCATTTAACAACTGCGCCCTAACCTGTGTAAGTTCTTGCTGTATTTTTTGATTTTCTTCTTTTAAAAAATTAATAGAGAATATATCTTCAGGATTGCTTTTTTCAGATTTTTTAAATAAAAAAATAGATAATAAAACCAATAAAACAACTAACAAACAAATAATGATGAGCTCCATAAAGAGAAGAAATTAAAAAGTACTTAAAACTAAATCGGCGATATCCTGCCCTGTCTGGCTGCCCATGGCTACACCCATTCCATTACATCGAACCGCACAAAAAACATCAGAATCAATTTCTTTAATTATAGGTTCTAATTGCTTACCAAAGGCCATGATACCACTCCAGTTATAATCTATTTCAAACGCAGTATCAGGCAAGATAATATCTTTCAATATGGCATATAGAGATTGCTGAATTTTTTCTGTATGACCAAAGATAGTGGTTTCTTCGGTTTTAAAATCCAGATTTCGGCCACCGCCAAATAATATGCGATTATCAATATTTCTAAAATAATAATAGCCCTTATCATAATGAAAAGTTCCTTTTACCTTTAAAGAAGGTATGGGTTTAGTTACGAGAACCTGTCCCCTGCCCGGTTTTACATCCAGGTCTTTAAAGAAAGAAGAAATAAATGCGTTATTAGCAAAGATCAATTTTCTACAACTAAAAATTCCTTGTTGTGTTTTAATATTAATCTGTTGAGCATCACCTTGCTCAAAACTTGATACTTCACATGAATTTAATATCTGAACACCAGAAGCAGTTGCTTTGTTAATCAAAGCCTTCATCATTTTACCAGTATTGATTTGTCCCTCAAATTGGTTTTCAATTAAAGTACTGATATGGTTAAAACCAAAATAATCTATCTTTTTATTAGCTAGGGTAAAAGCGTTTTTACCCACAATATCTTCAATTAGGCTATTAAAATGGCTAATTTTTGATACACATAAACTGGTCAGTTGTTCATCTTCTTTCTTAAAAAGCTCAAAACCTCCGTAGTTGTTAAATTCTATGTGCTTATCTCCTAACAATTGCCTTAACTTTTGCAGGCCATTCCATCTTCTTTTAATCAAATCATAAAGCCCCTCTGTTCCTGAGGTTTTTTCCTGCTCAATTAACTCAGAAAGGCTTCCAAAGCAAGCAAAACCCGCGTTTTTGGTACTTGCTCCACTAGGTAAAAAACCTCTTTCCAAAACCAGTACATTTAATTTTGGATTATGCTGTTTTAAAGCTATAGCAGCCGTTAAGCCTACTATGCCACTTCCAACAATAATAATGTCTGCAGAAAAAAAACTGATTTTTTCCCAATAAGAAAAGTTGTAATTCATTCTCCTAAATGTAAAAAAATAATAAGAAATAAATATGGGAACGCTTTTTGATTATCAGATTTTGAGATTGAAAACACATACAAAAATGGAAACCTATTTAATTTTATTCGTTCCAGTTCTTCTACTTAGTATGTTTGTGCAGTGGCGATTTAAAAACAAATTTGCTAAATATGCAGAAATGCAGCTCAATTCTGGTTTTTCAGGGAAAGAGGTTGCAGAGAAAATGCTACATGATAATGGCATTTATAACGTAAAAGTAGTAAGCTCTGAAGGTCAACTTACTGATCATTATAATCCACAAGATTTAACGGTAAATCTAAGTACAGATGTGTACTATGGCCGTAGTGTAGCTGCTGCTGCCGTTGCAGCACATGAATGCGGGCACGCCGTACAACATGCCAAATCTTATCACTGGCTGCAATTCAGATCCAATATGGTGCCTGTTGTAAGCATCTCTTCTACCCTTTTACAATGGGTATTACTGATAGGTGTGTTACTCATAGGATTTACAGGAAATCCGGTAGTTTTAGGTATAGGGGTGTTAGGTCTGGCTTTAATAACCATCTTTAGTTTAATTACTTTACCGGTTGAGTTTGACGCAAGTAACAGAGCTTTAGCATGGTTAAAAAATAATCAGAATGTAATGTACACCAGTGAAGAAAATGCACAGGCAAAGGATGCTTTATGGTGGGCTGCTATGACTTATGTAGTAGCCGCATTGGGTTCTTTGGCTAACTTACTTTATTATGCTTCAATGCTATTTAGAAGCAGAGATTAAGAGGGGTTGGGTAAAAAAGAAAAACCGCTGTAATTACAGCGGTTTTTTGTTTAAAAGCTTATTAGTAATTAATTATATAATTGGTTAAACATCCATTTAAAAGTTCCGTGGGTTTGAGATCTGAAAGTAATTTCAGGACCAAAAGCAATTAACTTACCTTTTCCTACAGGAGCTTCAAAGGCAGCTACTCCGTTTTTCAGATAACCTTGTCCCCAGGCCCAGCCACTGCGTAAAGGCTTATCGGTATCAAACCAGGCTAAGGGTTTAATGTTATTATCAGTAATTTTAAAAACAGGGCTGTTATCAAAATAAACATCTGTTAGTTCATCCAAACCCCAGTTTGCATTTAAATTTTTATCTAGCTTAACACTTAATACACTACCCGGAACATAGAACTTTTCTGCAGAAAGTTTAATTTCTTTACCATTTGTAGTTTCAGTTAAAGCATCTTTTACGCCCAGGTTTAAGTGATTGGCTAAGTTGGTTGCCGAACCGATAGCCACAATATTTCCACCTGCTTCAAGGAAATTTTTTAATTCTGGAATTGACTTTTCAACGGTCATACGACCTACTCTTGATTTATATTCATCAGGGATATTAGTAATATCTTGGTTAAATTGTCCGCCTCTTCCTCCTGTTGTTCTTGCAGGAATAGAACCACCTACTAAAATGATTACATCATATTTATCTTTAAGTTTTCCTGCATCAACATCCGGAGGGTAAATTACAGTTGGATTGTAATGGTATTGTTCCATGATGTATCTGATCCATCCAGACGGCATAGAACCCCCGTAAACATCCCAAAGCGCAATACGGGCAGGTTTTACTGCTTTTGCATTTTTAGGCTTTTCAGCAGCAATCACTCTCATACCAAAATTACGTTCAGCTTTGGTAAGAGCTTCTTTTGCTTTTGCACTGGCAGGAACATAGAAAGCACCATTAGAAGGATCACGTAAAACTTCTACTCCTGCTTTTAAAAGATCGTTTACAGCTAAAAAACTTTCATTAGCTTGAGCGCTTAAAGCGTAACCGCGGGCATTAGCAGGTAAAGGTTTAGGTTTTGCAATTAATAATTCGCCAACAGGAAGTTTATTAAAAGGGCCGTTAAAGCCATCTAATATTCTATCAAATTTAACATTCATTAAATAAGCTAAGGTCCATCCTGCTGCATCATAAGGCGCAATTGGAGGCCCCCCCTCGTATTTAAAATCATTAGGATGATCTTGTGGCTCAAACATATCTAAGATATGTGGTCTGAAGGCCTGGTCTGTTTTTACAATATACGATCCTGCAGGATATTTTTTTCCATTAACCGTAAAATCAGCGGTTGCTTCCTGTACCTGAATACCTGTTCTGATCAATGCATTTAAGAAGCGGATAGCTGTGGTAAAATCCGGTTGATCTGAAGGAATAATGTAACCTCGGGCATCTCTGTTTGCCGGATCTTTCATTACCTGATCAAGATATTTTTCAGGAATTTGTTTTCTTTCAGTTACACTAACAGGCGCGGTATTGGTTTCTTTTGCATAATTGGCATTAATGGCTTCAATTTTTTTAGGAGAAAATGACCAGGTATCTGTAAGACCTCTGTCAATAGAATTTTTTCCCATTTGGTATATATTATAAAGCAACTCATCGCTATAACGTTGCGCGTAATTCAATACGGCATAGTTTAATGAAACCGAATAATCAATCGCATCTTTATAATACCATACTTTAGGTTGTACCGGATTTGGAGAATCTCCGTTAGGTAGCAAGCGAGCAGGCACAAGAGGAATATTCATTGGATTTGGGCTACCAACAATTTCAGTTAATAAACCGATCATGTTATGGAAGTAGGTAGTTGTACGTAAACCACCGTTATACCACGTAGAAAAAACAGATCCGCCCCTTTGTGTGTATCCTGGTTTGCCTTCAATATTTAAGCGGTTATGCATAGCTGCTCCTACAGCATCAAGACTGGTCATGATAATAGGATCAAAAACATAGTTGTAGGGATCACGATAAGGCGCCCCTGCAACAATAGTTCCAGCAGGCCCAGCCTGATGGTGGTTATACATGATTTGAGGTATCCACTCTACAAATAACTGCCTCCCTATATTTTGTGTTTCCTTTAGGTTTAACATAAAGAAATCACGGTTATTATCATGTCCTGCATATTTTTCATATAAACGGGGAAGACCTGCTAAAGATCTTTTTTCAGGAGTGGTTTCACGCATGTACCAGTTACTTTGTAATTCTTGCCCGTCAGGATTGGCATGCGTCATTAAGATAATTACCTTATCTAAAATATTTTTGGTTTCTTCATCATTTCTGCTAGCAAACGTATAGGCAGTTTGTATTAACTGATGTATACCCACCGTTTCATTGGCATGTAAACCACCGTCAATCCAAACAATGGCTTTTCCACTTTTAGCTAAGACCTTGGCCTGCTCAGGAGTTAAGCCTTCTGCTCTGGCTAGTTTTTGCGAAATTTCTTTATATTTCGCTAAATTTTTGTGATTTTCAGGAGAAGTAACAATCAGCATAAACTGATCTCTACCTTCTTCAGTTTTACCAATGGTGGTATATTTAATCCTATCAGAACTTGCTGCAAGTTTCTTGAGATAGGCTTCGGTTTGTGTAAAATTGGCTAATTGATAATTATCACCAATGTTAAACCCGAAAAAAGACTTGGGTGTAGGTATTTCCTGCGCCTGCACATTTAATGCGCCTGCTACCAGAAATGCTATACACATTTTCCTAACGTAGCTTTTTAACATCATTTAAAGTTTAGTTTACAATTTCATATCAAATATAGAAGTGAAAGACATTGAAAAATATAACTCTTATATTTGTTACATTTTTTCAATAAGACGATAAGTTCGGTATAATTTTTAGATATGACTTTAGAAGAAAGAATCGCCGGTTCAAAAACTAGTATTTTTAAAGCTGTTTTTCCAAGTACAACAAACCACTACGATACGCTTTTTGGTGGTACGGCTATGCATATGATGGATGAAGTAGCTTTTATTACGGCTACGCGTTTTAGCAGGCAGAAAATGGTTACTGTAAGCAGCGACAGAATTGATTTTAAACAACCTATTCCTGCCGGAACTATTGTTGAACTGGTTGGGCATGTAATTCATGTGGGTAATACCAGTTTAAAAGTAAGTGTAGAAATATACATAGAGCAGATGTATGCTGAAGGCAGAGAATTAGCTATACATGGCGAATTTACTTTTGTTGCTTTAGATGAAAACAAAAAACCAACGAGGGTAATTAAATAAAAACTGGTTTCTTGATTTAAAAATACAAGCCAAGAAAAGCTTAGTTTAACAGCCAGAACAAATAGGTATATACCAAAGGGGCTGCAATCAACAAACCATCAAAACGGTCTAAAAAACCACCATGTCCTGGTAAAAAATTGCCAGAATCTTTTACACTCAAACTGCGTTTTAACATTGATTCTACCAGATCTCCCAGTGTGCCAAAACAAGAGATAATCAATGCCATTCCTGTCCACTCCAAAAGAGATATTTCATGAAACCATATACTAACTATAAAAGCTACAATTAATCCTGTAAATATTCCTCCAAAAAAACCTTCCCATGATTTTTTTGGTGAATGACGCTCAAACAGACGATGTTTGCCAAACTTCATTCCAAATAAATAAGCCCCCGTATCATTTGCCCAAAGCATGAGTAAAAATGCTAACGGAAAATGAAAGCTATAAGAATTATCGGTTATGAAACCTAGACTAAAGAAAAAAGAAAAGGGAAGGATTACAAAAATCAGCCCTAAAAAAGTAAAAGCGATATTGGAAAAAGGATGTTCGCTTTTACGGTAAAGTTCTGCAATAAATACAGCAAAAAACAACGGAATATATAATAAAAGATTTTTAACTGGGATATCGATAAAATGAGATGCTGCTATGCTGCCAAAACAAAGTATGGCTAAAGAAACTCCAATAAACAAGTTAGGGTGTGCTTTTGTTGTTTTAATCATTCGGTAAAACTCCAGCAAACAAACCACACTTAATAACAGATAAAATGCGGTAAAAGTATAGGCTCCTAAGAAAATAGAACCTAACATAATAATGGTAAAGAAAAATGCGGTAATGGCTCTAGTTTTCATAAGGTTGCGGTATGTTGCTTTGACTGGCTTTCTTTTTGATAAACAATAAAAGTGAAACGGTTAAAATAGCACTAAGTATGCTCATATATAGAGGAACGCTTTGCATGTCGGATTCATTAAGCGGAAGGTTCTTACTTTGATAATAATAAGCCACAATAACGGCGTAAGCATTGTTTAAAAAATGTGCAAAAACGGCGTACCAAATACTTCCTGTCCAGAAATATAAATACCCAAAGGTTGCGCCTAAGAACATGCGGGTAAAAAAACCAAAAAACTGAAAGTGAATACAGCTGAAAATAATTGCCGATAGCCAAATGGCTACATGGGGATTAACCACTAACCTGAAAATGCTGCGCTGCAATCCACCTCTGAAAATAAATTCTTCACAAATTGCTGGAGTTACGGCAATTACCAATAAATTTATAATAAGACCCCATCCCGAAGATGTTTTTAAAATAATTTCGGTTGTTTTGGCCAGATCTGTTTCCATTGCCCGCATCCAGTTTTCTACATTTTTTAAGAAAGAAGGAAGAGACATTTTTTGGTTAAGTTCATTTACCCATGACAAAAAAGGCAGGCTGCATAAACCTATAAAGGCCGCCATAAATAATAAGTTAGGCTTAGGTGTTTTAAAACCATAAAACTTATTTAGAGGTTTTCTTTCAACTACGGCAAGTAAAATAGCCGGAGTTAAGAATAAACCCAATTGTTGTGACGTTAATATAATTTTAAAAGCCCCTACATTTTTTTCATTAAGCTGATTAGACAAAACAGCCATTAATGTGTCTAAGCCATATAAAAGATAAACAATTATACAGGCTGCTATGGCAAAAACAATTAATCCTAGAATGGCAAATAAGCCTAAAAACATAAGTTGTATAATAGGATTATTCTCTTGCTTACCGGGTGCGTTTGGATACATTATTTTAATTATATGTAACTTTGCAGTTAATAAAACAGGGTTGAAGATATAAAATGTCAGTAAAGATAGGAAATATTGATTTAGGAGACTTTCCTTTATTGTTAGCTCCAATGGAAGATGTAAGTGATCCTCCCTTTCGTTATGTATGTAAACAAGGAGGGGCAGATATGATGTATACAGAATTTATTTCATCGGAAGGTTTGATAAGGTCTGCAGCTAAAAGCCGTCAAAAGTTGGATGTTTTCGAATATGAAAGACCAATAGGTATTCAAATATTTGGCAGCGATATAGAAAGTATGCGTGAAGCAACTGAAATTGCCACCCTTGCCCAGCCTGATCTGATAGATATTAATTACGGATGTCCAGTTAAAAATGTAGCGTGTAGGGGTGCAGGCGCTAGCTTGCTACAGGACATTGACAAAATGGTTAAAATGACGGAAGCCGTTGTTAAAGCAACACATTTACCGGTTACCGTAAAAACCCGCTTAGGCTGGGATGATAATACAAAGAATGTTTATGAAGTAGCAGAGCGGCTGCAAGACGTAGGCATACAGGCTTTAACCATACATGGACGTACAAGAGCGCAACTTTATAAAGGAGAAGCAGACTGGACATTGATCAGAGAAATTAAAAGAAATCCAAGAATCAAAATACCCATATTCGGAAATGGAGATGTGGACAGTCCGGTTAAGGCGGCTAACTGGCGCTTGGAATATGAAGTAGATGGGATTATGATAGGACGTGCGGCCATAGGTTATCCATGGATTTTCAGAGAAATCAAACATTTTTTTGAAACAGGAGAACTAATGGACGGACCAACATTGGAAGAACGTGTGTTGGCTTGTAGAACACATTTAACTAAATCAATCGAATGGAAAGGTCCTAAAACAGGGGTGTTTGAAATGCGCAGGCATTATGCCAATTACTTTAAAGGCTTACCTGATTTTAAACCGTACCGTATGCAATTGGTTAAAGAAGAAAATATTGAAGTAATATACAGCCTACTTGACGAAATTTCAGAAAAATACCTGTTTGCAGAACTTTAAGTTAAATGGCCTGATTATTGAGTACAAAAGATTAAAAATAAGCTATGGTTACGGCAACAACACAAGGCGTAAAAATCTCTATAGAAACGATTTACCAGGATCATCAATCTGATTGGGCAAATGCACATTTTATGTTTGCTTACCGTATTTCTATAGAAAACCTTACAGATTATGCCGTACAGCTTTTAAGCAGAAAATGGCTTATTTTTGATTCTAATGGAACCTTAAGAGAAGTAGAGGGACAAGGAGTGGTAGGAGAGCAACCTGTAATAGAACCCGGAGAAAGTTATGTATATGTTTCGGGATGTAACTTAAAAACCGAAATAGGAAGTATGCGTGGTTATTATATTATGCAACGTGTTTCTGATGAGAAGAATTTTATTGTTGATATTCCTGAGTTTGAGCTAATCGTTCCTTATAAGCTCAATTAGTATCTTATTTCTTTGCTCCAAAGGCCAAATCTCCGGCATCACCTAAGCCTGGTACAATATAGGCTTTGGTAGTCATTTCATCATCAATTGCACCTAACCAAAGATGTGCTTTAGGCAAATTTGCCCTTACATGTTTAACGCCCTCTGTGCTTGCAATAGCAGAAACAATGTGTAACTTTTCTATTTTATATTCATTGATGAGTTCTTTGGCGCAAAGTACCATGCTTAAACCTGTTGCCAACATAGGATCAGCCAGTATAACGGTTTTTCCTTCCAGCTCAGGAGCTGAGATATGTTCCATCTGTATAATGAAATCTCCCCCCTTTACCACCTTTCTGTAAGCAGTAATAAAAGCTGATTCAGCTTTGTCAAAAACACTCAGTAAACCTTGGTGCATGGGTAAGCCGGCCCTTAATATGGTGGCAATAACGGGTTGTTGTACTAAAACGCTACTATTAGCAATACCTAAAGGAGTGGTAGTTTCAATATTTTTATAAGTCAGATGCTTGCTAATCTCATGTCCAAAATAAGCGCCTATACGTTCAAGATTTTTTCTGAAACGCATAGAGTCTTTTTGAATAATCTCGTCTCTTAACTCAGCAATATAAGTATTGGCAATACAGGAAGTTTTACTAATATCAACTATCATCATGCTAAAATTGTATAAATATAATTATTTAACGGCCATTTCTACCATAAATCTGTAAACCTCAGACCAGCCTTTCCAGGTCTCCGTTTCTGAGAGCGATTCGTTATGCCATAAACAACAAAAAGTGCCATTTACCAGTTTAACATTTCCCATTATTTTAGAGATAGTCTCTTTTGCCTTTTCGGGATTTAGTTTTAAATAAACTTTTAAGGTAGAATCCATCACAGCAAAAGGATAAACCTTTAATACAGATTGCTTTTCAAGCTGAAGATCATACCAGTAAAATGAGGTACAGGTACCCGCTCTGAATCCTGGTTGTGAAGCATATCCCATGCTATAATCATGTAAAATATCCACTTCTTTTAGTTGAAGATAAGTTTTTGGTAAATGTAATCTTAAAAAATGCTGTCTCGATTTATGAATAGGTTTTTCTATTAACATAGAAAGGTTTTTTATTTCTTCTGTTAACAGATGTTTATGTTGGTTTGAAGCATATGAAGGATGTATGCCTATATCAGCATATTGAGCCGTTTCTTTGATTAGAGCGTTAAAGTTTTCTTTACCAGGTTTGATGTTGACATCGTATCTTTTATCACGTTTATGGGCATAAAGAAAGAAAAAGATTGGGTTTAGATTATGCTTATTATGAATTTTTCTGAGCATTTCATACGTATCAAAAGGGTCTTTTCTTTTTTTCAGGCCAGTTAAGAGCACATTCTTTAAGCGTTCTTTATCTTTTTCTAACAAAGCCTTAATTATACGGGCTGTATTCTTTAAAATGCCACTGTTTCGAAAATGATAAGCTCTGTCAATATCAAAAGTAGGAACAAACTTAAAAGCCCTTGAGCCGAATTTTAAAAGAGGGAAGTATTTAAGAAGTATATTCTTAAGCATGAGCGCCCAGACATCAATTACCGGAATATACAGTAAATCAAGCTGAAATAGTAAACTGTTTTCTGCCTTAAAACGCAAGTGTTTGTCGGGTTCAAAAGGCAGGTATTCTTCATAACGTGAAACAAAGTAAAAAGAAGCAGCAAAAACATCGAAAGGCAAAAATCCGTTCTTCACGGGAAAAGGAACCTGAGTATCTCCAAAAATGATCTGATCAATATGCTGCGGCTGAATTTTGGTTTCAAATAAAAGTTTACAAGATCCAAAATGCAATTCCTGTTTAAGAGGCTGTTCTGCATAGCTAAACTTTGGTCCGTCATATTGTAAAAACTCAATTTCATTTGAAGTAAAAGAAAGGTCTTCTTCATACAACAGAATATCTTTAAATATGAAGTTAAAGATATATTTTACCCGCGGAGTAAGCTGTTTGCAAAAGATGAGTAGAAACATATTAAAACAGAACAAACGGTTCAAATTACATAAAAATACCAATAAGACTTCAGAAAAAGGAGATATAATTTAAAGAACTTTTGTTGAAATAACTCATCTGTAGGTCATCTTAATTTTAACCTGTTAAAACAAAACGGGTAATTTTTGTGATTAAATAAACAAGGCTTTATTTTTACATTGCATGAAATTCAAACTCATATCAGATTATAAACCAACCGGAGATCAGCCTCAGGCCATAACACAACTGGTAGAAGGCGTACGGTCAGAAGAACATTATCAAACCTTATTGGGTGTAACTGGATCCGGAAAAACATTTACTATAGCTAATGTTATTGAGCAAACCCAAAAACCAACTCTGATATTAAGTCATAACAAAACACTTGCGGCACAACTATATGGCGAGTTTAAACAGTTTTTCCCAGAAAATGCAGTTAACTATTTTGTGTCTTATTACGATTACTATCAGCCAGAGGCTTACATGCCAACCACTAATACTTATATAGAAAAAGATCTGAGCATAAATGAAGAAATAGAAAAACTGCGGTTACGTACAACTTCGGCATTAATGTCTGGCAGGAGAGATGTAATTGTTGTTTCATCCATTTCGTGTATTTACGGAATGGGAAACCCTGAAGATTTTTCGCGCTCTGTATTTAGGTTTGGTGTAGGAACCAAAATCACGAGAAATTCTTTTTTACATCATCTGGTAGAGATTTTATATGCAAGAACCATTAATGATTTTAAACGGGGAACTTTCAGGGTAAAAGGAGATACGGTAGATATTTTTCCTGCATATCTGGATAACGCGTATCGTATATCTTTCTTTGGAGACGAAATAGAAGAGCTTACGGTAATAGACCCTGTTACGGGAAAAACATTAGAAAAAATGCAGGATATGGCAATTTATCCGGCAAACCTGTTTGTTACGCCAAAAGACAGATTTAACCAATCTATATGGGCCATACAGGAAGAACTTGAGGTAAGAAAGAACCAGCTCACCAAGGATGGGCTTTTGCTTGAAGCCAAGAGATTGGAAGAGCGGGTTAACTTTGATATAGAAATGATGAAAGAACTGGGCTATTGCTCAGGAATAGAAAATTATTCCAGATTTTTTGATGGTAGGCCTCCGGGAATGCGTCCCTTCTGTTTATTAGATTATTTTCCAGATGATTATTTAATGGTAATTGATGAGAGCCATGTTACCGTTCCGCAAATAAGGGCTATGTATGGCGGAGACAGATCGAGAAAACTTGCTCTTGTGGAATACGGCTTCCGTTTACCTTCGGCATTAGATAACCGGCCTTTAAATTTTGAGGAATTTGAACGGATGGCACCACAAACAATTTATGTGAGTGCAACACCTGCCGATTATGAATTACAGAAATCGGATGGTGTAGTGGTAGAGCAAGTAATCAGACCAACTGGATTATTAGACCCTTTAATAGAGGTAAGGCCTGCAGTTAATCAGGTTGATGATTTGCTAGACGAAATAGATAAAACCGTTAAAGCTGGAGACAGGGTTTTGGTTACTACGCTTACCAAGCGGATGGCAGAAGAACTAACCAAATACATGGATCGTTTAAATATCAGATGTAGATATATACATTCTGAAATCAAGACCCTAGAAAGGGTAGAAATTTTAAGAGGATTGAGATTAGGCGAATTTGACGTTTTGGTAGGAATTAACTTATTAAGAGAAGGATTAGATTTACCTGAAGTAAGTTTAGTGGCCATATTAGATGCAGATAAAGAAGGTTTCCTGCGCTCAGATAGGGCTTTGATACAAACTATTGGAAGAGCTGCCCGTAATGACAGGGGGAGGGTGATTATGTATGCAGATGACATAACCGATTCAATGGAACGCACAATTACAGAAACCAATCGCAGAAGAGAAAAGCAAATTGCCTATAATACTGAACATGGCATTACTCCAAAAACAGTAGGTAAATCTAAAGAGGAAATTTTGGAGCAAACCTCTGTACTGGAAATATCTGAAAGTAAAAAAGCTAAGGCAAGAGCCTATGTTGAAATAGACGAAGTAAGCATTGCTGCAGATCCTATTGTACAGTACATGAGTAAAGCAGAACTTAAAAAAGCGATTGACCAATCGAGAAAAGATATGCAAAAAGCGGCTAAAGACACCGATTTTTTACTTGCAGCACGTTTACGTGATGAGATGTTCGCTTTAGAAAAAGTATTTGAAGAACGCTTTGGAAAATCAGAGAAATAGAAATATATGGATGGACAAAACAGAAAAGATATTTATCCGGGACTTGAAGTAGGCATTATCTTAAAAAAAGATCAGCGGAACGGAAATATTACTTATGGTGTGGTAAAGAACATTCTAACCTCGGCTTCTTTTCATTCAAGAGGAATAAAAGTTAGGCTGGAAGATGGGCAAATTGGGCGTGTGGCAGAAATTGTACAGGAAGATTAATCGTTTGTTCTGCCATGCCTTAAATAATAGCCGGCTAAACTTACTGCGATTACGAAATGATTAAAAACATTCGGGAAAAAGCCATAATAATGAGTAAAAATCTTAAAACGCTCTTTTAAGCTTTCCCAATGTTTTTTCTTGCTCATGCCACCTACAAGGTATTTTGCTACATACTGATGAGTATTTACAATATTAGATGATTTTTTTGCAGCCTTTATAATCCAGTCTATATCCGAACTGTATTTATATTTCAAATCATATGGCTCTGTAAGACTTCGTTTTACATAAATGGCCTGGTGGCTTATGTTCATTCCGTATTTAAAACTCTGCCAGTTAAATTGTTCAGGTGCTTCATGTCTGCGTTGCCCTAAACTGTGCCAGTCCTCATCATACATTTCTGTTTCCCCATAATAAATATCTCCTGAAGGTGCAGTATTAAAAACATTCTCAACAGTATGATTATCATATATTTCATCTCCGGAATTCATAAATAATACATAGTCGCCTTTGGCTAAAGCCAGCCCCTTATTCATGGCATCATAAATTCCTTTATCTGGTTCTGAAATAAAACAAGCCAATTTATCCTTGTATTGCGCTATCTTCTCATATGTACCATCATTAGATGCGCCATCTACAATAATATATTCAATATTAGGATAAGTTTGATTCAATACCGATAACATGGTGCGTTCAATGTCTTTAACATTATTATAAACGATGGTAATTACACTAAGTTTCGGTTTCATATTATTTAGGTTGTTCGGCAATTAAGTGTTGGTATAGTATTAAATGTTGGTAAGCAATAACTTCAGGGGCAAACTCATTTAAAATGGTCCTACGGGCTTCTTTTTGTATTTCTTCTTTATCCTCTGTTAGATACAACCATTCAATACCATCTGCCAGATCAGCAACAGACTGGTATTTTGCCAGATAACCGTTCTGCAAATGTTTTACCATATCAGGAATACCGCCCGTTTCAAAAGCAACTACAGGAGTTGCGCAAGCCAGACTCTCCATCACAGTATTAGGAAGGTTGTCTTCAAGAGAAGGCGTTACAAATACATCGGCAGCGGCATAACATTTTGCCAGATGTTCATCTTTATTAATAGTGCCTAAAAACGTGGTTTTAAAAGGAAATTGAGGGACCTCTTCCAGGTCTTTATTTCCAAAAATAACTAGCTCTATCTGGTTGTTATCAATTTCAGGCCTTGCTGCAAGCTCTTTTAAAGCTTCAAGAAGATAAGGGGTTCCTTTATGTTTATCATTTTTAGAGGGCATGAAACCACTTAAAATAACAAACTTTTCTGGACTTATCTTTAAGATTTTCTTAGCTTCTGCTTTAACATAAGGTTTAAAAACAGAGATCTCAATGGTATTGGGTATAACAGAGATGTTTCTTAAGCCTAATAAGCTACTGTGTTTAACTGATGAGGCCATCCAGTTACTGGGCGCAATGATGTGAAAATTAAGATTTGAATAAGCTTTTTGCTTTTTTAACCAGTTACGATGAGAGAGGTCTTTTTCTCCTGCAAATCTTAATAAAGGACAATGTCCACATTGTTTATGGTAGTTTTCACAGCTGTAACGTACATGGCATCCGCCGGTAAAGGCATTGCTATCATGGAAAGTCCATACAATAGGTTTATCCAGCTCATCAAGCTGAGCCAAAAACCTTGGAGATAGAAAACCATGATTGATCCAATGGATATGAATAATATCGGCCTCTTTTACTAAAGAGTTTTTTAATACAGATCTGCCAAACCATTGTAGAGAAAAAGGGGTTCGGGTTGATTTTTTGGTAAATACCCGGGATAGATAGCGTTCACCAAGGATGTTAAAAACAGCTCTTATTTTAGAAAAGAAGTGTTGGCTTAAATTGAAAATCCTGGGGTTGTGCCCAAATTTATAGAAAACCAATACATCTGATGTACAATTGGCAGCATTTAATGAATCACTTAAACGAAGACAGGCCCTGCCTGCTCCACCGTTTCCATCATAAGTATTTAAGTGAACAATTTTCAAATCAATCAAAAATAATATTTATTGAGAAGGCTTACTAAACCTTAACGCAAAAAATTACTCAAAACATATGCAAAAAAATTTGGTTAATTAAATTTATGAGCAATGTACTCACCAACAGAGATTTTTGGTTAAACTACTGGCAGCGAAAAACAGGGCTGGCAGTAGAAATTCCAGAGAACTATTTATTCCATAAGCAATTAACAAGCATTGTTAAACAAGATCATATAAAAACTGCCATTGAATTGGGTGGTTTTCCTGGATATTATGCCGTTTATCTCAAAAAATATCATAATCTGGATGTAACCCTGCTCGATTACTTTATACACCCACCCATTACTTCTGCGCTCTTGGCCGCAAACAGACTGCAGTCGGATGATGTAAAAATCATAGAAGCAGATTTGTTTGCTTACACTCCACAAAAACAATATGATCTGGTATTAAGCTGTGGGCTGATTGAGCATTTTAAAGATACCAAAGACATTATAGAGCGCCATGTAGCTTTTCTAAAACCCGGAGGAAGCCTGTTTATTACCCTTCCTAATTTTCGAGGCATAAACGGATGGTTTCAGTTAAAATTTGATAAAGAGAATTACGATAAGCATAACATCGATTGCATGGATCCAAAATTATTGGAGAGAATTTGTAAAGATTTGGGGTTAGAGGTTTTGCAATCGGAATATTTTGGTAAATTTAGTGTATGGTTAGAAAATGAGAAAGAGAAACCAACTTGGGTAAAAACCTTTAAAAAAGCTGTATGGTTTTTAGGAAAAGTATTTACCCGGATATTTTCTTTTGAAACCAAACAACTCTCGCCATATATTATGGTTTATGCAAAAAAGGTCTAAATTAATATGAAGATAAGCTGGGGGTATTCCCCTAAAACAGAAAAATTTGTCCCCCTCGGAGAATTCTCATCAGACAGATACTTAATTGTTGTTAAAAAAGCGATAGAAAACTTAGGATGGAAGCTCAGTCACATTTCTAAATCAGGAATTATTGCTTATACACCGCTTTCATTCCAGTCTTATAGTGAAGAAGTTTCTGTAAGAATTCAAAACAATTTCGCGGTTGTAAAGAGCGAATGTGTAGGCATTCAGCTTTTATTTAATGATTATGGTAAAAATGAAGCCAATTTAGAAAAGCTGTTTCATGAGTTTGAGTATGTTCAGTTTCATTTGCGGGAAAACTGGGAAAATGAACTGGCTGCTTTTGAGCAGGAAATAGCTGAACAGGATGAAAATTACTTTGAAAAAGCGCCTTTAGCGGTAAAGAATAAAATAAAGAATGTGCTTTATATCTTGTATCCGCAAAAAGGTTATACCGTTACGCCACTTTTAATTTATGCCTGTATTCTGGCGCTTGTATTCTTTGCCGTTTTCATTTTTGTATATAGTGCGCTTCTACTCAGAAGCACAAATGATCAAATTGAGCTTATTTCCAAGTTAAGAGAAATTCCCATTAAGGTTGGCGTGCTTCGCAGGAATGAGGTTTTATCAGGAGAATACTGGAGGTTAATTACTTACCAGTTTTATCATGCAGGATTAGGGCATCTGTTCTTTAACATGTATGCACTGGTTTATCTGGGATTGCTGGTTGAAAATAAATTGGGATGGAAAAACTTTTTATTAATCTATCTTTTAAGCGGAATATGTGGAGGATTATTAAGTGTTTCATACCATGAACAATTATCTACAGTAGGGGCGTCGGGTGCTATCTTGGGATTGTTTGGAGCACTCATTGCGCTAATTTTAAACCAGTATTTTGAAAAGAATGCATCCAAAGCATTACTGATCAGCACCGTTCTGGTTGTTATATTGATGTTGATAAATGGCAGTATATCGCAAGGAGTTAATAATATTGTTCATATAGGAGGCTTTATTTCGGGCTTTATTTTTACTTATTTGCTAACTTTTAAACAAAATATAAAGCCTGTGCTCAGGTATTCAGCTGTTTTTGTTTTACTTATAGGATATGGCTACCTAACTGTAGCTTTTACACCTAATTACCAACATGACGAGTTTTTAAAATTAAAAAGAGATTTTGACGAGAATACGCTGGCTCTATCAGATGTATTATGGATGAAAAATAATTCCTCTCAAGAAGAAAAATTGGATTTGTTGTATGAGAGGGGAATTTATCCGGCCAAAAACAACCTTAAAATTGTTCAAAAAATGAATAAATTGGTTTTAAACAAAAGATATACTTTAGATAAAGAACTCAAAACCAAGCTGGCTAAAGAAACCTATGATCTGGTATTGCTTATTGAAAAAGATATTAAATCAGACCATAAATACAAGACAGAGATTGGTAACAGAGTATATGCTTTGCAGGAAATGCAAGTTAAATTTGCGGATAGTCTATATAAGGCAGAACAATAGTAATACTATGAAACAAACTTATCTCTTAACGATATTGATTCTTTTAGTCTTTTGTGCAACTAAAACAAGTGCGCAAGATACAGAAGCAAGTGAAATAAATAAAGTTGTAAACTCAAAATACATTGCTAGCAGAAAGGTTTTTACAGGAAAACTGAACGATATAGAAAATAAAGATATCAGGGAAAAAATAGCAAAAGAACTAAACAGGAGTATTGCTGATGATAAAACCATATTGATTAATTATTTTCAGCGAGGGCCAAATTGCATCACATATGAATATAATAATGAAGCCTATTCTTCTGTGTTGAACAACACAGTTAATATCTCAAATCGAATGACATCTGGGAAAAACGCTGTGGATTTCTTTGTTTATGCTAAAGACGCGTTTCATTTAAATGTATTAAAGAAAAGGAATGATTTTATATTGGATTCGGGCTTTTTTCAAAGTAATATCTTTACTATACAGGAAAATTGTGCGGCATTTTTAATCTTAAAACCTGATGGGAGATTTATTAAATGCTATGACGAAGATTATTTTACCGAAGTTGATAATTTTTTGAATCAGAAATAAATAGACAATTAAAAAGAGGGGGATGCAAACTTTTCTTTAATAAATCTTATAACCCTTTGTACCAAACTACCTTTTCTGTGTGTTAAAAAGTGCTTAATAGCAGTATAAGCCTCTTTATTTTCTTCAATAAGCTCAGGGAAGTTACTAATTGGTTTTGGATTAATAATGACATTGTAAATATCATTTAGACCCGAATGGACTCCTGATCCATCGTGGCCAATATTATTGATCAATGAATGCGCAGGGTTTAAGGTTAGACCGCCTTTTAAAAAAATAGAAGCATACCAACGTATAGCCCAAGAATTATTTTTACCCCGTTTAAATTCCTTAACCTGCTTCCAGAAATTCATGGAATGATCTATGGAAAAAGCCTTTATTTTTTCTTTATCAAACTGTTTAATCAGAATATCTATATTAGGCTCAAAGTGTTTCCAGGCTCTTTCCCAGGTAGCCCAGCCCCAGCTACTTGCAGCCCGGTAAAAAAAAGTTTCAGGGAGATTATTTTCTTTAAGATTATACATGTATGCCCCAATATGCATAACCCTTTCTTCATCCTGATACCTGTCTAAGGCATTGTTGAAATACGCTAAAGTATGAGGAGAAGAGATCAGATCATCTTCAAATACAATTACTTTCCCATAATCTTTTATAAGCTGAGAAACACCTTCAATAATGGAATTGGCTAAACCTGTGTTAGTCTTGCGTTCAATAACTTTAACAGATTTGAAGCCTTCTGTATTGTTGATAATAGATCTTACCTCGTTAACTTTTTCCTGATCATCATTGCTTTTTGCCCCATCTGAAAAAATAAATAAACGACTATCTGATGCAAGCGTATTCTGTTGCAGGAACTTGATCGTACGTTCCGTATGCTGCGGACGATTGTAAACAAATAACGCTATAGGAGCAAGATTTTGCATTGAAATTAAATGGCTAAACAGTTTTGTTCTTTATAAAATACAGATGTGGCCTTGTAATAAAAAAGGCCTGGAGAGATACCCGAAAAATACAGCTCTTTAAATCCCTGTGCAGATAAGAAAGATCTGGCTTCTTGATAAGTTTCTCTTTCCGAGTCGTCAAGAACAACTACTCCGTTGGCAGATAAAGCATTAACCGCATGTTTACAACAGTTTATCCGGTCTCTGCCATCCACAATAATTACATCGAATTTTTTTCCGGTCAGCATGGCTTTTTGCGCATATTCGCCATTTGTTTCTAACCGTGTAAATATCATTTCGGCATTTTCAGCTTTTTCGTTTACAATTTTTTTATACCAAGCCTCATCATGTTCAACAGAAACAACCGAACCTACTCTTTTTGCATAAAACAAAGTAGAGTTACCAGAGCCGTATTCAAAAACACTTAAGGATTTATTTAACCTGCTCTTTATAAAATCTATAAATGAATAAGTTACCCATGGAATAGGCTGGCCTTCGGCATCAATAGCCTGTTTTTTATCAAAGGCATTGAACCACCCAATTTCCTTTAAATAGCCTTTGCCATTATAAGAAAGCAATGCAGTTAATCTTTTAGGCTTTGCAATTAGTTTTGCAAGTGCTGTAAATTTATTCAACGTTTAAATATTTTTTGAAATATACTCACCAAAAATACAGATTTTAACATCATTATGCCTTGTCTGCGGGTTTTAGGAATAAAAAGAATAAGAAAGGTAGAAGAAGCATAAGCCAATACAGTGGCTATTGCTGTTCCCATCATGCCCATTTTTGGAATTAAAATAATATTGAGCACCACGTTTACAATGGCCCCGAAACCTGTACGGATAAAAGTTAATTTATGATAACCTTCTGCAATTAATACTTGTGTACTGGCTACGCCTAAAAAGACAAAAAGAGAGCCCCATACATGTACAGTTAAAACCGGAGCTGCGGCCGCATACTGTGCTTTAAAGAGCTTGTATATCAAAGGAGAGGCAAAACTGATAAAAATAGCGAACGATAGACTTAGCCAGATCATAAGATCATAAAGGTTTTGAACTCGTTTCATATACCGTTGCTTATCATCTCTCTTTGCATTTAAGATAGCCGGGAATAAAGAAGCAACAATGGCTCCCGGAACAAAATTCAGCGCTTCGCTAAACATTACAACCGTAGCGTATGCACCTGCGGCAGCACCTTCATCCCCCAATAAATTCTTTAACATAATGGTATCTATACGCATATAAACAGAAACCATAATGCCAGATATGATTAAAGGCCATGAAAAGCTGAGCAGTTTTTTGGCCAGTTTTTGATCAAAACGCCAGTCAAATATTTTTCTATCACCCCGATTATAAGTTAAGAAATACCCAAAAGAAAGTACAAAAACATCAAATAAGGCAGCATAAACAAAATCAATAAAATCTGCATTATTTCTTATCAAGATAATTTTAATCGCTGCAGAGATAAGGTTTCCGATTACCTGCACCTGCATAATGTACTTAGATTGTACCTGCGACTGAAAAAAAGCATCGATCACAGTTAAAGACTGTAATAAACCGGTAAAAGAAAGAATAAATATAATCTGATAAGAAATTCCATTTAAAGGAAAAAACTGCCAAGCTCCAAAAATAAGTGGAATACAAACTGCTCCTGCTATTACTTTCAATATAAAAGCGGTTCCCAGGATTTTGTTTTTGTTTTGAGGAAACTGGTGTAGTTCTTTAACAATGAAACTGTCTAAACCCAGGCCGGCAAAAGCAGCAAAAAGAAAAATATAAGAAATAGAAGCATTGAGGTCACCATTTTTACCCGCAAGGAGATAGTTAGCTAAAAAAATACTTACTACCATTTTAATGGCTAAACTACCTACACGGCCAAACATTAACAGGCCGGTATTTTTAAAGTACTTTTTAAAGGCTTCTTCATCAAAGCCGGTTTTAGCCAATAACTTCATGCGGTCAAATATGCAAAATTAGCTTTTTTGCTTATAACTATTCTCAATGCGCACTATCTGTATAAGGTGGTGCTTCAAATGGATTTGAATAAATCTAACCCATTGCTTAGCGTTTAACAGGTTTAAGACGGGATGTTTTACTTTAACAGAAGGATCTGCTGTTTTTATGAAATCAAATTGTTTTTCAAACATAATTTCAAAATCTGTGATCAATTGACGGGCAGCTTCTATGCTGATCTTCTTTACCCTGCCTTCTATTCTTTCAGGAGCCTTTATTTTCTTTCCAGATGGGAACTTGCCCCATAATAAAACCATTCTTACTTTGAAAAGAGTAGGCCCCTTTGTTCCCTGTCCTTTTATACAATTGCCAATAGCCATCATAGAGAGCAAGCTAGAATCAAAAATATGACTATAGACCTCTGCATAGCTCCAACCGCCCATAGGTGGTGTTTCAGTAAATTGTTCAGGATTCAGGGTTTCTAATATTGCCCGGTACTTTGCGGTTAACTGTTGTATAGATATTTTGATTCCTGATAAACCCATTAATCTAAAGTTAATTAAAAATGTAATAACAATTCTTCCAGATGATTGATTTGCCAGTTTACATCTGCTGGTTTTTCTATGTTAGCGGGATTAAAAAATATGGCTTTGATCCCGAAATCCTGCGCTCCTCTGATATCAGCCTCTAAACTGTCGCCTATCATAATACTTTCATGTTTAAATGCCGAAGCTTTATTTAAAGCATATTCAAAAATGGCTTTGTCGGGTTTGTTTACGCCCACATCTTCAGAAATAATCACATTTTTAAAGTAAGGGTTCAATTTAGAAACACTCATTTTTGTCAATGTAGTTTCTTTAAAGCCATTAGAAATAATATGTAACTGGTATTTACGCTGAAGGTAATTCAACACTTTTGGGGCTCCATCAAATAAATTGGTTTTATAAGGGCTTATGCGAACATAGTCCTGTTCAAATTCATTAGGGATTAATTCGGGTTTTATTCCCAATTCCAGAAATGTTTTTTTAAATCGTTGTTCTCTCAGGGTTTCCTTGTCGATTTTTCCATTATGATACAGAGCCCATAAAGCATGGTTATTAACCGTATAAAGCTCTATAAATTGCTGTGCTGAAGAAACACCTAAAGAATTTAAATCATATTTATCATACAACTCTAAAAGTGCTTCCTGTGCATTGCGGTCAAAGTCCCAGATGGTATGATCTAAATCAAAAAAGATGTGTTTAATGGTATTTTCCATGATATATCGATAAAGGTAAGGCATAAAAGTAAGATCCGTTTAAAGCAGATGTAAAAAAACAGCAAAATGTAAGCTTCGGGCTTTTTACTTTCGGCTAACCGATAGACTGTTAAGGAATTGTATTTTTGAATTATGAAAATAGAAATTTGGTCGGATGTGATGTGCCCGTTTTGTTATATAGGCAAAAGGCATCTTGAAACAGCAATGGATAAATTGCCGTTTAAGGATAAAATAGATATAGAATGGAAAAGCTACCAGCTTAATCCTGATTATCAGAACGAAAATCATGAAACGGTTTATGATTACTTATCACGCAGTAAAGGAATGAGTGTAGATCAGGCAAAACAAATGACTGCTCAGGTCAGAAACATGGCCAGTGAAGCGGGATTATCTATAGATTTTGATAGAAACATACCGGCTAACACGTTTAAAGCGCATCAGCTAATACATTTTGCGGTAACTAAGAATTTACAAAATCAGGCGGAAGAAGCGCTGTTTAAGGCACATTTTACCGAAGGAAAAGATGTAAACGATAAGGGTGTATTATTAGATATTGCCAGTGATTTAGGTTTGAACAGAGCAGAAGCAGAAGAAACACTTAATAAAGAAACATTTGCAGAAGCAGTAAGATATGATATTTATGAAAGCCAGCAGATAGGGGTACGAGGCGTTCCCTTTTTTGTGCTCGATAGAAAATATGCACTTTCTGGTGCACAGCCGGTAGAAGCATTTGAGGCGGCTTTAAAACAGAGTTTTGATGAATGGAGTAAAACACAACAAACTCATCTTACATCTCTGAATTCTGATAATCAGGCTTCATGTACTGATGAAGGCTGTAGTTTATAAAAAATTAAAGAGACTTTTTGAAAAGTCAGTCGTCACCCTGAATTTATTTCAGGGCTCTTTGTAGAGATACTACAAAATATTTAAGATTCTGAAACAAGTTCAGAATGACGAAATCCCTAAACTTTTTAAAAAGTCTCTTTAGTGTAAATGTGCTAAAGCACTATTTTAAAGAATTAATATTATTGGTAAGCTTAAAATTATCGGCATTTCTCATCAGGTCTACCATGATTTTAACGCTTTCATCCTCAATAAAATCATCATTAATGGTCTTATTAGCTGCTTTATCTGTTTTGCTTAATGCAGGTAAACCTTTTGAGGCACGAATTTCATTTAAACGGGCTAGATTTTTATTTTCTATCTGATCGCGTTCTGCTTTAAGCTTAGCTTCATTTAAAGGAACAGAAGTCTCATTCTCTTTTTGCTTAACCTCGGCTACATCTTCTTTTAAGATTTTATACTCAACTGATTTTTCCATACGCTGATTATGTAACTGATTTAAGGTAGCCTTAGCTAAAGTAAAATCATTAAAAGGCGTATAATTCGAAGCCTTAATCATGTCAAAAGGTAAAGCAGAAGGTTCTGTATCTTCACCAATCTTATCTAAAGGATAAATTGAGGGGAACTGAATATCAGGAATTACACCCTTATGCTGCGTACTGTTACCACTTACACGATAGAATTTAGCCATAGTAAGATTAATCTGGCCTAATACTGGAACCCCGTTTTTATCTACAATCGTTACCGTGTTAGAGTTTTTATCGTTTTTAGCCGTTTCGTTTTTCTTATTGAAAAGACTCATCAGCTTTTGGATCATAGAAGGATTCATGATAGAGTTCAGATCAATAGAAGACTGTACGGTTCCTTTTCCATAAGTTTGTGTGCCAATAATAATGCCTCTTCCGTAATCCTGCATGGCTCCTGCAAAAATCTCAGAAGCAGATGCGCTTAGACGGTCAACCATAACACCCAAAGGACCAGACCAAGCAACCCTGCTTTCTTCATCATCATAAACTTTTACGCTGTTTCTGTAATCTTTTACCTGTACAACCGGACCCTTACCTACAAATAAGCCAGATAATTCAACAGCTTCATTCAGAGAACCCCCGCCGTTTGCTCTTAAGTCTACAAGCACAGCATCCACTTTGTCCATATTTTTCAATGTATCCAGCAATAACCTTACGTCGCGTGTGGTGCTTTTGTAATTTGGATCGCCGGCATTAGCCGCTTTAAAATCTGCATAAAAAGCAGGGATTTTAATGATACCTATTTTGTAGGTCTTTCCATTATCAGTAATGGTTTTTACTGATTTTTTGGCCGATTGCTCTTCTAGAATAATCTTATCTCTTACTAAGGTAACAATCTTGGGTTTTGATGATAGATCCTGTCCAACAGGAATAACTTTTAAACGTACAACAGTACCTTTAGGGCCTTTAATCTTAGCTACGGTATTGTCTATACGCCAGCCAATTACATCTTCAAATTCTCCGTTTTCTCCTTGTGCAACAGCAATGATTTTGTCTCCGGCATTAAGTTGCTTACTTTTAAATGCCGGGCTTCCAGCAACAATAGAAACAATTTTGGTTACTTCGTTATCTAATTGAAGTGTAGCACCAATACCCTCAAGAGATCTTGACATTTCCTGATTGAAGGTCTCTGCGTTTCGAGGGTTAAAGTAATTGGTGTGTGGGTCAATAGCCTCTGTAAAAGAATCCATCAAAATTTGGAATACATCCTGGTTATTAACTTTTGCAGCCTGCGATTTTAAGTTCTGATACCTTTTAGTTAAAGTTTCTATGTTTTTGGCCTGATCAGAACCGGTAATTTTTAAATTAACCAGTTCATATTTTATGCGTTTGTTCCAGATGTTGTCGAGTTCATTTTGAGATGCTGCCCAAGGTAATTTCTCTCGGTCATAAACGTAAGAATCATTCTGATTGAAGTCATATTTTGCATTTACGCGAGAAAGGGAATAATCAATGCGCTGGTTATATCTTTTTAAATAGACATTAAACATATAAAAAGGAACGCTTAGGTCTCCCTCTCTAAGGTAATCATCAAAATTATATCTGGATTTTTCAAACTCTGTAATATCAGCGTTTACAAAATAACTGCGAGATGGGTCTAAAGCCTTAATATATCGGTCAAAGATAATGCTCGAAATAGAGTCGTTAACCTTGATTTTTTTGTAATTATAGTTCTCGATCAACGAGACCAATTCCCTGCTAACCAAACTTTGTTGATCATCAGGCTTAATGTTAATCACTCCTTCTACAGGTTTTTGTGCTTTGGGCTGCGCATTGCAGGCCAGCACAGCTGCTGTAAGTGTGATTGTGAATATTTTTTTTAGCATCTCTCTAACTGTTTTAAAATCCATTGTTGTAAAAAACATCATCCAATATGATACCAATTTTTTAAATAAACAAAAAAGACACAGCGATTTTCTGTATCTTTTTTGTAAACTTAGTGAAAAATGACTTTATGCTCGCACAAAATCTATGCAAGAGCATGAGTAACCTTAACTTTTGCCTTTGCTTTTTTCTGTAAGTATAGATTTACTTACTCTTATGCGCTGATTGTATTGAGGCAAATTAGAGGCTTTTGCCAGCTCTTCGGCCCTTAACAGATCTTTAGATGCCAGCCCAAATTCTTTTTTCTTGATTTTAATATCTGCAATACCCAATACAGAATCCAAATAAATAGACGGATTATTTAATTGCTGAGCTAATATGCCCTGTTGTGTATAGAACCACATAGACTGAGTTAGTTTATTTGCGGCAAAATAGATGCGGCCAAGCATATTATATGATAACATTTGCCCGTTTCTGCTTCCGATCTTTGAGTAATTTTTCAATGCAGATTTAAGAACAACCTGTTCGGCTTCATTATAATTCTCTTGTTCAAGGAGCAAAGCGCTGATTTTTAAAAGAACAGAACCGTACTTATTGTATTTTTTGTCGGCATTATATTCTTCAGCGGCTTTTTTATATAATGAAATAGCTCCACTCAAATCTCCCATTTGTTCATTAAACTCTGCCAATTCCATTTGCTTATCGGCATTCGATACTTTTGTACTGATAACAGCGATATTAATAGCTGGCTGGCTTCCTGCATTTTCTGCCCCGTTTGGGGATATAAAGTTTTGAGCCATAGCCCAATTACATGCTATAAATGCAACGAGCGTTAATGCTGTTCTTTTCATTTTGTAAAAGTTGGAAAGCAAATATAACAAAATAATTACATCATTAAATCTGCTTTTATTCTGATTTTCAGGAGATAAAGAAAATAATGGAACACTGTTGACAAAAAATGTAACAAATAAAGCAGATTAAAATCTAAATTGTAAACAGACGAATAAGCATGTTAATTACAACGACAAATCAGGTAGAAGGTAAAAAGGTAGTGAAATACCTGGGCCTTGTAACAGGAGAAACTATTATTGGGGCAAATATATTTAAAGATATTTTTGCCGGTATAAGAGATATTGTTGGTGGAAGATCGGGCTCGTACGAGCAGGTTTTGAGAGAAGGAAAAAATACTGCCGTTAATGAAATGCAACAATACGCTGCAGCATTGGGTGCGAATGCTGTAATTGGTGTTGATCTGGATTACGAAACGGTAGGAAATGGCGGAAGTATGTTAATGGTTGCGGCAAGTGGTACGGCCGTTATTTTAGAGGATCTTCCGTAATAAATAAGGGTGTTTAAATCTGGAAAGTAAACCCCTGAGAAATGGGAAGTACAACCGTTTTAAACACCCGTTTATTTTTTGCAAAAATTAGCGCTGAGGCATCTTTGGCATATTTCTCATTAATTTTGCTGCTGCTGCAGGGTTTGAAAACTGTTTCATCACCTTGCGCATATCTTCAAATTGCTTAAGCAGTTTACTTACATCTTCCAACTTAGTTCCCGAACCTTTGGCAATTCTGGCTCTGCGACTTGGATTTATTGCGTCAGGATTTTCTTTTTCAAAAGCAGTCATAGACTGGATAATCGCTTCAACACTTTTAAAAGCATTATCATCAATATCAACGTTCTTCATCATTTTTCCAACGCCAGGTATCATGCCCATTAAATCTTTCATGTTACCCATTTTCTTAATCTGTTGGATTTGGTTGTAGAAATCGTTGAAATCAAACTTATTCTTACGGATTTTCTTTTGAAGTTCTGCGGCTTGTTGCTCATCAAATTGTTGTTGAGCTCTTTCTACCAAAGAAACCACATCGCCCATACCCAAGATACGGGAAGCCATTCTGTCTGGATAGAAAATATCCAGCGCATCCATTTTTTCGCCTGTACCAATAAATTTGATGGGCTTATCAACAACCGATTTGATAGATAAAGCAGCACCACCACGAGTATCACCGTCTAACTTGGTTAAAACAACACCGGTAAAATCAAGTCTGTCGTTAAATACTTTTGCAGTATTTACAGCATCTTGGCCAGTCATTGAGTCAACCACAAATAAAATTTCATGAGGCTTGGTTTGAGCCTTAACTTCAGAAATTTCGGCCATTAAAGCTTCATCAATTGATAAGCGGCCGGCAGTATCTATAATTACAACATTGTTGCTGTTCCTTTTGCCTTCGGCAATACCCTCTAAAGCAATGGCAACAGGATCTTTAGATTCAATATTGGCATAAACCGGAACATCAATCTGCTCACCTAAAACCTTCAGTTGATCAACAGCCGCCGGACGATAAACGTCGCCGGCAACCATAAGCGGCTTTTTGCCTTTATTCTTAAGATGTAAAGCAAGTTTGCCTGTAAAGGTGGTTTTGCCCGCACCGTTTAAGCCTGCAATTAATATAATGGTAGGGTTATTTTTTAAATCAAGCTCTGTAGCCTCGCCACCCATTAAAGCAGCGAGCTCATCGTTCATGATTTTTGTAAGTAGCTGCCCAGGTGAAATAGAAGTTAATACATTTGCTCCTAAAGCCTTTTCCTTTACCTGATCTGTAAAGGTTTTGGCCGTTTTATAGTTTACGTCAGCGTCTAATAGCGCTTTACGAATCTCTTTCATGGTTTCTGCCACGTTAATCTCCGTAATACTGCCTTGACCCTTTAAGACCTTAAATGCTCTGTCTAACTTATCCTGTAAATTTTCAAACATTGTTTTAAATGCTTTGGTATTTTATTAAAAGGCAAAGGTATTGTTTTTTTGCCTAAAAGCTATTTTAATCCTTATTATAAGAGCATTTTTCTGCTTTGGCTCTTTAAAATATTTAACCTCTATTCCTTTTTGTATCTAAAAAGTTACATAGATACTAATCTATTAGTTTTGATATTAATTTATTAGTAGTAAGTTTGTTTATCAAAATTTCACAATATGATCAAATTAGCAAAAAGAGAAGAGCAGATTATGCAGGCATTCTGGGATGTGGAGAAAGCTTTTATAAGAGATATTATTCCTTTGCTGCCAGATCCAAAACCTCATTACAATAGCGTGGCTACAATGGTGAGGATTTTAGAAGAAAAAGGGTTTTTGGGACATGAGGTAATTGGTAATATTTTCTGTTATTTTCCAATTATTAGTAGAGAAGAATACCAGAAACATGCTTTAAAAGATGTGGTAAGTCAGTATTTTGATAACTCTTACCCGCGAATGCTGGCTTTTTTTGCCAAAGAACAAAATCTTTCAGAAGAAGAGTTAACTGAGATTATTACGATTATTAAAAATAGGAAATCATGACCTTTTATGTATTAAGTGTGGCCCTGATATTAGCAGGTTGCCTCTTGTTTTACAAACTATTACTGCAAAAGGAAACTTTCTTCCCTTTAAATCGGTTTGTACTGTTGATCTGCCTGGCGCTTTCTTTTGGTTTGCCTTTGGTGCCGGTACCCCAACAATGGTCTTTTAGAAAGGCAAATGTAGAAATTCCCTTGCCTGAAAAACCTCCTCTGCCAATATTAAAAGCCGATAAAAACCTTCAAGAGCAGAAAGAAGCCTCATTTAATACCGATCATGCTCAATTAGAGGCCAATGATTCTTTCTTTAAAGATATAGCTCCTTTAAAAGTCTTACAGTGGATCTATTGGCTGGGTGTAGCTGTATTTGGTATCAATTTTCTTTTTCAGTTAGGTGTTCTGCTTTATAGGGCTTATTCGCGGCCCGTGATTAAAGATGGGCGTTTTAGGATTGTTGAGCTTTCAGGAGATCAGGCTCCCTGTTCTTTTGGCAATACCATTTTTATTAACCCTGAAAAATACGATTGGGATACCTATAACCAGATTATTATTCATGAGAAGATCCATATACAACAAGGACATAGCTATGATATTCTTTTGATTGAACTTGCGCTGGTTTTCCAATGGTTCAATCCTTGTGCCTGGATGTATCGTAAAGCCATAGAAGACAACCTTGAATTTTTAACCGATAATGAATTGTTGGCTCACTCGGATATTGAACCTGAAAGCTACCAGATGAGTCTGGTAAAAGTTTCGGTGCCCCATTTTCCGGTTAGCTTAACTACCAACTATAATCAATCCATACTTAAAAAAAGATTAGTTATGATGAACGCAAAAAAATCTAACGTAAATTCTACTTGGAAATACCTATTTATTCTGCCTTTATTAATGGTTTTTATGGCTTTTCTTAACGAGCCTGTAGCTTATGCCAAAAACAGCAGACAGTTTTCCGGTAAAAGTAACCCGTTTCAATACATGCAAAGTGAAGGTGACTGGTTTGCCACCATTAAGGGTGATAAGATTAATGTTCGCTTTACATCTGATGATGACGGTGATAGCAAAAGTACACAGACTTTTTCTGTGAACGATTTTAAAAATCTTCCGGTAAATACCGAAGGAACGTTCTCGATAAGCCGGGATGCGGGTTCAATGGCTTTTACGGGGAAGTTTGAAGGAAACACAGGCAGAGGAAGGTATAAGTTTAACCCTGATGCGGGCTTTAAAAACTTTATGGATAAAGAAGGGATAGCGGGCCTTAAAGAGAAAGACCTTTTGGTATTCTTCCTGATCAATGTGAAAAAAGATTATGTGAAATCATTAAAAGACATGGGCTATCAGCAAATATCTAAAGAAGAGCTTATTCCTTTGGTTGCCTTAAATGTTAATACCGAATATATCCGATCTTTAAAAACGGCAGGAATTGAGGGGCTTACTTTACAACAGCTTATACCGTTAAAAGCGTTGAATGTGGATGCCCCATTTGTTGAAGGGGTTAAAACCTCTGGTTATAAAAAAATCTCAGCCGACAGATTGATTACGCTAAAAGCTAATGGTATAAATGGCGAATACCTTAAAAATGTAAAAGCGGCCGAAGCTGAAAATAGTAAGACCGCTGAAGTAGAAACAAAGACCGCTGTTAGTAAATCAAAGGAAGCTAAAAAAATCACCATGCAGGCGGGAGAGGATGACGAACTGGGAAAATTGATTGCCCGAAAAGTGTTGAATGTTACACCTGAATATGCACAGGGTTTTATCAATATGGGGCTGAAAGTTTCAGATGATAACTTGTTTGCTTTTAAATCACTTGGTGTTACACCTGAGTTCTTCGAAAGCTTTAGAGCGGCGGGCTTAAAAGTAACTGATGAGCAACTGATTTCTTTTAAATCTTTAGGGATTACTGCCAGCGATTTTAGTGAGTTTAAAAAATTAGGGTTCAAGAGTGTGAGTGTTGATGATGTAATCTCGGCAAGAGCTACGGGAACTTCACCCGGCTTTATTAACTCCATGAAGAAAAAAGGTCATAACTATGATTCTATAGAAGACTATATCAAAATGAAAGTACTTTCTATAGAGTAAATCTCCAATATTTTACTTGAAATAAACCAAATCTACAAACTTGTTCCCTGGTTATTTATGGCAGGGAACAAGTTTGGCAAGGGAGCCTTTTGCCTAAAAAACCGTTATTATTAAATCAATTTAAAACTTAACAAGCTTCATTACTCGTTTTTTTGTAATCAGGGCCCTGATAAAAAATGTTAAAAACAGATGTTAAGTGAAACATATACAGGCTTAATGCCATCTAATTAAAATAAACCAAACAAACAATGAAAATAAAAGCGCTATTTTTTGCTTTTCTATTGATAAATATTGCTGCATTTGCGCAAAACACTGCTAAAAAGAGACTTCCTGCAAAAAGAACTGAATCAGCAATAAAGATTGATGGAGTACTGAATGATGAAGCTTGGGCAGACGCCCCTGTTGCTGGTGATTTTATCGAAATGAGGCCAGACCCGGGCAAACCAGAATCTAAAGATAAAAGAACCGAGGTAAAAATCCTGTATGATGATTTTGCCATCTATGTAGGTGCTCGTATGTATGATAATCCTGAAAGTGTAACAAGAGAGATTGTACAAAGAGATAATATAGGAAATGCAGATTTTATAGGGGTAATTTTTGATACCTTTTTAGATGGGATCAACGGAAATGGGTTCTTTGTAACGGCGGCGGGCGTTCAGTTTGATGCGAAATATTCGCAGATAGGCGGAGAAGATGCCAACTGGAATGCAGTTTGGGATAGTGCCGTAAAAATAGACGATAAAGGATGGACAGCAGAATTTAAAATTCCATATTCGGCTTTGCGTTTCTCTACAAAAGAGATACAAAACTGGGGTTTTAACATCACCCGTAAACGTACAGGCGTTAACCAACAGTTTTTTTGGAATTCGGTTGATCCCAAAGTAAGTGGTTTTATTAATCAGAGTGGAGTATTAGAAGGTTTGCAAAATATAAAGGCGCCTTTGCGTTTATCTTTTTCACCTTATGTAGCTACGCTTTTTAGCCACTATCCCTATAATACACCGGAAATTAGTAACTCAAAAGTTTCTTTTAGTGGCGGAATGGATGTGAAATACGGGATTAATAAAAGTTTTACACTTGATATGACCCTGATACCCGATTTTGGTCAGGTACAAAGCGATAACCGTATCTTGAATCTAACACCCTTTGAAGTTCGGTTTGATGAGAACAGGCAGTTTTTTACAGAAGGAACAGAGATGTTTAATAAGGGCGATTTGTTCTATTCTAAAAGGATTGGATCAATTCCTTCATATCATGATTTATCCAGTGTAAAACCTGGTGAGACACTTATAGAAAACCCACAGGAAGCCAAGATCCTTAATGCTACAAAAATATCAGGGCGTACAGCCGGAGGTTTAGGAATAGGTATTTTTAATGCCTTAACCAATAAAATGTATGCTGAAGTGGAAGATGCGCAGGGCAACCGTCGCCGGTTTGAAAACCAGCCTTTAACCAATTATAACATTATTGTTTTAGACCAGTCGTTAAAAAATAACAGTTCGGTAAGCTTTATTAATGCCAGTACACTTAGGCAGGGCAGTGCTTATGATGCAAATGTAAGCTCTGCACTTTTTGATCTGAGCGATAAACATAACAAGTATTTTGTTAGTGGAGATGGAAAGATGAGTTACGTTACAGAAAGCTCAGACAGAAACAATAGAAATGGTTACAGCTATAATTTAAAGTTTGGCAAAAAGAGCGGGAATTTTACTTGGCAATACATGCAGGAGCTAGCTGATACCAAATTTGACCCATCTGATATGGGATTCTACCAGAACAATAACTTTTTAGACCAAGGAATTAGTGCGGGCTATAATATTTACAAGCCGAGTAAGTGGTATAATCAAATACAAGCATGGCTTGGGATTGAGTATTCAAGAAGATATAAACCAGGAGACTACCAAAAGTTTGGCATTTACCCAGGAGCTTATATGCAGTTTAAAAATTTCTGGTCTGTTGAGCTGAATGGCTTTTGGGAAGCAGAGCAGAATGATTTTTACGAGTCGAGAAATGGTCAGGTCTATAAAAATCCTGAAAGTTATAGACTGGCAGTTTACGTAAATCCCAACAGAGCAAAACCTTACAACTTTGGAGGAAATATCCGTTATCTGGCACAACCTAAATACAATAGCCGCAGCTATAATTTTTATTTCTTCCAGAATATGCGTTTTAATAACCGATTTGCCATGGGTATAGATCTGAACTATAATCCTAACTTTAATCAGGTAAACTGGGTTTCAGCTAATGGAAATACGGCCCTTTTCTCAAAATATGATAGACGTACGGTAGAAAACTCGATAGATGCCAAATATAGCTTTAGCAACCGGATGGGCATTACCTTTAGGGTTAGGCATTATTGGTCTGATCGAAGAAATAAGGAGTTTTATGAGTTACAACCTGATGGCTACCTAAAATCTTACACAGGAGCAGCACCTCAAAATGTTGATCGCAACTATAATGTATTTAATATAGACTTGGTATATGTGTGGCAATTTGCACCAGGAAGCGAGCTAAGTGTTACTTATAAAGATGCTGCAGAAACCAACGAACGGTTTTATACAATGCAATATGGTAGAAATCTAGATAAAATCCTATCAAGCCCACAAAATAATACCATCTCTTTAAAGGTGTTGTATTATATTGATTACTTGAATCTAATGAAAAAGAAACATAATAATTAGCGAGGAAAAGCAAAGACCAGGCCTAAGGCCAAAGCCTGACTGGCCTGGACTTTCATGTCCATATTCTTATCATATAAAATAACTCCTGTTAAGGATACATTCATAAAACGGTTTATTTTAGAAAGAACAGAAAGATCTAAACGGTGGCTGATGTTTTTTAGCTCATCATAAGGAATAAAGATGTTATACTTTGATTTAAGTACGGTGTTTTTAACGATCTCTTTCTCAAAATTACTTACAACCTGGAACGCAAGCTCGTTTCTGAACTGATGGCCTTTTTTAACACCAAAGTTGTTAGGGTTGGTTTTATAAATAGTGGTATCTAATACAAAAGTTTGGCGGGCTGTGCCGGTACCGATACGGGTAGAAAAAACCTTGCTGGGCTTGTATTCAAAACCAAGAGACTCTGTAATATATCCGGGGGCCATAAATCTGGATAACAATTTGGCTTGTTCATTACCCTGTGCATCTTTAGAATAAGAAAAACCCTTGTCAAATTGAGATTCAAAACTTAGAGAGGCAAAGAAATACCAGTTTTTAGATAATTGTATTGCAGCTTTGTTATCCCAGTAAATACGATCACTGGTTTTCTTTTGCAGCTGATCTTTATTCTTTACTTTTCCATATTGCAAAATTACCTCACTGGTATAGCTGTAGCTTTCTTTACTGTATTCGGCTTTATGGTTTACCAGTCCGCCAATGGCTATAGAGTTTACACCACCGCCTTTCCAATTGTTACTGAACGAAGCCTGGTTTACGTTAATGGTAACTGTTGCTTTGGTTTTCCAGTAATTAATCTTTGCCTGAACCAGATTTGCAGGTAGCGTAACAGGTTCAAAAATAAGAGCGCCTAAACGGCTGGGTAGCGGATTGCGTTTAAGCTTAATTTCCATATCCTTTAAATTAAAAGGAATGGTATCAATCTCTTGGGCAAAAGTATAATGAGAGCAAAAAAGGGCTATGAGAAAACTATATAACAACTGCTTCATTGCTTACAAAATAACAGAAAAATAAAGCGGAATAAAAATAAGAAGCCAGATTTGAGGTGTAATTTATTGATATTGTGTTTCTTGCACTGCAGCTGAAATAAAATCAGCATGATAGAATGTCTATATTTTTATTTAAAGAAAGCTTATCCAAAAACAAAAAGTACGGTTTTTTAAATAATTCATATCCAGCTCTTTCTGGTACGCTTCTTTTTCAAAGGGAATTTGACTGTAAGCCAGTGCATGCTTTTTATATCTGAGCAAATTAAACAGGTAAAAACCTAAATAAAGAAGGTAAAAGAATAAAATGAGCAATTCAAGCTGCTGCCTAAAATGAATCTTTTCATGGTTAACTAAAACCCGATCTTCTTTATAGGTCGCTTTTTTAATGAGGATAAACGGGTAAAGCGCCATAGCGGCGGCAGGTAATTTTGGTACAACAATAAAAAAAGCCATTACAGTTTTTCTATGGTTACTTTAGGTAGAGAAGGTAATTTGAACATGCTCGGATTACGCTTATATGAAGCATAACTATTCTTTACAAACTGTACAAAGGCATATTCACTTGCAGAAAGCACAAATTCATAAGTTGGTCTGTATTGGGCCATAAAATCACCTATCTCAACGTCACTGGCTTTGGTTAGCCGTTTTACGTATTCCGGATTGAAACGGAAGTCGATAACTTCATCCCTATAATCATTTTCCAGTATCTTCTGTAGCTGGCGGGCATTTTTGCCTTCTCGGCTTAACAGGTTATAGATTGCGTCAATACCCAAACCAACGCCAGTCTGCCCTAAATTTAAAAGATCTTTGGCGCTACCTTTATCCAATTTATACTGGTATTCTTTTTTACGGCTTTCATAAAGTTCCTGAGGTGTTTTAGCTTTTCCATAAATAGGGACCTCTTTTAACCGTATCCCTAAAGATCTGAGTTGAAAAACAATAGCGCTTTGATTTTTATAGATAACCGTATCCAATGCATAACCGCTAAGTGCAGCAAATAGAGTGTCTCCGGGTTTGATATTGGTTGTAAACTCACCCTTACTGTTGTTAAAAATGCCTTCATCAGAAGATGAGTTATAGATATATACCTTGGCTAATCTCAGTTTACTATCTTTATCTACAACGAAACCTTGAACCATTTTTTGCTGGGCAAAAAGGTTAAAAGAGGTACATAGCAGAATAAACAAGATTATCCGGAATTTCATTTCAGCAACAAAACTACAATTTATTACAAACTTGCAATTCTTGTTAACATTATTTAACTACAATAAGTTTTTGACCAATTTTGATATTGTTATCTGGTAACTGATTTAAAGATTTAAGGTCATCCACAGATAGTTTAAACATTTGAGAAATCTTATAAAGTGTATCACCCTGTTGCACGGTATAATATTTTCCATCTAAATTAGAAGGAGGGTCTTTGGGTGCAACATTAACCGGAGTAAACAGTTTCTTCTCATTAGGAATATTGGCATTTATTTCTTTGAATACACGATCTTCTCTTGCCAGTTTCTCTCTTTCGCTTTCAGGGCTGTCATATAGATACAGCTGGTATTTCTCAATGAGGTTGATCAGAAGATCTGGGTATTTTGGGTTTGTAGCATAACCGGCATTTTTTAAGCCAATGGCCCAATTTTTATAGTCGTTCTTATCCAGCTCAAACAGGGCACTATAACGTTTTCTTTTTAAAAATTCAGAATGATCTCTGTATGATTCCCGAGGGTCTTTGTAAACTCTAAAACAATCATCTTTCTGGTCATCATCTTTGTAATAAGCTTTGCCTTTCCAGTCAGAAGTACATTTGATGCCAAAATGGTTGTTTGCATATTTCGCCAGATCACTGGCACCACTACCTGATTCTAAAATTCCCTGCGCAAGAGTGATACTGGCCGGAATACCATACCTGTTCATTTCTTCAATAGCAACGCCTTTAAAAGCATCAATATAAGTAAGTGTAGTATATGAAACAGGGTTGGGATTTTGTTTTTGGGCTTCTTTCTCTATTTGTTTATTGTTTCGGCTATACTGTCTGGTTTTACAGCTTGACAGAAATGCAACCGCAAGGCAAAAAATAAATACATAATATCTCATAAACAATGGTTATAGTTTAAGTTTTTGTCCTGGTTTTAAGGCGTTAGATTTCAGGTTATTTTTTGTCATGATAGACTTAACAGAAGTTTTAAATTTCTTGGCAATCATGCTCAGATTATCTCCTGATTTAACAATATAAGTTTTCAGAGGAGCTCTTTTAACAGCTTTTACAGGTTCGGGCTCAACCAAAGGCTCTTCATAGCCGTCGGGTCTTTCATCATAACTCCAAAGTTGGTATTTATTGATAATGGCCATTACCTGAGCGCCCCATTTCCGGCTTCCGGCATATCCCCCTTTTTGTATACCTTTTACCCAGTTCTTAAAGTCGTATTGATCATATTTATCAAATAAACCGTTAAAATGTTCCCTGCTTTTTAAAAAAACAATGAAGTGATTATAAGATGAATCTACTGTGGGGAAATCTCTGTAGGAAGATCGTATTTCTGTACTGCTGTTTTTGCCTTTAAAGCCAAAATGATTGTTCAGATAGCGGGCAACTTTACTTGTTCCAGCACCGGATTCATGTATGGCTATGGCTAAAATAACGCTGGCCGGAATAAGGTGCAGCCGCATGAGCTCTTGCGCTTTTGGTGCGTTCTCAATTATATAATCCTGAGTTACAGATTGTGCTTTAACCAAGTTAAAGCTGAGAAGCGCCAATACAAGAAAAGTAAAGTTTTTCATGTGTGGGTTACATTATTTTTTCCGTATAACGAACAACCCGTCGCGAACGGGCAAGATTAATTTTTCTACTCTTTGGTCTTTATTAACCTTATCATTAAATAAATGTATGTTCTGGGTATCTTTATCTTGTGCTTTTTTTACAATCTTACCGCTCCAAAGCACGTTATCTACTATAATCAACCCGCCGGGTCTTACCTGATCAAAAACCAGATCGTAATAAGTCCCGTTATTTTTTTTATCGGCATCTATAAAAACAAGATCAAAAGTTTCTGCATTTAAATTCTGTAAACTATGCTGAGCATCGCCAATCAGGTACTTTATTTTATGCTCTAAATGCGATTTTGCAAAGTTGCTTCTTACCATGTCTTCCAGCTCGGCATTCACATCCAGCGTATAGATTATGCCTTCATCTGTTAAGCCTTCAGCTAAGCATAAAGTTGCATAACCGGTAAATGTGCCTATTTCAAGAATTCTTTTAGGAGAAATGAGTTTACTCAAAAGACTTAAAACCCTTCCCTGATAATGTCCGCTTATCATTCTTGGCATAAGCACTTTAAGATGGGTTTCTCTGTCTATGTGCTTTAACAGATCGTTTTCAGGTTCGCAGTAATGCAGTAAAAGTTCCTGTAGTTCTTCGCTGATCATGTTTTTATAAACGGGTTTTATCCATAAAATATTGCAAAATGAGTGTGGCCGATATGGTATCAACCCGCTCTTTATCTCTGCGCTCGCTCTTTTTGAGGCCACTTTGCATAATGGTTTGTTGGGCAATTTTTGAAGTAAAGCGCTCGTCAACCAAGTGTTGTGGAATATGCGGAAAGTTCTTTTTTAGCGTTGTACAAAAGCCCTTTACATGTTGCGCATTTTCAGAAGGAGAGCCATCCATTTGTTTAGGATCGCCAATTACAAAGGCATCAATAGCCTCTGTCTCCATATATTTTTTAAGATAAGGAATAATATCTTTAGGGTGTATGGTATCTAAACCGGTAGCAATAATCTGCAAAGGATCGGTAACGGCTAAACCGATGCGTTTGGTGCCATAATCAAATGCAATAATACGTGCCATCAAATGCAAAGATAGGCTTTTTTAAAAATAGCTTCTAAGGCCGATTAAGCAAGATTCAATCAACAGAAAAAAATTTTTATAACTTCATGCAACGTTTTAAAAAAAGCGATGTCTTTTGTTCAGAAAGCTTTAAAATTTGGAAACTGTTTACGTAGACAAGCATACTTCTTTAGTTAGCGATTGCAAGAAAGGCAATAGGAAGGCGCAATTTGAATTGTACAAATTGTATGCCGGGGCAATGTATAACGTGGCCTTGCGTATTGTGAACGATGAAGCAGAAGCAGAAGATGTGTTACAGGAAGCTTTTTTAGACGCATTTAATCGCATAGCCGATTTTAGGCAGGAAACAACCTTTGGCCTATGGATTAAGCAGATTGTAATTAACAGGGCCATTAATTATCTGCGTAAACGTAAAATGGAACTGGTGAGCATGGATGATGTGGATATTGCGGATGAAGGAGCAGACGATGCGGAAGATAACATGCTTAAAGTAGAAGCGATAAAAAATGCAATGGAAAGAATGCCCGATGGATACAGGGTGGTATTAAGTCTCTATCTGTTTGAGGGATATGATCATGAAGAGATCTCTCATATTCTGAAAATAACAGAGAATACCTCCCGCACACAGTACATGAGGGCAAAACGTAAGTTAATTAGTTTGTTGGAAACGAAAGGAGTAGAAAGATGAATAATAAGTTAGAGAGCTTTATAAAAGACAATAAGAAGCGATTTGAAGAGAAAGGCCCATCTCAAGAATTATGGAACAGAATTGAGGCAGATCTGGCTAAAAAAGGAGCGCCCAAAACCATTAAACTTTACAGATGGATGAGTGTGGCAGCGATTCTGATATTGGGTATAGGAATATATTTTGGCTATAGCTATCGCAGTTTAAATAAGAGTATTGAAGTAGCGGATATTAACCCTACACTGGCTAAAAAAGAAGTGCGTTTTGCCAGTATGATTGAAGAAAAACGAGACAGCCTGAACAATTATGCTAAAACAAATCCCGAACTGTACCAGGAGTTTACCACAGATCTAAGCAGGTTAGACAGAGACTATGAAGATCTGAAAAAGAAACTGCAAACCAGTGTAAACCGTGAGATGGTGGTTAAAGCCATGATGAAGAACAGGGAGATTCAACTGCAAATTTTAACACAGCAGTTAAGTATTATAACGCAGGTTGATGCATATAAGAAAGACAGCAGCTTATAATAAAAGCTATAAATGACGTCAAAAAATAGCGAGGATAAATAATACAATAAACCGGGCAGAACGCTCACAAAATATTTAACACAATGAGAAAAGAACTATTTGGTATGATGGCCCTGATCCTATTCTCGGCCCAAATAAAAGCACAGGAGGCACCAGATGCGCCACGTGTTACAAAAAAAGAGAGAAAAATTGCATCAGCTCCGGTTTACGCCGGAACGAAGAATTCAGAATCTTCTTTAGAGTCTTATATTTCTGTTTCAAGAACTAAAACTTCTAACGGAGATAGAGTAGAAACAGTTAGTACCTATTCTTCTTCGCAGGATATGCAAGATGAGCCGCAGAAAACGAAAACATTTTCCAAGTCATTTAGCATAGATAAGAATGACGACATAGAATTAAAAAACGTTTATGGCGGTATGGTAATTAAGATCTGGAATAAGAACGAGATTAAGGTAGATGCAGATATCAAAGCTTATGCAGATAGCGAAAGCGAAGCTCAAACCCTAATTGATAACGTAAACATAGAAGCCTCAAAAAATGGTAATCAGGTTAGTTTTAAAACTGTTATCAATGATAGAAATAATAACATGGGAAGAGGCAGAAGTAATGGCAGAAGCTGGAGACGTGAAGTAAAGGTAATGATGACGGTTTATATGCCAGCCAGCAATGCTTTAACGCTTAGCCAGCAATACGGAAATGTAGAAATGCCAGATTACAATGGTGCTACCTCTATAAAGGTACAATACGGCAACCTGGTTACCGGAAATCTTAACAGCAATAATAATTACATTTCTATACAATATGGTAAAGCAGATTTGCAAAATGTAAATACAGGAAAATTTAAATTTCAGTACGGCGGAGGGGTAAAAATAGGTAATGTTGACGAACTGGAATTAGAAGCACAACACACTTCAGTAGATGTTAAATCAGTAAAGAAAACAGCTAATGTTAAAGCGCAGTACGGTAGAGGTGTTACCATTGGTTCAATAGGGGGCTTAAGCCTTACCGCACAATACACAACCGTAAATGTGGGTAAACTCAATGGCATCTTTACCGGTAAACTGCAATACGGTAAACTGAACATAGACGAAATAGAAGGCGCCTCTAAAACAATTAATGTAGAAGCACAATATACTACAGTTAATTTAGGGTTTGCAGCGAACTTTAAAGGAGATTTTAATGTAAATACAGCTAACAGCGGCTTTAGCTATGGCAGCAATGTAAGTGCACGTAAATTGAATGACGACAGAAATTACAGCTCACGTAGTGATTATGAGGGTAAAGTAAACAAAGGAGGAGCATCAAATATTAGCGTAAAATCACAATATGGAAGTGTAAGATTTAACTAAAGCCAAACAAACAAGCAAATGAACCAAAGGCCCCGGAATTATTCCGGGGCTTTTTTGTATGGTAGCTAAATAGTAGAAAACAACCGGGAGGAATGTAACAATATTTGCGTTCTGAAATCCAAACAGCGCAATAAAAAACAATAAGAGAGGATTGGTACAGAATTAATCATTTGTTTTATGGTTAAACCGCTTCCAATTTTTATTTTAGTAGCAGATAATTTAGCCTTACATATGGAATTTTTAAGTACTCCCGAAGCATGGATCTCTCTGTTGACTTTAACGGTTTTAGAAATCGTTTTAGGTATAGACAATATTGTTTTTATTTCTATCCTGTCTAACAAACTTCCGCAAAGTCAGCAGAAAAAAGCAAGGCAATTGGGTTTGGCCTTAGCCATGATTACCCGTGTACTGCTTTTATTATCACTAAACTGGATCATGACTCTTACGGCACCACTGTTTAGCATAGGGCATTGGTTTGGCTTAACGGACGCAGAGTGGCTGCAAAAGTTTGAAATATCGGGCAGAGATCTGATTCTCTTAATAGGCGGTATGTTCCTGATCTATAAGAGCACCCATGAAATTCATCAGAAGCTGGAAGGAGAAACAGAAGAAGGGGCAAACGTAAAACCTCATTCATTTGCTGGTACCATTGTGCAAATTCTGATCTTAGATATTGTTTTTTCGCTCGATTCAGTAATCACAGCCGTAGGTATGGCACAACATATAGAAATTATGATTGCTGCGGTAATTATTGCAGTAATTATCATGATGGTTTCAGCCGGGGCCATTAGTGATTTTGTAAACAGGCATCCTACCGTAAAAATGCTGGCGCTGTCTTTCTTATTGCTGATCGGTGTTTCATTGATAGCAGAAGGTTTAGATCAGCACATACCCAAAGGTTATATTTATTTTGCCATGGCTTTTTCTGTGATTGTAGAAATGCTTAACCTGAGGATGAAGAAGAAAAGTGAGGTTAAATAACAGCGCATAATAAGTTATTTTTTGGTTAACTATCCTTATTCTTACTGTCAAAAACAAATATGAATTAATGTACTTCCTGTTTTGAAGTACATTAATTTTGCTTTTCTTTAAAAAAAGGCATTATTTTGGCCCAAAATCAAAAATGCCCTCATGAAGTTCAAAATTCTTTCCCTTCTATTTTTTTTAGCAACTATTGGTTTTAAAGGGTTTGCACAGCAGCTTTCTTTTACTTATGATGCAGCAGGCAATCAAACTCAACGCCAATGGATCTGTATAAACTGCAGACCGGGTACTTCCCAAAGCAATACAGAGCCCCTGGTAATGGAAATTAAAAACCATGATTCAGATAAGCAGCAGCTTAAAATGACCAAGATTATTGCAAGTCCTAATCCTTTTAAAGAAGTGCTGAACCTGAGTTGGCAAAGCAATGAAAAGATTTATGTAAAAGAGATCAGCATTTATACCGTAACAGGTGTAAAAACACATGATCTGAAACCCACACCTGCACAACAGGAGCTTGCGGTTCCGTTTAGCCATATGCCTGTAGGTACCTATATTGTATATATCGTACTCTCTAATCAAAAAAGAGAAACCTTTAAAGTAATTAAGAACTAATTGATGAAACGCTTTTTTTCAATAATCCTGATTGGCTTTATTAGCCTTCTACCTAATTATGTGAAGTCTCAGGCAAAATATAAAAACCTAAATAATGATACGATAGGGCCTAAGGTCTCTCCAATATTAAAAGAAAATGATTTAAAAACAGAAATCATTAAAAATACCATTGAACTACAGTTTCCTAAGAATATCGATGGATTGGTTGCAAAAGGAATGGATAGCATTGGTATAAAATCTAAACAGGTTAGTGCTGTCTCTTCAGGCTCAAGCACTGTTTTGGGTAAAACTAATGGTGTTTTAGATGTGTCTCAAACCGGATCGGCTACTTATAGTATTCCTTTTACACTCCCTCCTGGGATAGGAAATATGGTGCCTCAAATAGGTTTAACCTACAATAGCCAGGCTGGAAATGGAACAACGGGTTTAGGGTGGAATATATCTGGGCTATCTTCAATTACAAGAATAGCGTCTTCTTATTTTCACGATGGTAAAATAACCGGAACTAATTTTGACCAGAATGACCGTTTTGCGTTAGATGGCCAGCGGCTTGTATTGAAAAATGGCACTTATGGAGCCGATGGAGCTGAATATCAAACCGAAAATTTCTCAAATATAAAGATAGTTTCAAGAGGCGTGTCTCCATCGGGAGCTAATTATGGTCCCGCCTATTTTGAAGTATTCTACCCTGATGGGTCTAAAGCTGTTTACGGGGGAAATGCAAATGCTATGACCAATACCAGCTATGCTTTAACCTATATGGAAAACAGTTTAGGCGCAAGAATAAACTATGTTTATGCAGTATCAGATAATACCATCATTGTAACCGAAATTAATTACGGTTCAATGGGAAGTACTCCGGGTCTCAATAAAATTCAATTTGAATATGAGGAAATAAATCGTGCCGAAATGAATTATGTTGGAGGGGAACGTCTGTACAGAAAAAGCTTATTAGACAAAGTAAAAATTATTGCTAATGGGAGTCCTTTCAGGACATATTCCTTGATTTACGAGAATGTTCCTGTTTTAAATTATAAAAGAATAGTACAATTAAGAGAGTTAGATGGAAGCAATCCAACCTTTTTAGAGCCCATTAATTTTAGTTACGGCACAACATCAAACTATGTGAGTGTAACAACCATTAATAACTTACTAGGTCCTAACAATTATATTGGTAGTCATTTTGAAACAGTTATTGCGGATTACTCAGGAAATGGGATGATGGATATACTGGTGTATAGGAAATTTGAAAAAAACAGATTTTGGCTATATACCGATCCACAATTAAATACCCAGCAAATTAAAATAGGAAATGAAGTAAATATCGGAGACTTTATTAACATCTTTTCAGGGAACATTTTAAATCCTGAACATAAATTGTTATCAAGGCAAGGGGTTATTATTGTAAAAAGCAATAATGGCACTTCGTATAAATTCTCTACATACGCCAATGCCCCATATGCCCCCATCATCTTACAGCAGGAACGGATTTGGGAAAATGTACCTTTAACCCCTTCATTTAATTCAGAATGTACAGGCTATCCTATGGGAGGGGACAAGAAGCCAATGACGTTTTTATCCGGTGATTTTAATGGCGATGGTATCACAGATGTTCTAGCAATATCTGAATCGATTCTTGTAACCGGAGAATATCCGCAAGACCCTACAGATCCGCAATATAACCCAGGTAATTGCGATCAGGCTTACAATGGTTTCGGGTCTTCTATTCATTTGATCAGCCTGGATAACAGATTATCTACAAACTTTGTAACTGACCTGGGAATGTTAATTCGTGATTATACGGAGCATCCTTATATAAACAGCAAAAGTCATTTATACACCGGAGACTTTAACGGCGATGGCAAAACAGATCTTATGCAGATATTTGATGGAGAATTATATGTATATGGCCTAAACTCATCAAATTCTGCTATGGAGTTGCTATGGAAAACAACTGATACGAGAATTAAATTCTATGAACAAATTCTAATTGGCGATTATAATGGCGATGGCAAAACAGATGTTATGTTCTCTACCGGGTTTAACAATTTATTTGCCATGTTCTTGTCAACAGGTAAGGCATTTCAAAAACAGGAAGAAAATTATCCTTTTAGTCGAAAAACATCAACGTGGGATGGTACTACTTTAAAAGAATACAATTTAATACCTGTTGATATAAATGGCGATGGCAAGACAGATATTATAGAGACAAATTCGTCTACCCAAAACAATGTAGGAGGTACTGCACAAGCAACGGTTTACCATAATACAGGAACGGCACCTAGTTATAAACAACATTTTGAGCTTGGTGGAAGCACGGGTAACCTAAGCATTGGCGACCATTACCCGATGCCCGTGTTTTTAAATATTGATAAGATTAATCCTAGATTAGAGTTCGGCCTGTTGAGCAGAGATGCGATGCGCATTTTTAATTTTCAGAAAGATTTTAAATCTGAAGCGCAGATAAAACAAATAAGCCAGGATAATGTAACCTATAAGATTGATTACGCACCCCTAACAACAGAAGAGATTCCCGGAATAATACCCTATGATTCAAGTATTGAGCAGGTATATCCTTTTGTTGATATAGAAAATATTCCGGGACTTAATGTGGTAACTAAAGTAACCAGAACCTATAAATCATCATCTATACAACAGGTTTTTGGCTATGGCCTTGGCGTATCGCATATGGAAGGTTTTGGGTTTATGGGCTTTGGTAAAACCATAAGAAGTAACTGGCATGTTGATGCTGCAGATCCTAATCTTATGTTTGATATTGTTCTGTCTAACCCTCAGCTACGTGGAGCTCCGGTTAAAACCTTTACTTCAAAAGGATTTTATCTTAACCCCTCGGTTGTTAACAGTGCGGTTCCTCTGCCTGATATCACACTCTCTAATGAGGTAAACAATGCCCAGGTTTCAGAGGCATCTAACTCCATTACCTTATTGCCGGGCTTTGAAGCCAATGGAGCCAACGGCACTTATGTAGCGCGTATTATGGATCCAGCCACCGGCATTAACGATGGAGCCACCATTTACAATTACATAACCCGTACCGATTATACTTATCAAACTACATTGCTGCCTAATAAAGTGTTCATCAATACGCCAATATCAGTAAGTACAAAAGATCTGTTAAATGGCACCCATACGTTACAACTTAATGAATACGACAATTATTATAACATTACCAAAACCACTACAAATTTAAGTGGAGCGGGCATAAAAACAGAAGAAATTACCTATGATAATAACCCGGCAGGTTACTACATTGGCAGACCCCTTACCCGTAAAACAACCAACAGTATAAGTGGAGATACCCATACCACAGAAGAGCAATATACCTATACCGGAAGTTTGCCTACACAGATCAAAAGAAAAGGAAATGGTACAGTATGGCTAACCGAAAATCTTACTTATGATACTTTTGGAAATGTTACACAAAAAACAATAGTTACGCCTAACAACGGGCAAAGAAGCACCTCTTCTGTTTATGATCCTACAGGTAGATTTGTTAGCTCCGTTACAGATGCAGAAGGTTTAACCACCTCATATACCTATGATCTGGGAACAGGGAATATATTGACCCAAACCAACCCTTACGGGCAGATTACAAGCTTTACTTATGATATTTGGGGCAGACCCAAAGAAAAAACAGATTATGCCGGTAAAAAGAGCTATACCAATTATCAGGCAGGGCCTAACGGTTATATCATTACCGAAACAGATGATGAGGGGCATGAAAAAGTTACTTATTACAACCATTTAGGCCAAAGCACGGAAGTAACCGAAAAAACCTTAACAGGTAGTTTAGTGGGTACAGCTACCCAATATGATGTATATGGACGTGCTTACCGTCAAAGTCAGCCTGCGGCTCCGGGTAGCTATAACCAGTGGAATGAAACAGCGTTTGATGAATACGGGCGTATAAAGAAAACCACCGCTTATACGGGCAAGGTAACCAATTATAGTTATAACGGACTAAGCACCACGGTAAACGACGGGACCAAAAGCATAACCACCACCAAAAATGCATTAGGGCAGACCATAAGTTTGCAAGATCCAGGAGGAACTATAAATTACGCTTATTATGCACATGGAGGGTTAAAAAATGCGAATTATGATGGTGCAATACAAAGCCTTGAGTACGATGGCTGGGGGCGGAAAACCAAGCTCACAGACCCTAGTGCGGGGGTATATACCTATGCCTATAACGATTTTGGTGAAATTACGCAAGAAACTACCCCTAAGGGTACCACCAGCTATACTTATGATAACGCAACGGGCAAGCTCACAGCCAAAACCCTTACTGGCGATGCCACTAATCTGGGTTATGCTTACAGCTATAACACTACCACCAAACTCTTAGAGGGCTTAACCTTTACAAATACTGATGGGAATAATGCCAATTATACTTATACTTACGATAACAATAAACGCCTTGCCAGCACGGTAGAAGACAATGTGCACGCAACCTTTACCAAAACCTATACCTATGATAGTTTTGATCGTATTGCTACAGAAACTTACCAGGCTAAAGATAAAGCCAGCAATACTACGGCCAACCGTACAATAGCTTATACCTACCAAAATGGAGAGGTGCTACAGGTTACAGACCAGACTACAGGGCAAATCCTCAGTAAAACCCAAACCCTAAAACCTAATGGTTTACTGGCTACAGAATTACAGGGGGCTAATCTTAAAACCACCTATACTTATGATGCATTTAACCTGCCGCAAAGTGCCATAACCGAGCGTACAGGTACTAACCCGGCAACCTTAATGACATTAGGTTACAGTTTTGATGCACAAAGGGGCAACCTAAACAGCCGTAGCAACAGTGCGCTATCATGGAGCGAAAGCTTTAGTTACGATAATTCAGACCGACTTATTGGTTTTAATGATAACAATGGCAGCAATACACAGGCCTATGATGCACGTGGCCGTATTACCCAAAACAGCCAGTTGGGCAATTATGTATATAGCGGAACAGGCTACCAGCAAACTGAATTGAACAACCCAACGCCCACAGCTTACAACTGGTACCAAAGCCGCAGCTTGCAGCAGATTAGTTTTAATGCTTTTAAACAACCCGTAAACATCAATGAGCAAGGTGCAGAGCAAATAGATTTTCAGTACAATGCGGCATTGCAGCGCAGCCATATGTACTATGGCAGTACCGATGCCGATAAAATGCTGCGCCCTATGCGTCGGCATTACAGCGAAGATGGGGGGATGGAAATTACCCGTAACCTAACAACGGGCGAGACCAGCTTTGTATTTTACCTAGGCGGAGATGCCTATAGTGCACCAGCTATTTACAAAGAAGTACATAACAACAGTGGCACTGTGCAGGATCTGTATTACCTGCACCGTGATCATCTGGGTAGCATAGTGCTCATTACAGATGTAAACGGCAATGCCGTAGAGAAAAGGCAATTTGATGCCTGGGGCAACATTGTAGCGCTTACCGATGGCAATGGCAACCCTTTAACAGCTTTTGTGGTATTAGACCGGGGTTATACGGGGCATGAACATTTATTAGGCGTTGGGCTGATCCATATGAACGGCAGGCTCTATGATCCTAAGTTGCATAGGTTTTTATCTCCTGATAACTTTGTACAGGATGCCTCTAATACACAAAACTTTAACAGATATGGGTATGTGATGAATAATCCTCTGATTGCTAATGATCCGAATGGTGAATTTATATGGCTTGTTCCGGCACTAATTTTTGTAGCTAAAGCCGCTATTACTGGGGCTGCTATAGCAGCAGTTAGCTATACGGCAAGCGTGGCTTTTAGTAAAGGAGGATTTGATAATTGGAACTGGGGGCAATTTGGCAAATCAATAGGTTTTGGAGCCGTATCGGGAATAGCAACGGCAGGAATTGGGAGTGCTTTTGGCGAAATAGGCAAATTTGGCCATGAAGTATTGAGAGGTTTGGCTCATGGGATTGCTCAGGGAGGTATATCTGAATTATCTGGAGGGAATTTCTTGCAGGGCTTTGCTGCTGGGGGATTAGGTTCTTTAGCAGGAAGTGGTTGGCAGGCGTGGGGCGGTAAAGTGGCTGAAAGCGGGTTGGGAAATATTGCTTTTTCTGCTCTTTCTGGAGGGGTTGGAGCCGAACTTACAGGAGGGGATTTTTGGCAAGGTGCAGCAACAGGAGCAACTGTGACAACGCTTAACCATTTGGCTCACATGATAATGCAGGAAAGGGAGTACGAGTATAATGGCAAGAAATATACAAATAAAGCAGAATTATATAGGGATATTTTACTTGACCAAGCCGCAGAACAATTTGGGATAAAAGATATTTTAGCTCTAGGAGCAGCAATAGATGGGATGGGACTTATTGATAAGCCATTTCAAACACCTGGCGCTTCGAAAGGGACTTCATTGCTTTCAAAAGAATTGTCAAAAGCATTCCCCCAAAAAATGCCAGTTAGATTGCCGACCATATCTAATAGATTTACATTGAAATTCACGAATGTTTTAGGGAGATTTATGGGTAGAAGCATCCCTATTGTTGGATGGGGGATACTAGCATACGATGTAAGTAAAACATTCTATAATACACAAAAGATATATAATAGATTAATAAGGTAGAGAAATGGATAATGCAAAACCAAGCTATAAAGAATTGTGGCAAAGCAATATTGAAGATAATAAATATTATTAGTTAATATGGTAGATCATTTCGAGGAAGTAAAAGAGTTCATAAGCGCTTTTTGGTCTTATAATAAAAATAAAATAACCATTGAGAAGTCTTTGGATGATTTAGGTATGTATGGGGATGATAAAAAGGATTTTCTAATGTCTTTTATCGAAAAATTTAATATAGAAGCATCAGATTTAGATTATGATAAATTTTGTGAACTGGAAATATTTAATCCTTTGAAAATTTTATTTTTTAGAAAAAATGATGAAAAACCAAAAATTAAGATAGAACATTTAATAAATGTAGTTAAGAAAAAAAGGTGGTTTAACCCCTAACTGGTTTAAGTGTTCGCTCGCGGCCACTTAAATCTAAACCCAGTTTGGCGCAAGTCTTGTGGTTTTGGCTTGAGAGTATGATGACTTGTGCCTGTTAGGTTTTAGAGATAGCGTTATTGCTAAAGCACAATTCAGGCCATGGCTCGGTATATGGCACTAAGACTTGCGCTAAAGAGGGAAAGTACCCCTTGGGTTCATTTGGGAAACCTATATATAATAAGCCCCAAGCCCCACCACCAGCTCCGAAACCTCGAAACAATTAAAAAATTAATAATGAATCATTATAAGATGTTAATAGCGGTATTTATCTATATGTTAATCGGTCTTTGCTGGAACTATTTTAGCCACCCGTGGTATTTATTTGTTTATCAGGTAATCCTTTTATTTTTATTCCCTTGGGTTATCCCGTGTAAAAGATTAAGCACAGAAAATCTACTGGCGTTTATCTTGTTTTTTATTCATATAGGTATGCTGGATAAAATTAACAGACAGTTTTTAGCCAATATGAATATAATAGAAGATATCTATCTTATTGGTAGAGTTGTTATTGGGATTATAATCATAATTATTATGGTTATAACCTTAAAGGGAAGAAAGCTAGTTTAACATGTGTTTGTTGCTGATTAGGAATCCTATTGAAACTGGCGAGTGGATTGGTAACGAGTTATAATAAAGAATGGCTAGGTGTGTTAATGAAAAGTACGGGAGAAAAATATGTAAGGGTTAATGTTATGCACACGCCATAGGCGTGCGCCAGCGAGGCAAGATTTCCTTTAATATAAATAGTATAATGGATATGTTGATAGTAGAAAGGTTTCTTAAAAAAATAATGAGAAATATTTATTCTCTATTTTTTGCTTTATTGTTAATAATGCTATGTCAATGCAGAAACAAAGAAGCCCTTGTTATCTCAAATGATTCTAATGGCTCAATCTATTATTTTTATTCTCCGGCACCTTATGTAAGGCCCATTGATAGTCTTTTTTTGGGTGGCTTGCAACTTAAAAAACTAGATACGTTGAGTTATAATGGGCGAATTCCTCCAAAAACCATAATGGAATTGCCGCTATTTGGATCTTGGGAGAAATTAATAGATGAAGAATATGGAGGGAAAATTACGTTTTTCTTTTTCTCAGTACCCACGTTACGCAACCATACATGGAACGAAATAGTAAACAGACAACTTTATGAAAGCAAGAAAACATTCACTTCAGAAGACCTTAAAAAACTAAATTGGAAGATCGGCTATCCTTGATTAGCATAATTATGAGAATTATATCCGGTTCTTTATAGATGAACTCATATTTACCACCCCAAGCGAAGAAAATATGAGTTGTTCAACACTTGTTTTGTTCTTGAAATAATCTATCCCTTATAATATCATACAGCATCGAAATAAAATATAAAAAAGGTCTTATTTATTTTTTAATATATATCATACTCTCATTTATGGGGATGTTTATATTAAAAGGATATATAAAACATAAAATTAGTATAGAAAAATACCATGATTTATTAAGTCAAATAGCTATCCCGGCAAGCTATTTTATTAAATATTTTAGTTTTTATCTAGGTTTTTTAATACTGGTTCCGTTAGTTGTTTTATTTTATAAAAAAGGGGCCAAGCCAAGTGCTTTTACAATTGCAGCTACTTTAAGCTTAATCTTGTTTGTGATTTTAGATTTTGTTTGGTTCTATCGCATATTCTATCCCTCTTAATGGAATTAATTTGTCTCAAAGAATTAGCTCTATTAGTGCTTTCTGTTTATTTTGGTAGAGGAGGCTCACGAAGTAGTTGGTAAATAAAGATTATGAAAAAAAAGGTATACGTTTTATTAATCATTGTAACTGCATTTGCAATCATTTGCTTCAGCGTTTTTTATTTATTTAAACGCAGTATCTTAGAAGAGCTGGAAGAAAAAAACAACGACATAGAATTAATTTGGACATCATTATATCAAAAAAGCGCCAAGAGATTGTTTGATTTAGATAGCCTCTCCGTTGTTAATGGTATAAATTGTAACACTGATTCTTTACGCTTAACCATTCTTAAAAATAAGAAGGAAAGAAATATCAAAGATGTAGAGGCTTTGTGGTTACTTGAATACAATACCAATAAACAATACCTAAAAATTGAACATTGTTACACAGAAAAGGCGACTTTAAAAGGAAAGCTGGATAGTCTTCAATATGATGCTATTGAATTAAATCAAATTGTCGAAAAATATAACATATATGTGAAAGAGTTTAATCTTTTTTATTCAACATTTCCCAACTTTATTTTTGCAAAAAATGGTGGATTTAAAAGAAAAAAATATTTCTACTTAAAATTTGGCATGGATAACGAAGCTCTATATCTAGAAAAGAAAAAAATAGAAAAATGGATTGAAACTGGTGAGTAGATTGACGCTAACGAATTTAAACATTCCCTGAAGAATTTATGAAAACGGAGCTGACTTTAACCGAACTTGAAAAAGCGCAAGAAAATGAAGGAATATCGCTTTTCATACGAGAAATAATAGCTATATTATTATCAGCTATAAATGATTGGCCGAGTAAAACTACTAATCTTGCTGATTTTGATATGGAGATTAGTCATTTTCTAAAAAATGAAGTGACAAAAAGTAATATAGAAAAAAAGCTGCTACATATTAATTATACAAAGAATGCTTGGGAAGCTGAATCTTTGAGTAATCTACAGGAAATATTTTCATCCCATTTTGAAAACAAATCATTTAAGGAAATAATTTTGGAGTTGGGGTTTGAGATCAAAAGTAATGAGAAACCTAAAAGTTAGGCTAAAATCTTATTTCTATTTTCCAAGATGAGAAAAAGCATCAAGATATCTTTAATTTGTTGTAGCATTAAGCGCTTGCTCTTCACACCCAGTTTGGCGCAAGTCTTGTGATTTGGGTTTTAGAGTATGATGACTTGTGCCTGTTAGGAGATAGCGCTATTGTAGCTAAAGCACAAGTCGGGCCATGGCTCGGTCTATGGCACGAAGACTTGCGCTAAAGAGGGAAAGTACCCCTTGGGTTCATTTGGGAGATGAGTATAATGGTATTTTTGGGAAGTTAAATGTGCATTTTGATGTAGATTTATATGTTTAACATTTTTTAGCCGACGCTAATGTAGAAATAACCATGAAATTCGGTTCTTCATGCAATAGTAATTTTTCAGAAAATACAGTCTATAAATATTCTTATAGTACTGCTGTTAGGTTTGGAGTACATAGTTCTTATTCTAACTTTTATATGTCAATGCTAAAAATATATAACGTAAGTTCTAACCAAGATAACTATAAACTTATACATTGATTTTCAAAATGATAAATATGTAAAGGATCAAGAATTTTTCCACCGAGAAATCTTATTCCTATTCCATAAAAGCTAGAAATATGAGATGTATAGTATGTATTTTAGGTAAAAATTTAGATGTTAATAAATTGTCTTTAAGGATAGGGCTAGAGAACATCACTATTAAATATAAAGGAGAAAAAATAGGGAAAAGAATTAGAGACTATTCGAGTATTACCTTGCCAATAAGTAAAAATGAAGATTTTGACTTACAAGAGCAAATAAGTGATGCTATAAGATTTTTGAGAGAAAACAAAAAAAGATTAGAAATAGTGAAAAGCTTTCCCAATATTGACTTTTCTACCATAAATTTTGGAGTTCATTATCAAAGTAAACAAGATGCTGTTCATGGGGCTTATTTTCCAAAAGAATTGGTAGAACTATGCTCCATATTAGATTTGGGTATTGAAATTTCTTTTTACTCATAATAAAGAGGAACTATATGAATTAGATTTTTGGAGAGTAGATTTAGATTACTTATTGAGTTCCCTAAGATTAGACCTTAACTTTATTGTTTGCTTTACGGTTCCTTAAGTGAAGAACTGTTTTATGGAAAAACGAATAAATAGTCATCCCAAACATATGAAAACCAAAATGAAAGCATGAAAAAGCAAATGTTATTTTCACTCATATTTGTTGGTAGTATAGCCATGAGTTGTAAAAAGACTTTGAGTGAAAAAGTACATTTTTCCTATATTGGGTTTGCTACGAATCCTAAAAGTAAAATGAACCATCTTTTGTTTTTCTGCATAGAGAATAAAAGCTCGGATACCATATATCTTTCCGAAAAACAAATACGTATAAGTGTAAAAGATAATGCATCAAGTGTGCGTGAAGAAGAGGCTCTTTCAACTGTATGTGCATTTCCACCCCCTTTAAATGATCAACGATTTATATCTACTGTTTGTTATGATGAAGCAAATGTAATGAAGCAAAAAGAGAGAATGGCTACCCAATTTGCAGTGAATTTGTTTATGGAAAATTTTTCAGACGATAACTTTTCTAAAATAGAAAAAGAAGATATCATACAGCTGATTGAAATTAACAGTATTGTTTTATTGCCAAAATCAAAAACGAGTTTTGAGCGAAATTTCAGAAGTGAAAAATTTGAGCGATCATATAAAGTGAAAGCTGAAATAGCTGACACGCAGGAGTTCTGTTATTTCTATGATAAAAACAATGTCAGGGTAAGTGTTTTTAATAAACCTATTTATAGATAATCACTTGTGTTTATAAAGAGATGAAACTAATTAGAGGGTGTGTTTAGATACTATGATCATGACTAAAATAATTAGAACAGCAATTATAATAAGCTTTATGCTTTTATGGAGTTGCCATGAAAAATATGATCAATCTTTATATAATCTTAGATTTCATCTCAATCATTGGATTGAGATAGACTTCAATTCAAGAGAAACAAAAATTGAGATAATGAAATACAAGGATAGCCTAATCCTAACAAAAAAAGAAGAACAATCAATTAAGAATTCTTATATCAAAAATAAGATATATGATTTTTATGGAGATAAAGTATTCTGTGAAGAATTGCCTGTAATGCCGCCCATCGATTTAATAATATCGGTTAATATAAAAGGAAAAACTCAGGCAAATATCACGATTAGTGATAGGCTGACTAGTGGAAATAATATGGAAACGAAAAGAATTATCAAATTTCGAGATGACCTTATGAGTGTTTTAGAAAATAATGAGAGCTTTAAAAAGGTACAGGACACGCTGTATAAGTACATAAAAGAAAATAAAATTATACTTTTATAAAACTGCTTTCCGATATAGAATCTATGATTATAAAGAGATTAAAGATTGCTTTCGACTATATGTTCTGTTTAATGATAACGATGCTAATGTCTTGTTCAACAGAAAAATCTGTATGGAACTATAATAGTAATCTTGTCGAAATCATAACTCAAAGTGCCGGAGATTGTAATATTGCAAAAAATGTGTTTCATTCGGTTGAAGTTACCGATAGTATCAACTTTGATGATCCAAAAGCTAAGCTTTTTGGTTTGTGTAATGAAAAATCAGCAATAGAAAAGTATATTAAGGCTCTTCAGGTTGATGCAGAGCTCAATTATAATGGAAGTTTCAGAATTTCTGGGTATCCGGTTCATTTAATTTCGTTGCAAGGGCACTCTCAAAGTGCAGTAGGTAAAGAAGAAGGCTTTCTTTTAATTCAGCATAAAAACAAGACTTATTTAATCAAGGTTTTTTCTTTACAACCTGAAGCGGAACATATTAGGTCTTTTTATAAAAATGGATACATTTTAATAATCAAAGATTTTAATGAAGCGTATGATGTTCCGTACAAAAAAGAAATCTCAAGGATTGAATATGCAATTGTAAAAATTGAAAAGGACGCAGTGGAGATTCTAGATATAAAAATGGGCGAAGAGCTTTTGGAAAATCAATTTAAGAAATATACCAAGAACTAAGTATGCTATATAAATAAAGAGCGTTAAATTAATGATTGAGTATAAAATATTTGGTCTCTTTAAAACCAATAAGCTCATGTAGCTGTTTTTTCTTCAGGATAAAATCGTTTCTTTGCGCTTCAGGTATTTTAAATATGGTATCATTTTTTGAAGCCCTCGCTGGCGAACGCGTGCCGCGTGTACATCATAGGTTTAAATTAACAAAAAACACAAAAATACAATCATTGAAGGGGCTTTTTCATTCTTTAATGATATTAATATGCTCAGTAGTTTTTTTTGTTTTTTATTTGAAAAAAATATATTTATCCCTCTGTCCTTATTGCTTGTGGTCTTCTTTCCTTTTTACATCCTCCCAGTAATTCTTCTCTATAAAAATTACTTAAAATATGCTGAAAATATGGTTGTTGTTTTACAGGAAAACATGATAATCGTAAACGGCAAGACCTATACTTCTGATGAAATCGATTTGATAGAGATCTATGCCACAATGCAGCATGTTAAAAAGAGCGCAGGGGCCTATACGTTTTCACATAACGAATATTATTATTATATAGCCATAGATCTAAAAGAAGAGAAAACGATTGTTTTAAATAGCTTGTTGGGACAGGACCTGGATGAAACCTTGAAAAAAGCGTTTCCGGATACCAAGGTAAAATATACCTATTCTTTTTTTTCGAGGCTGATGATAACAGAAAACTCTTTCAGCAAAGACAGGGTTTAGAAATTAAGCGGTCTTTAAATGATTAAATTGTCCATAGTTTTAAGCCAATAATAATTAAAATACCTAAATTCGCAGCAAATTAATTCCAACAAATAATCTAAATGAAGAAGCTTATAAAAACGCTGGTTTTTAGCTTAAGCATATGCAGTGTTTATGCACAAACTACACAAACCAGAGATAATGCCGGCCTAAGAGGTGATGCCGGTGCTACGTCAGGGTTTTTTGAAACCGGAAACCCTACTAACTACCCGATTAATACTCCGGCTACTTGGTGGCATATGTTAGATGTAAGACATTCTAATACCACAAATAATTATGCAATGCAATTTGCATCAAGGTTTTATAATCAGGAGTTGTGGTTTCGTACCACAAATAACTTACCCTCTCAAACATGGTCTAAGGTGTTGTTAGAAACTAATGGGCACATCCCTATTGGTATAGAAAATGTAGATAATGATCAAGGTTGGCACAAAGTAATGCAATTGCATAGTCAGGATGAGGCAAAATTTTTGGTTACCTCTGGTGGCGGAGTAAAAGTAGGAATGTTTGCTCACCCATTATATAATGGGAAAATAGGGACAGAAAGCCAACATGACCTTACGCTTACAGCGGGGTACTGGAACGATGTAATGACATTAAAAACCAATGGAAACGTAGGTATAGGCACATTAACCCCATCAGAAAAACTATCTGTAAACGGTAAAATAAGAGCAAAAGAGATTAAGGTAGAAACCGCCAACTGGCCTGATTACGTATTCTCTGATAATTATCTGCCTAAATCATTGCCAGAAATAGAGCAGTTCATTAAAAAGAATAAACATTTACCAGAAGTACCTTCGGCACAAGAGGCAGAACAAAACGGGGTAGAATTAGGAGAAATGAACAAAATCCTCTTGAAGAAGATAGAAGAACTTACCCTGCACCTGATAGAAAAGGATAAAGCAATTCAGGAATTATACAAGCGGGTTGAACGTTTGGAGAAAAACAAATAATCCCCAATCAATAATTTAAGCAATATTAACAGCTATATCAGGATTATCCTCATATAGCTGTTTTTTCTTCAGGATAAAATCGTTTCTTTGCGCTTCAGGTATTTTTATTATGGTATCATTTTTTGAAGCGTCACTTTCAGAACTTTCAGTACATCGCGTAGGCAATAAACAGCAGGATGAATTTTATGTGCTGTCAGATAAATCTATGCACATACAGGACGAACTGCTTAACCAGTTATTGAAGCAGTATTTTTTGGCGCCCTATCAAAAAATAAATGAAATATATCGCTTTACGCATCCCAACAATGATTTGTCGTTAAATGAGATTTTTCATTTTGCTGAAGAAGTTTTTAACAATGGAGAATTGTTTCATGAGAACAGCAAGAAAATAGCCACCTATTTATATGAAATTTCTAACCACCCTAAAATAAAATCGGGAGAAGTGTATGTGGTCTATTTTGAAAATGTTCAGATAGAGGGCGATTTGCATGATGCCATTGGTATTTTTAAATCAGAAACCAAAGAAAGCTATTTAAAGGTATCGCCCGCACAAAACGGATTTACCATCAGCTATGAACAGGAAGCTATCAATATCAATAAATTAGATAAGGGATGTCTTATTTTCAACACTGAAAAAGAAGAAGGGTATAAAGTAGCGGTAATTGACCAGACCAACAGAAACGGAGAAGCGGTTTACTGGAAAGATGAGTTTTTAAAACTGAAGGTGCGTAACGATAACTTTAACCAGACCCAGAATATATTAGGCGTTTATAAATCATTTGTAACCGAAAAGCTGGATGAAGAATTTGAAGTAGAAAAGACCGATAAAATAGATCTGCTTAACCGCTCAATGAAATACTTTAAAGAAAAAGAAAGCTTTGATCTGGATGAATTTGCAAATGAGGTAATCGCAAACCCCGAAGGGATCGCACTCTTTAAAGACTACAAACAAAGTTACGAGCAGGAGTTTGAAACCCCAATTGCCGATACCTTTGATATTTCTAATGCGGCGGTTAAAAAGCAAGCCAAAGATTTTAAGAGCGTATTAAAGTTAGATAAGAACTTTCACGTTTACATCCACGGCAACAAACAGCTTATAGAAAAAGGATATGACGGAGAGAAGGATATGAATTATTACAAAATATTCTTTAACGAAGAAAGTTAAAATGGAACCGGAGAAAAGAATATTAATGGTTTGTCTGGGCAATATATGCCGATCGCCACTTGCAGAAGGTATAATGCGGGCAAAAGTGCTTGAAAGAGGCTTAAACTGGGAAATCGCATCGGCAGGTACGGGCAACTGGCATATCGGGCAGGCTCCCGATCGCAGGGGCATTGCTGCGGCTAAAGCCTTGGGTTATGATATCTCTAAGCAAAGAGCGCAGCAGCTTACATTTGAAATGCGGGCTTACTATGATCATATTTTTGTGATGGACCATAACAATCTGAGAGATGTGCAAAGCCTTTTGTATGATGAGGAAAGCAAAAATAAAATAAGCTTATTTCTGGCAGATCAGCAAAGCGTTACAGACCCTTATTTTGACAATGCCTTATTTGAACCGGTTTGTAAGCAGATAGAAGAACGCTGTGAAGAACTGATAGAAATATTATCAGCTCAGGTTTAAGATTCTAACTGGTTATTTTCTGTTAAATAAATATAGCTGAACATACAAAAACATGCAATAGCTCCCATTATATGCCATAAAAAATGGGTGCCGTTACTTAACCAGCCCCAACCATCGGCAATTCTAAAAGTTAATGCGGCAATAAAAGCGCCTACAGCAGCAATAACCCATTTCACATTTTTCCAGCGGGTATAAATTAAATAACTGAGCACAGAGAAAAATACCAGACCCGCCATAGCTGCATAATTAATATTAATAAAAAGCTGCCGGTCTTCTATACTGATAAACCATCTTAGCAAATAGCGTAAAATCAAATACACTCCTATTACCAGAACAACATAATACCAGCGCATCAACTGCAGCATGAAATAAATTCCGGCAGCAACGCATAAGATCATAATGGGTATCCAGTCCATTAAAATGAATACATGCCATTTTCTGAAGGCGTGGTAAATACTTCCGCCTATGCCACCTATATACAGTAACAAGATGCAAAAACTTAAAAAAAGATGCTCTTTGTATTTCTTGTGGATTTTAAAAGACCAGTAAATGGCAATAAGCAGAAAAATAAAGGCGGTAAGGGCATTTAAAGGCTCAGGAAAAGCCTGCTTTAAATTAGTTTCGGTATATAACATGCCGCCGTCTAATGGTTTTTGCTGTAAAAACATATATTAGCATTATAATTCCATAACTTCTAATATTGCTATAAAGTTTCAGAATATCATATTTTAAACAATACCGTTACAAATGAAAGATCAGGTAAAACTTTTTATGATTATGCTTGGCTGTAAACCTGAAGATAGGCATACAGAGCAGCATGATATATTTTTTGGTATAGCGGCAGATCTCAAGAGCCTGGTTCCTAAGATAAATGCTTTCTGGCCGGAGGCTAATGGAAAAATACATATTGATGCCTATCGCGAAATAACCCGTGTTAATGATTTTGCCATTGAAATTGTACCTCGAAATCAGGCTGTAGTACATGCAGAAAAATTGTTCTTTCTGAATTTGGGAGGCTATAAGGAGCATATTTTTGAAGAGTTTCATTACAAATTCCTGAGCGTTGCAACCGGAAAAGCTGAGGCTACCAAACAGGCAAAAGAAACCGCTTTTTATCAGCATTACGGATTTGAAGGTGCTGTTTCGCACATAGATGATAAATACGGAGTAGATGTAGATGATATTTTTGAGATTGCAGATATTTTGTGTGAACAGGATAAAGCCACATATCAAATAAAGATTACCCCAATACCAGGTCAGCAAGAAGATGAACCAGTTATAGGTTACCTACCTTTAAGCAGATTATAATGCTTTGCATATTTATGTAAAGAAATCATTATTTGTTTGCTTTTTCGGGCTTTTTTATCATATTTATGTAACTAACTTAATGTAAGTATGAGCTTTAAGAAAGCTTTTTCTTTCTTTTTGGTACTAATCATCTTTGTTGCGCAGTTAAAAGCTCAGCAGCAAAAAATCAATTCCTTTTATTTTGATACCGATAAAAGCGTACTGGAAATACAGCAGGAAACTTTAATAAAGCAATTTATTAGTGAACTGGATACGACTAAAATAAAGGAAATAGAAATTTTAGGCTATTGCGATGATGTAGGGAGGAAGGGCTATAACGATACTTTATCCTACAAAAGAGCAGCTTATGTTCAACAACTTTTATTAGCTAAAGGAATTGATCCAAGCGCAATAGTGATGCTAACAGGAAAAGGGAAAATAACCCTGAAAGATAAAAAAGATGTATATGCAGAACGGGCCAACAACAGAAGAGTTGATATCATTATTAAATATCTGCCACCAGTGCCAATCGCCAAAGCAAACGAGATTTTTTCAGACACCTTAAAAGTAGGAGATAAAATCATTCTTGAAAATGTACTGTTTGAGAATAGCAGGCACCAGATACTTGAACAGTCTATACCTGTGGTAGAACGTCTGGCAGATGTTTTATTAGCTAAAAAGAAATATAGTATAGCTATTTTGGGGCATATTTGTTGTAATCCACCTGGAGTAGATGTAATTGATTTTGATACCGGAGAACGCAACCTTTCTGAAGCCAGAGCCAAAATTATTTACGATTACCTTATTTACAGGGGTATAGAGAAAAAGCGCTTAAGCTACAAAGGTATGATGGCTAATTACCCTTTAGGTAAAGGAGACCGTTATGATAGGCGTGTTGAATTACAAATTGTTGCTATTGCAGAGCAGTAGCAGATTTTGAACAGTTAATTCATTTCAATTAAAACAAAATTCAGTTAATTTCGCTTAACCTATAATAAGAGATTTTTATGTTTGATAAATTGATGGCTGCACAGAGCAAAGCCGAAGAAATTAAGAAGAGATTAGATACCATATCCGTTTACGGCGAGGTAGAGGGAGGAGCAATTAAAGTTACTGCTACTGCCAATAAATCAATAACAGCTATACATATTAGCGAAGAGTTTTTTAAACAGGCCGATAAGGAAGAGTTGGAAGAATTGTTGCAGACGGCAATGAATAAAGCTCTTAGCCAGGCAGAACAGGTGAGCGCAACAGAAATGCAGGCTGCTACCAAAGATATGTTAGGTGGGCTTGGCGGATTATTCGGAAAATAAGGATAAAAAACAACATTGATCATTTATGAAATATACCTATTACGGCCAGTCTTGTTTCCTGTTGGAAACCAGTACAGCAAAATTGTTGTTCGACCCATTTATTACGGGTAATTCTTTAGCAAAATCTATCGATGTGAATTCAATTGAAGCCGATTATATCCTGCTAAGTCATGGGCATGCCGATCATATCAGCGATGCGGTTTCAATTGCCAAACGTACCAATGCCAAAGTTATTTGTATGCCTGAGATCAATACCTGGCTGGAAAAACAAGGTGTAACAAATGTTCATGAAATGAACTATGGAAAATACAAGTTTGATTTTGGTTCTGTAAGAATGGTTTGGGCTACGCACTCAAGTAGTTTGCCTGATGGAAGTTATGGCGGTAATCCGGCGGGTTTTGTAATAGATGCCGACAATTTACAGATTTATTATGCCGGAGATACAGGGCTTACCCTTGAAATGAAGTTACTGGCAGAACTGTACCAATTGGAATATGCTATTTTGCCAATAGGGGGTAATTATACCATGGACCCAGCTGATGCTGCAATAGCCGCTGATTATGTAAAATGTAACACCGTTATAGGTGTTCATTATGATTCTTTTCCGGTAATTGCCATTGATAAGAATTTTGCCTTAGAAAGCTTTAAAAGAGCGCAGAAAACCCTTTTGCTTCCGGGCATAGGAGAAACCATAGATCTTTAACATTGTAAAATAAAAAAGCTCCGATACGGAGCTTTTTTATTTTTAACCTAACCAGTTAGTTTTTTTTAGCAGCCTCTTTATTTGCTTTATAGCGCATGTCTGGTGTGCCATCTTTCTTTTTAGGGCCTGGAGCTGAAGCAGTTTTGTTTGCTTTGTAGCGCATATCCGGAGTTCCGTCTGCTTTAAGCTTAGCGCCTGTAGTAGCTGCTTTGGCTTCTACTTTTTTAACTTCTTTTTTAGTGTCAGCTACTTTTGCCGTGGCTTTAGCTTCTGTTTGTTTAACATCTTTTTTAACTGCTTCTTTTGTACTGGTAGCTTTGGTTTCAGCTTTTTTAACTTCTTTCTTAGCTGCAGTTACGCTTTGCTTTGCAGGAGCAGCAGCTGGTGTTTGTGCAAAAGCTGAACTTAAACCTAAAGTAGCGATTGCAATTAAACTCAATAATTTTTTCATTTTTAAGACGATTTAGTTTAACAATATCTTCATGTTTTAATGATATAAAATTGAACATTCAGAATGAAGATTATATGAAGTTATGAAAAAATTATTTTAAAATAAACAGCTCTTTTAAAGATAGTTAGGGGAGTTTAAAAACAATGGGGACAATAACAGTAGATTCGGTCTTTTCTCCAAATTCGAGAGCGGGCTCCCAGTTTTTAAGCATTTTAACTACTCTTAATGCTTCGCGGTTAAACATGCCGTTATTGCTTTCGGCAATTCTAAAATCTTTAAGTTCACTATTTGGCATAAGGGTAAAAGACACTTTAACTGTGCCACTCATCTTTTGTTTAGCAGCAAATGACGGGTATTTTATCAGCTCACTGATTTTTGCCAGATAGGCTTCTTCTCCGTCTTTATAATAAGCATCTCTAAATAAAGTATTTTTTTCTGCTACAGATCCGTCTGCATGAAAATATTGTCCATTGCTAAGTGCTCCATTCTCTATATAGGTTTCCTGGCCAGCTGTTTTGCCATTTGGGTACAACATAATCCATTGGCCGTGTTTCTTCCCGTTGAGATAGCTGCCTTCTTTTTTAATGTTGCCATTAGGCCAGTATGAAATGTATTTGCCACTTAATACTCCATAACTATAATGTTCTAAAAGGATAAGCTTTTGTTTTTCAAAATGCTTCCACTCACCATTTTTATGCCCTTTGTCATATTGCCCCTCTGTACTTATGGTGCCATCGGTATAAAAAGCATAAGGCCCCTGCCTTACAGATAAAGACTTATCCTCAAAATGGATCTGTTCTTTTAAAACATCCTGATCATCATAAAACGAAACCAGATAAAGTCCGTTTTTGGGCATAATCTTAATGTGCCATTTAGATCGCATAGGATCTTTTAGGTAACCAGGTCTTGAATAAACAGTTGTGGTGTCTTGTTGTGCCAGAGCACTTACCGAGAACATGATAAAAAAATATAACAAAAATTGTTTCATCATATGATTCTTAATGCGCTTCGAGCCAGTTTTTTCCTTCGCCAATTTCTACTACAATGGGAACATTGGTTTTGATTGCTGTTTTCATTCTATGCGTAATAATTTCTTTAAGCTGATCAATTTCGCTAATGTGGGCATCAAACACCAATTCGTCATGCACCTGCATGGTCATTTTTGACTGTAGGTTTTTTGTTTTGATATCTTTATGGATATTGATCATGGCTATTTTAATCATATCTGCCGCCGAACCCTGTATAGGAGCGTTGATCGCATTTCGTTCTGCAAATCCTCTTACGGTTGCATTGGCCGAATTGATATCTCTAAGGTAACGCCTTCTGCCCATAATGGTTTCAACATAGCCGTTTTCGCGAGCAAAATTCATCGTATCAGACATGTATTTCTTAATACCGGGATATTGGATAAAATACTGATCAATAATGGCTGCGGCTTCCTTGCGTGGAATATTCAGATTTTGAGATAAACCAAATGCCGATTGTCCATAGATAATACCGAAGTTCACGGCTTTGGCGTTTCTACGCTGAGTAGAATCAACATCTTCAACGTTTATTCCGTAAACTTTTGCCGCCGTGGCAGTGTGAATGTCTATACCTTTCGCAAAAGCATCTAACATATTTTCTTCCTGGCTGATCTCTGCGATAATGCGTAACTCGATTTGTGAATAATCGGCTGAAAGCAAAATGTGATTTTCGTCTCGGGCAATAAATGATTTTCTGACCTCTCTTCCTCTATCTGTACGGATAGGGATATTTTGTAGGTTAGGGTTATTGGAACTTAATCGGCCGGTTGCAGCTACTGCCTGGTTATAGCTGGTATGTACACGTCCGGTTTTAGGATTTACCATTAAAGGCAGCGCATCTACATAAGTAGATTTGAGTTTTTGCATTTGCCTGAAATCCAAAATATCCTGAACAATATCACTTTTGTTGGCTAAGGCTATCAAAACGTCCTCTCCGGTCTGGTACTGTCCGGTTTTGGTTTTTTTAGCTTTAGGGTCTAATTTTAAATGATCAAATAACACTTCGCCAAGTTGCTTTGGTGAAGCAAGATTAAATCTCAATCCCGTTTTTTCATAAACACGAAGTTCGGCCTTTTCTATTTCTTCCTGTAAAGAAACAGAGTAGTTTTTAAGGGTTTCAATATCAATTTTAACGCCTTCTTTTTCCATGTCGGCCAGAACGTATATCAAAGGGTTTTCAACTTCTTTGGCCAATTTATCTGCATTCTTTTCAACCAACAGGGGAGCAAATACCCTTTCAAGTTGCAAGGTAATGTCTGCATCTTCGGCAGCATAATTGGCTGCTTTTTCTACCTCTACATCACGCATATTACCTTGGTTTTTACCTTTTGCGCCAATAAGAGAGGTAATAGAAACCGGAGTGTAACCTAAATAATTTTCAGATAAAACATCCATATTATGGCGTGTATCAGGATCAATGAGGTAATGTGCAAGCATAGTATCAAACAACTCACCCTGCAATTCAATATCATACCATTTAAGCGTTAAAAGATCGTATTTAATGTTTTGTCCTATTTTTTTAATTTGTGGATTTTCTAAAACAGGTTTAAAATCGGCTAAAATGCTAAGGGTTTCTTCTCTGTCTGCAGGCGTAGGCACATAATAAGCTTTACCCGGCTCAATAGAAAATGATAAGCCTACAAGTTCGGTAAGATTTGCGTCTGTTCCGGTAGTTTCGGTGTCAAAACAGATGGCTGGTTGTATTGCAAGTAAATTGGCTAAACTTTTCCTTTCTGCTTCATCTTTTATCAAGATGTATTCATGTGGTGTATTATGAATGTTCTTTGCATCAACAGGCGTGTCAAAAAGCGAGGGTTGTACTACAATGGTTTCTTTGGTAACCTGTACTTCTATTTCATTGCCGAACAGATCTTTTTGAACGGCAATATTAACCATTTTACTTTCGTTTACAGAAAAATTCTCTCCGAAAACTCTTTTGCCTATGGTTCTGAATTCTAATTCTGCAAAGAGTGGTTCCAGCGCATCTTTGTCTGGTGCTTCTACTTCAAGTGATTTTTCATTGAACTCGATTGGAACATTTAAGATGATTGTAGCTAACTTTTTAGAGATTAATCCCTGTTCTTTAAAATTCTCAATATTTTCACGTAGCTTGCCTTTTAACTCGTGGCTATGCGCAAAGATGTTTTCCATACTGCCGTATTGCTTAATTAAAGCTTTGGCAGTTTTCTCACCTATTCCCGGTATTCCCGGAATATTATCCACAGCATCGCCCCAGAGTCCTAATATATCAATAACCTGATCTACTCTTTCTATTTCCCATTTTTCCAGCACTTCTTTTACACCTAATATCTCAACCTCATTGCCCATTCTTGCGGGTTTGTAAATAAAGATATTTTCAGATACCAACTGTGCAAAATCCTTATCAGGAGTCATGCAAAACACCTGATATCCATTTTGCTCGGCCTCTTTGGCTAAGGTTCCGATAATATCATCGGCCTCATAACCATCTTTGGTGATTACCGGAATATTAAAACCTTCAATTAATTTAAAGACATAAGGTATTGCTGCCGCCAGATCTTCGGGCATAGCCTCACGGTGTGCCTTGTATGCTTCAAAATCTGTATGCCTTTCGGTAGGAGCTGCAGTATCAAATACTACGGCCATATGGGTAGGTTTTTCTTTTTTCAGCAATTCAAGCAGGGTATTGGTAAAACCCATTACCGCAGAGGTGTTTACACCTGTTGAGGTAAATCTTGGATTTTTACTCAGCGCAAAATGCGCTCTGTATATTAATGCCATGCCATCCAATAAAAATAATTTTTTGCTGCTCATAACCTTTGTCGTAATTAAATTGCTTTAAATGTGTAACGGGTAAAGTTACTAATAGTAAATACTTGAGATTAAAACTAACAAAATAAATTTTAGCAAGACGTAAAAAAAGCCGATGTCTTAAAAATAGTTAAATCTTATTTTGCTGGGTAAGATGATGAAAAAAAATTCGTTATTTGAGCATATGAAAATGAGAGCGGTATTAATTCTTTTAATGTTTATCTGCATGGGTAGTTATGCTCAGGATGCGGTTTTGATTAGTGAAGGAAATTTTATACGGGGAGTGATACAAGGAACAAACTTTGAAACGGTAGCGATAAAAACAACGGAAGGAGAAATGCAAACCTTTAAAGCTAAAGATATTAGGTCTTTTTTATGGAATGGAGATACTTATGAAAGTAAACCCATTATTTTTAATAAAAAAGCAGAAGTTCGGTTTTTTAAACTGCTTGAAGGCGGCAAGGTTAACCTGTATAGTTACGGAGTAACATCTGAAGTTGAAGAACGTCAGCAACAAACGTCGGCTAAAGTAAAACCTAGCTTTGGTGTAGGCGTAGGTTCGGGAGGATTTGGAGGTGGCGTTGGCGGAGGGATAAGTATAAACCTTGGCGGAAGAAGAAATAGCGACGAAACAAATACGACGAGACAAAAAATTAAAGCAACTTATTTTATTGAACGTCCGGGCAGTGGCCCTATTCAGGAAATTTTTGCGGATGGAACGAGAACAACGGCTACTAAAACATTATTGCTGCAAAAACTAACAGGAGATGAAGACCTGACAGAAAGAATTAAAGCCACAGACAGTTTTGATGATAAAATTATATTAGCGTTTGTTAAATCGTATAATGAATCCGTGAAATAATAAGTTTATTATCTAAAACTGCAGGAAGGGATGTGATCGTTTACCATACCAACGGCCTGCATAAAGGCATAACAAATGGTAGAACCAAAAAACTTAAATCCTCTTTTCTTCATGTCTTTTGCTATGGCATCAGAAATAGGGGTGCTTGCAGGTGCATTGCCATCAAAATGATTGATTAAAGGTTTTTGATCAGGCATAAAACCCCAAATGTAATTGGCAAAAGAACCAAATTCCTTTTGTACCTGTAAGAAATGTTGCGCATTGCTGATGGTGGCTTTAATTTTTAGCCTGTTCTTTATGATCCCATCATTGAGCATAAGTGCTTCGGCTTGCTCTGGTGTAAAGGCTGCAACTTTTACCGCATCAAAATTTGCAAAAGCTTTTCTATATCCTTCTCGTTTACGTAAAATGGTAATCCAGCTTAGTCCAGCCTGTGCACTTTCTAGCACCAGGGATTCAAATAGGACCTTGTCTTCATAAACGGGTTTGCCCCATTCTTGATCATGGTATTTTACATAAAGTTCGTCGTTGCCGCACCAAGAGCAGCGTATTAATGGGTTAGATTGCAAAGCGGACATAATGGTGAGTTTAATTTCAGGGCTTAAGATAGAAAAATAGATTTTTTGTATTGAATTTTTCTAATATTTCTCCTAGAGTGGAGGTTTTTATTCCCTTATTGATTAGCTTTGATTTCAGCAAACAATCAAATATATTAAACAAATTATTATATGACATTTAAGACTACGCTTTCAAGGATTACTCGCCAACCTTTATATAAGAAGGCAAAAAAAATAAATATAAGAGAGAAACAATTTTATCTGAAAGAAAAGATCGTGAGAAATGTCCTTTTCTTATCATTGCTGCTTATTTCTTTCTCTTCGGCATTTCCGCAAGGCCTTACTAAGGCAGAGTTATATCGAGTTACGCAAGCCTCTCCTAATGCAGCAGCTTTAGGTAAAGCAGCAGAATATCCTGTAGGTATGTATACGGGAATTCCTTCTATCAGTGTTCCGCTATATGAAATTAACGCAGGTCGTATAAAGTTGCCAGTGGGTGTTTCTTATAATGCCAGCGGTATAAGAGTAGAGGAGATTGCTTCATCAGTGGGACTAGGATGGGTTCTCAATGCAGGAGGTGTTATTACAAGATCGGTTCAGGGAATGCCGGATGATGAATATTTTGGATTTGAAAATTTTTTGACAACAACAGAAACAGTAGAAGCTATTTTAGCGATGGGAGATAATTCGGCCAATGCTCCTGCTTTTAATACAATTACTAAGAAAATTGTGGGAGCTAAAGTTGATGCTCAGCCAGATATTTATTACTTCAATTTTGGTGGTTTTTCAGGTAAATTTATGTATCATCAACAAGATAAGAAGTTTTATTCTATCCCATATTCTAAACTGAAAATAGAAGCAAATTCTACTTTGGATGAATTTATTATCACCGATGAAAACGGAATTGTATATACCTTCAATGATGTAGAGCGAAGTACAAGGAGTATTGATAATCCAGTTGAAGTAAAGACGGCGTGGTATCTTACTACGATAGAGGATCCCATTAACCAGTCCTCCGTTGCTTTCAGTTATTCGCGTCATACACTATCGTATGAAACGATGGGAACAGAAGTACATTATTTTGCTCTAGGCTCTGGGTACAGTATTGATGAAGGTGGAGGGGATAAGCAAAATCCCGTACATCAGGTTACTAGACTAACAAAGATTGTATTTGATGGGGGGTACATCAATTTTATTTATGGTTTAGACAGATGTGATTTGCCTAATGATAAAGCGCTTACTGAAGTAAAGGTTTATAGTTCTAATAACCAGCTGGTTAAGGATTATGACCTGGCTTACGGCTATTTTACAGCAGGACTTTCATTAAGCTCGATCTGCGGAAATCCGTTGATGTCTCCTAATGCAAGACTGAAACTATTGTCTATAAATGAATATCCGACTAATGGATCTCATACAGATCCATTATCGCATTTATTCGATTATAATACCCTTGAACTGCCTTCTCGAATGTCAAAAGCTCAAGATCATTGGGGCTATTATAATGGAGCTGACGGGAATACCAAGCTTTACCCTTCGTATACTTATACCGCTTTTAACCAACCACCTATTGTTTTATATGGTGGAAACCGGGAAGTTAATGAATATTTTGCGAAGGCAGGAATGCTTAACAAGATTACTTATCCGACTAAAGGCTATACGGAATTCGATTTTGAAGGTAATAAAGCGGTTGTAAATAACCTTCAAACCATTAATCAAGCTGTTGGGGGCTTTAGGATTGAGAAAATTCAGAATTATGACCAAAACGGATCGTTAACTTCTGTGAAAAAATATAAGTATGTGATGGAGGATAACCCCTCTTTGTCTAGTGGACAATCTAGATTTTTTCCGAGATATTACGAAACGGTTTCTTATACTTCTAATATGAATGAAAGTGCTCCAGTACCTTGTATTAAGAGATATTCCCAATCTAGTTACCCATTGGTAGATGAAGCTGGAAAAAGCGTGGGCTATAGCAATGTTATTGAAATAAATGGCGAAGGTAATGGAGATGGGTATATCCAGTATAAGTTTACTAATTTTTCTGAATATGATGATGTAGAATCTTCAGGGCTAAGTGTAAGCAGGCCAATTAGCTTTCAGTGGTTACGAGGATTAGAAACGGAGAGAAAAGTATTTAAATTAACCCAGTCGGGAAAAGAATTGGTTCATTCAATCTCTAATGAATATGAGAAAGACCTCTTAGGGAACCTGAAAAAGGTCTTTAAGGGTATAAGGGGGGTGTATATAAATACTACAACAGACATGGTTATAGAATGGCCTGGTGAAGATTACATGTTTTTAGGAGTTGTAGGAGCAAGTTGGGAAACCTATCCTACTTATTCTGATTTTGTGCACCTAAAGAAAACAATAGAACGAACCTATAATGGACCTGATTATTTGGAGAGTGTTAAAGATTATACCTATAACAGTCGTAATCTAAAGATTTCAGAAGAAACATCGTTATCGAGTGATGGGCAGAAAACCGGTATCACTACCAAGTATGTGTCTGATTATATTGTTAATTCGGCAACTGTACCAGAAAGTATAGCAATCGAAAATCTACAAATTTCCAATTACTTAAATGCTCCGATAGAACAGTATACTTATAAAATCCTTCCAAATAACGACCGTATATTGACTGGCGCTCGCTATAATTCGTATAACTTTAATAAGCAACTAAATACTATATACAGTTATAAACTTCCTTTAGAAATACAGCTTAATTATCAAGGCTTAATAGTGAGCCCAACACTATTTTCCAAATCTATAAATTATGAAGCAGATCTCGTATTCTCTGTTTATGAGTCTGGTAAGTTGGTCGAACAAAAAAGAGCAGATGGTATACCGATTAGCTATTTATGGAGTTATGCCAATCAATATCCTATAGCTGAAATTAAAGGTGTTACTTATAGTGAAATAGAGAGTGCATTAGGAACGAGTACAATTCAGGAGTTTAAATGGAGACTATCACCAGATAAAACTGCTATTGACAACTTTATTGGTTCAATACAAACAATCTTTCCTAAGATACATATAACTAAATATACTTATTTACCGCTTGTTGGGCTGGCTAGTCAAACCAGTCCCACTGGGAATGATACTTTTTATGAATATGACCAATTTAATAGGCTTAAAAACATTAAAAACCGTGATGGGTATATAGTAAAGAATTATCAATACAATTATGGTCAAGCTAATACGGCTCCGCCAACGACTTATTGGTATTACAATACTTTGAAGAGCCAGACATTTGTTCGCAATAATTGCAGTACAGGCCTTACAGGAGGAGAATATACATATGTTGTGCCTCCACGTAAATATGCAAGTTATGTTAGCCAAGCCGAGGCAGACGCTTTGGCTGATGCAGATATTATTGCTAATGGACAGAATCAGGCTAACATTTATGGACCATGCGTTGGCCCTGCTAAGGCAAATATTTCAGTGAGTAGTAATGCCATTGATAATAGTGCATATGTTAGCCGAATTGAAGTGTATAATGAAAATAATTCTGCTCTCTTGTATGATTTTACCTCACCAACAACAGCCGAAATGGAAATTCCTTATGGTACTTATTGGTTTAAAGTAACCGTATATGGTGAAGCGTATACTGCTCATGATGGGAAAGGTTACAATAGCCTTAAAATGTCTGGAACAGCCGTTAATGCAGAATGCCAAGATGTGTCATCTACTTTTTGGTTCATTTCTACGGTTTCAGCTGGTAATATTTTGTTTAGTGTTCGGACAGAGACATGTAATTAATATAAATATTAAAAAGTCAGAAGAGTTATCTTTGTGGTCTAATACTAGGATCTATTTTAAAATCAAAAGCCGGATATAGCGTATATCCGGCTTTTTTCCTAAATCTAAAAGGCGAAATTTATGTGTTCGGTTATCGTTACCTTCCTTTAATAAAACTCGCAACGGACTCACTTTCAAGCTGATTATCTGTAAAGTTAAAAGCAGAGATGTTAAATTGCATTTCAAAGGCTTCATATATAGTGCACTTAGGAGAAGTGGGTTTTATAGCATATAACACGTACAAACCAACTCCGGCTTTAGGACAGGTAACACACACTAAAACAGTAGAACAGGTTTGATTGGCCTGTTGCTGCCATTCTGCTTTATGAGCATTTACATAAGCATCTATTTCATCCCAACACAATTTGTTCGGGTTTGGTACAACTGTTCCGCCATCTACAATAGGTATGAATACATTATTGCTGGCCGATACTTTTTTAACATAAGTAGGCGCATCTTTTTCACTTAAGGCTGTTTTCAGTTCTGCTTTGCTGCCAATAATGATAGCGTTTTCAGTGTTGCCATTTGCCTCGGCAACTTTCATTGCTACAGAAAAGCGTTCTTCTTTTTTTACTTCTTCACCACTTTTTTTACAGGCAAAAACAGTAGCCAGCGCAAGGGCTAAAACTCCGAGAATTTGAATAAACTTTTTCATAACTTGTTTTTTAAGGTTAATAATGTTGTTTTATAGCTATATCATCTTGTCATGAAAATTGTTACCTATCTTTTTTAAAATAAACATAATCGGGTTTCTTCTTTAAAACACAGTGTTTAATGCTTTAATCTGTAAAGAATGCCGATTAATTAAATCTTTTGAGAAATGTCTATGCTAAATTTACGTTCATCCCTTTAAGAAAATCTCGTTTTTTACTTATTTGCATTATGAAAACCAGAATTTTAATTACCGCATTCTCTTGTATGGTATTGGCAAAAGCATCATTTGCCCAAGAGCGTATAAGTAAAGAAGTTGCAACGGCATTAGAACTTGCAAGTGCCAAACAGATAAAAGCAGATATTACCTATTTAGCTGATGATAAGTTATTGGGTAGGAAACCCGGTACGCCAGGGTATAAAATGGCAGTAGATTATGTTATTGAAGAGCTAAAGAAAAATGGTGTAAAACCTGCCGGAGAAAATGGCACATGGCTACAAACTATTTTAATGCGCAGTGCTACAATTGAACCTGATTTTACAGCTTCTTTGTACTCAAGTACCAGCAATGAAAATTTAGCTGAAGAGCATGGCATAACGCTAAGCCCAAATCCTGTAGCATCTCAAGCTTCTGTTGATGCGGCTGTTGTTTTTGTGGGATATGGCATAACAGCCCCGACAAAAAATTACGATGATTATAAAGACCTTAATGTAAAAGGTAAAATTGTACTGGTATTGCGTGGCGCCCCAGAAAGTTTTTCATCAAGTGAAGCCTCGGCAAGCATGAATATCGCAACAATCCAAAAGAATGCATTGCAACATGGAGCAATTGGTGTGATTATGGCCAGTGCAGTAGATAGACAGAGAAATGTTCCTGCAGGGGCGATTAACAGGCCAAGCATTGCCGTAATGACTCCTAAAGGAGAATTGGTGGTTTCATCAGGCTTTAGTTCAAAAGATTTAAAAATTGCCGGTACGCTAGGTTTCAATGCTGTTAAAAAAATATTTAATAGTGCAGAAAAAGATATTTCAACTATTACCGAAAAGTTAAAGAAAGGAGAAACACAATCTTTCGCAACAAACTATAAGATCAAAGCTTCTTATAAAACAAGCCACAACGATTTTATTACCTATAATGTTGCCGGAAAAATTGAAGGCTCAGACCCTAAACTAAAAAAAGAATATGTAGTACATAGTGCACATCTTGATCATTTAGGTATAAGCAAACCTATTGAGGGAGATTCTATTTATAACGGTGCTCATGATAATGCATCGGGTGTTGCTAGTTTGCTGCAGATTACTAAGATCTATTCGGGCTTAAAAGCTAAACCTAAAAGATCGGTTTTAATTCTGATGGTAACCGGAGAAGAAATGGGGCTTTTGGGATCTTCATACTTTGCACTCAAACCAACAGTTAACATTAACCAGATTGTAGCAAATGTAAATACAGATATGCCAACTATTATTGCTCCCCTGTTATCTATAACAGCGTTGGGAGCTGAACACTCTACTCTGATCAATCCTGTAAACGAAGCAGCATCATATATGGGGTTAACTGTAGAACCAGATCCTGAACCAAATGAAAACAGGTTTGTGCGAAGCGATCAGTATAGTTTTATTAAAGAAGGTATTCCGGCATTACATGTTAAATACGGAAACAAAACCGCTGATGGTAAAAACAATTTGGATGTGTTTGTAAAAGAATGGCGTGCTAAGTATTACCACAAACCGCAGGATGATATAAACGGTATATTTGATTTTGATGCAGGTAGAAAATACGCTCAGTTAAATTTCCTCATTGGTTATCTGGTTGCGAATGATATTGAGAGACCTCATTGGAATCCTGGAGATATCTTTGAAAAGAAAAAATAATAAAACCGATCAAAAATTGACGATTAAAAAAATGCGGAGTTTGAGTGGCTCCGCATTTTTTTAATTTAAAGATCTATAACTTAGTTTTAGTTGTTTTTCAGGTCGTCCCAAAACTCAACCGCTCTTCTGTAATGAGGAATAACAATAGATCCACCTACTAAATTAGCAATCATAAAAATCTCGTTTATTTCCTCATCGTTTATACCCTCATTATAGCACTTCTCTAAGTGGTATTTAATGCAGTCGTCGCAACGTAGCACCATTGAAGCCACAAGACCTAACATTTCTTTGGTTTTAACAGATAAAGCACCATCGGCATAAGAGGTAGTATCTAAGGCAAAAAAACGTTTGATATTGGTGTTTGACGTTTCCATGATCCTGTCGTTCATTTTTGTACGATAGGTGTTAAATTCTTCTGCTAATTTTCCCATTTGTATATAATGATTTTAATTTTAGTGATTAAATATGCACGAACATCATCTAAATTTCACTTTCGTATTCTACAATTCTTTCAACGGATCCCAAAAAACCTTTTTAAAGTTCTTTACTTTATCTTTTTCAACAATAATCCCTTCGGCGGTTAAAAGTTCTTCCATTAAAGAAGGCGGCGAAAAATGAAATTTTCCGGTAAGCAGCCCGGCACTGTTCACTACGCGGTGTGCGGGTACTTTTGGTTGCGACATGCCGGCATAACTCATCGCATGTCCTACCATTCTCGAAGAACTGGCTACGCCCAAAGCCTTTGCAATAGCACCGTAAGAAGTTACCCTACCTTTTGGAACAAGGCGTACAACTTCAAAAACCTGTTCATAAAAATTGGTATCCATTATTCCCTCTCTTTTCTTATCCTGAGCTTTGTTCCGGCATCTTTTTAGAAGATGCTGAATTTATTCAGTTATGATACTTTAGTTAAAAGAAAATTGAATATAGTTGATATTTTTATCTTTTTTAAGATATATCCGTTCGTAATGCGTTTTAATAGAGAGCACCTCATCTACTAAATCAGATTGGTAAAGATGATCGGTATCTTTATGTGTTAATAAACCTAATTCAGCAACTTTTTCTTTTGTATAGATATACAGACCATCATTATCTGTCTTCAGGTTTATTTTTGCTCCATTACGTAGCAAAGGCTTATATTTTGCTAAAAAATTAGGCGAGGTAAGTCGTTTGCGTTCCCTGCTGATCTGAGGCTGCGGATCTGCAAAAGTGATCCATATTTCGTCGATTTCTTTTTCGCCAAAGTAATCCTGTAAATCTTCTATTTGTATGCGTAAAAAGGCAAGGTTGGCAATGTTCTCCTCCACTCCCGTTTTGGCACCACGCCATATGCGGTTCCCTTTCAGGTCTATCCCTATAAAGTTTTTCTCTGGAAACAGTTTGGCCAGATTAACGGCATATTCACCTTTTCCGCAAGCGAGTTCCAATACAATTGGATTATTGTTCTTAAAATGGTCTCGACTCCATTTTCCTTTTAAAGGTTTGCCTTCTTCTAATTGGTAAACGTTAGGAAACGTATTGATCTCTGCAAACTTTCTTAATTTATCTTTGCCCACAATTTAATATTAAAGCACAAAAATAGTAATTAATCATTAATCTGAGGGGTGTAATAAAGGGGGCAAAATGCCGTTCATATTCATTAATCTAAACAGGAATGTTTTAACGTTATATTGACATATAGGTAACCCCTGCAAAAGGTATTTTTAGCATATTTGCCAGTTCGTTTTGTAGTTTATTTAAAACCTGATACGCAACCCTTTATGAGATCTGTTTTATTGAAGATAATCCTGTTGTTTTTTCTTGCTTTTCCTTTTACATTGCTTGCGCAGCAGGTCTTTACCATTTCAGGTATGGTAAGATCAGGAACTGAACCTTTAGAAAGAGTAAGTATTAAAATATCTGGAATTAAACAGCCTGTATATACAGATAGCCTGGGCTTTTACAAGGTTAAGCTCAAGGTAGGAAATCATGTGTTTGATATTACGGCTGTAGGCTTTAAGGGGAAAAAACAAACCCTAATGGTAAAACAGGATCAGATCCTTGATTTTGAACTGGAAGAAGATCTGAATACCTTAAATGAGGTGGTGGTATCTTCGAGAATGAATGAACGAAAGCTTGAAAGTCCACAGATGGGAGCCGAAAAGCTAAGTATGAAAGAAGTAAAAAGCATACCTCTTATTTTTGGAGAAAGAGATATTTTAAAAGCAATCCAATTTTTACCGGGAATTAAATCTGCGGGCGAAGGAGGAGCAGGAATTTATGTGCGTGGAGGATCATCAGATCAGAATCTAGTCTTAATGGACGATGTTCCTGTATATAATGCATCCCATTTGATGGGCTTCTTTTCAACGTTTAATCCCGATGCGGTAGAAGATATTACTGTTTATAAAACCGGTATGCCAGCTCAGTTTGGCGGCAGACTTTCTTCTGTTCTGGATGTTAAGATGAAACAAGGCAATGCCGAAAAATTTGAAGTAGATGGAGGTATCGGATTGATTTCCTCCAAACTTACCCTTAAAGGCCCCGTTCAAAAAGAAAAATCTTCGTTTATTATTTCTGGGCGTCGCACTTATGTTGATGCATTGATCAGATTATCGCCAGATAGTACTATCAATAAAAATATCATGTATTTCTATGATGTAAACGGCAGGGCAGATTTCAGGATTGGTGAACATGATAAGCTAGCCTTTACAGGATATTTAGGCGCTGATAAATTAGGGCTTGCAGAAACTTTTGGTCTAACTTGGGGAAATAAACAGGCAAGCTTGCAATGGCAACATTTATTTTCTTCAGCTTTAAGCGTAAATACAACAGCATCTTATACAGGTTATCAGAATAAAATTGCAGTTAATACAGGTTTAGATAATGTACAGATTTTCTCCCAGATTAGAGATTTGACCTTTAAGCATCAATACTTTTGGCAGATTTCGGCTCAAAATCAGTTAAAATTTGGACTTAACAGCATATATCATACAGTAAAACCGGGGCAAATAACTTCTGAGGGGCAATCGAGTTATAATCCTGTTAACTATCAAGAGCGCTATTCCTTAGAAAATGGCGTTTTTGTATCTGATGAATGGAATATTTCTCACGGCTTCAACGTTACTGCAGGCTTAAGATTAAGCGCTTTCAGTATTTTAGGTAAAGGCGATTTCCTGCTTGTTGATCCCCAAGGAAATATTGTAGATACAAAAACGTATAAAAGCGGTCAGATTGTTAAAACCTATTTCAATCTTGAACCCCGTTTAGCACTAAGTTATTTGTTAAATAATGATCAGTCGGTTAAGATGTCATATGTGCGGAATACGCAAAATATGCATCTAATTTCCAACTCCACATCAGGTAGGCCAAGCGATAAATGGCTACCAAGTTCTTTAATGGTCAAACCGGAGGTTTCTGATCAGTATTCTGCAGGTTATTATCGAAATTTTGTGGATAATGCTTTCGAATTTAATGTAGAAAGCTATTATAAAGCCATGCAAAACCAACTCGACTACAGAGATGGAGCAGATACTTTTAACTCAGATAATATAGAAACACAAATTCTTGCTGGCAAAGGTAGGGCTTATGGGCTTGAGTTTCTGTTTAAAAAGAAGAAAGGAAAGCTAACAGGTTGGTTAAGCTATACCTTGTCAAAAACAGAAAGAAAAATAGAGGGTATTAATCAGGGAAAATGGTACAATGCCCGTCAGGACAGAACACATGAATTTTCAACGGTTGTGGCATATGAGCCGGGCAAGAAATGGAGTTTTTCTGCTTCATGGATCTATTATACAGGCGATGCAATTACTTTTCCGGCCGGTAAATATAATATAGATGGAAGGGTTTTCTTTTATTACAGCAGCAGGAACAGCTATAGAATGCCGGCCTATCACAGACTAGATCTGGGTGCTAATTATAAATTAAAACAGAGGAAGAATTTCAGCTCTGAGCTTTCATTCAGTTTATATAATGCTTACGGAAGAAAAAATGCTTATGCCATAACGTTCAGGGAGTCTGAAAAAGACCCTTCGGTTACCGAAGCAGTAAGAACCACACTGTTTAAGTTTGTTCCGTCTGTTTCCTATAATTTTAAATTTTAATGATGGATAAGAAATATACATTAAACCCTGCTTTTTTGCTTATTGCGTTTTTGTTTTTGCTGACAGGATGTGAAGATGTGATTACGCTTAAACTGGATGAGCCCGGAGATCAGTATGTAATTGAAGCACAAATAACCGATCAGTTAAAAGGTGCTCAGGTAGCTTTAAGTAAAGTGAAGAATTTTAATGCCGATAATAGTTTTAACGGGCAGAGCGGGGCGCTCGTAAGCATAGAAGATGAGTCTGGAACACCTTACATTTTAACCGAAACGAGTACTAAAGGAATTTATAGAAATGACCTTTTAAAAGGTGCACCATCAAAAGCATACAAGCTTAAAGTACAAATAGCAGGAAAAGCCTTTACCGCCACGTGTATTATGCCTCAAAAAGTAGTTGCTCAAAATGCTTTTGCATTCGAATTAAGTTTGTTTGACGGACCAAGATTGTTTACACACGTTACTTATCTTGATCCGGCAGACCGAGAGAATTATTACAGGTTTTTAGAATATGTAAATGGAGTTTATACTAAAAATATCACTGTTACCAATGATGAGTTTACCAATGGAAAGCTTGTGAAACAAATGCTTTGGCCAAATGAATTTACCGAAGAAACTAAGTTAAAAAAGGGGGATGAGGTAAAAGTAGAATTCCTTAACATCGATAAAAACATTTTTAAATACTGGAAATCCGTTAAAGACGGAGCTTTAGGCAGCAGTGGAAATGCCTCCCCCGTTAACCCTGTAAGTAATATTTCTGGCGGAGCAATAGGCTATTTCAGCGCACACACCATGCAAAGTATAACATATACGGTTAAATAGATTAGGCTTTTTCAGAAACTACTTTGTTCCATTCCAAATGTTGGTGGGAATTGCATCTTCACAAGGGCATTTGGTTTTATCAGTAACTATTAACTTAATAGATGAGACAATTTTAGAGGCATATTCTTTAAATCCCTCTTCGTTCATACTGCTACGGGCCATTGCTGCTGCGGCACAAAATGACCATAGCTGAGCGTCTTTTTTATCACTTAACATCTTTGCCTTATATTTTTCAGCAAGGGCAAAATAGGTATTGAACTGCTCATTGGAAGCTGTTGCGTTTTTACTGCTGAGTGTAAGCGTGTAACGGCTGCTATTGACTGTGGGCTTAAAGGTTTGTATCGTTGTTGGGCTGGTCACTTCTATCCTGTAATCGATTTTGTTGGTAGGATGAATAAACTGAAATACGTTTCCTTCAAGCTTATGGTATACCGAAGTACGATTGGGCTCAATTAAGGTGAGTTCCTTGTCGGTAAAATTGATTGTAACCGTATAATAGCCATCCTCAGTAGTGTATTGCCCTGATGTGAGCTTAATTTGTGAGCTTGCACTACTCCCAATTAAGCAAAGTAATGCAATAGTTAAAAATCTTATGGACATTCTGCTTTTCTTCTATTTGCTTCAGAAAAATTATCGGCATCGTTGCAGCCATAGGTACGGGCATAATACTCCCAGTTTCTTTTACAAGTAGCTGATAAACGATTAGGAATTTGAACAGTGTTTGTTCTCCCTGTTGGACAAGTATAAGTGTAGGTGTAAGTAGAGTTATCCACCTTTTTTTCCTCTTCAGGCTCTGCCTCAAACAGTTCACATCCAGAAGCGAAAAGGCAGGTTGCTGTTAATAGAAATAATGTTTTGCTTGTTTTCATATTCATAAAATTATTAATATCTTAAAGTTAGGGCTAGTTTCAAGTCAATCAAATACTTAAAAATGAGTATTTTTAAGTGCTCTATTTTATCTTTAAATCATGAATATTTACTGAGTTCTAATGCTATAATTGGTCTGTTATGTATTATTACGGGAATATTTTCTAAATTTATAATGTAGTAAATAAACTATCAATTTTAACTATATGACCTTAGTTCAACTTGAATATATCGTTGCGGTAGATACTTACAGAAGTTTTGTTAGTGCTGCAGAAAAATGCTTTGTCACTCAGCCTACGCTGAGTATGCAGATACAGAAGCTTGAAGAGTTTTTAAATGTAAAGATTTTTGACCGCAGTAAACAGCCGGTGGTGCCTACTGAAATCGGTACTCAGATTATTCAGCAGGCCAGGATTGTTTTACAGGAAAATCAGAAAATAAAAGAGATCATCAATAACCAGCAACAGGAGATTACTGGAGAACTTAAAATAGGTATCATCCCGACCGTAGCACCTTATCTATTGCCCGAAGTTATTGCTGTGATGTTGGCTAAATATCCCGATTTAAAACTGTATATCTGGGAATACACTACAGATGATATTATTCATCACTTAAAAACCGGTGTAATAGACTGTGGCATATTGGCCACCCCATTGATAGATGCTAATCTTGAAGAATATCCTTTGTTTTATGAAAACTTTGTCGGTTATATTAGTAAAAATAGCAAGCTGTATAAGAAAAAGGCTATTGATGCACATGATTTTGATGAAGAAAACATCTGGTTGCTTAACGAGGGACATTGCATGCGTTCGCAGGTTTTAAATATCTGCCGCACCACTAAAAATAATAAGCCTCAAACCTTAACCTATAATACAGGTAGTGTAGAAACACTTATTAGAATGGTAGATGTAAATGAAGGGACTACACTTTTACCAGCATTGGCACTCCGAGATCTGAATACCAAACAACTCAATAAAGTCCGTTATTTTAAATCGCCCGAACCCGTACGTGAAATCAGTCTGGTAACCCACAAAAGTTTTGTGAAAAGACGCATGTTACAGGCCTTAAAGGAAGAAATTCTGGCTATTATACCTAAAAGTATGAAGCAAAGAAAGAAGAAAGACCTGGTTGGTATATAAATCATTATCGATTAAATACGAGCCATTTAAAGCCAGAAATAAGACGAATTCTTTAGAAACATATACCTGAGCCTAAAGCTAAAATGTTAACTTTGCCGGATGGTAGAAGTTAAGCTGAAAAAAGGCAAAGAAAAAGCAGTTCTGCAAATGCACCCATGGGTATTTTCAGGAGCGTTGGAAAAAGTGAAAGGAAACCCTGAAAACGGAGATATTGTAAAAGTAATAGCTTTTAATAGCGATTTTTTAGCTTATGGATTCTTTAATGACCAGTCTAGAGTAGCCGTGCGCTTGATTGAATGGAACGAGGACAAAAAAATAGACAGAAACTGGTATTATGAAAAAATAAAGAATGCCATAGAAGCAAGAACTCATGTTTTGCACAATCCTCAAACCAATACCTGCAGGTTAATTTTTAGCGAAGCAGATTTTTTGCCCGGCTTAATTGTAGATAAATATGCAGATTTCTTATCTGTACAGATCTTAAGCTCGGGTATAGAACAGGCCAAACCTCTTATTATTGAAATTTTAGTAGATATTCTACAGCCCAAAGGGATATTCGATAGAAGTGACGCGACAGCTCGTACGCATGAGGGCATCGAGGCCGAAAATGGCTTATTATGGGGAGAAAATCCTCCTGAATTTATTGAAGTAAAAGAGAACGGTATTCTATACCATATCAATATAGCCGAAGGACAAAAATCAGGATTTTATTGTGATCAGCGTGATAACCGAAGGATATTAGCAGAATACGTGCAAGGTAAAACAGTATTAGATTGCTTTAGTTACAGCGGAGGGTTCACTTTAAATGCTTTACAACAAGGAGCGAAAGCTGTTACCAGCGTAGACAGCTCTGCATTAGCTATACAAACCTTAAATCAGAATATTAGTTTAAATCATTTTACTGACAATAAACATACGGCTATTCAAAATGATGTGAATAAGCAGCTTAGGATTTTTGGCGATGAAGAGCGTAAGTTTGATGTAGTAATCTTAGATCCTCCTAAATACGCGCCTTCAAGATCGGCATTAGACCGTGCAGCAAGGGCCTACAAAGATCTCAATAGAAGAGGCTTGATGCTTTTGGAAAAAGGCGGTCTGCTGGCTACATTCTCTTGCTCAGGAGCTATGGATATAGAAAGCTTTAAGCAAGTTCTGGCCTGGGCGGCTTTAGATGCAGGCAAAGAAATACAGGTAATCAGGCAATTCTGCCAACCCGAAGATCATCCGGTTAGACTCTCTTTTCCGGAAGGGGAATACCTGAAAGGCTTATTGATCAGAGTTGTTTAGACATTAAAAATTTTAATAACCGTAAGGACATATTTTCTTGTATGATACCCTGTCACAACTATTTGTTTTAAACAAAAAAGTGTTATGTTTGTGCCCTGATAAACAATCTGTTAGAAATTATCAGAATTAAGGCTCTATAATGCTCAATACAAACATTCAGGCAAGTCGACCCTATAGAGAGAATGATGAGAAAAGTATCAAGGAACTTTCCACATAGAAAATAGAAAGCACCTTTTAAAAACAAAAAGCTGCCCTTTCGGAGCAGCTTTTTGTTTTTAATGCATAGTGGTTAACTATAAATTTCATTTAAGATATTAGCTAATCTTATACCACCTTTTAACAACTGAGAGTTAACGGTAGAAATCCAATCAAAGTTGTATCTATAACTTAACTTATCATCATTTTTGATACCCGTAGCATAGATCTTATTGCAGATTTCATATGATTCAAAAATATAATCTTTGATGTTTCCTTTTCTCCACTCAGCAAGTTGTGCTGCTGTAGGATTGTTAATTGCTTTTGTATATTCTGTATAGCTTAACTGTTGGTAATCGATCAGCTGTTCGTCCCATACGCGGTGCAGGTTAGATTTTTGTCCAAACCAATTAACCGTAATCCGGTTCCCACCTAAATCTTCTTTACGTGCGGTATGCATAGGTTGGTGCATATCGCCTACTAAGTGTATTAGCATACGTAACGCCAAAAGTTTTTGAGCTGCCGGAGTTTGCTTGTTTTTCAACAGGGCAATCATTTCATTGGTCTTGTTGTAAATGTTTGCTTCTGTCATGTTCTCAAGATAGTTGTTAACCCCAATTTTGTCTAAATTTTCAGGTAGGTTAACGTAGTGCCATGAGCTTAAATAGTTATAGCTCGAATCAGATTTGATAAAATCTGGCCAATTGGCCGTAATAGCCATGCTTTCAGAACCTAAAATTTCTCTAACGGCTTTTCGGGCATTAGGATTTAAATAAGATTCGGCTATTTCGCCTACAATGCGGTGCCCTAATAAACCCCATGCATTTGCAGCATATGGGAAATAAGTTAGAACGGCTACAAAAATTAGTTTTTTAATCAGTTTCATTTTTTATGGTTAAGATTACAATTCTTTTGGTACGCATGTTATTTGTTCACTTAAGGTAAGGTTTAACAGGTTATGTGTATTCAAATCTTCAAGTGCAAGTTGTTGAGGTGACCTGTTTTTAATTTTAAATTCGTTAATATATCTCCCGGTCCGGTAACAACCGCTAACCTTTTGTTTATAATTTGCTTTGGTAAAGTCGCCAACAAGGGTTAAGGTGTCATTTTTTACTTGATAAGTCCCTTTTGCATATTCTTTCCATATTCCATTGTTAAAGCATGAATCTTCGTAGTAGTTCTCTTTAGAGTGGGTTGTAAAATCAACGTAAAAAGAGTCGCAGGTAAACTTTAACCGATGTGTGGTATATGAAAGGAGTTTTTCAGCATGGGCTATGCTATCCTGTTGCCATATGCCCTGTAAAAACACTTCTCCCTTTCCCTGTACATTAGGCATGCGTCTACATGCCAAAGCCGTTATACAAACTAAAAAAATGAAGATATACTTTTTACACATTTTACCTGAGAAATAAATAATGCTGCGGTTTGATAAAAAATAAAGCATAATTGTTTATAACAACGATGCTTTAAAGATATTTTATTTTAAGCTACCAACCATATCTTCAGGCTTAACCCAAGCGGTAAACTGCTCGTCGGTTAGTAAGCCTAATTCAATAGCTGCTTCACGTAAAGTTTTATTTTCTTTGTGTGCTTTTTTAGCAATTTTAGCTGCATTCTCATAGCCAATGTGAGTATTTAATGCGGTAACTAACATTAACGAGTTTTCTAAATGTTGTTTAATTACAGGCTCGTTAGGTTCAATACCTATAGCGCATTTATCATTAAACGACACACAGGCATCACCAATTAAACGGCCGCTTTGCAACACATTAGCTGCAATAACGGGTTTAAATACATTAAGTTCAAAATGGCCATTGCTGGCACCTATACTTACAGCTACATCATTACCCATTACCTGCGCACAAACCATTGTTAAAGCTTCTGGTTGTGTAGGATTAACTTTTCCAGGCATGATAGAAGATCCAGGCTCGTTATCAGGAATAATGATTTCGCCAATACCGCAACGAGGACCGGAACTTAAAATACGAATATCATTTGCCACTTTCATTAAAGAAACAGCAACGCGTTTATAGGCCGAAGAAAGTTCAACCATAGCATCATGAGCAGCCAAAGCCTCAAACTTGTTTGGGGCAGTAACAAAAGGCAAACCTGTTAATTCTGCAATCTTTTTTGCAACCAGTACATCATAACCTTTAGGGGTATTTAGCCCGGTTCCAACCGCAGTACCGCCAAGAGCTAATTCGCTGATCATTTCAAGCGCATTTTTAATGGCTCTTATTCCGTTATCTATCTGTTGCACATAGCCAGAGAACTCCTGCCCTAAAGTTAGGGGAGTTGCATCCATAAAGTGCGTACGGCCAGTTTTTACAATGTTGCTCCACGAAGCAGCTTTCGAGGCTAAGGTATTTCTAAGTTTTTCTAATCCCGGAATGGTAATTTCTACAGCCTGTTTATAAGCTGCAATGTGCATTGCCGTTGGATAAGTATCATTAGATGACTGAGATTTATTTACATCATCGTTAGGATGAAGGATTTTTTTATCATCGGTTAAGCTGCCTCCGTTTAATACATGGCCTCTATTGGCAATTACCTCATTACCATTCATGTTGCTTTGCGTACCCGATCCCGTTTGCCAGATTACCAGCGGGAACTGATCATCTAACTGTCCGGCAATTACCTCATCACAAGCTTTTGCAATCAAATCTGTTTTTTCTTTAGAAAGCACGCCTAACTCATTATTTGCCAAGGCCGCAGCTTTTTTAAGATAGCCGAAAGCATGGATAATTTCTTTAGGCATAGAAGCCTCAGGCCCAATTTTAAAATTATTACGCGAACGTTCAGTTTGTGCACCCCAATATTTATCTGCAGGAACCTGAACTTCGCCCATTGTATCGTGTTCTATTCTGAAACTCATGATCTTATATTTTTGGCCAAATTTAAATATTTTAGAACGGATATGGCAATTTAAACTGTATTTACTTTGTGATAAAATGACAGGAATAAAACAGCAGAACAATGTTTAAAACTCTTTTCCCTGATACCGTTTAATAATGCTTATTTTTCGGGCTTTAACTTTAGAAAACCAGTATCAATGAGGATTAGATTTGTTGCTGCGGCAATTGCACTGAGTATATTTTCTGTTGTAGCGTGTACCAGTAAGGAAGAAAAAGAGAAGAAAAAGGCCGCCGATAAAAAAGTAAGAGTAAAAGAAGACGATAAAGCCGATAGCTTATTATTGGTTTACGATAAAAAAAATGAAGATAAATGGATAGCAGAGTTTGTTGAGAACCTGCATAAAAGATACGGATTTAACGGAAATGCTTTAGTAGCCAGAAAAGGGAAGATCATTTATCAGGGAGCAAAAGGCTGGGCAGATTACCTGCATAGAGATAGCCTTAAGATCAATTCAGAATTTGAGCTGGCTTCTATTACCAAAACTTTTACCGGAGTGGCCATTCTGCAACTGGTAGAACAAGGTAAACTTAACCTTAACGATAATGTTAAAAAGTTCTTCCCTGATTTTCCTTATGACGGCATTACCATAAAGTTATTGCTTACCCACCGTAGTGGCATGATGAATTATGTTTATTTCATTGATGATATATGGCGTAAGGAAAAGCGTGACATGAAAAAAGGTATAACCAATGAGGAAGTAATGAAAGTCATAGCTGAGCGTAAACCCAGCCCTTACGTTAAACCCGATAACAGGTTCCATTACAATAACTCTAACTATATGGTCTTGGGCGCTATTATAGAAAAAGTTACGGGTATGCGCTATTCCCAGTATATGGCCGAAAATATTTTTAAACCTGCAGGTATGAAAAACACGCATGTTTATTCTAAGGCCGAGTATGAGAAAATACCGGTAGATGTGGTTGGTCATGATAAAATCTGGAAATATTCTGTAGCGCAAAACTTTTTGGATGGGCCAGTGGGCGATAAAGGAATTTATAGCACCTTGCATGATCTGGTTTTATATGATAAGTACCTTAGAAATGAAAGACTTCTTTCTAATAAAAGTTTAGACTCTGCTTATGTTGGAAGGAATAAACCTGTAAACGGACATTTTAACTATGGCTATGGCTGGCGCATGTTTGATGGTAAAAATATGGACAAAGTAGTTTACCATACTGGCTGGTGGCATGGTTTCAGACATATTTATGTAAGAGATTTGGATAAAGATATTATCGTAATCTTTTTGGGTAATCTTACCAATGGCAGTTTAATGCATTTAGATGATTTGTATAAATATCTGAAAATGCCTGTTATCAGGAAAGGAGCATATTCAGGATCAGGATCTTTGCCAGGAAGCGATGAGGATTAAAGAAACAAAAAAGGCAGGAACATGTTCCTGCCTTTTTTGTTAGGTTATATATTTCTATTTGTCTAAAAGAACAACACCTTTTGCTTCAAAAATAATCTCTTTTTTAGGCTGGGTAATTTTAGCGATTTCCTCAGCGGATTTTTTCTGATCTTCAGCATAGTGTTTCAAGTCTTCAACAGAAGTGGTTTTTCTTTCAGCAAAGCCATCGATAACTACTTTTCTGCCCTCAATATCTTTCGGCATAAAAAATGCATAGTCTTTAAATTCTACACGCATAGTTTCGCCATTGGGCATTTTCAGGTTCATGAAACAACCTTTTTTCTTGCAAACAGAAACAACTTCTCCAATAACTTTCATGTCGGCTTTATTGCCTTTACCTAAAGTAGCGTCCACCTTATCAGTAGAGATTTCTCCTCCTTTTTTTACGCCTTCGCCAAATGACTGGCCTTGGAAAGCCTCTTGTGCAAAAGCAAAAGTTGCAAAAGCACAAAATATTGCACTTAAAATAATCTTTTTCATTTTTCCGATTTATATGATCATTCAAATATATTTAAAATCTTTCTAAACAAGAACAATCGAATTTATACTTTCTTCGAAAAGAATTGTCTTAAAACAACTTAGCCAAATAAGGCTGCAAATACTTCTTCTATTTTGGCAACCGTAACAAGCTGGATTTTGTACTTGTTTTTATCAAACCCTTTAACATTATAGCTTGAAATAAAAATCTTATCAAATCCTAATTTCTCTGCTTCTGCTATGCGCTGTTCTATCCTGTTTACTGCCCTGATTTCTCCTGAGAGACCAACTTCGGCAGCAAAGCATATTTTTGATGATACAGGCATATCTTCATGCGAAGAGATAATGGCAACAATAATTGCTAAATCAATGGCAGGGTCTTCAACTTTTATCCCCCCTGCAATATTCAGGAAAACATCTTTTATGCTTAACCTGAAACCACATCGTTTTTCTAAAACAGCCAGAAGCATATTCATGCGTCTGATGTCAAAACCAGTTGCCGATCTTTGTGGCGTGCCATATGCCGAGTTACTTACCAGAGCTTGGGTTTCGATAAGCATGGGTCTTGCGCCTTCTAAAGTAGCACCAATGGTAATGCCGCTTAACTCTTCTTCGCGTTGAGAAAGCAGTATCTCAGAAGGATTGGAAACCTCACGGAGGCCATTGCCGTGCATAGCATATATGCCTAGTTCTGCAGCAGCTCCAAAACGGTTTTTAATAGAACGTAAAATACGATAGATGTGGTGACGGTCGCCCTCAAATTGTAAGACCGTATCTACCATATGCTCTAATATTTTTGGGCCAGCAATAGCACCGTCTTTGGTAATATGGCCAATCAAGAAAACAGGTGTTGAAGTTTCTTTGGCAAATTTCAGCAGTTCGGCGGTACATTCACGAACCTGTGAAACACTACCCGGAGTAGATTCTATATGTGAAGAATGTAAAGTCTGTATAGAATCGATAATCACCACATTAGGCTCCAGTTGTTCTATCTGCTTAAATATGTTCTGAGTAGAGGTTTCTGTAAGAATATAGCAATTGGTATTGGATGTTTGGGTTATGCGTTCTGCCCGCATCTTGATCTGCTGCTCGCTCTCTTCGCCCGAAATATAGAGCACTTTTGCATGATGGATATTTAAAGCCAGCTGTAGCATTAAAGTAGATTTGCCAATGCCCGGCTCTCCTCCAATTAATGTTACAGAACCTGTCACAAGCCCGCCCCCTAAAACGCGATCAAGCTCTGCATTACCTGTAGGCATGCGTTCTTCCTGTGCACTGCGAATCTCGTCTATGCGGTTAGGTTTATTTAAGCGTTGGGTTCCACTTGCCGATTTCCAGGTAGGGACGTTTGCCGATTTTTCGATGATTTCTTCAACAAAGGTATTCCATTGTGAACAGGCCGGACACTTGCCAAGCCATTTAGCTGACTCATAACCGCAGCTCTGACAGAAATATGCTGTTTTTGTTTTAGCCAATTGAAATTGTTTTTTTAATGTTTAACCTACGAATTTACTTTATTGACTTTACAAATCATTACTTATTTAATTAGCGACCTGAAATTTATATCTTACTTTTGTTTAGAAAACCAGAGAGAATGAAACGCTTTACCGAGATTAATAACGAAAGTATTTCAGGAGTGGCTTACAAGACCATTACAATAAAAAAAGCAGTTATCGCTTATTTTAGTAGATATGGTAATGCTACCATAGCAGACCTAAAAACACAACTGAGCCTAAGTACGCCGAAAATTATAGATGTACTGAATGATCTGGTTGAATTTGGGCTGGTTAAAGATTATGGCAAACAGGAATCGAGCGGAGGCAGAAAGCCTAATGTTTATGGTTTGGTAAACGGAGCGGGTTATTTTTTAGGGGTAGATATTAAAAATGACCATCTCAAATTTGCAGTTTTAGACTTACAGAAAAACCTGGTGTCTTTTAAAGATAAAGTGCCATATGAGGCATCTAACACAGAAAAAGGGTTAAATGAATTATGCAATATCATTCTAGGGTTTATCAAGGAAAGTAGCCTGCCTAAGGACAAACTATTAGGAATTGGAATCAGTCTTTTTGGAAGGATTAACCAAATTTCGGGGAAGAGCCATAATCTGTTTAATTTTTACAATGAGCCTTTGGAAGGCGTTCTTTCACAAAAGTTAGATATGCGGGTTTTTATAGAAAACGACTCAAGGGCAATGTGCTATGGAGAGTTTGCCCGTGGCGTGGTCACCACAGAAAAAGATATGTTATTCTTAAACATAGACTATGGTTTGGGTGTGGGTATTATTATTAATGGGTCTTTATATTACGGTAAATCTGGATTTTCTGGAGAATTTGGCCATGTTCCTGCCTTTGATAATGAAATAATGTGTAGGTGTGGCAAAAAGGGCTGTTTAGAAACAGAAGTTTCGGGATGGGCACTTTTAAATCAGTTTAAGCAACGTATCGATAAAGGGTCTGCCTCTATCTTATCAGATAAATACAAGGAAGGAAATCTTGAAATAGATGATATTTTAGAAGCTATTTATAACGATGATGTACTGGCTATTGAGCTTGTTGCAGAAATGGGAGGAAAATTAGGAAGAAGCATGGCATCGTTAATTAACATTTTTAATCCAGAGCTGGTGGTGTTAGGCGGTAAACTCACTGCCGCCGGAGAAAATCTGTTGTTGCCTTTAAAAACAGCATTGAGAAAATATTCATCAAGTTTGGTCAATAACGATACCCAGATAAAAATTACTGAACTTAATGAACAGGCCGGGGTTTGGGGCGCTTGTTTACTGGCAAGAAACAGGGTATTAGAAAATTAATCTTTATTCAAGAGGTTTCAGCTTAACGCTTTCTTATTCATCTTTTTACTAAAAATTTACTAACTTAAAGAATATCAATTCCTTTTAGGCCAGAATTATTTGGTTCAAAGGCTTGAGCGAGCGCATGTAATTACCCGCACCAACAAGTATGATGTTGTTAAAGCCATACCGTTTTATGTTTTTACGTGCTAAAAAAACAACCTAACCTAAATTAAACTTGAACAATGAACAAAGCAAACCTACTCAGTAAATCTGAGATGAAAAAAGTAAAAGGAGGAAACGGCTATCCGCCATCATACTGCCTTGGTAAACCCGAATGTAAAGAATGTTGTCCGCTTACAACAGATCTGTTTATCTGCGAAAGCTTATGTATGATGCATCAAACAACTTAAATTTTTAGCCTATTTTAAAGCATGCTTTAAAATAACTTATGTCGAAATCATTTTTAAATAAAAAAGTCTGGTTTCTGTAAATGGAACCAGACTTTTTTATTTAAAGTAATCATAAGATTACAGTTTTATTTCTTCGTCTTTAGACGATATAAAGCGAAATTCTGTTAAATGGTAAGAGCTTACAGGTTTAACTTTTATCCATTTTCCAAATTTAATGAACCATTTCCATTGTAATGAAAATAATCCTTTTTTAATGTAGGCCTCAATATAAGGATGTACGCAAAGTGTTACTTTTTTCTCATTCTGCTCACGCAAAATATAGCTCAAGTTACTTTCGATATCGTCCATTAAAACAATACTTGCTTTAATTTCTCCTGTTCCATCGCAGGTTGGACATTTCTCAACCGTAACGATGTTCATTTCTGGCCTAACTCTTTGCCTTGTTATTTGAACCAAACCAAATTTACTCGGAGGCAAAATGGTATGCTTTGCCCGGTCTAATAACATCAGCTCTTTTAGGTGGTCAAACAATAGCTTTCTGTTGGTGGGTTTATGCATGTCTATGAAATCTATCACAACAATACCTCCCATATCGCGTAAGCGTAATTGTCTGGCAATTTCTTTAGCAGCTTCTTTATTAACCTGAAGCGCGTTTTCTTCCTGATTTTCTTTACTGGCTGTTCTGTTTCCGCTGTTTACATCTATTACATGTAAGGCTTCAGTATGTTCAACAACCAGGTAAGCACCTCCGGCTAAATTAACGGTTTTTCCAAAACCGTTTTTTATTTGTTTCTCTACGCCAAAATGATCAAAAATTGGCTCTTTATGTTTGTACAGTTTAACAATTTTCTCCATTTCAGGAGAAATTTCATGTACATAAGATTTTATATCTTCAAACAATAATGCATCGTTTACATAAACGTTTGCAAAATCAGTGTTTAAGATATCCCTGATTAAGGTAGATGTTCTATCCATCTCGCCCCAAACTCTTTTGGAAGGTTCCGCATCAGGTAGCTTTTTCATGAAGCTTTCCCACTTAGAAACGCAGTCCTGCAAGTCTTTTTGAAGCTCGGCAACGCCTTTTCCCTCAGAAACCGTTCTAATAATTACTCCAAAATTTTTAGGCTTAATACTTTCGATAATCTTTTTTAAACGATTACGTTCAGTATTGCTTTTTATTTTTTTTGAAATAGATATTGTATTAGAAAAAGGAACTAAAACGATGTGTCTTCCTGCAATAGAAAGATCAGAGCTTAGTCTGGGTCCCTTTGTAGAAATAGGTTCTTTAGCAATTTGTACCGGAATAATTAAATTTTTGCTGACAACATCAGATATTTTGCCTGCTTTATCAATGTCGTCTTCTAATTTAAAATTATCTAGTAAAGAGCCGTTTACTGTGCCGTTACGCTTAATCTTAGTAAGCTTTATTAAAGATTGAACCTGAGGGCCTAAATCAAAGTAATGCAGAAATGCATCTTTGTCATAACCAACATCCACAAAGGCAGCGTTAAGGCCCGGCATAATTTTTTTAATGCGGCCTAAATAAATATCGCCAACAGCGTAATTATTATTAACGTGTTCCTTGTGGAGTTCTACAAGTTGCTTGTCCTCAATTAAAGCTATGGTTACTCCAGCAGGAGTTGAATCGATAATTAATTCTTTTACCAAAAGCTATAGATTTTAAGGTGCTAAGCACGTATTAACGTATGGACTAAAAAACACAGAATCCACAAATGAATGCTACACAAAAACAGCATTCATTTGCGGCTAATACATAAAAATAGTTAACTATTTTTTCTTATGTCTGTTTTTTCTTAAACGTTTTTTACGTTTGTGCGTAGCCATTTTATGTCTTTTTCTTTTTTTACCGCTTGGCATAATTTTAAGGGTTTAATTTTTTTATTAATCTGTTAATTAAATTTTATTTTTTAGTTCAGCAATCTTTTTATCTATAAAATTAGATAGGGTAGGATTTGCTGCTAATTTTTTACTGTGTTGATAAGCGTCAATTGCTTCCCGGTTCTTTCCTAAATTCTCGTAGGCTGTTCCCAGGTAAAAATAGGCATCAGGGGTTGCTTTAATATCTTTTATAATATTTTCAAACCTTGTTGCTGCCTTGTCAAACTGACCTGACTTTAAAGCAAAGGTGCCTAAATTCATATTTGCTTTAAAGTTTTTTGGGTCTTTTTTAACCACATCCATTAACATTGCAATACCTTGCATAGGAGCTCCCATTCCGTTTACAATGGTTATTCCTAATCCGGTTTTCGCGTCTGCGCTGGCTGAGTCTATGCTGATCGCTTTTTCAAAAGCTAAGTTTGCTTTTTGTAGCATAGCAGGTTTTATAATGCTATCCTGTGTATTGTCAAAAGCCTTTAAAAGACGTTCACCAGCCAAAACCCAATTGTTTAAAGAGCTTTCATTTTGTGCAACTTGTTCTAAATAAAGAGCGCTTGGAACAGACTGTTCTAAATCGTCCCATTTTTGAGCTAGTTGCTTACCTAATTTTAGTTTTTCTGCTCCTGAAGCAGATTTGTAAGTGTTCTCTAAAGATGTAATCTCCTTAGCAGTAGCATTACTGATTAGGTTTTTGGCTGTTGCAGAAACGGATTGTAAATCTATTTGTGCAGCAACGGGTTGTTGAGTGGCTGTAGCAGCAGGGTTTTGTTCCTGCTCTTTAACTAATCCTTTAATATCACGGGTAAACAAAAATCCTATAAGCAATATAACTGCCCCAATAATAATTATTTGTTGTTTACGGATTTTGCTCATGATAAGTAACTATTAATTAAGCTTCAGCTTTAACTTTTTTAGTGTTGTTTTTTACTTTGTCAACAAAAACTTTTGCAGGTTTAAAGCTTGGTACAAAGTGTTCAGGAATAATGATTGCAGTATTTTTAGAAATATTTCTTGCAGTTTTTTGTGCTCTCTTTTTAACTACAAAGCTTCCAAATCCTCTTACGTATACGTTCTCACCACCAATCATGCTGTTTTTAATTACTTTAAAGAACGCCTCAACAGTTTCCTGTACGTCAACTTTTTCAATTCCTGTTTTTGCTGAAATCTCTGCAATAATATCCGCTTTAGTCATATTTTCTAAATATTAAAAAATTATTGTGTGTTTTTCTTATTTATATGTGTTTTGGGGATGCAAAAGTATTGCTTTTTAACGAGATAGGAAAATAAAAGATAATTTATTTACAATGGGTATCTCATATTATTGCAAGTTTTGTCGAAAAGCATGTAAATGGTTGTATTTTTATCAAATGGTTTTTCAGAACGAAATTATTGAGTGGTATAAGAAGAATAAACGTGATCTGCCTTGGCGACATACTAACGATGCATATACAATCTGGCTTTCAGAAATTATATTACAGCAAACCCGCGTAGATCAGGGATTGCCCTATTTTAACAGGTTTTTAGCAAATTATCCAACGGTAGGCGACTTCGCTGCCGCAACAGAGCAACAGATATTGAAATTGTGGCAAGGGCTTGGTTATTATTCGCGTGGACGGAATATGCTGTTTACGGCCAAAACTGTAATGGAAATGTATAATGGCATTTTCCCGGAGAGATATGATGAACTGATTAAATTGAAAGGTATTGGAGATTACACCGCTGCAGCCATTGCTTCTTTTTCAAGTAATGAAGCAAAAGCAGTAGTAGATGGTAATGTATCAAGAGTTTTAGCCAGGTACTTTGGCGTTGAAAAAGCTATCAATTCTTCTGAGGGCAAGAAAGAGATCAGTTCTTTAGCGCAAGCTTTAATAGAAGATCAACCTGCATCTGTGTACAATCAGGCCATAATGGAATTTGGTGCGCTGCACTGTAAACCTAAACAACCTTTATGTAATGTTTGTCCATTACAGCAAAGCTGCTATGCATTTGCTCATAAAAAAGTAGCCATTTTGCCACTTAAAGAAAAGAAAATAAAGGTAAAAGAGCGCAGGTTTAACTATTTTCTATGTTTAGATGGAGAGAAAATCTTAATGCGGCATCGTGGTCGGGGAGATGTATGGCAACATTTATATGATTTGCCGCTTATTGAAACAGAGCTTAAAGAAGGTAGCGAAGAAAATTCTTTGCAAAAGCAAGTAAGTGATCTTTTTGGAAAAGAGGCCTCTTACAGGTTATTAGATCAAATTAAACATCAACTAACACACCAAATTATATATGTTCAATTTTTTGCATTAGACAATTATATTGTTAACTTTAATAAACAGGCAGAAATAAAATGGGTGAGCGAGGAGGAACTAAAAACGCTTCCGATGCCTAAGCCCATAAGTGTCTTTTTGAAGAAGTATGTAGAATAATCAAATATAATTATGTCAGGTATCAACAAAGTTATTTTAGTAGGCCATTTGGGCAAAGACCCCGAAGTTAGGCACTTGGAAGGCGGGGTAACAGTAGCCAGTTTCCCGTTAGCTACCTCAGAAACATTCAATAAAGAAGGTAAGAGGGTTGAACAAACAGAATGGCACAATATTGTTTTATGGAGAGGGCTGGCTGAAGTAGCAGCAAAATATCTTCAAAAAGGCAAACTGGTTTATATTGAAGGAAAATTAAGAACACGCTCTTTTGAAGACAAGGAAAAAGTAAAAAGATATGTTACGGAAGTTGTTGCCGAAAACTTTACCATGTTGGGCAGGAAGAGCGATTTCGAACCTGCAGGTAGCAATGGGGTTCAAACCAAACAGGATGAAGTTTACAGTGATACGATAGATGACGGAGATTTACCGTTTTAATGAGTCTAATCTACTGAATTAATGCAATAAGTAAGCAGCAGGCACATGAGTTCCCGCTGCTTGTTTGTATATGGTCTTGTCTATTAGAGAATTAAAAAGAAAAGGGGTATCATATTTGGTACCCCTAATTAATTATCAACTATTGATTAACGTTAATTGCTTGGTTTTTATTGAAGGTCATTGTAATAGTCAGCTAATTCTATAAGGTTGTCTTCTGTGTTGCTATTTATTCCTTTTTGTTGAGCATAATATTTTAGCTTGTCAGATAACCTGAAAAAACCTTTATAGTCATTTATTTCCGTCATGTTATTCTTGTCATCATACAGATAATATTTTACAAAAGTTTGAATAGTTTTTGTAGGAGTTGTTTTTCCATAATCTGTTCTTTCTTGGATATATTTTTTAGTCAACTTCAAAAGTTTGAACTTCCGGTTAACGAGTATCTGATAAAAGGCTTCACCTTTTGGATCTTTCTTAGAAATGAATCCTCTTGAAAAAAGGACATCCTTGCCATTACTGTCAAAAAGAATGAATGAAATAGGTCTTTGCGTAAATTTCATTTCAGCATCTTTTTCATATTTGAATGTTAATTCATCAGTAAGGAGATTATATCTAAGCGATATTCCTTTTTCATAAATCAGATTTGATGACATATAAACTCTCCCTGTTCTATATCCTGCATTATTAATATAGTAAGGAGACCCTATAATCTCGTCATAATTAATTGCCCGTAACGGAATGCCTTCAACGCCTTTATAATAAATTATGTCTTGGCCTTTAACCAGATTCCATGAAATGAATAAAAGAAAACAGGTGAAAAAAGATTTCATAATTATTAATTAATAGAACAGGCATTTGAATTTTCAAATGCCTGTTATTTAAAGAAAAACCTAACGATTTATTGCAGGATTTAAAAGAATTTCATCTGAAGACATTGGCCATATATAAGCCGCTTCAGTAGGCCCAACTGCTGGTGCTCCTCCTTTTGTAGGAAAAGTTTGTAATAATCGGGTAATATCAAGACTTCTGAAGCCTTCTCCTAATAGTTCTATTCTTCTCTCTGTCATAATCAAAGAAACTAAATCTGTGGAAGTAACCGGTGCAAAAGTTGTAGTTGCATCAGAACGCTGTCTTACAGCATTTAATAAACTAATGGCCTGAATATCCGGGACCGCAGTGCTTATTCTTGCTTTGGCTTCTGCCAAATTCAGTAAAACTTCTGCCCATCTGATTACAGGAATATAATCAATGTATTGAGGGCTTGTGGTTGTAAATTTAGCCATGTAATCTCTTCCATTAACCGTATTCCTATAAATAAGGTTTCTTCTGGCATCACTGGCTTTCCAGTTTGGATTTGAAACAATACCCGTAGCTAATAAAGGATATGGCGCTGATCCTACCGCTCCATTATTATAAAAGTAATATGCGGCTTGGCTTTGAGTGCCAGGGTAATCGCCTGATGTTGAAGACATCGGTAAAGAGAATATTGACTCTGTTGTTGTGTAAGGAGTTTTAAAAACATTGACAATATTACTTTGTAAAGCATGGGGCACACCAGATTTTGCTACAAACGGAGCAGTAGTAGGAACTATTTTATTTGCCTCTTCTACAACTTTTGGATAGTTCTGCATAGCTAAATATACTCTTGTTTTTAGAGCTATAGCAGTATTCTTATGTGCTCTTGTAGTATTTAATAAAGCACTAGAATTTGTAGAGGGTAAATTTTGTTCTGCAAAATCAAGGTCATCAAGGATTTGTTTGTAAACGGCATCGACAGAACTTTTAGGTTTCTCTGAGAACCCAGATCCAACGATTCCTGTCAATCTTAATGGTAATCCGGGTTTGCTACCATTTCCATCTGCATATGGTCTGGCAAAATATTGTAAAAGGCTGAAGTAGCTCAATGCCCTTATTAATCTTGCTTCTGCATTATAATTCGCAGCTAAAGCCGTTCCTACAACTGAATTGCCTTTAGCTGCCATACCATCCAGAAATACGTTAGCTAAGTTAATCGTATAGTATGCCTGCGACCATAATCCTTTAACGGATGTGGCGCTATTCGCTAAATTCATATTGTAAACATCGGCAGCAGTAACCAGGTTTTGATCAGTGATGTCGTAGTCTTCGCCACGAATTTCGCCATAAACAATTAAGCGGCCTCCATAAAAATTAGATGATTTCAAGGCGCTATACAAAGAAAGCACCTGACTTGAAATTCTGTTGGGGGTATCAAAAGCCGAAGCATCTGTTACCGAAGTTTTTGGAACAGGATTCAATCTGTCTTTCATACATGATGAAAGAATAGACGAAGCTCCCCATATCAATCCTATATATATTATTTTCTTTTTCATATAAAGCTTTTTTGTTTGTTAGAAAGTCAAATTAACTCCTAATGTTAATGTTTTGGCATTAACTACTGTATTTCTGTCACTTCCCTGTCCGGCTGAAGCTGTTCCATTTGATGATACCTCTGGATCAGGACCTGGGTAGCTTGTAATCATAGCAAGATTGTTTGCGCTTAAGTATAAGCGTGCATTACTCAGCTTAACTTTATTAATAAAATTCTTAGGTAATGAGTAACCTAAAGAAATAGTTTTAAGCTTGATATAATCGCTGCTAAATACATTCCAAGACAATGGGATTGTGTTTCCGTAAGAAACATTGTCTCCATAAATTGGGCGTACAAATTCAGTAACATCTCCCGGCGATTTCCAATAGTTTAACACATCAACGGCATTGTTCCAGAAACGTTGGTCATGTAAGCCGGCATTTGTTCCATAATGAACGTATCCTCCAAACTGATAAGTTAATAAAACATTTAGATCAAAGCCTTTATATCTGAATGTATTATCAAACCCCCCATATGATTTTGGTTGCGTGGGTTTATACATTACAGCATCAGTTCCCTGAGTAATCGCAGGAGCTGCAGTTCCATTGTTTAGGTATGTCCATTGACTTTGTCCTGTTGGCACAATGTGTTGATAGGTAACAGCCCTGCCTGTTGCATCATAGAAAATTCTACGGCCGGTGGCTGGATCTGTTCCTCCCGTTTTTACTACATATAAATATCCAATTGAATAACCTGGAGCAGTTCTGTTTGGACTTTCGCCTGTAGTTCCACTTCCTGTTAGGTAAGTGATTTGAGTTAAGCCTGGAGCTAACGCTGTAACTTCATTTTTATTAAAAGTAATATTAAAAGAAGAAGACCATGTAAAATCTGCTTTTTGAATAGGTGTTGCATTCAAGGTTAACTCAAATCCTTTATTGTACATTGAACCTACGTTTTTTAATATGTTGGTAGGTAGACCTGCAGAAGGGGCTTCTGGTACACTGATGATTAATCCGTCAATGTTGTTTTTATAATATGCAAATTCAACATTTAATTTATCTTTAAATACACCAAAATTAACTCCGATATCTGTTTTCTTACTGGTTTCCCAGGTTAATTGATTGTTTCCTGCAGAAGAGAATTGCAATGTAGATGTTCCTCCGTACAATCCAGAACCAAATGTTGAGTAGATTGCAAAGTCTCCAATACCAGAAACATTTCCTACTTTACCATAGCTGCCTCTGATTTTGAAGCTGCTAAAAATGTTGCTTAGTTTGCTAGAAGCCCAGAAATGTTCTTTGGTAACTTCCCATCCTGCAGATATCCCGTAAAATGTACCCTTTTTAACACCTAATGCCGAATATTCATCTTGTCTTATATTTGCACTTAAAAAGTATCGTTTATCATAGTCGTAGTTAAGCCTTCCAAAGTAAGATAAAAGATAGTTTTCACCTAATATCTGGCCAGTAGAGTTATTCGTGGTATAACCAGCCTGTTCTACAACATAAGCCGGATCCGATAGTGTCTGTCTGTTAATACCAAATCCTAAACTTGTTCTAGATTGTTGCTCATTACCAATTAACAGGTCGAAATTATGTTTACCGGCAAAGGTTTGTGAAGCTTGAGCAGTATTGGTCCAGGTCCAGTTTTTATATTTACCATAAGTAGCTGTAGCGTATCCGCCGTAAGATAAACCATCCCCATGTAACGGAGCCCAAAATAAATCATTATCAACAAGGATATTATCTATGCCATATGTTGTTTTAAGATTTAACCATTTGAAAGGGTTTACCTGAACAAATGCATTTGATTGGATGTGACTAATGAAAGTATTTGATCGGTTGTTGTTTAATATATATTCCGGATTGAAGAAACCAGCTTGATTGCTTGCTAATACGTTATTCATGCCTCCTAAATAAGTTGGGGTGATATTATAAGACCCGTCATTGTTATAAGGGGCAACGTTTGGAGCATTTACTAAGGCTAGTCGACCTAAACCAGCAGAACTATAAGCCTCTCCAGATAAAGATCCAGAACTGGTTGCCGCTAAATTCCTTTCATCAGAATATGAAAGCTTACCTCCTACAGATAGATAGTCATTTATTTTACTATCTACATTAAGTAAGATGTTGGTTCTTTTAAAGTCATTCTTTCTTATAATGCCTTGTTGGTCGGTATATCCGGCGCCTAAATAATATTTCGTGTTTTCTGTTCCACCAGTAATTGAAACAGTATGATTTTGTGAAGCTCCTGTTCTATAGATATAATCGTTCCAATCGGTGTTGATTACATTTCCATTGGCGTCGTAACTAAGATTAAATTTTGTATTTGCCGGAGATACAGAGCCAGCCCTTATATAGGGCATAAAACAACTTGTACATAAAGGGAAAAATTTAAAAAAGGAAAAAAAGCGGTTTAAACATAGTTTGAGCCGCTTTTTTTATTTATTATGCTTAACGAGGCAAAAAAACGATTTGTACAAAAGTACCATTAACTACCATTTAACTACCGTTTAAAGTATAATAACCATACATATTACTGATAAAGTACATTTTTACGCTTAAAAAGCTATTTAAACAGGGTTTATTGGTATTTAAAATAGGTTTAATATTAGTCTGGAATGCTATTAATAAGATTGGCTAAATGAGATGTTTTATTAAGTTAGGCGGACATTTGGACGGACATTTGGACGGACATTTTTAAATGTATGTGACTATTTTAATATATTATTATTGCCTTAATTATATGTTTAATGTATATATAATTAAGTAATTACATATAGATATTACATATTTATATAACATAATAAGTTAATGTAACTTATTGAAAAATAACATGATAGCCTTAATCTCTATTTTATTGTGTGCGTGGAGTCTATTCAAGGCGTAAAACACCTACAATAATTGCGGTACGATATATAGATTTTCGTGGTATCTTAAATGATGGATAACGTTCACTGTTTTCTGATACACAAAGCAGCATATCTGGTTCAGGGGCCTCAAAAATTCGTTTTACCAAAGGTCCTTGATCAGTATCCAATACATAGCATTTGCCCCATTGAAAAAATGACAAATCAGTTATAGGCTTACAGCCAAGCAAATCGCCATTGCTATACTTTGGGTACATACTACTACCGCTAACCCTTATTAAATACTTTACCCCTTTTTCATCAAAGTCTGGTATTACATATCCTTCAGTAATATCGGCTTCATTAACCTGTATTTCGCCATTACCATATCCAGCCATTGCTTCAATAGGTATTAACGGTATAAAGTGCTTGGGCTTTTGTCTTTCATATACAGGATCCGGTTCTTTTAACATTGTATCTTGTATTAAAAGCATATCTCCCTTACCTGTTAACAACCAGTTAGCATTTATATCTTCACACTTTGTGATTACCAACTCATAATCTAAAGTATTTCTAGAGTACCAATTACTCAGTGTATTAGGTGCAATGCCGAGAAATCTTGCAAACTCGGCATCTGATTTGAATTTATAATAATACTTTATTTCATTCAAAATCAATCTATTATCTTTTTTCATTCGTATTTTGTGAATAAAAATCTAAAAACACTTTGAATTAATCACAAAGTGTGTATATATTTGTTCTACCATTAAGAACAATGTCAATAAAAAATAAAAGTATGGAAAAAAAAGGAAGCTACAACTCACAGGTAGTAGATAGACTTATAAAAAAATACGGGGTCAGCCGCCGCTTCGTTACCATGAGCTTAAAAGGCGATAGGGTTTCGGAAACATCCGAAAGTATCAAAAAAGATTATAAAAGCTTGGAGGAGAGCATTGACAAATTATTAAACGGGAAATCATGAAAATTAGACTTCTGAACGTAGCTCGTGGGGTATTCTGTTTATTGCACAGTAGGCTGAAATCGCATTCAACCTCAAGCAAGCCTCATACATATCAACAGGTACAGCTAAAACAAACTCATTCTTATAATGAAGCTTGCCCTGTTTGTGGATTCTTATCTGAAAAAGTTTACAGAACTCCTGTAGAGCGTTGGTATGCTCTTTCAAAACACTCTCATTGCCATCGGGCAATCGAATAAAGATATACATATCATATTGGTTTGATTTCAAATATATAAATAATGCAAACATCACCATACGAATATTACGACAATAATTATGGAGTACGCCTCAGTTTCTTACTGAGCGATACTGACAAACGTCGTAATGAAAGTATAGACTTATTTAGCTATAGTTCTTACGAAAAACGAGCGCAAAGAATAAATGGTTTCAGACTTCGTACTGGTGGTGGATATGGTAATGATGTATTAATCAACTTTGCCAAACTAAAACCATCGGAGCAATTGCTATTGATTGAAAAGTTTGGTGATCCTGCTAAAACAACAAAACTTCACAAGTTTGTTGATTATATAATCTCAGATGACAAGGCTTTAGAGTTTTTTAGCTCCTACCGCTTAACAGACCGCCGTTGCTTACCGGGTGATGTTGTAATTGAATATACAAACAACGCCAATATACTTGGTGCCTGCCATACGATCATTACCAATAACGCAGCAAGGCGAAAAGCTATGGGGCATAGCAAGGTAAATATCTGGGAAAAGCTATCAGACTGTATCATTAACCTTGATAAAGAGATTTATCCCCATACTTTGCCTGCCAACCCACGCAGGTTACAGGAAAAATACCGCAATTATAAAAAAGATGGCTATACGTCACTAATCCACAAAGGTTTTTGTAACGATAACAGCCGTAAGGTTACAGTTGACATCGAAAGACTGATCCTGAGCCTGTACATACAGAGCAATAACCCTTACGTTGCTGATGTTGCAAACGATTACTGGCGATTTTTGGCCGGCGATATCGACATTATAGATTATAAAACAGGTGAAATATATAATAAGGAACATTTCTATGAAAATGGGCAACCAATCACATTAAGCGATGCAACGATCTGGAACTATATCAATCAGCCTGCTAACCGCGCTGTAGTTGATAAGTTCAGGATGGATACCCTGACCTATCAGAGCATACATGGTCCGCACCACCATCGCCATGCCCCTAACCATTCATTCAGTAAGATATCAATGGATGATAGGGACCTTCCACGTAAGATGCCTAATGGAAAGCGGGTTAAAGCTTATTACGCATACGATGTTACAAGTGGCTGTATTATCGGTGCTGCTTACAGCCAGAACAAAACCACGGAACTGTTTATAGACTGTTTGCGTAATATGTTCCACTTCTTGGACCGAAACGGTTACGGCATGCCCATGCAGGTAGAGGTTGAGCATCATTTGGTCAACTCTTTTAAAGAGGACCTGATGAAAGCGGGCGTGGTTTTCCCTTTCGTTAGATGGGCCAATCCCGGCAACTCACAGGAGAAATGGGCCGAGACCGGAAACCGTGTTAAAAAGTACGGATTTGAAAAACGCTACCAAGATGGGATTGGAAGATTTTATGCCAAACTTGAAGCGAACAGGACCAAGAGTGAAAAGATATTTGATGAAGAGAATGACCGCTACAAAGAGAAAACATATCCTTATGAGGTATTGGTTGCCGATGACTTAGAGATCGTAGAAAAGTACAATAACTCTCCTCACCCCAACCAAAATAAATATAAGGACCTTACCAGAGCTCAGGTGCTTGAGATGTATGCAAATCCACAGATGGCACAGATAGATAGGCCATTGCTGATCCGTTACATAGGCGATCCACAGAGTACGAGCATCCGCCGTAATCAATATGTACAGGTACAATATGCGAAGTATGCGTTGCCTACCCCTAAAGTATTAGAGCAGCTCCAGCCTAATAACTATGAGGTAACAGCTTATTACCTGCGTAACGAGCTGAACGAGATTGAGAGCGTTTATCTGTACCAAAACAATGTATTCATATGCCAGTGCGATAAAATCAACGAGTATAATACCGCCAATGCTGAATGGCAAGATACAGATACAGCTAACTATACACAACAGAAACAATATGTATCAGCTTTCAATGATCAGGTAAAAACAGCTAAGGTTGATCTTGGCAAGGTCAAGGTAATCACTAAAACAGATTACCATGCCAATACACCTGTAGAAGTAGTTGAACCCTCTGTACAGCCAAGTAAATCATTTGATTTTGATGATAATAACGATGATGATTTTAACCGCTTAAATGCCATAAACTCTTTATAAACATGATTACACAAGCAATTAAAGAAAACGTAATTAATGCCATTGGCAGTCAAAGAAAGCTTTATAGCAGTGACGCAAAACAAGCTGTAGCCCTTGGTATCAACTCTGCTCAATTGAACCGTATAAAAAAAGGTGAGTACGACGGTGTTTTGAGTGATGGGAACTGGATCAGATTAGCGCGGCTGCTGGATGTGCAGCTGACCAATAGCCCACAGTGGGTAACCGCTAAAACCGACACTTATTTATTTATTTACCAACAGCTAAAGGCATGCCAGTCAGCCAGTTTATCTGCAATACTTTGCGACATGCCCGGTATTGGCAAAACATACACCGCCAAACAATATGTAAGGGAAAATGCCAATGCCGTACACATTGATTGCAGCCAGTACAAATCTAAGCAAAAGCTTATCCGTGCCATAGCTAAGGAGTATGGGGTTACCCATACAGGAAGATACGCTGATGTGTACGGGGATTTAGTTTACTACCTGTTGAGTATTCCTACTCCCTTAATTATTCTTGATGAGGTTGGAGATCTGGATTATGCCGCTTTCTTGGAGCTAAAGGCATTGTGGAACGCAACGGACAAGTCTTGCGCTTGGTATATGATGGGAGCTGATGGCTTGCGTGAAAAGATAAGGAGAAATAAGGACCTTAAAAAGGTTGGTTATGCAGAAATATTTGACCGTTACGGAAACAAATATCAGGAAATAGTACCACATGGACTTGAAGCAAGAGAAGATTTTTTGTTAAAGCAGGTCAGTCAGGTAGCAAGAGCAAACGGAGTTACAGATGTACAAAAGCTATATGCAAGATCTGGCAGTAGTCTTCGCAGGGTTTATATAGAGGTCCAAAAATTAAATGCTGCTTAAATGGAGGTTAAAGAACAAATAAAACGAACAAAATCTGCTAACGATTTACCGCGTGCGAAAAGTGCGAAGGAGTTGCAGACAATGAAATTTAAAACTTGGCCATTCATTGGTAAGTGGAAGGAATTCTTGGGCACTCCAGAAACCTCTGGATGCTGGATAATATGGGGAAACAGTTTCAATGGTAAGACAAGTTTTGTCCTTCAGTTATGCAAATATCTTACTGAGTTTGAAAGTATAGTTTATAACGATCTGGAGGAAGGGTGGTGCCAAGATACGCAGGATGCAGTAAAGGCCGCTGGTTTAGATGAGGTTGGGGGCAAGTTCCTGCATCTGCATAAGGAGCCTTTGGATCTTCTTATAAAAAGGCTTAAAAAGCACAAAAGCCCTAATGTAGTAGTGATTAATAGTTTGCAATATGCGGAAATGACCTTAAAAAGCTATATCGAATTAAGGTCGATGTTTCCGAAAAAGCTATTCATTCTCATTAGTCATGCAGAAGGCAAGATGCCAGAAGGCCGTGTAGCCCGGCGCATTCGCTACGATTGCGCTAAGAAGATAAGAGTTGAGGGCTTTAGGGCAATAGCACAGGTACGGGGTAAAGGGCTTGCCCATTTTGACATATGGCCAGAAGAGGCTGCTAAATACTGGAACGAACTACAATAATAATTAAAATGAAAAACTTTAACCAACACATCACCAACATGGCGAAGCACCTAAACCTTAGTGTTGAGCACATCAATAATCTGTTCTTGGATACGGCAGATGAATTCCTTAAGGACTATGCCGGAAGCGCCAATGCTGCCAAGGTATGGAAAGCAACCCCAGAGTTTTGGGGATGGTGGCAGCAGGTCTGGATAAACAGAGATAAAATGGTGCTAAAACGTTATCCTCAACAGCTCTCTATAGATAATAGAGCTGAGCTGTACGGGATTTGGCACTCTCCAAAATATATGCACATAAAGCCCAACAGCGTAGTGTACGATGGCTTTGTGCGCAAGATGAAAGAGCAACAGATCACAATCAATCAAATGGCATAATATGACGAGTATTTATAAGTTCTGGTTCGATCCGCGCGTAGATGTGGAAACACCATTTAAAGCAATTGGGCTAACCAAAAGTGAAACAGGAGAAGATGTAATGCGGGCTTTTCGCTTTGAAAGCAAGACAGAAGCAATAGATTTCTTTAATCAGTGCAAAGGTAGATGTATAGTTAGCCATCATGATTACAGTCGTAAAGTAACTAAAATTTTGGCCTATAAATTCAAATAATATGGAAAGAGATCAATTAGAAAAGCTGCTCAACTATTACAAGGGCAGCGAAGTAAGAATAACTGATGAGCACCATCCGCACTATAATTCAGTAGGCGCGGTAATCGGTGCCAGTAACACAGCAATTGGCGGTGGATTAAAAATAAGAAGGTTCGATACTCAGGAAGAGTTCTTGGTGTTTGATGTGAACCACTTGAAAATAACAAAACGTAGATAAAAACTAAAATATGTGAAATGAAAACATTAACACTAAATGTACAGACGAGTAAAAATAAAATGTGGAAGGATGAAGCTGGTATAGAAATACCTTACTCAAGAACTACCCCATTTGAACGAAAATGCGAAAAAACGGTTGGTAGAGTAGCTACCAGAGCTATGAAGATTAACAGCGACATGACCGCATTTAAAAATGATTTAAAACGAGAAGTAGAAGTGCTTTACGAGGACTTTAAAAAAGAGAATGGTGGAATTGTGGGTAAAGGCAAGGGCAACGCAACCTTTTACAGTTTTGACAGGTCGATAAAGGTTGAAGTTTCAATTAACGAGGCGATAACCTTTGATGAAAACTGTATCAATTTGGCTCATGAGATGCTAAAAGAGGTTATTTCTGAAGGGTTATCTGGTGCGGCAGACTGGATTGAAGGTATTGTATTGGATGCTTTCGCAAAATCGAATGGCAAGCTTGATACCAAAAAGGTTTTAGGCTTGCGAAAATATGAGCAAAAGGTTAATAAGCCGCGCTATTCTGAAGCTATGAGAATGATTGACAAAGGCATCATGCGCCCTTCATCCAAGGAATATTTCAGAGTTTGGGTCAAAGATGGTAATGGCGAGTATATAGATGTTCAATTAAATTTTTCTGCAATTAAAATAGATTAAATCATGGCAAAGATATATATCGCTGGCAAGGTAAAAGGCCTGCCAAAAGACCAGGTAGCTAAGAAGTTTGAAATAGCTGCCAAAACAATAAAAGATGCGGGACATGATCCTGTTAATCCATTCGAGCATATAGATGCACTGAATAACATTTTGATAGAAAATGGTGAGTTACCACTAAGTGATGATGATACGCAGCAGCGTAATGAGATATTAAAGATATGCTTGGATCTTCTTACAGAATGCGATCATATCTACTTACTGCACGACTGGCAAGACAGCCAAGGTGCCACGTTTGAGAAACAAGTTGCTGATGCTTTTAATATACCTGTTTATGGAACTGATTGATTACATCATTAATTCAATATTGGTGCTGTTGGCATTAATACTCATTGGGATAGTTATAGATTTTCCAGAAATCAGGAGAAAAAAACGCAAGAGTAATTGCGATATGGGTAAACACAAATTTACAAAATGGGATGCAAAAGAAGAGATCCATAACGGTAATGAGTTATGGGTTAGAAATTGCAAACATTGCAACCTTGAGCAAAGAACAGTTTCAAAGCTTATTCCTTATACACCAGACTATGCTTATTGCTTCGATTGCGAAATGATGATGCCTACAGTTTTTAGACACGGAAATCTATTCTGCAAGAACTGTAACATGGTCCATAACAACAATATTAATACACCTTTTAAATAATAAAATGAAAACAACAATTAACATCAACAACAAAGCGGTTGAAATCGAATTAACTACGGAACAGGTTGAAGCGATTAAAAAAGCATCTGAAAAGATCACAGACCGTGTAAAAACTTACGAAGATGCCTGTAAGATTTTTGGGATTGATCCCTCAAAAATCATGCTGACATATCCCGATCAGCTTTCGGTAAAGGATGCAAATAGTATAGTTGCATTTGCAAAGCTTCAGACTATTGCAAAAGCTCTAAATGAAGGATGGGAGCCTGATTGGTCAAACGCCAATCAACCGAAGTACTATCCATGGTTTAAATGGGTTGTTCGGGTGCCGGGTTCTCGTGTTTCGGCTGCTACTGCGATGGCACGTATTCGGTTGTCGGCTCCCGCCTCGTATTTAAAAGCAGCAAGTTAGCCGAATATGCTGGTAAACAATTTAATCATCTATATAACGATTTATTATCCCTTTAAAATGAAAACAACAATTAACATTAACAATAAAGCAGTTGAAATTGAATTGACTGCCGATCAGGTAGAAGCAATTAAAAAGGCAACTACAAAGTACACCGACATCAAAACGTTGGCCGATGCCGTAAGTTTCTTAGGTAAGGACGATGCCGATGTTATGGCATTTGAAAGAACAATAGAAGTTTCATTACCTAAAGATGTTGTGGCCTACATGAAATTGCGGATCATCGTTAAGGCACTTAACGGTGATAAGGTAATGGATTATAAAACTATCTCTGAAAACAAGTATTTCCCATGGTTTAACGCCGTTGGTTCGGGTGCCGGGTTCTCGTCTTACGACTACGGCTACGCTGACACGGGTTCGGATGTCGGCTCCCGCCTCTGCTTTATAGATAGTGACAGAGCCAAATATGCCGGCAATCAGTTCAAAACAATTTATAACGATTATATCAATGCAAATTAACATGGAACACTTAGAAACATTTGATGCAGCTTGTGAGCTGTTAGGATACAATGCCAAAGAAATATTACCTGTAGTAGATAAGATGCCGGAAGCATTAGCAAAAGCTACGGTAGCAGCTACAAAGCTTTTTATATTTAGTGAAGCCGCATGGAAAGCAGAGGATAAAAAGATAGACTGGAATAATTACGAGCAAAGAAAGTACTATCCTTGGTTCGATATGGAGACCTATCCCGATAATCAGGTTGGTTCGGGTGCCGGGTTCTTGTGGCGGCTACGACTACGATTACTCGCTTTCGCTTGTCGGCTCCCGCCTCGTTTTTCCAAGCAGAGAAATTTCAGAGTATATGGGCAAAACACATTTGCAGCTATACAGGGAATTAATGGTAATAGAGTAAAAAATTAGGTTGTGTACTGTTAGGGCTGTAGTTGGTTCGGGTGCCGGGTTCTCGTATAACGACTACAACTACGATAACACGAATTCGAATGTCAGCTCCCACCTATGCTAAAAGAAATTTACAGTACAGACCATGCCATCAGTGCAAAAAATAACAGCTTAAAAACAGGGCGTTGGTAGCACTTGCAAAGACGACCTAACAAAGCAGAGGCCATGAAAAGATTAAACAATTTATACCAGCAGATCTACAACATACACAACCTTTATAAGGCTGATGAAATAGCCAGTAAAGGAAAAAGCATGCAATATGGGGTAAAGCTTCATAAAGCTAATGCAGATGTAAATTTAACTGCCCTGCAAAACATGCTGATAGATAAAACCTATCGCACTTCAAAATATCAGGTATTTAAGGTATATGAACCCAAAGAGCGCGAAGTGTACCGTTTACCTTATTTCCCCGACAGAATAGCGCATCATGCAATCATGAACATATTGGAGCCTATTTTTGTGGCTTCATTTACAGCAGATACCTATAGCTGCATAAAAGGCAAAGGCATACATGCTGCTGCCAAAGGAATTAAAAAAGCCTTAACAGATAAGAATAATACGACCTACTGCTTAAAATTGGATATAACAAAGTTTTATCCATCGGTAGATCATCATATATTAAAAACACTATTACGCAGAAAATTTAAAGATAAAGACCTGCTTTGGCTGCTCGATGAAATTATAGACAGCGCAATAGGTCTGCCCATTGGCAATTATTTAAGCCAGTACCTTGCAAATTTTTACTTGTCATATTTTGACCATTGGTTAAAAGAGGTAAAACGGGTAAGGTATTATTTCAGGTATGCTGATGATCTGGTAATACTTGCAGATAATAAGCCCTATTTACATAACCTTTTAACAGAGATTAAACAGTATTTAAATGACAACTTAAAGCTACAGGTAAAAGGTAACTATCAGGTATTCCCCGTTAGTAAAAGAGGGATTGATTTTGTAGGCTATAAGTTCTACCATACCCACACTCTTCTGCGCAAAACCATCAAAAAGAACTTTGCCAAGGCATTAAAAGCCAATAAACCTAAAGAAAGCATAGCAAGCTATTTAGGTTGGGCAAAGCATTGTAATTCCAAAAATTTAATTAAAACTCTCGTACATGAAAAAATTTAGTGATTTCGGAATTGTAGTAACAACGAACTCGTTTGTAGGCGATAAAATGAAAGTATCCAAGATTTTAAACAGAAACATAATTGTGCATGGTTATAAGATTGAAAAGAGTAAGCATAATGATGGCGATTGCCTTAGCTTACAGATAGAGGTTAACCAAACAAAGTACGTAGTATTTACGGGGTCAGTTGTACTCATGCAGCAAATAAAACAGGTGCCAAAAGAGAACTTTCCTTTTGAGGCTACCATAATACAAGAAGACGAAAGATTTGAATTTATATAACATGAAGAATAGCTACATAACAGTTACAGATCAATTTTGCGGCGCTGGTGGCAGTAGTCAGGGCGTTCATAACTATGCGAATAAAATTGGCGGTGGTTTAGAGGTTAAGCTCGCGTTAAATCATTGGAAGCTGGCTATAGAAACACACTCTACCAATTTTCAGGATACATTACATGACTGTACAGATATATCTGCATGTGATCCCCGTCGATATCCATCAACTGATATTTTGATAACGAGCCCTGAATGTACAAACCATAGCTTGGCCAAGGGTAAAAAGATTGTAAAAGCACAAATGGACCTGTTTAATTCAGGAAAGATAGATGCAGCAGCAGAAAGGAGCCGAGCTACAATGTGGGATGTCTGCCGTTTTGCAGAATATCATCAATACAATGCCATCATTGTTGAAAATGTTGTTGATGCCCGCAAATGGATAATGTTTGATGCATGGTTAAATGCGATGCACATTTTAGGTTATAAGCATCAATGTGTTTACTTAAATTCCATGCACTGCCATCCAACACCGCAAAGCCGAGATAGGATGTATGTAGTATTTTGGAAAAAGGGAAACAAAACACCTAATCTTGAATTTACACCTTTGGCATATTCGCCACGGTTAGGAAAAGATGTACACTCTGTTCAGACATGGAAAAACCCTCTTAAAAAATTCGGAAAGTACAATCAGCAATATGTCTATTGCTGTCCGTTTACTGGCGATGTTGTAGAACCTTATTACTATGCATCTTTTAATATGGTTGATTGGAGCGATTTAGGCACCCGTATTGGCGACAGAAAACACCCTCTAAGCCATAATACTCAAAAACGAATAGAAGCTGGACTGGTCAAATATAGTACACAGCCTCTAATCATTAACAACCAACAAAGTACCGGGATTGGTTTTAGGGTTAAGAGCGTTGCCGAACAAATACCAACGTTAAGTACACAGCCCAATTTTGGTTTGTTTATGCCATTTATATTTAAGGGCGAGCATACCCTACAGAAAGGTTATACAAGAAGCATAACTGATACAATACAAACCCAAACCGTACGCCAAAGCATGGGGCTGGTAATCCCGCATATTGTTGAGCTTAACCGTACTGGTGAAAGCAAACCAAGTACCGCTCCCTTTTCGACTTTTACTGCCGGAGTAATAAATCATGGCATTATGGCTACAGAAGCAATGCAAAGCTTTTTAACATACTACTATAAAACAATCCAAAACAGTCACATTAGTGAACCTATGCGTACTGCTACAACAAACGATAGAGCCGCTCTAATCAGTAATGTTCAGCCAAATATTGAGGATTGCTATTACCGGATGATAAAGCCTCCAGAAGTAAAATTGGGTATGGCATTTAATCGTGATTATATAGTCTTGGGCAGTGGTAAGGATCAGGTTAAACAGTTGGGTAATGCAGTTACGCCACCAGCCATGGAAAGTTTAATAGAAAGAGTAGTTGAAAGTTTAACCTAAAAATCATGAAAACAAGACTAAAAATTGCATTAAAACTATTCTCTATAATAGATATCCTATTTGCTGAAAAATGGGAGCTTATAACCTTTAAGGATAACCAAAAACAAGCCGTGACTAAATATGACAGCAAAGAATTTAAATCACAAAAAATGGTTAGGGTAACGCCGTTAAAAACCAAACTTTTAAAAGCAGCTCGATTGAGGTTTAAAATAGAGCATTATCCTAATAGAATTGGCAACAATTACTGTTTAGTAGATAATGGTCCTGATGCACTTACATGTTGGTATGATCCGCCAAAACATACATGGCATAAAACGAAGGATGATGCTATATATAACATTCTATTTAGACTTAGGATAGAGTACTACCACTATAAGCGTAAATATAAAATGAACAATGTAAAACATAAAATATCATTTTAATATGAAAAAGAAATACTCATTTAAAGATTTACAATTTAAGGAACATTATTTATTTAAAGGTGTACATGCCGTAATGATTTTTGATAATGGCTATGGTGTTTCAGTTACAAGATTTAAACTTCCAACTGGCAGCTATGGATCATACACCCATAATGATAATCAATACGAGGTTGCTATTATTTTTGGTACAGTTGATAATTACAGACTTGTTTTCGATACCGCTATTACTGATAGTGTTATTGGTTATTTATATCATGAACAGGTTTCTGAAATAATGTATAAAGTTCAAAACATTGGGGTATGTTACGAAATTATAAACAATTCTTTGCCATCTGCAAACATTATGGATGGGATTACAGGGACAAGGTAGCTGAATTTACAAATGGCCGTACAGAAAGCCTTAGCAGCCTTAGCGATGGCGAATATCATGAGCTTTTAACGCAAGTACAGCGATTTAATCCAAGTCCACAACAGGGATTTAATGAAGAACGCAAAAAAATGCGCGGTAAAATTACCCATTACCTGTGCTTATTGGGTTATGTAGATCTGCAGGGCAAACCAGATTGGCAACGCATAGATAGATATATAGTTAACATAGGCAGCCGCAACCCCCGTAAAGTAATATTAAACTACCTGTACCATGATGAATTAAAAGAGGTTTTGACGCAGGTTGAAACAATGTATAAGAAGGAATTAAATAAATAAATATGGAAAATATATTACAAGAAATTAAAAACGAAAGACTTAGACAGGATGCTAAGTGGGGACAACAGGACCATCCGATACTTGATCCTGTGTTGTTAGATAGAACTCCTAAAAGAATGTGTGAGGAATATGGTTTGCCAAGTGAAAATGTGGCGAAGCAATTGTGCGAAGCTGCACATAGAGGTGGCTACCTAACCTATATGCATATTTTAGTTGAAGAGGTTAGCGAAGCCGCTTCATGTGGCCGAGATACTCAATCTCTTAGGCATGAATTAGTACAGGTTGCTGCTGTAGCTGTTGCAATGATTGAAAGTTTAGACAGAAGTAAACAATAACATATGAATCAGGCTAAAGAATTTATCGAATATATTCTGAATGCGATTAAAATTTGGATAATAGTACAACCTTGGGAACGTGGATTACGCGTAAGAAGAGGTAAATATATTACTAAGCTTAAAGGCGGCATATATTTCCGCATACCTTATATAGATAGCATATTTATACAATCTGTAAGAACCAGAGTTATAAGTCTCCCAATGCAGACATTGACTTCTAAAGACTTTAAAACTATTACCCTTAATAGTGCAATAGGTTACTGTATTGTGGATGTAGATAAGCTTTACAATAATATATTTCATCCTGAATTAACATTATCAAACATGGCCATGAGCGAAGTGTCTGAGTTTATACATAACAATAACGTAGATGATATAAATCCACAGCTTATTGAGAATGCAGTAATCGAGAAACTAAAGGCAGGCAATTACGGTATTGATGTGCATTATTTCAAGCTTACCAATTTTGCAATAGTAAAAACATTCAGATTAATTCAGGATCATAGTTGGGTTAATAGTGATTTAGATATGGATAAAAAAAGTTAAATAATTTATGACACTAAAAGAGCAAATAGCATGGTGTAAGGGGCAGATAAAAAAAGGCTACGAAGTTATTGCGCTTCGTAGCATCTTAGCAAGATTGCAAAGTCTGGAGAAAGTGAGCGAAACACCAGCCATATACCAGCAGTGCCTGCATGAGTATGCAGAATTTTTGCGCGGCCGTAACATACCACTTATTATGGATGCCCGACAAGGCAAGGCATTAAAGCAAATCATAGCAAAGCTATATGCTGCCAGTGTTGATAAAAGTGATGACGGCATCTTTGCCAGTTGGAAGTTTATTCTGAGAAACTGGCAGCGTACTGGCGATTTTATAGGCCGCCAGATTAAACTAAGCGATATTGACCGCAATTTGTTAGAGATTTTAGATAAAATAAGAAATGGAGCCAATAAAAAACAAGCCCACATTAATGAGGCCGAACGCTTTCGTAACGAGCTTACTAAGTAATAATGTTTCTTTGCTAAGTAAGGTTGAGAACTGTTCGCCAACCTATATTGAGCAGGTTATTGAGGTTCAGCAAGAGAAAAGGGAAAAATTAGAAAGTCTGCGCAAATCGTTGAGCTGGTTTGCGAGTTGCTACAATGGGGATGGCTTGTTTGACCACCTTAAGGATATTACAGTAGAAATTAACCAATTAACTAACGATCTTTCAAAAGCTGTTGTAACGCCTCAGCCCTTATCGCAAATGGTGCACATTTACCCAACAGAAGCGAAAAAGGGATTAAGTTTATTGATTAATGACCTGAGGCTGTTTTTTAAGGTTGATAATGTGATTACAAGCGATGGTATAAAAAGCCTGGTACCCATGATTATCAGCGAATATGGCTCACTATCATTAGAAGAGGTTAGTATTTGTTTTAACCAAGCTAAGAAAGGTGCTTATGGCGAGACTTATAACCGTTTAGATGGACCGGTAATATTAAAATGGTTACGAATTTACTATGCTGATAAAGTTGAACGTATTAGATTAAAACAACAGAATCAGCATACACAGAGCAAAGCTGATATAATTTACAGGGAAATAGGGCAAACAAATAGTGATGCTCTTAACCAAGCGCATGCAGCAGTTGAATTAGAAAAGGTAATAAATAAAAAATGATACGATTTATAAATTTAACAGATCAAATAGATGAAGGCAAACTATTTGCTTTTTTTGATACAATAACAATGCAGTTCATTACTACGGGTAATAATTGGTGTGTCTGGAAAACAATAAAAGAATTTGAGGAAGACTACCGTTCTGTTTATACACATAAAGGTTTAGATCGTTTTTTAAATTTGATCCCAGATGATTGGGAGTAGTTTTATATATTTATACTTTTAATTTTAACGTTTATGAAAAGAATTTTGCTTTTAATCCTTCTACTTCCGATTATATCAATGGCCCAGAAGAAGACAGATAGCTTGAATTTACCAGTAAAAGACGGGGATATTTATATAGAAAGGATTGAAGATATCAATGGTGTAACTAAAGATCAGATTTTTGAACGCGCAAAGAAATGGTTTGTCAGAAGCTTTAACGATTCCAAAGAAGTCGTTAAAAATGAAAATAAGCAAGAGGGTACCATAATGGGAGTTGCTATATTGCCTATATCCACAAAAGATTTTGTGAGTATAAGTTATAACGTAAAGTTTGTTGTGGAATTTACTGCCAGAGATGGTAAATATAGGGTACGTTTTCAAGATTTCTCAAGGCGTGTATTGGATTCTGAATATGCTGAATACAGATCTTTAACTAAACCGTGGAAAGATGGTAAAATCAATAAGGTAATCACAGGTTGGGAAGATGACTATAAGTTCTATAATAAGTTACTTCCTGCATTAGATGTCATCTTAGTAGATCTTAAAAAGTCATTGGCTAAAAATGATGATTTTTAATAGTGTATATAAGCCCCATAATCGGGGCTTTTTTTGTGGGATAAAGTTTTGTTGCAGGATGTGCTTTTCTGCCTTAACTTTGTATTAATGGCCTATAACAACAATAATAAGAACAAACATATTGCACTTGTTATGGAGGTTTACCATAAGGTTAAGCAGCCGGACCGACCGGATACCAAGATTGTCGCTTTTGATCTACCGCAACATAACATCCATATCAGCTATAGAACGCTGATGAATTACAAGGCAAAAAAACCGAGCGAATACCTAACGCAGTTGAGTTTATTCGCTGTTTAAATACCATCAAATACAACTGTTTCAAATACTATATTAACTACCAGCAAACCATCATTACGGTTTTCCTCAATCTGGCTAATGCGTTCAAGCGGTTTTTGAAAAATCGTGTGGTCTATTTCTGCCTGTAACAGATTATACACCTCATCGCAGGTATCAAAATAGCTCAGGCTTTCCGTTAGAGCGGTATCATCAGTTGTAGAATCGGTGTCGCCGTTGTAATCCCAGACCAATCGCACCGTGACCCTGCAAAAACACCTTTGCTTCTTTCTGCTAATGGCATCGGTTCTCGGGTAATCTATCTTAATCAGTGCAGCAGGAAAACCGATAGCAGGTCGCATATTAAATCGGTTGATCTGTCCTTTATCTTTATCTACCCAAGCAATACTGCTCAGGTTTTTTAACTTGCTCCTTAAATATTTAAATAGCTCTTTCATTATCCAAATTCGTTTTTAAACTGTTCATCAATAGCCTGTTTTATCTTGTTTTCCAACTTAGCCGTAAGCCCTAAAAAAGTACGCTTGGGCATATTATAGCTGTATGCCCTGAACGATAGCCCACGTCCAGTTGATGTGCCTTTTTTAAATGCGCCCATGCCGCCAAACATTTTACCTTTAGGTCCTACCTTATACCTGTTCCTTACAAATGTTTCCGTTCTTGCATATCTATTGATCTCTTCCCCGTAATTATGTACAGCAGCATAGGGTATATCAGAACCGACAACCACGGATGTCATGGTCGTACTGATAATCCTGATGCTCCTTCTCAGCGTTCCGGACTTTATCAGTAAATGCCTTGTGTTTTTTTTGTTGACCCTTGCCTGCCATTTAACATTGTCAAAGCTTTCATTCCTGAAGTTATCCAGTGCATCATTGATGACCACGTTTCCAACTACCTCCCCAAGCAGGCCCTGTACTTTCTCTACGCGTGCCTGAAACTCTAAAAAGTATTCTTCTATAGCTTGCTGATGGTTAGACATTTGTATTTTAATTTATTGTTTGTACATTTGTGTACGGACGTCGCTATTTAGAGGCGACCGTGCCAAAAGCGACTTTACTTTGTAGGGTCGCTTTTCTTATATACCATAATGATCTGGTCTTTATACCTGAACTCTAAATACCTTAGGTTTGGGTAATCTTTAACCTTTTGCCTGATGATGCCACTTATTACCTTATCGTCATACCTGCTGGCCATAGAAACAATGATAAAATCAGCCTGAGCAGCTCCCGATTCAATGGCCCCTTTAAGTGCCCTTACCGTTGTTTTGTAAACGGTTTCATATTCTACCAATTCTCCATCAATTCTTAAATCTGGAGACTTTCCAGCTTTACCGCCTTTAAATATGATATCTCGGGTATAACTGCTATAAGTGGTCGGATCTAATGTAGGCATGATATCTACGGTACTGCCCTGCTTTGCTTTGTCAACAGCAATATTCTCGATGCGGTTGTAATCGCTTTCATAACCTGTTACCAAGAAGTGTTTTCTGACCGTGCCCAAGTCTTCATGCAGGATATCAAACTGTAGATTGTAAGGGAAAAACTCACGGCTTTTATCCATTACCTCTTTAGGCATATCAATAAAATAGGCGTGGTCCTCTGGGAATGCAAGTCCGCGCTGTCCCAGATTTACCTTGAACATTTCAGGTATTTCAGGGTACGTTATTTCATCATCCGTGGTGTTTTTACCAGATTTGAGCTGTCTTACCGTACTCCGGCAGTTGTAATGGTTTGGCGGGTAATACAATTGCCAGAACGGATCATCAACATGTCTTACCGTACCATCCAGTTTTTTGCACAGGGCCGTTGTATGGCTGTCCTCAACCGCTTCAAGCTGCAAGTAAGGAAATAGGTCCTTCTGTTTTTGGATCTGATCCCATTTGGCTGCCATCTGCCCACCTGAAACCGCAAGGTCATATTCTGTCTTTAACCAGGTTAACTGCTGTTTGGTGATCGTGCTTACCTGCATCCTGAACTCATCAAAAGATCTTAAGGTACCATCTGGTTTTAAAAGTGCGGCACTCATGTCTTTGAGCTGGGTGTAGCTTTTTGCTGCTGAAAACTGCCAGACGTTTTGCTGTAGTTTTAAATGAAGCTCATTATCCCTAACCGTAAAATCTACATTGATCCCCAAGCCTTTTTTTAAGGCTTCCTGCAATCGGTTACCATAGGTTTGTACCAAAACAGGATCAGTTGTTATGGTCTGTTTACTGTTCCATATCTTAAGGGCAAGCTGCGAGATATAATCGCCAAAATCTGTAGGTACCCCAGCAAGTTTAACCGATGCGCTACAGCAACCGTAGTAGCTATTTACCTTTTGACTTAATGCTTCAAATGAAATGCCGCCCAGCCCGTTCAACCTTTTTTGTATGGCCGACGGGCTTACTCGAAAAAACCCTTAAGGAGTTTAGCCGAAAGCTTGGTATCCTGTAATGGAGAAGCTTTCGATGCAACTTCTACCCCGAACTTATCCTTTATCCACTCAGGAGCTACATCATAATACTGTAATAACTTTTCGGTATATTCAAATAGCTTATTGGTATCCTCAGCCTCTTCAAAACTAAAGGTTAATCCATCGGGTATCAATCCAATATTAGCTAAAGCCGGAATTGCCGTAGTGTTCCAGTACTGCTCTACCATTCGCATATCGGCTTGTACCAATAGCCACTGTATATCCTGACTAACCTGTTCCTTACCTCTTGTACCGTGTTCGGTATCTTGCCCGAGTATAGCACCTGTTATTAATAGCGAAACTTCACTGTTGCAGAACCCGATAAGATTTTTGTAAACATCTCCGTTAGTAGATACGCCTGCTGCAAATTCCAGTGTTTCGGTTTCATCGATTATGAAGTAAGCTGCTGCACCCATGTCTTTCATCATCTGCTCGCCACGGTTCAGCATAGCCGTATCTTGCGTATTGGTCTTCAGAACCCGGGGGGGTATGCCGTAAATTTCGCACAGCTCACTCCAGCAGCTCTGTGCAAAACGTTTGAATAGTATGTGCGGTACTGCCTTATTGAGCAAGCCTAAACCACCAGAGTTAAATTCTAATACCCAGGTTCCAAACTCCCTCATCTCCCTGTACAATGCCGGATTGAGGTCATCAGTATAATCTTTATAGAACAGTCCTTTTTGGGGAACTATATTGGTTCTGGGCAATGTTTCTGCTTCTAATGTAGCGTTGTTCCAAGACAGCTCCGATATGGAATAACCATAAAGCTGGCTATCGAACATGGCAGTTGTCAAAGAATGATAAACCTTTGAATTGCTTAATATTTCCGTAGCTTCCTTTTGTACTTCTCCATTTAGCTTAAGATTGAAGTTAGCTGAAAACAATTGTTGCTTTCTGTTCTCTATCTGAGAAGTGAGCAGTGCATCTGTTAATATTTCATTGTACAAAAGCTGAAGTGGCCACATCCGTGGTTCTTCTGCCATCTGCGCCATGTTTAAGGCCCTTGTCCAGCTTTGTATGTCCTGACGGCTCCTGCTTACGCTCTTGAGTGTCCATGGCAATACGCGTTTTGCAATTGTTTTGCCTACTTTACTGTTTGTCGATTTAGTTGCCATTGTTATTCGTGGTTAAATTTTCGTCTTGATCCCATGCGGAAAGGATTTGGCTTATTTCCAGTCTCGTTACCTTCATCTGGTAAAGTGGGCAAGGTCAGGTCCGTAGCATCGCCATCTGCCAATGCGGTCATGTATGCTACCGCTCTATCGTATCTATCCTGTATTACCTCATAATGAATACCTGCATTACCCCTTATGATAAGGTGCCATAGGGCCACGATCTTGGTATAGGATAAGATAAGGGCATGCCTCTGGTCTCCCTCTTTTGCGAATATGGCCTGCACGTCATAGCGCTGCCTGCCATCAAAAGAGTTACGTTTTGTGGAAGGCGTTAAGCGGCTCATTACTTCAGTAATACCACTATTGACACATTCTTGTATAATAGTGTCATCCATGCCAGCTATAACTTGTACATGCTCGGTCTTAGCTACTGTTTTTAACTCTTGTATGGTAAGGAAAGCCATTTTATCTCCTCCTTACTTTATTTTGGTGAGAAAGCTTTTTAAAGTTGGTTTTACCTTTTCTGCTCTTACCGTTACCATACCTCAGGCCGTATTCTTTTGGGGACATGCCATATTCTCCAACTTGGACAAGATCCAATCCACCTACCACTTGCTTGCTTGTTTTTTGTTTGGTGGTTATTTTAGATGCAGTAGCCTGTTTTTGCTCCTGATGAGATAAGTTTTTGTTGATGGTTGCAGGTTGTGCAGTACCTCCGAGTGCTGCAAGTGCCAGAGCAAATCCAGCTCCGATGAATCCGAATTTTGATGTTCTTTTTTTCATTGTTTAAAAGGGTTTTAAAAGGGTATTAAAATTTTCTTGATGGCCTCTGATAGCTTCTATATTTAGTACTTTTCCTATGCTTACGATTTTTTATGATCCATACGGCACCCTCCAAGCCATCCGGTCCATCTATATGGGAAGCATTAGGCGAAACAGCCAGCATTTGACCTTCCATGATCTTCATGGGTGGCGTGTCTTTTAGCCGTTTATCAAAGATTAAATTACCAGATGCATCTTCCGGTTGTAACGTACCTTCTACACGGTCATATTTTTCTGGTTTTTTTCGAGTGTCTTCACGTAATGGAGGATAATCTGAATTTAATTCCTCTGCCTGCTTTGCAACCTCTGGTTTAATGACCTGTTCATAGTGTGGAGCTTGTAATGTATTGTTCTCTATATAGATGATTTTGGGATCGACACCATTTTCATTTAAATATTCATCTGCCTCAAAAATCCATTTAACAAACGTCTTGTTATTGGTTTGGAGGAGCCTTATCCAATAGATGTAGTACTTTCTGTTTTTATACCCAACAATGATTACGCATTTGAAACTGGGCCCTTTTCCCTTTCCTTTTGGTTTATCTTTGTTAGATGTAGATGGATCTGCATAAACAACTACTGTTTCACAGGTATTGATTGGAGGAGCCTTATCATATTTAACGCTTTCAAATACATCTCCATCAATGATTGGGTTATTAAAGTATTCACGTTGTTGAGCATTGTAGCTTATTGTTGACAATACTCTGTCAATCATTTCTTCCGTGTTTTTGCTTGGCCAAGTGCTTTGTCCATTTGCATCACGAATATTAATGATGTCCCACTTATCAGCTTTATCTCCAAGCTCTGAAATGCAGCAATAATTCGCTATCAAATTCCCGCAAACAATTAAAAGCAATGGCTCTGATATTGAACGGGTAGGTATCAATGCAGACTCTATCCAACTAACACGTGCTTTAATTATGTCCGAATTCTTTACATCGTGGTCCGTATCGATATCATCGATTAAGATTATATCTGGTCTGACTGCATCGTTACGAGTACCCCTTGGGGATTGCCCTGCCCCTAAGGCTCTAAAGCTCTTCCCGTTCTTTGTTTTAAATTCGCCTGCTTCCCAATTTCCTAAGCTTTGTTGTTTGCCATAATCATTGATTATGCGGTTATTGCTCTCAAGGTTTGCCTTATATGGGAGCAATAGACGCTCAGCATTGTCATAGCTATTGGATACAAGCAAAACATTATGCTTTTTATCCGTTAATACTAAAAAAAGCACCTCCATCATGGTTCGTGCAGACTTGGCCAATTCGCGGCTCCAAGATCTTACCTCGTACCACTCAGGATTTCTTAAGACCCTTCGAGAGGCATCAATATGAAACTGTGCAGGTTCAGAGGTGTAAAAATTGGGGAAATAGTATTTGGACCAACTTTCAAAATCTTTCTCCAGTCGTTCAATACGTCGCTTTTTAGCTAATGGTTCCTCGTTTATGTCAATAGGTGTCGCCCTATTTATGTTGTCTTTAAACTTTTCCCACTGTTCAAGATATTGTTTATCAGTGGCCATTATTTTATGAGTGTTTGGATGTATAAATCAAACCAAGCGGTTATTTTCTTGGCTAACTCTAAATCATCAACCTGAACAAATCCTATAAACTTTCGTCCAACATCTACTGTTTCTCCAAGGCTTGTTTCAACCTCTAATTTTTGTATGGATGCCGACAGTTTTGAGATTACGTCGGCTTCTTTAGTTGTTGCTACCTTATTTTGCCTATTGGCAATTTCATTATTTTGCCATTCCAATTGGTCATATAACAAGGTAATCTGTGTTTGCTTGGTAGTGAGCAATGATCGTTTCAAGCTCTTCCAATTTCCCTCGTTAATCCACTTTGATAGGGTTTTTTCAGTTACGCCTACTCTATCTGCGATAACCTTTTGGTGCAGGTTCTCTTTTACATATAGGACCTGTGCATACTCTTTTGCTTTTGCTTTTTCTCCAGCCATAACACGTTGATTATGGTACAAAAGAATGCCTTGAAATACCTGATTTTTAAATAGTTGTGCAAGCCTTGCCCAGCTAATTCGGATGCGTTCTTTTTCGATACAACTTTGGACAAACAAAGAAGGAAAGCATGTCTAAAAAGAGTTTTGTACTGAATGATGAAACACAGGTAAACAGCTATGGATTTAGGGTACCTAATGCCCTTATAGACTTAGACAGGTTCAAAGAAAATGCAGTATTGCTTTATATGCACAAACGAGGAGAAGTGCATGGCAGATGGGAAAACATCAGGATAGAAGGCAGCTTACTGTTAGCCGATCCTGTATTTGACGAAGCGGATCCGGATAGTGCAAAAATTGCAGGAAAAGTAAAAAGAGGCTTTTTAAAGGGAGCATCAATCTATCTCAATTTTACCAATAACACAACTTTCTTTGAAGCCCCAGACAAAGTTCTTGAGCTTCATAACAGTGAAGCATTTGAAGCATCGGTAGTAGATATCCCGAGCAACAAAAAGAGCGTAAAACTTTTTGCGGACGGCAAAGAGCTTAATGAGAAAGAGATCAAGGGCATAATGCTGTCTGCTCCATCTATCCACAACAAATCGGAAACAGAAGATAAAAATCAAAAAACAGAAGTAATGGAAAAATTCAAACTGACAGCTCCGGCTATAGCTGTTCTGGTTGGCGCTGGCCTTGCTGCCGGAGAAACCGAATCAGAGGTAAATGATGCGATCATAAAACTTGGCGCAGCTCTTACAGCCGAAAAGACTGCGCACAATTTAGAGAAGAACCAAAGGGAGGCTCTGCAAAAAGAGATCAATGACAGCAAGGCTGCTGCACTTACAGCATTGGTAGATCAAGCGGTTACAGATGGTAAAATTTTAGCAACAGCTAAGGAAAGTTTTATCGCTTTAGGCCATGATGCCGCCAAGGCTATTATTGACAACCTACCGGGCAAGGTTCAGTTGGGTTCTCAGGTCAATAACCAGGCAGGAGGAGCAAACCCTACAGACCCAAAAACTCTTGACGAGTTTGAAAAGCTCACTAATGAAGCCAAGCTCGCTTTCAAGAACAACAACCCTACGGGCTACACGGCATTGTTTGCATAGTCCTTAAACACCACGGAGAATAAATCAAACAAGTATTAACCTTAATCTTTATTAAAATGTCGTTAACTAACTTCCCTGAATTCTGGGAAAAGCGAGTAGAATACAACCTAACGCAAGCCGACAAGGCTCCGTGGTTAGAAGGAGTTGAAGAACTGGATATGGATGTTACAGTTTTAGGTGCCGGTACCGAAACAGAAAAGAACATCATTTACATCCCAACTACAGATTTTGAACCGGAGGTATTGATCAACAATACCACTTATCCTTTAGATGCTGTTGAATACTCAGACGGTACGGTACAGATCACATTGGATAAGTACCAGCCTAAAGTGGTAACCCTTGCTGATGATCAGGTAATGGGGGCATCTTACAATAAAATTGATGCGGCAACCCGTACCACTACCACTGCAATTACCAAAAAGAAATATGGTAAGGCCATCCATGCCATAGCCCCTGCTGGTAACAGCGTAAATACCCCTGTCCTTAAAACAACCGGGGCAGCTATAGGCACACGCAAGCGCTTCACGTACAATGACCTTGTAGCGTTAAAAGATAAGTTTGATGCTTTAGAAATTGATGCAGAGGGCCGCAGGTTAGTATTATGTACCGATCACTGGAATGACCTGTTGCTGGACCGTGAACGTTTTGGCGATAACTTTTCAAACTACCGCACTGGTAACCTATCGCCTATGGTAGCAGGCTTTGAACTTTACCAATATGTGAACAACCCTTTTTATACGGTTAGCACTTTGGCTAAGAAAGCTTATGGTACAGCACCTAACAATACAACAGATACCAGAGCATCTGTAGCGTTCTATGTGCCCAACATTGCCAAGAAAACAGGTAAGACAAAGCAGTACTTTGTTGCTGCCGCACAAAATCCGCGTAACCAGAGCAATGAGCTTGGGTACCGTCACTACTTCGTTGCTATGCCAAAAAGGGCAAAATACATCGGTGCCATAATTTCAGATCTAACCGCTTAGAGATTGCATGAAAACGTTCTTTGAAAGGCTATTGCAGACTTTTGATTATGAAAGTGCGGGACAGTTCTTGAGCAGTCTCGCACCGAGTTCAAAGTACAAACTTACCATAGCAAGTACGGCAATAAGTCTGTTCTTCCCTTTTATAGACAGGGTTTTCGGTCTGGACGTCTATGCCTTTGGAGGATTGGTACTGGTATTTATAGCAGAACTGACCAGCGGCCTGATCGCTGCCAATATCCGCAAGGAAACCTTCAGCAGCATGAAGCTTAGCCGTTTCACTTTTAAGGTAGCCTATTATCTGATACTGATTGCGGTACCCTATGTAATGTCCGTTAGCTTTAGGGATCACGGAAGGACAGCGGCGGCCACGGTTTTCGACTGGCTCCATTTATTTCTATTGGCACAGATCATCTTGGAGAACATTGTGTCGATTTTAGAAAACGTAGCGGTAATAAGCGGAAAAGATAAAACACACTGGATTGCAAAAATACAGACAAAGATTAACGAACTGTTAAAATGAGACTAATAAAATACATCGTACTGCATTGTACGGCGACACCGCACAACACAAGCATTGATAGTATAATGAACTACTGGCGTACAGTACTTGGCTGGAAAAATCCGGGTTATCATTATATGATCAAGGCCGACGGCGAAATTGTCAATACTTTTCCGATCGAGCAGGTCAGCAATGGAGTTGCGGGCTATAATGCAAACAGTATCCATATTAGTTACATTGGTGGCATCGATGAAAAAGGCAAGGCTGTCGATAACCGGACACCTCAGCAGATCGTAGCCCAGATAAGGCTTTTAAAAGAGCTTAAGGCAAAGTTTCCGGCTGCAGAAATTAAAGGTCACAGGGATTTTCCAAACGTAAAAAAAGAATGTCCGTGTTTTGATGTCAAGACATGGCTAAGAACCATATCGTTACTTATTGCCTTGTGCGTAAGCTTAACGGCTTGTAAGGTCAGCCAAAACAGGCAGTTGAACAAATCTAGCTCTATTACGAGCGAAATGTCAACAGCAACAACAGATCATATGGCTGAAACCGTTAGGGAGACCGAAGCAAGGCATACAAGTAACAGATCTGAGTTAAACGGTGCAACCATCTACAATTTTAATGGAAAGGTAAACGCTGATGGAAGTATAGAGGGCAGCGCAAGCCAGATCAATACCTCATCACAAAAGAATGCCAGCACCAGCAGCCAGATCAAAACAAAAGTACAGATCAGAACAATTACCAAGACATTGCTCGTAAGGGCTATAATCAAAGAAACGCACATAATTACCCAGACGGTGGTCAAAACCGTCACAAAAACATTCATACCGTGGTGGGTTTGGTTAGCAGGCTTGGCCGCAGTAGCGGTCAGCCTGTTCTTTGATCCTACCCGATTATTTGTAAAACTTAAAAACTTGATAAAATGGCAGAAGAATTAAGCCGCACGCAAAAGATGCAGATCATCTTTAAGCAGCACCCCAATGCACAGGAGTTCTATGTAACATCAGATGACCAAGCTTTCTACCTTCCGAGCGATGCTAAGAACCACGCTTCTACACTTGATGATAAAACGGTCGACTGCATCAAAAGAAGGGATATACTAAAAGACGCCAAGATCGAGAATGGCGGAGATAAGAAAACTGACCGCCAAGCTTTGTTCGAGGAACTGAAGAACTTGGGAGGTTCGGCCCCTACCAACATCAGCGATGCTAAACTATTGGCCAAGGTCGAGGAATTAAAAAAGAGCGCGCCCAAGATGATCGATGTTACCGTAACTCAGGAAATGCTTGACCAGAACCCTGAGCTGGTAGCAGAGGGCGTTAAAGTTGGTGAAACCATACAGATACCTGATACCGAAAAAGAGTAATTAACAGAGTTTTAAACTTAATTTTTATATAATGTATTCATACGGAGTAACCAAAGCCGAGGTCGGGATATTTAGTGCTGTAGACGGCTCAGTTAGTGGCTGGAAAGAAATTGAACTGTACAAGGACACCTTTACAATGGGTGAAGATGATCCTACACAGAACGAGCATTACCAGCAAGGTGTCGCATCTCCTAAAATAGTAAGAGAAACCACCGCCCCGACAAAGATCAATTTTTCGTTAATGGACCTCTCGGCTGATAGCAAGATCGAGTGGATAGGTGGTACTAAGACAACAGTCGCAACTGTTGATACATGGCATTCCCCACGCTTAAAAAGATCAAAGATCAAGGCGCTCAGGTTTACCTTGGAAGAGGGCGGCGTAATTACCATTGCTAAAGTGCAGACCTACGCAAAACCCGACGTAAAAGCAAGTGATGCCGATATTAACCTGATGTTGGTAACAGGGACAGTTCTCGATCCTGGTTTTGAAGATGTACTGCCGATTGACTGGAAAGATGCAGAATAATGGAGCAGCTGCACACAGAACTACGCGCAGCTAATACCTTACTGAAAAGGGGCATAAAGGTGAGAGCCCGAGCCCCTTTTTTATTGAGGTTGTTTTTCATCAAGACCATAACCATCACGTTATACCAACCCTATAGGGGTACTCTTGAAAGAGCCGCACGATATTACCTGAGTACTGGTCTGAATTTAGAAAAGCTGCAAGATATTACTGCCGAGGAAGCCTTGGCCGTAATGGCCGATCATGGCGGGCCATTGACCAATGCCGTATCAGTGTCCGTATTGAACGGATGGATTGCGGGCTACCTCTTTACCCGCCCTTTGAGCTGGTATCTAAAGTGGCATTTAACAGAGGTTGAGATAATGACATTGATGCAGGCCATCATCAGCTATGGGGGCCTACAGGATTTTATGACTACTACCAGATTAGTACGGAGCATGAAACTGACAGCTCCCAATCTGGGCCAAAAAAGCACGAAGGGGAGTTAGTGGCCTCTGGCCTGAATAGCCCCTTTGGAATATTGCACCAGATCATCAATGAAACTGGATGGACGTTGCATTACATATTATGGCGTGTTCCATGGTGTACAATATTACTGATGCTGGCAGATAAGCCAAGTATGAGAAAAAGAACATCCATCATTAAAAAAGGGACAAAAGACGACCTGAGATCATTAATACAGAGAGCTAATGGACAATCTTAGATTAGGTATTGAATTTCCGATAGATAATGACCGCTTGCGTCAGGAAAGCGCAGAAAGTAAGCGGATCATCAGTGGTGTTGGAGATACTGCAACTGATGTACAGAACAGGGTACAGCAGAACATGCAAAAGTCTTTTGACATGAGCAAACGCGAGTCCTCTCTTTCAAAAGATGAACAGGCCATGTTCAAGAAAAGACAGGCCGAAAAAGAAGCTTTTTATAAACAGGCTGCAGAAAAGATCATAGCTTATGAACAAGAGATCAACCGTTTGACCAAAGCTGGTAAAAAAGGCTTTGACGAAATGGGCAATGCCATACCTAAATTTGATAAACCACTTGGCCTTATAAACCGTCTGGCCTATGCGGCGGAGCTTTACAGGAAAGCAGTTGCATCAGCTATAAACCCCGAACTGATTGCTAAGTATAACAGAAAGTTAGAGGAGACCGAGCAAAAGATAAATCAGCTTAAGAATGTAGGCAAAAAGGGTTTTGATGAGATTGGAAACGCTATTCCAATAAGTAAGGCAGAAAGGTTCAAAGAGATATTGTCCGGTGTATTAAGCGCTCTCGGTGTAACTTTCAGCATACAACAGGTGGTTGAATTTGGAAAGGAACTGTTCAATGTTGCCCAAAAAGCAGAGGGTATAGAACTTGCTTTTGCCAAAATAGGCAATGGAAAGGATCTTGAAAAGTTAAGAGCTGCTACAAAAGGCACTGTTAGTGATCTTGATTTAGTAGCTGTAGCGGTTCGGGCGGATAAATTTAAGATCCCCATGGATACCTTGGCCATGGGACTTGCTTTTGCACGCCAGCAGGCCAAGGATATGGGCGGGGATGTTGATTATATGGTCAACAGCTTTGTTGATGGGTTAGGCCGTAAATCTACCATGATCTTGGATAACCTCGGTATCTCAGCAGCAGCTGTATCTGAACAGATCAAAAAAACAGGGGACTTCTCAAAAGCTGTAGGTAATGTTATCAAAGAAGAAATGGCAAAAGGAGGGGTTGAGGTAGACACCTTATCAGAAAAAACCTCGCGGTTAGCTGCTTTTTGGGACAACCTGAAGACTACCGTTGCCAATACATTCAATACCGGGCGCTTGGACATGGAACGGATAGGCAATATGACCAAGGCAGGTACCTTGGACATGGGACATTATAGGTATGAAACCCGTCTCGACATTATTGAAAAGCAATCAAAAAAAGTAAGGGATCTGGCCGCACAGAGACTGGACCTCGAGAAGAAAATAGCTACCATTGGCCCTGCCGCCGACGAAGCAATGATGAAAACATCATTTGAACGGCGGTTAAAAGATATAAAGGAGCAGGAACAGGCCCAGAACAACATCTATCAATCGATGCAAAAGCAGCACCAGCAGCTCAATGAACAGCATAGGATATCTAAAGGTATATTATCTGTGGAAGAGTTAAGGCTTGCTGCCGAAGAAAAACGTGCCCGTGCAAAAGACCTGGTCATCCGTACTGCGTATGACGCCGAATATGTAAAAAGACTTTACCGTGAAGCTGATGAGATTGATGAAAAAATAGCAAAGATTACGGGTAAGGCAGAAAAAAAGCAGGAAGCGGCCTATGCAAAAAGTTTGGAATCATACAGGCTGATGAAACAAAAGATCGATGAGGTCAACGCCAAATATGAAGCCAGATCTATGTCAAAAAATGATACCGAAGTCCAAGAGGTCCGCAATGAATTTATTAAACTGTCAGAAGAAGTAGACGCTTTCAATAAAAAGCGTAAAAATATGCTAAAGGTTGATGGCACTGGCCTTACCGCTACAATGAACAAGGCAATAACTGACCTTAGGTATAGACAGGAGACAGAGGCATTAAAAGTGGCGCTTGAAAAACAAAAACAACTTTACCAAGACTTTGAGGAGTATAAATTAACTTTTGGGGAGGCAAAGGCAAAAGAACGGTTTAAAAACGAAATCAATGTCAACAGCTCCTATTTAACGACCTTGCAGACTGCTTATGCAATTGCTTCGGCACAGAATGTTAAGTCCGGTGGTCGGGGAACCACGTCAGATCGATTAAAAGCATTAAAGACAGATATTGATGCTGCTGAGAAATCAGAGCGGCAGCGTTACGACAACCTGCTGAAGGACCTGCTGAGCTATGAGCAGAAACGTACGATCTTGGTCGAAAATTACCAAAAGAACCGTACACTCCTTGTAGAAAAAGGCAAAACAAGCGAGGTAACCGTTTTAGACCAGATCCACAAAGAAGCCCTCGGCAGGCTTGATGATGAGAATACGCAAAAACTTGATGCCTATAAAAAGCTGTTTTTAGGAATAGAAGATCTGAGCGATAAAGCTGCTGCAAAAGTAATTGCTGATGCAAGATCAATGCTTAAAAAGCTGGTTGAAAATGGTACTATATCTGTTGAACTGGCAAAGCAAATTTCAGATAAACTAAAAGAAAGCCAGAAATCTTTAGATGACCGCTTACCGCAACGCCTACAGAAGTTAGGGGGCGAGCTTAAGAACATCGCTGGGTTGGTTGGCGATGTTGAGTGGGGTAAATGGGTTGCTGCTACGGGCGATGTGCTTAGTGGACTTGGTAATATTAAGGAGCAAGTTAATACTATACAAAAAAACTGGGGAGAATGGTCAACAATGGATAAAATTGGCGCAGGTTTTGGACTATTCGGATCTTTCATAAGTTTAGGAGATACCATTTCCAGTTTATTCAACCGTGGTTCTCAAGCTGCTTTAGAGCAGGCCCGCTATGCCAGTGACCTGCAGATCAAACAGACAGAAGCCTTGACAAAGGCTTTAGACCGCCAATTAGCATTGATAAAAGAAGTTTACGGCATCGAGCGCATTACTAAATATACAGAAGCTATTGGTAACATTGGAACTGCAACCAATAAGGCAAAAGAGGATTTATCTCAATTATTCGCACTTACAGGAGATAAACAGATTGATGACCTTTTAAAGAAATGGAACGAAACACTTGGTAAAGGTTGGAGCGGTCAAGATAGGATAATCTTTAATAAGCTTTGGGATAGCGGTCAGCTGGGACAATATCGCATAGCCGTAAACGATTTAACCGCTCTTCAGAAGTTATTGGATGAGGGCAAGCTCGATGAAAAGGCTGCAGCACTGGCAAGGACCATTCTGGATCTGGCCGAAAAAGAAAGAGAGGCTACCAACGCCATTAAGGAGGGCTTAACAGGGACGGGCTTTGAAGAGTTGGCAGATGGTATATTTGATGCGATTGTTGACGGTGCAAATAATGGTGCTAAGAGCTTCGAGGAGATTATGCGCAAGGCAATGTTAAATTCTCTCAAGTCATCAGAACTTACCGCACAAATACAAAAATTCTATGATGACTTTGCTAATGCGAATAAGAACGGATTAGATGATGCAAAAATAGCTGAATTACGCGCCCAATACGATGCAATCGTAGCCAAGGGCAAAGCAGATGCGGCAGCTATGGAGAAAATCACAGGGATATCACTTCAAGATCAAAGTAGCACCACAAATTCATTATCAGGCGCATATAGATCGGCAAGTCAGGAAAGCATAGACCTATTGGCAGGGCAGACAGGCGGTTTTAGATTAGCGCAGTTAGAAGGTAACGAGCTTTTAAAGGTAAGTAATCAGAACATGTTGCAACAGTTGGTAGAATTAAAAGCCATGCAGCTTACTCAAAAGGAGATTGAGGTAAACACCAGGAATACAGCCGAAAATACCGGGGAGATAAAACAGGACATCAAAAAGCTTAACGATACCATTCAAAGTGTTTACAACAGCCTAAGGAGCACGGGGAGGTTACCATGACAGATAATATTTTACTTAATGATACCAATGCCTCGGCAATGGGTATTTTCTTCGTTGATGGCATCTATAGAGAGCTGTTGAAAATGGCGAAGCTCAAGCCGGGCTTAACACAGGACTGGATGGATGAGGATGGTACAGAGCGGGACGATACCAATCTGTACTATGAAAGCAGGGTTCTTAATCTACAAGTATTGTTGATAGGTTCAAATGAGACCGATCTATTAACCAAGTTTCAGGCATTTAAAGACTTTTTAATGAATGGTTATTTTATGCTTAAATGCCAAAAACTGAACAGGCAGTACAAACTCCTATATAGCGATATGACCAATGTAGATTGGCAACCGGAGTTCGTAGCCTTTACGCTTACTTTAATTGATGATTTTCCCCAACTGACAATACCTTACACATAATGCATATCATAAAACGTGGCAACACAGACATATTGAATATCAAAGCATCCGGAACGCTCACAAAGAGGTATATGGATGCCTCTGTAGTGCAGATGAGTTTTACGCTTACAGATCAATTTGATTTTGCCATAGGCGATAGTGTAATTGTTCACGGCCAGAGATTTTACCTTAACAAAATACCTTTGTTAATCCAACAGAGCAGCTTTAAATATGATTATACGGCCACTTTTGAGGCTCGGTATTATGATCTTTCAAAGGTTATCTTCTGTCAGTATGATGAGAACAATGAGCTGACAGAGGGATCGTTCTCTTTAATGGCCACGGCTAACGTATTTCTGGATCTGATTATCAAGAATGCTAACCGAGACCAAAGTGGATGGGAAGCAGGAACCGTAGATAATACCAAAGCTAAAAACCTGACTTTCTCGGCCAATACCAAATGCCTTACGGCACTGGCACAGGTTGCAGAGGCTTTTGAGCTTGAATATTGGGAAGAGAACCAGGTATTACATCTAACCAAAAAAGGGTCACCAAGCGGATTGACATTCTCGTACGGTAAAGGTAACGGGTTCTATAACATAGCCCGGTCTAATGAGAATGATGCGGCCATCACTACCGTTGTTTATGCAAGAGGTGGTACCCAGAACATCCCTAATAATTATCGTAACTATTCTTCACGTCTAAAAATGCCTGCATCAGCAGGTGTTAGACTTACTGCAAATACAGAGTTATATGGCTATAACGAAGAGTGGCTTGAGAATAATGATATATTCCCTAAACGCCTGGGCACGGTATCAGCGATTAATGGACATCTTAAATTTAAAGATGCCGATATCGACTTTGATGTTAACCAACAGCTCATGCCGGGTGTTTCAGCGAAGATAACATTCCAGACAGGCCAGCTTGCTGGTTATGAATTGGAACTTACCAATTATAACCATGCAACTAAAGAGTTTACCTTAAAAGTAAATGCCGACGAAAAAGCGTTAGAAGTACCGAGTGCCATATTACATGCCGTTATCGGCGATCAATATGTGCTGCATGATATCATAATGCCAGCCAGCTACATATCAGCAGCAGAGCAGGAGCTATATGACTGGGCATTGGCCTATCTTCAGAAAAACAGTATCCCAAGGGTATCTGTACAGCCTACCGCAGACAGGTTATATTTTAAAAAACAGGCTATTGCTTTATCTCTTGGAGATACAGCTAATATTGTCGCTCCTAAGCTTGGGATTAATAGAGAACTCCGCATTTTAGGTTATACCCAAGATATTAACGACCGATATAATTATATAAGCTTAGAATTTGCTGAAACAGCTTTGCCACGGGCCATCAATAGAATTGTTGCCCGAGCAGAAAAGGTTGACAATGCCATCCGTATCAATAACCTCTTAAATCCTGCCAAAGCCCGTAACAACTGGCGGACTACTCAGGAGCTGACGACAATGTTAGATACTCTGCGGGCTGAGATGCTATTAATAACCGTTGCGGGCGCTGCCTATGATACTGATGTTACCGCCATTGTTAACGATGCCAATTTTGTTACAACAGCAGGCCAGCTACAGCACGCTCAATATACAGATAATGGCGGTGCATGGGCTGTTGATGCAGCTGTTTTGGCATTACCAGCTAACGTGCCTTATTACGTTTATTTTAAAGCCTCACAAGTTGAAGCCACGGCAACTATCGTTTTGTCTGAAGTAAAAATTGGCGTTGAAGATATAGTTGGTTTTTACCATTTTCCTTACGGTATAATCAGTTCAATTATTGACGGCACCCGTGTATTTACATCTACGAAAGGTTATACACGCATAACTGGAGATAACGTAACAACGGGCAAGATCAGCGCAACCAATGGCACAACTGTGCTGGATTTGGATAATGCCGTTTTTGATGTTGCGGGTAACGCTGGCATAAGCGGTAACGGTGCGCTTAATACGAGCATTAGGTTTTGGGCTGGTGCTGCGTTCGCAGATCGTAATATAGCACCATTTAGGGTTGACCATGCAGGCCGCCTATTTGCTACAAATGCAACCATAAGCGGACATATCGAAGCTACCTCAGGTAGTATAGCTGGCGTTAGTATTTCAGCCGGAGACCAATTTTCGCTAAACGGCACAAAGGTTAAAATTTTACCTGATAAAGGTCTAAGAGTATTAGACGGTGGTTATTTAAGCATACCCAAAGTACCTGCTCCTATAGAAGACATGCCTATTGGCGAATATTGCCTTGTGATGAGAGAGGCGGTTGGAGGCATAACCCCGGTTAATGTAATAGCAAGGCTCGGTGATCTTTTAGACGTTGATACTACAGGAGATGCAGAATGGGTATTGTACAAAAAAAATGATGGAACATTCGGGTTTAAGGCAGCATCAGGCGGACCGGGTCCTGATGTGTACTCTAAATCAGAGATAAATGCTTTTTTTGGCGGAGTTACTCCGATAACGGGGTACAATAAAGCGAATTGGGATGCTGCTTATTCATGGGGAAACCATGCTACAGCAGGTTATGCTATGGCAAATGGGTCCAATGCTTTTGGAGTATGGAATATTAGCTCCTCAAAGTGGGGCGGGATAACTGCTGATTTTTTAACGCCGGGCACATCATTATCATATATACTTGGGCTAGACAACACAGATAAAGGAAAGTATTTTAGTTCAGCATACGTACAAGCTTTTGTGGGCCTAAACAATGGATCAACACTTACTAATAGCATCAGCGGTAATGCTTTGACTTCTACAACAGCATATAGCGCAGATAGATTTGCTGGCATTGGTTATGAAGGAGCATTATTAAACCCTCCTATTTATTTGATGGGGTTCAATGGTGTAACCAGCCGTTTTGGAGTTGTAGATGCGGCGCAGACAAAAGCATTTTTAGGATTACCTGCTTCAGGAGGTTATGACCTGCAAGGAGTTACGAACAGGGGAGCAACAACAACCAATAGCATTACCGTTGGCACTAATATTACTGTTAAAGGAGTTACGCCTTTTATTCAGTTCAACAACTTCTCAGACGTAGGCTTAGGGTATATCCAACAGAATGCTGCAGGGATTGAATATTATACAACTACTGGAGGGCATAAATTCAGACAAAAGGTTTTTTCCAGTTTTTTTGGAATACCAAGCGGCAATGGGGCTAATGAATTTGAATTAGGTTCCAACAGCTCAGGAGGTGGAAGTTTTTACATATATGATATAAATAACGGTCGCTACCGCCTCAATATTCTTAATAATGGATATGTAGGTATCGGGACTTACGAGCCGCTTCAAAAATTCGTTGTGTCAAATAACGGAGCTTTAGGTTTGGAAATTTACGACGATAGCGCTAACGGGGCTTTCGGCATCCAGGTTTACAACAGATCTTCTCCCGGTTATGGTATTTTAAAAATAGATGCCAGTCAGGTTGTTATCAGCACTAATGTTCTATTGGCCAATAACAAGATGACAGCTAAGCATATTGAGGCTACAGCCGCACTTAGAGTTCCGAAAGTAGAATTGGATCCAGCAGATATGGTACCTGGCGAGTATTACTTAAGGATTAGAGAGTTATAAGATATGGCAGCACCAAACACAGCATATTATAAGAACGATACAGTAAGGGTAGAGTTTCCAATGGTCGGTGTAAGTCTTACAGACTTGCACTATCCGGTATTGGCCACAGCATACCCAACCCCTGATGATTTTAAGGCACTATTCTATTGCGATTATCTGATAGAGATTTTCTATGTTATCGAGGGCGGCGTAAAAAAATACCTCCTTGCGGCTGGGTGCGATGAGGGCTCGGCAAATTATAGGCTGCACAATCCGAATAGCATAGCACAGCTTGAGCCTTACATTAGACCGGGAACAGCATTAACAAAGCGGAAAATAATCTTATTCAAAGATGGTGGATTAAACCCGTATGCTTTATGTAAGATTTTATTGCTGAAAACAAGGTTTTCAAATCGTCTGAAGATTGATATGTTACTTAAGTCAACATTTTATGCCGATACAACTGCATGGGGTTTTGAATATCGCAAACAGGGTGCAGCCTCATGGTCAGATTATCCAATCAACACATTTTTGCCAGCCAAAAACGAGCTAAATCAGGAGGTAGTTATTTATCCCAACTTAACGGCTAATACAGTATCAGAAATCCGGATGTATTCAGTGAACGATCAGGGCAAGTATTATGAGCTACCTCATGTATTTACAGTTTTAGATGCCCTTCACGAATTTCAGGCACTTAAAAGATCAACGGCCTGTAACTCTGCAGGGCAGGTTGCGGTTGATATTTTTATGCTGGAGGCGGATTATGAGAAAATACCGCTATTAACAGATGACAGCCAGCAATTGGATATCTATGCTTATGAGGATGATGAATTTAATCAGCATTTAGAGGACGGCTATTATTGGGGCATAATAGATGATTACGCTATAGTTTGTGCAAGTGGTCAGTTCATTCAAAGAGTTTACTGCAGCCCTCCAGCTCCTGATAAGAAAGTTTACATCTACATAGCTGTGCACGGGGATGGAACGGCTTACGTCAATGCTGTTAGACCTGAGAACGTTGGTACACCAGCATTAAAAATTCAGGGTACTGTTGCCGCTAAAGACGAGAACGATAATGCAATTGGCTACTTCGATTTTGAGGTAATTGTTCCCGCTGGGCAGTATAATGGAAACAATACCGTTGCTCATTCCCTTGATTACCCGGCAACATTATACTATAGTGTGTTTGGCCAGCATGATGTTAACGGCAACATAACCAATACTGAGATTTATGCGGAAGCAAATTACGAAGAAATATAAATATTAACATGGAACCATTTAAAGCAATATTAGCGGAATCGCAAGGCGAGGAAACTGTAGCAGTGGCGACTGCTGAAAACATCACGTTCAATTTTTCGATGCCCGATGCTGAAACAGCGATCTCGGACGGAAACTTTACAATTGGCGGGAACCTAAAGCTTAAGCTGCTCAACGGCAGTACAACATCCGCCACGATGCCGACCATTAGCAAGCGGCTTAAAGATTTAGCAGTCGTTATCTCAAACATGCCTGCTGGAGCCGAAAAAACAAAAGCACAGGCAGAGTATGACAACTGGAGCAATATGATGACTACCATTAGATCAGCTATTGCCAGCGCATTAAAAACTAATTATGAACTTAATAACCCTTAAATAAAATGAAAATTACACGAGGAGAACTGTCAACATTATCAGCAATAATTGGCAAGTGTACAATAAAGAGTATAGGAAGTGAATTATTCTTTCCTGTGATCAAATTAAAGGCAGCACTATCAGTAAATGTAACAGAGAGTCAAAGCTTATTAAAGTCTATCTATGAAGAATGCGGTATTACAGAAGATAATTATAAAATTCTCAGCGATAGTCAAGGTAAAGAATTAATGGCGAGCGAGAAAAAATTAAACGAAGATGTCGTTGATTTTTCTGATACGCACCTATTAAATGCCGATCAGTTTTTGCTTTTTTCAGACGAAAACCCAAAGCTTAACACAGCAGAGTTGGAATTTTTATACAAGTGGTTGGTAGGCGTTAAATAAACGCCCCTCAATTAGGGCTTTTGTTATTTTTAATTACCTTTGAAATGTTATTTAATTTTGTACAATTCGATTTATATTATTGTACAAGTTGTTTTGGCGATTATACTTATTGCTAAAGCATTGGCTACAGCAATATTTTTATAATCAGTATACTGGTATGCATCTAATGTTTTAGGTAACCTGTTTGGAGAAGACCATCCAGACCAATAATTGTAAGAAATAGAAGGTTTTCCTGTTTTTCCCTTTTTAGTGGTAATAAAAACAACCCCATTTGCAGCTCTACTTCCATATATAGCTGTTGCGGCTGCATCTTTTGCTATGTCAATGGTTTCAATATCATTAGGGTTAATAGAGGCTAAAGCATTACCCCCTGCATTTGTACTGCTGTAATCCCCTGTTTGAGCTACAACACCATCTACTACAATTAGGGGTTGAGAACTTAGAGAAATGGAGTTTGTACCGCGTATTCTGAATACCGGGGGAGCGTTGAGAACCCCGCTCGGAACAGTTATCTGCACACCTGTTGCTCTACCTCCTAAAGATTGCTCAAATGATTGGGTTGGACGCTGGGCTATATCCGCACCTTTTAAAGATACGGTACTTCCCGTTACGTCTCCCCTTTTTTGAACCCCATACCCTGTTACAACAACTTCGCTTAATAGCTTAGAGTTAGATGCTAAAGAGATATTTATTACAGTTCTGGAATTAATCTCTACCGTTTGAGAATCGTATCCGATGGATGTTATCTCTAAGGTAGTTACAGATCTGGGTATGGATAAGGAGAATTTACCATTTGGATCGGTAGAAACGCCAATATTGGCTCCTTTTGCTTTTACGCTTACTCCGGGTATCGGTAATCCGTCTTCTTTTGAAGTAACCGTACCAGTAATTGTTCTGTTTTGCGCCATTACCGTAGAGGTAAATAGTAGCAAAATGAACAAACTCTGTAGAAGTTTTTTCATGAAATTTAAATTTAGGTTTAGTTAATAGTTTGATTAATAGAAATAAACTTAATGAATAAATTAATGTAACACAAATTTTATTTAAAAATGACTGTTAAATGCTTGATTTTTCAATTAAAAAACAAGTTGAAAAGAATATATTTATATATCCAAAACTTAATTCTTATTCCAAAATGGGTTTAAGATATTTTTTATGTATAGATGAGAACATTAATAACAGCCGTTATTGATATTGCAAGAGGAGGAAAGAAGGATAAAGAATAAAAAATCCCCTGAATTTTCAGGGGATTTTTTTATTCTACAGTAACGGATTTTGCCAGATTTCGGGGCTGATCTACATTGCACCCCCGCATTACAGCAATATGATAAGATAATAACTGTAAAGGTATGGTTGCTAACAATGGTAGAAATGCTTCCTGCGATTCGGGAATTTCTATACAGTAATCGGCCATTCGCTTTACTTCTACATCGCCTTCTGTTACAATAGCAATAATTACACCTTTACGAGCTTTAACCTCTTGTATATTGCTGATTACCTTTTCATAGGATGAATTTTTAGTAGCAATAAAAATAACCGGCATTTCTTCGTCTATTAAAGCAATTGGTCCGTGTTTCATTTCTGCTGCCGGATAGCCTTCTGCATGTATATAAGAAATCTCTTTTAATTTAAGCGCACCTTCTAATGCAACAGGAAAACCATACCCCCTACCTAAAAACAGACAATTTCTCGAATCTTTAAATTTAGCTGAAATGGTTTTGATCAGGTCATTAGATCTTAATGCGTCCTGAATTTTTTCGGGAATACAATCTAGTTCTGTAAGGAGCTCACGAAGTTTTGAACTACTGATTGTTCCTTTTTGCTGTGCCATATAGAAAGCCATCAGCGTAAGTACGGTTACCTGTGCTGTAAATGCTTTGGTAGAAGCTACTCCGATTTCAGGACCAGCATGTGTGTAAACGCCTGCATGCGTAATTCTCGGGATAGAGGCACCTACAACATTACAAACACCAAATATAGTTGCCCCTTTTTCTTTTGCCATTTCAATGGCGGCCATTGTATCGGCGGTTTCTCCGGATTGCGAAATGGCGATTACAATATCTTTTTCGGTTATGATAGGATTCCGGTACCTGAATTCTGATGCATATTCTACTTCTACCGGTATACGGGCATATTCTTCGATCAAGTACTCGCCTACTAAGCCTGCATGCCACGAGGTTCCGCAAGCCACAATGATAATTCGGTCTATGTTCTTCAGCTTATCGGCATAATCTTTAATGCCGCCTAACTGCACTTTTCCTTCTTCGGGATAAATACGACCTCTCATACAATCTTTGATTGAACGAGGTTGCTCATAAATTTCTTTAAGCATAAAATGCTCGAAGCCCCCTTTCTCCAACATTTCTAACTTTAGCTCTAGCTCTTGAACATATGGAGTCTGAATAACGTTATCAAGTCTTTTTACCGTTAGATTATCTCGTTTTATAAGAGCAATTTCGTTATCATTTAGATAAATCACGTTATTGGTGTACTCTACAATAGGGGTAGCATCTGAAGCGATAAAATATTCTCCTTTACCTACACCAATGACCATGGGACTTCCTTTTCTTGCGGCAATAAGCTGATCAGGTTGCTCTTTATCCATAATAACGATGGCGTAAGCACCATTTACTTCGTTCAGCGCCAATCTTACTGCTTCAAATAAATCTATATCATGATTATTGTAAATTTCCTCTACAAGGTGGATAAGGACTTCGGTGTCCGTTTCGCTAGTAAATTGATGACCTCTGCTTAAAAGTTCTTCTTTTATTGTAGCATAATTTTCAATAATGCCATTATGTATAATGCTGAGCTTGCCACTGTTAGAGGTGTGAGGGTGAGAATTTCGGTCAGAAGGAGCTCCATGAGTTGCCCACCTGGTATGTCCCATAGCTACAGTTCCGGCAAGATCTTTCCCCTCGGCATATTGCTCTAATTCTTTCACTTTTCCCGCTTTCTTGTAAATGTTTAAATTACCATTATTAAGTAAAGCAATTCCTGCGCTGTCATATCCCCGGTACTCTAATCTCTTCAGACCTTTCAATACAATTGGCCAGGCTTCTCTAAAGCCTATATATCCTACAATTCCACACATTTGGTTATTTATTTTTGGTTAAAAAAATCGCCCTAAAGTTATGCTTTAGGGCGACAATATCAAATTCCGTGTAAAGAAAAAATTACTATTTAACCTTTGTGAGATAAATATTTAATTTCATTACATTATCGCCTGCGCTGGGGCTTTTCTTAAAAGCGCCAATTACAGAACGGGCTCCGGTACTATACGGAGGTGAAAAAACAAATTCTGAAGAAGGTGATGGGGCTAAAAATGTACCATAATCTTCTGTTTTTCCATCCAATAAATCTTGAATGTATGAAGTGATCACAAAAACATATTGCTTGGTTACCGAGTTAAAGTAGCCTCCAAAAGAACTTGGATTTGCTCGTTTATCTCCTCCCCCGTAAACTGTACCCACATCATTATCTGGCACATTCTGGCGTTGTCCTGCAATATCATATCTATATAATGCTAAGCGTTGTGCTGGTTTAAAAGGGGATACATCTGTTCCTGATTTTAGATCAATCACTAACTCTGCACGGTTTACAATTACCTTTCCTATTTCTTTTTTGAATTTAGTCAGATAAGGAAAAGATATTTTATTTCTTACGCCAGCTAGCGGTTGCAAATAGGTCTCTGTAAATTGTATTTTAGAATCTGCAGTAAGCTGAGCATCAACAGGTGTACCTGTATAGTTATGTTTTAATGTGGTAGCTACTGCAGAATTTGCAGAAGCATTAATAGGAAACCTTACAGAAACCGTATCAATACTGGTAGATGAAGCATCTGTTTTTTTTCTGTAATAAAGAACCAACCCCGTTTCAGATGAAGAAGAGTCGAAATTAAAGAACATTAGCCCCCCCTTACCAGATGAATTGCCTTTATTTACTTCAACATGCAATCCTTTAAATGCATCCTGAAAATAAGCATTACGTTTTAGAGCATTGGCAGATAAATTAAGGATGCTATTGGTAATAAAGTTGTTGTTCAGCCTTATTCTTATTTGAGGAGAAACATAGCGTAATGTATCAGGTCCGCCTGCTACAATATCAGTAACCTTATAAGGTGTAGCAGGGAAAACCTTTCCTGTATAATTTCCTACAGATGTAAGAGATTTTGAATAGCTTTTAGAGCTGAGGTAAGAACTTTCCTTGGTAAGATTGTTGCTTAACTGGTGAACGTCAAGACTATATTTAGACGTGCTATCTCCATAAAATTCTGTACTGTAGTTTAAAACTAAAACAGCAGAATCTAGAACAGCATCAGTGCCAAAACTATATTCGTCATTAGGTAAGTTCACGCTAAAAGCCAGGCTGGCATCAGTAGTTCCAAAAGTAGGATCCGTTAAAGATCCTAATGGATAACGGGTTAAGAAACTACTTGTTGAATAAGTAGGGGCATCGTCTTCTTTTATCGTTCTTGAATTAATGGTAGCTGTATCGATCAGCTCTCCATTAATTTTTGCACTAGGATCAACTTCTAAGCCAATTGTGGAGGTGTTCTGACAAGAAGAGAAAACAAAAAGACTTACTAACAAGGTTAATAAGTCTATTTTTAAAAATTTCATATATTAAATAATGCTATTTTATGCAATTGATACCAATTCTTCGCTTGTAATTTCTTCATAAAAATTAAAGAAATTATCATAATCTTGGGTCAAGTTAGGAGCTAAAGTTGGTTTATTCGAATCTTTAACAAATTTTAACACAGCTTTATCAATGTTTTCATCAGCTAAAACCACAGCATCTGAATATGTTATAGCTCCGATATGCATTGCATTGCAATCAGCATCTACAAATGGCTTAGTGTCTGCCTCTGTCATATTGCTCATCACTGCTTTTTTAGCTAAACGGTCATTCATTTTTTCTGCAAAACAATTCTCGTAAACCGAATAAATTACTTTAGAATTTTTAAAAGCAGGATCATGCTTATAAGTTGTTTTGATATACGCAGGTACTAAAGCAGACATCCAGCCGTGGCAGTGTACAATATCAGGAGACCAACCTAGCTTTTTAACGGTTTCTAACGCCCCTTTACAGAAGAAAATAGAACGTTCATCGTTATCATCAAAAAATACGTTATCCTTATCCCTGAACACATGTTTACGCTGGAAATAATCTTCATTATCCAGAAAATAAACTTGCATGCGAGCTGCAGGTATTGATGCTACTTTTATAATTAAAGGATTATCATTGTCATCTATTATGATATTCATTCCCGATAAACGAATTACCTCGTGTAATCTGTTTCTCCTTTCATTGATGTTACCAAACCTTGGCATTAAGATGCGGATTTCAAACCCTTTATCTTGCATTGCTTGGGGTAATTGACGGGTAATTTCTGAAATCTTGCTAAGTTCGAGGAAAGGCGCCATTTCGTGGGTAACAATCAGTAGCTTCGTTTTTGCCATCTCCATATTAATGTATTTTAAATTATTGTTAATTTAAAGATTATCAAGGTGCAAAGGTACGAATTATATTAGTATTTATCAATAAAATAGGCAATAGGCTTTGTAGTTTTTGTAGAAATAACCAATTTAGTACCCTATTTAACTAAATCAAATTTGGAAGTAACACAAACCAGAGCAGCGTTGCAAGAGGCGCTGGCTAAACTTAAAAAAGCAGAAAGTACCGTTGCTTTAGTGCCAACAATGGGCGCATTGCATGATGGGCATATATCGTTAATTAACGAGGCGAAGAAAGAAGCAGACATTGTGGTGTGTAGTATTTTTGTAAACCCGACGCAATTTACGGATCCTAAAGACCTTGAGAAATATCCTCGCCCCCTTGAGCATGATATTAATATGTTGAAGAAAGCTGGATGTGATGTAGTGTTTATGCCTTCTGTAAAAGAAATGTATCCTGATTTTCCGCAACCCGAAGACTGGTATATTGATTTAGGAGAAGCAGAATTTCTTCTTGAAGGAGAATTTAGAAAAGGTCATTACCAAGGGGTAACTCAGATTGTATATAAGCTTTTTAAGGTTGTAGAGCCAGATATTGCTCTTTTCGGTCAGAAAGATTATCAGCAGGTGCTTATGATTAAGACAATGGTTCAAAAGCTTGATTTGCCGGTTAAAATTATAACCTGCCCTATTATTAGAGAAAAAGAAGGGTTGGCCATGAGCTCAAGAAATGTACATTTAAGTGAAAAGGATAGAAAAAACGCATTAGTGCTTAGCAAGGCTCTGCAATATATTAAAGATAACTACGATACCTTAGATATTAATACCTTGCTTGAACATGCAAAACAAATGATGGTTGCTACGGAACATGTTGAATTAGATTATTTAACCATAGCTAATGGCGAAACACTACATCCGCTTAAACAGAAAGCGCTAAAAAATGTGGTAGCTCTTGTGGCTGCAAAAGTTGGAGAAACGCGTTTAATAGACAATATGATTATTAATTAGATTAAAGGTTTACTAAAATTTAACAATGTGCCCAAACATTATTATTAACTTTGCAAAATGATTATTGAAGTATTAAAGTCTAAAATTCACCGCGTAAAAGTAACACAGGCTGAATTGAATTATGTAGGGAGTATTACAATTGATGAGGACTTGCTTGATGCGGCCAACATCATTCCAAACGAAAAACTTCAGATCGTTAACAACAACAATGGGGAGAGATTTGAGACTTATGCTATAAAAGGCGAGAGAGGAACTGGTATTGTTTGCCTGAACGGGGCTACAGCCCGTAAAGTTCAGGTCGGCGATATTCTTATCATCATGTCTTATGCCGCTATGCCTGTTGAGGATGCGAAACAATATAAGCCTATTCTTGTTTTTCCTGATGATAACAACCGTCTGTTAAAGTAATAATATTTACTTGCCATTTTTTCTTTCTGCATAAAGTTAGGGCAGGGCTATAATACCAGTTGCCATAAGCTAAATGTTTTGTAGAGTGCCTTTTAAGTGAGGTAATTGTTCCATCCTTTTTCGTAACCTACTATATTGCTTTCGATATAGCCTTTAAGAGTTAGATACACTAACCTATAGGAGATATATCACGTTATCTTTATTGAAAAAATATTATGGTTGCATAGTATTTTGATCAAGAAACACTAAATTTGGAAAAATTAACCAATTGTAGATTATAGTTATGAATTTTGAGTTAAGTGAAGAACAACTGATGATAAGACAGGCTGCAAGAGATTTTGCGCAAAATGAATTAAAGCCTGGTGTTATTGAAAGAGACGAACATCAAAAATTTCCTGCAGAGCAGATCAAAAAGCTTGGGGAACTTGGTTTTTTAGGGGTAATGGTAGATCCAAAATACAATGGTTCTGGCATGGACGCGCTTTCTTATGTTCTTGTAATGGAAGAGCTATCTAAAATTGATGCTTCAGCTTCTGTAGTTGTTTCTGTGAATAACTCTTTGGTATGTTACGGCTTAGAGCAGTATGGAACTGAAGAACAAAAAGAAAAATACCTGAAACCTCTGGCATCGGGAGAAAAGATAGGCGCATTTTGCCTTTCTGAGCCTGAAGCGGGTTCTGATGCAACATCTCAGAGAACCACTGCTGAAGATAAAGGGGATTATTACCTGTTAAACGGAACCAAAAACTGGATAACAAATGGCAATAATGCAAGCTACTATCTGGTAATTGCACAAACTCATCCAGAATTAAAACATAAAGGCATAAATGCATTTATTGTAGAGAAGGGCATGCCTGGATTTACTGTTGGCCCAAAAGAAAATAAATTAGGTATAAGAGGGTCAGATACGCATTCTTTGATGTTTAATGATGTGAAAGTACCAAAAGAAAACAGAATTGGTGAAGACGGATTTGGTTTTAAATTCGCGATGAAAACATTAGAAGGAGGAAGAATAGGTATTGCTGCGCAGGCTTTGGGTATTGCCGCCGGAGCTTATGAATTGGCTCTCGCTTATGCCAAAGAAAGAAAAGCATTTGGTAAACCTATTGCAGATCACCAAGCCGTAGCCTTTAAGCTTGCTGATATGGCAACTGAAATAGAAGCGGCAAGAATGCTGGTTTATAAAGCGGCGTGGCTTAAAGATCAGGGAAAACCTTATGCGTTAGAAGCGGCAATGGCAAAAGTTTATGCCAGTAAAGTAGCTATGGATGTAACGGTTGAAGCTGTTCAGGTGCATGGTGGTTATGGTTATGTTAAAGAATACCATGTAGAAAGATTGATGCGTGATGCAAAAATCACACAGATTTATGAAGGGACTTCTGAGATACAGAAAGTAGTAATCAGTCGAAGTATATTAGGTTAAATATATTCGTAATTGTGTGCCCTTTTCTAAATAAGGGCACACAAATTATTCGCGATTCATACCAAAAATAGCGTCTAATATTATCTTCACAAATGTTACCACAATTGCAAGCACTGTTGCAGACAAGAAGCCGTTGGTGTTAAAACTGGTCATCATACTATCTACCAGTAATATCATTAAAATAGAAATAATAAAAGAAACCAATCCCAAGGTAAGCAGGTTTAGCGGAAAGGTAAAAAAGCGTAGGACCAGTCCTATGGTTGCGTTTGCCAAAGCAATAAGTAAAGATGCAATTATGGCGCTCCCGTACCCATCAACATATACGCCGGGAACAATACGTGCTCCAATGTACAGAGCAAGTCCCATTAATAATACTTCTAAAATAAGTTTCATAAGCTATATTTGTTAAATGAATAAATTTAAGGTATTCGCTTCTATATTCCTAATGTTCGCTTCATGCACAACAAACAAGACAACTCAAATTGGATTTTCTAAAGATAGTACCAGGATTGTTATTGCCGATTTAGGAGAAGCGGAACTTTATCAGGTAAGGCAGCTTAAAGATAAAGAAAACTTAATCATACAGGTTTTTCAGTCTAAAGAAGATAGTCTTGAAAAAGAGATAAAAGGAAAAATTAGTATTTCCGGGGATAGTTTGGTTTTTACACCGAATAAACCTTTAGAAAAAGGAAGTACGTATATGGTTAATACGTTAATAGGGGCAAATTTTGGAAAAACAGAAGATATTTTAAAGTCAGATGTGGGATATAAAGTAAAAACGCTGCAGAAAGAATTGTTGAGATAAAATCCTATCTTGCGCCCCATTATCAAACAAACACAATGAAGAATTTTATTATTTTGCCCATGCTATTTTGGGTAGGGATGGTATCTGCACAAAATCCCGTTCAACCACCAAAAAATGATGCAGTAAGTTTTAGTCATTTTCGTGTAGCGTTTTCTGGTGGGTATAGCTATCTTTTAGGTAAAATTTCTAAAGATGCTACTACAGAAGAGAGGTCATATATTCAGGGGCTAAAATCAGGGGGTAATTATGGAGTAGACATTAGCTATTATGTGAAACCTACTTGGGCAATTGGTTTAAAGCTAAATCAGTTTAAATCTTCAAATCAGGGAGATGGGTTTCTGGCAGATGATTTTGGACAGATTGTTGCTTTGGGCAAAGTAGAAGACAACCTTACGCATACTTTTGTAGGACCAAGCTTATCAGGTAAGTATTCTACTGCAAATGACAGGCATAGCTTCTTGTTTGGAATTGCCCTAGGATATCTGGATTATAATAATAAACTAAATTATGTAGGTAGAGCGGTTACAATTACCGGAGGTACATTTGGATCTGCAATAGATGTAGGCTATGATTTAAAAGTGGCAAAATCAATTGCTATCGGGGCGCAGTTAGGTTTGGTCGGGGGTGTACTGTCTAAAATTAATATAGATAACGGAACCACTGCGGTTACCAAAAATCTGGAGCAGGATCAGAAAGAAAATATGGGACGAATTGATTTCTCGTTAGGAGCGCGTTTCTTCTTTTAGAGTTATAAATGCTTAGATATGAGAATGATTTTTAAAATTTAAAAAAAAATAATATCTTTGCAGAGCAAAACAAGAAAAGAGGGGACGCGTGTCCCCTCTTTTCATTTAGCAAAATTTTATACTATGCAGATAGAAAAGAGAGTTAGTGAGTTAGTAGAAGAAAAAATTGCTGACAGACCTGATTTATTTTTGGTTGATGTAAAAATGCTGCCAAATAATAAGTTGATTATTCATGTAGACGGAGATCAGGGAATTAGCATACAGGATTGTGTAGCAATCAGCAGGCATGTGGGATTTCATTTAGAAGAAGAAAATGCAATCGAAACAGCCTATAATTTAGAAGTTTCATCGCCCGGGGTTGGAGAGCCCCTAAAGCTGGAACGTCAGTATGTTAAAAATAAAGATAGACAACTGGAAATTAAGCTGGCTGATGGCAATAAAAAACAAGGCAAACTTCTTTCGGTTGATGGTAATGCCATTACCATAGAAGAAACCGTAAAAGAAAAAGGAAAAAAAGCTCAACAGGTAAGTCTATCAATAGAGTTTAAAGATATTTTAGAAACAAAGGTTTTAATTTCATTTAAATAGAAATGAGCAATATTAACTTAATCGATTCTTTTCAAGAGTTCAAGGACTTTAAGAATATCGACCGCCCAACAGTAATCAGTGTACTTGAAGAGGTTTTTCGTAGCATGATACGTAAAAAATACGGCACAGATGAAAACTGCGACGTAATTGTAAACCCGGATAATGGAGATCTGGAGATCTGGAGAACCAGGAAAGTAATGGAAGATGGCTTTTCTGAGGATGATGATCTTGAAATTGAGTTGGCAGAAGTACGTCAATATGACGCTGATCTTGAAGTGGGTGATGATTATATAGAGCAAATTACATTAGAAAGTTTTGGCCGTAGAGCTATTTTAGCTGCACGCCAAACATTAGTTTCTAAGGTTCTTGAGCTGGAAAAAGACGAGATCTTTAAAAAATATAAAGACAGGGTAGGAGAAATCGTAACAGGAGAGGTTTATCAGGTTTGGAAAAAAGAGACATTGGTTTTAGATGATGAAGGAAATGAACTTATTATGCCAAAAACTGAACAAATTCCGGCTGACTATTTCAAAAAAGGAGATGCTGTTCGCGCGGTTATTTCAAAGGTAGATATGGTTAATGCCACACCTAAAATTATTATTTCGCGTGTTGCGCCTGAATTCTTACAACGTTTATTCGAACTGGAAGTTCCAGAAATTTTTGATGGTTTAATCACTATTAAAAAGATTGTTCGTGAACCAGGAGAACGCGCTAAAGTTGCGGTAGAATCTTATGATGATAGGATTGATCCGGTAGGTGCCTGTGTGGGTATGAAAGGATCCCGTATACATGGAATTGTTAGAGAGTTGAAAAACGAGAATATCGACGTAATTAATTTTACCAATAATATTTCGTTGTACATCCAACGTGCTTTGAGCCCGGCAAAAATTACATCTATTAAACTGGATGAAGAAAGTAAACATGCTTCAGTTTATCTAAAACCAGATCAGGTGTCTCTGGCTATTGGCCGTGGAGGTCACAATATTAAACTGGCAGGCAAATTAACCGGTTACGAGATTGATGTATATCGTGAGGCAGATGAAGAAGATGAAGATGTGGATTTAGAAGAATTCTCAGACGAAATAGAAAGCTGGATCATAGATGAGCTTAAAGCCATTGGTCTTGATACCGCGAAAAGCGTATTGGCATTAAGCCTAGATGATTTGGTAAAACGTACAGACTTAGAAGAAGAAACTGTTAAAGAGGTTTTGGGTATTTTAAGATCTGAATTTGAATAATAGGCCGTTTACTTGAAAAAACAAGAATAAACGTTACTTTTGTATAATATAGAAAAAAGAGGAAAATCAATGTCAGACGACAAAACAATAGTGTTATTAAAAGCAGCAAAAGAACTTAACATCGGAATTTCTACGGCCGTAGAGTTTCTGGGTAAGAAGGGCTTTGCTGTGGATAACAAGCCAAATACGAAACTTTCCAGCGAAATGTATAACGCCCTTTTACGAGAGTTTCAGGGTGACAAAATAGTTAAGGAAGAGGCAAATCAAATCGTTATTGGCAAAATCCGTCGTGACGAACCCGAAGCAATTGAGAAATCCCCGGAGGCTCCTAAGGCAAAACAGGATTATGAGAATGAAGGGGTATTGATTAAAAACTTACATCATTATACACCTCCTGTAGAAAAGGCTAAAGAAGAAAAACCTGTTGTTGAAAACAAGCAGGAATCAGAATCCAAAGAACCTGAAAATGAAGAAAACTCTTTACCGGGAGTTAAAGTTGTAGGTAAAATAAATTTGAATGATTTAAACCCCAAGCCTAAAGCTAAGGAAGAAGTAACGGAACCGTCTCCTGCTCCAGTGCAGAAAGAAGATGTAGCAAATATCCCTCAGGAAAAACCAGTTGAACCTAAAGTTGTAGAACAGCCAAAACCAGAGGTTAAAGCAGAGGTGAAAGAGAGAGTAGTTGAGGAGAAGCCTAAGCAACCTGAAGTAGTAAAAGCCAAAGAAGAAGTGAAAACTCCTGTAAAAGAGGAGAAAGCAGAAGATGAAGTGATTAAAGCCAGATCTGTAAAATTATCGGGCCCTAACATCATCGGAAAAATAGAATTACCAACAGTACCAGAACGTAGAAGTCAACCTGTAGCCTCATCCAGCGATAGTGAAGCGGCTAAACGTAAACGTAAACGTAAGAAAACAGGTCCAGGCGGTGTACATACACCTGGTCAGCAGGGAACTCAGGGGCAACAAACCCAGGGTGGCGGACAGCATGGGCAAAACAGACATGGAGGTCATGGTAATGCCCGCCCTGATTTTAAAGGAAATCAGCAAGGGGGTAATAGAAACTTTAAAGGTAAAGGTCATCAGGGGCATCAGAATGTTCCAAAAGAAGAACCTTCTGAAAAAGAAATACAAGATCAAATTAAGGCAACTCTTGCCCGTTTAAGTGGAGCTGGTAAGTCTGGTAAATTCGCTCAAAGAGCTAAGTTGCGTCGTCAGAAACGTGATGATATAGCTTTATCAGCAGAAGAAGCAGCCTTAGAAGAAGAATTACAATCAAAGGTACTTAAGGTAACAGAGTTCGTTACGGCGAACGAATTAGCCAATATGATGGATGTGCCTGTAACCAAAGTAATAGGTACATGTATGAGCTTGGGTATATTTGTTTCCATCAATCAGCGATTGGATGCAGAAACCTTAACCATTGTAGCTGATGAGTTTGGTTATGAGGTACAGTTTGTAAAACCAGATGAAGAGGAAGATGTAAATCTTGAAGAAGAAGATTCAGAAGAAGATTTGAAACCTCGTGTACCAGTGGTAACTATCATGGGACACGTTGACCACGGTAAAACTTCATTACTAGATTATATTCGTAAAGCAAATGTGGTAGCCGGTGAGGCGGGAGGTATAACTCAGCACATCGGGGCATATAAAGTAACTACGAATACAGGTAAAGAAATTACATTCTTAGATACCCCTGGTCACGAAGCGTTTACCGCTATGCGTGCACGTGGTGCTAAAGTTGCAGATATTGCAATTATTGTAATCGCGGCTGACGATGCTGTGATGCCTCAAACTAAAGAGGCCATTAATCACGCACAAGCTGCGGGTGTACCTTTAGTTTTTGCTTTCACTAAGATAGATAAGCCAGGGGCTAATTCAGACAGAATTAGAGAACAGTTATCTACTATGAATATTTTGGTTGAAGACTGGGGAGGTAAATATCAGTCGCAGGAAATATCAAGTAAAAGCGGTTTAAATGTAGATTTACTTTTAGATAAGGTACTGCTTGAAGCAGAGTTACTGGAGCTTAAGGCTAATGCAGATAAACGTGCTGTAGGTACGGTTATAGAAGCTACTTTAGATAAAGGCCGAGGTATTGTAACTACTGTTCTGGTACAAGGAGGAACGCTAAGAGTTGGAGACCCAATACTTGCAGGTAGTTACAGCGGTAAAGTAAAAGCTTTATTTAATGAACGTGGAGCTAAAGTAAACGAAGCTGGACCATCAGTGCCTGTACAGGTATTAGGTATGTCAGGAGCTCCTACTGCGGGCGATAGATTTAATGCTTTAGGAAGCGAAACCGAAGCCAGAGATATTGCCAATAAACGTTTGCAATTAATGCGTGAGCAAGGTTTGCGTACGCAAAAACATATTACACTTGCAGAGATTGGTCGTCGTTTGGCTATCGGTAACTTTAAAGAGCTGAACCTGATTATCAAAGGCGACGTGGATGGTTCTATCGAAGCATTGGCAGACTCTTTGTTGAAGTTATCTACTGAGGAGATACAGATTAATGTAATCAGCAAAGGTGTAGGGCAGATTTCAGAATCAGATGTATTATTGGCTTCTGCATCTGATGCGATCATCGTTGGTTTCCAGGTGCGTCCATCGGCAGGTGCACGTAAATTAGCAGAGCAAGAGCAGATAGATATTCGTTTATATTCTATCATTTACGATGCGATTAATGAGATCAAGACCGCAATGGAAGGCATGCTGGCTCCTGAATTTGAAGAGAAAATTGTGGCTAACGTTGAAATCAGAGAAACCTTCAAAATTTCTAAAGTTGGAACAATTGCGGGTTGTATGGTATTAGATGGTAAGATTAGCAGAAATAGCAAAATCCGTATTATTAGAGATGGCGTAGTAATTTATACAGGAGAATTAGCATCGTTAAAACGCTTTAAAGATGATGTAAAAGAGGTTTCTAAAGGTTATGAATGTGGTTTGAACATTCAGAACTTTAATAATATTGAAGTTGGTGATATCATCGAAGCTTACGAGCAAGTTGAAGTTAAACGTAAATTGTAATATAAATTATACAGTGAAAAAGCGTTTTGGGGTAAATCTCAAAACGCTTTTTTGTTGATATTAGCAGGTGAATGCAAAACACTGAATTAGTACAGGAGAAAAAGAATTTTGATTTTGTAGATACCATCAGATGTATAGCCATGATGGGCATTGTTTTTGAGCATTCTGTTTACAGTGGGACATACATCTTCGATAGCTTTTCTTTAAAACATATTGTATATATAAGTTTAATTCAGTTATCCAAATTTGGTACCATCGCTTTTTTTGTATTAGCCGGTTTTCTTTTAGGAAGTAAGTTTGTTTCGTACTCTTCTTGGCAATATTTTAAAAGGCGTCTCTCTACCGTATTTGTCCCTTGGTTGATATGGTCAAGTATTTTTATCACAGTTGTTTTAATTCAGCAATACATTGTACTGAAAGATAAATTTGATCTTAGGCAGCTGCTGCCTGAAAAATTAAAGATGACCTATTTGTACACGAATTATTGGTTTATTATAAACTTTTTATTCTGTATAGGTCTATTGCTCATTTTTAAGAGGTTTCTGTATAAATGGTGGTTAGGGGTTATATTTCTTCTTTTCTCGCTTACATACAGTGTAAATGTATATTTTGAGTGGTATACACCCTCGCATACTACCGCTATTTTTGGGTTTGTGTTTTATCTTTGGTTAGGAGCCATGCTCAATAAAAACTGGGTTTATATAGAACAGAAGCTAAAACATATTTCCTATCCTGTAATTATTATATTGTTTATTTTGTCTTTTGTATGCTCAGTTTGGGATAGTATGAACCTCATAAATCTTCAAAGCTCCGATCCATACAATACGTTAAGGATTAGCAATATTTTCTATTCCTTGATTACAATTTTTTTACTGCTCAAAATCAAGAATTTTGGTTTTACTAAATATCTGAAGCCGAGAGAAACTACATTTGGGGTATATTTAATTCATTATATACTGGTAACCAATCTTCTTCCCGAAATATTCAGGCCATTTAAGCTGCCTCAAATACAAGATATGTCTTTAGCAGGAATGTTTGCTTATGTTTGCTGTAGGTTTATGATTGTATATGGAACAACGTTATTGTTGATATGGGGCATTTCGAAAAGTAGAGCTAAGTGGATTATAGGTAGAACATAAAAATTAAAGTTCATGCTACAGTATAATAAACAAATACCGGTTCTTTTTTTGGTCTTTAACAGACCTGATACTACCGAAGTTGTTTTTAAAGAAATTAAAAAGGCACAGCCGAAGAAACTATACATTGCTGCTGATGGCCCCAGGAACGAGGCCGAAGCTGAAAAAGTAGCTTTAGTAAGGACTATTGTAAATGGGATAGATTGGGACTGTGAAGTAAAAACACGATTTAATGAGCATAATTTAGGATGTAGAGAAGCCGTAAGCACAGCAATTTCATGGTTCTTTAAAAATGAAGAAAAAGGAATTGTATTAGAAGATGACTGCGTTCCTTCCCAAAGTTTTTTTGGATTTTGCAGTTCAATGCTTGAAAAATATAAAGATGATGACAGGATAGGTCATATTGGCGGAGCTAATTTCCAAGAGGGAAATATAATTGGAAATGGATCATATTACTACTCCCGATTAACACATGTTTGGGGATGGGCAGGCTGGAGAAGGGTTTGGGAAACTTATGATGTGGATATGAAGAGCTTCGAACATTTAAAGGTTACAGAATTAGAAAGTTTGGCCAGTCACGCTGCTTACAGCCAAATATGGTATAGAAACTTAGAAGCTACCTATAAAAAAGAAATCAATACCTGGGACTATCAATATGCTTATTGTAACTTGATTAATAACAGACTAAGCATCATTCCAAATGTTAACCTGATTAAAAATATTGGATTTGGACCAGATGCAACCCATACTTTTGGCTCCCATCCTCATGCTAATTTGCCTGTGTATGAACTGGAAGAAATTAAAGATCCAATCTTTTTTATCCCCAATGCCTATGCAGATCTTTTTACCCAAAGCGTAGAACATCCTATAGTTAAAGAGGTAAAAAAAGGATTTTTATCCAGAACTTGGAAGAAAATAAAAACCAATCTTAAGGGAACAAAATAGCTATAGGTTATGATACAGATTTAGTGTTTTGTCAATGCAGGCCTGTATAGGATATTGCATTAGTTTTTCTTTTCCTATTGTCACCAATCTTTGAACAAGGATTTTATTCTCAAGTATCTTGTCAAGCGTAAAGATTAGGGATTCTAAATTATTGTCCTCAAAATAAAGAGCCCCTTCTGCAGCTATTTCTTTGAAACATTCATTGTTGTTCAATAATACCGGACATTCATTATTAAAGGCTTCTAATATAGGAAAACCAAAGCCTTCATAGCTTGAAGGGTAAACAAAGCATTGAGCTTTATTGTAAAGTGTGTTGAGCTGCTCATCGGTCGGATTGATATGGATTACTTTGTCAACTAGTTTTTTTCGATATAGATATTCAGAGTCTCCATAAGCTAAATCTCCTCCACCAGCTAATACTAAAGCAATATCAGGGTACTTTTTCGCGATTTGTTCAAAGGCATCTATGAAAAAGAAAAAATTCTTATAAGACCACCTGCCACCAACATATAAAATATAATTTTTGGGTAGATTTTCTACATTAGCGTATACAGGAGGCACTAAGTCCATACCGTGATAGATAACTTCTATTTTATTTTCAGGTATGTTGGTAAAGTTTAGAATATCTGTTTTTGTTTTTTCTGATATCGCAATCAGTCTATCTGCTTTTTCCATTGCCAAACGCTTGTAATAAGGGGTGGGGTCATCAGCTGGAAATAGATGAGGAAAAGCTTCATAGGTCATGTCATGAATAGTGACTACCGTTGGTTTTTTAATGAGAGGTAAATAATAAGGGTCAAAATAAGTTGGGTGAAAAACATCAAATTCATTTTGCTTAATTATCTTTTTGGAATAAGATTTATTTCGCTTTAAGATTTTTTTTTGCGAGTTGAATAAAAATTTAAACTTTCCAATTACAGAAGGTAGGTCATGCTCCTCCAGATACATATTTTCACTATAAAGCGCAGATAAAATATAATCGTCTTTAGCAGTTTCGCTAATGCCGTTTATAAGGTATTTGAAGTAGCGAGAAATCCCTCCGGCTTTTTGCGTAGTAAAAATCTGGTGGTCATAGCATATTTTCATAATCTTTATCGTAAGAGCTTTATCAACCCTTTAACTAAGGTCCATTTAAACTTATGATTGTTTTTTAAATATAGCAGTTGCTTAAGATATTTATCGTTATATGCGTTGAGAAGTTGATAATCATTTTTAAAATTACTAAAGAACTTGTCTATGGTCTGGTCCCTTTCCTTGTGCATGGAAGGATGGTTTTCCGTATTTGAAGAAATCCCTGTTCCATCGTAATCTGAAATGATTAGATTTAAATGCCGATAAGTAGCATCGTATCTAAAAATAGCAACAATAAAAAATTCCCAGTCCGAGACGATTTTATAGGCTTCATTATATAATCCTATTTTATCAAATAAAGATTTCTTGATAAAACTGGCCTGATGAGATAAATTGAATCTGTAGAAGTAGCTAAAATCTAATTGTTGCGGAAAATTCACTTTTTTATTTCTTCCATTAGGTTCTTCATAAATAATATCTCCGTAATAAATATCAACAGGTTCACTCATTAATTTAGAAGCTTCGCTTAAGGTCGTTGAGTGGTGTAATCGGTCTCCGGCATTTAGGAAAAGAAGGTATTCTCCCTCAGCTCTTTGAATACCCTTGTTCATCGCATGGTAAATACCATTATCGGGCTCGCTTACCCAAAAACCAATTTTATTATTGTATTCTTCTAAGAGCTCTTTGCTTCCATCTTTGCTTCCTCCATCTATTACTAGAAACTCAAAATCAGCAAAAGTTTGCTCAATTACACTTAGAATAGTTTTTTTTAAACCCTCTCTGTCATTAAAATTTACGGTAATGATGGAAATCTTTTTCATAAAAATGAATGCTAAAATAAAATGTCTTTGAGCTGGTTAGTTACAGCCTCTGGTGAATATTTAGCTATGGCATCTAATGAGTTTTTATGGATTTTCTGCCATAATACTCCGTTATCATATAATTGGATGATTTTTTCTGCAAATGCAGCTGTATCATTGGCTACCATACAATTTTCATCATCACTTAAATACATACCTTCTACCCCTATTTCTGTTGATATAACCGGCAGACCAAATTCTAAACTTTGTCCAATTTTTCCCTTCATTCCAGCTCCAAAACGCAAGGGAGCAACAAATATGCGAGAATTTAGAAAATAAGGAGCTACGTCTTTTATATAACCGGGCACCATAACATTATCGGATGCTAAACTTATAATATCCTTAGTTGGGTTACTGCCTAATAAATATACTTTTATGTGCGGATGTATTTGCCAAACAAGAGGCATAATTTCTTTAATTAGCCAAAAAGCTGCATCTATATTCGGTTGATGGAGATAACTGCCAATGAATAGTAATCCTTCCCGCTCGTTAAATGAAAGATTTTTATCAGCTATATTTTGCAGGGGATGTATGTTGGGAATTGTATACACATTCTCTATGTTATGCTGGTTCAGGATGTCTTTTTCAACATCGGTTACTGTAATAGTATAATCAGCAAGGTTTGCAAGTTTAAGTTCCTTTTCCTTAAGCTGATCTATATTGTGATCAATGACTAAAGAAACACTACTGCTAATTTGTTTAGCTCGTTGCTCTCTTATAAAATGAAGATCTACAGTATCGTATATCCACTTAATATGCGGATTGGTTTGTTTAATCCGACCGCCATAAATTTCATTCATGTCAGGACGTGAAATCCATGCAAAATTAATCTCAGGTAGATAAGGAGCTAATTTAGAAAACTGTTTCTCTCTGTGATAGCGTCCCTTGAATACCCTTATACCCAAATTTACCAAGTCATTATAATATTTTTCTGTTGTTACTGCCTCATGAGCCAGAAAATAAACGGTAAGATTTAACGATTTGAAAATTTTAATCAGTTCAAACAATCTTCTTGAGCCGGAGTCTTTGTCTGGGGTTGGATATACGGCATCGACAACTAAAATTGCTTGATTTTTAAGCTTACTCTGCTGAATAAGATACGCAGGGTCTTGGTCTAAAGCCACCTCAGATACTTTATCGCTGTATGTTGCAAAAGCTAACAAAGGATGATAGTAAACAGGCTTGTTTAAATTAGCACATAGATTTGAGCTTAGTTTGGCTAAGCTTTCTGCCCAGTTATCTGTTTCTAAAACAAGATTTTCTGATGTAAAGAAATCAGATGTTTTAAAAAATAAAGTTTCGGTTGCTAACTCTACTGGTGTAATATAATTAAACTCGAAATCGTTAGGGTTAGCATAAAGCCCTTGCAGAATTACTTTTTGATTTTCATACCTTGCTCCGGCATACTTTAGCAAGCCGTTACTTGCAAAAATTATCTTAGAAGTTAACGCACTAAAATCACCCGTAAATTGTAAACAGTTGGCAAGAACATCATTAAGTAATTGGTGATAGGCACTTATTAAAAAAGTATATTTAGCATTTATATTTTTTGCTAAGATGTCTTTATCAAGAGCACTTGGCGATACCTGTTTAATGTTATCAGGTAATTGATACCGGTCATTTGTAATTACAATAAGTTCATAACTTATTGATCTTATCTTATTATCAATACCTGCTAAACAATTGTGTAAATATTTTTCAGGGCAATTTACTGCATTAATAATAATACAGACAGTAGGATTGTTAGAAACAGTTGGTTTATAAATAGTATTGAAAAAACTCTCGCTTGGCTTAATGTCGTTTAAGAAAAGTGAGAGTTTTGACTTTTTGCTTTTTGCTATACCTAATGCTAAAATATAATAGACGAGTGCATAAGTCCACTTTTTTAAAATAATGATAATTAATTTAAAAGTAATAGTCTTTTGGTTAGCGAAATAGACCGTTGCGGCCGCGTAGCTTAAGGTAACAACTTTTGTTTTAAGCTTAAGCCTTATTCTGTCTATTTTCATTTCTTTTTCTTTTTAAAAAATCCCTGATCAGCAAAAACAATTCTCGGCCGTAGTAGAAAGCCAGTACATCAAATGGAAATATTTGGTGCAAAATCCTTTTCTTATCTCTTATAAAATCCTTGTCATCATTATTCCCCGAAGAACCTCTGTCGTTAAACTTCGCAACGATAATATCGAAATAGCGGAATTTATAGTTTGTTTTAAAGAATAGTTGGATGTTGAGATTGTAATCTGCCCAAAGCTTGTATTTTGTATCATAGCTAAAGTGCTTAAAAACCTCTTTAGGATAAAAAATTGTTTGATGGTTAAAGTTATGTTTAGCCAGCTTATATCTATTCATCTTCCTAAATCGAATAGTCTGACGGTGAATATAAAAGGCATTTCCATAAATGATGTCACTGTGATTTATATCATTCTCTCTTGAAAAAATATTGTCCAGAACAAGGTTGTTATAAAGAATATCATCAGACCCTAAAAAATATATCCAATCTCCAGAGCAATATTTTAAGGCTTTATTCATGGCATCATATATGCCTTTGTCTTTTTCAGAAACAAGAACGTCTATTTGATTTCCAAAACTTTCAAGTACTTCCGTAGTTCCGTCTGTAGAAAGGTTATTTATGATGATCAGCTCCTTGTTGCCATAAGTTTGATCCAATACACTTTTTATAACATTTTCAATGGTGGTAATTGCATTGAAAACCGGAATTACAATACTAATCTTAGGAGAATTACCACTCATTATTTCTTTAAAAGCTTTTTAAGAAAGGATTTTTTCTTGGTGTATGCCCATTTAAACAGCTCAAATTTTTCAACTCCGGCTTCAATCATTTCCTGTTGATAGATGTCGTAAACAGGTTTAACATCAGGATTACTTGCAAATGTATATCTGTAATGCCTTGAAATCTCATGGCTCTTGTAGTTGTAAGAGCTGAAATGGTAAAATACAAGATTGCTTTCACCATTCACCATAAAAGAAGAATCGTTTTTACCGCTTAGGCTTCGTTCATGTAAATTCCATGGTCCCATATTGTAACCCTTGTCTAATATAATAAACGTTTCTTTGGGGTGAAACAGGGGGATATAGTTCATCCAGAGCTGGTCAACAAAAAAACCATATTTTGGATTGTTAAATCCCATCTTCAAGCAACGGTCTTCCCACCAATCAAGAGTGGCGGCTGCGGCCTCTGATTTTTTTAATCCTAAATAACCTAAATTATACAGGCCGTGGCGAAGGAAAAGATTTTCATTGGGAGAACCATCCTGCCACTTAATTGGGTTAAAAATATGAGGTGTAAGCAATATAGATGCCTGATCAAAATATGCATCAAGATGATTTAAAGATGAGAACAATCTGATGTCAGGATCAAAGTAATGAACAATTTCTGCTTCGTATTTTGAAAACAGATATTTAAAGCAACTGGCTTTAATTCCGGTACTCAGCTCAACCACGTCAAACTTCTTTTTAAGATCTTCACAATCTATAGGAAGATCTTGCCAATTAATGAAATTGATGTTTTCAAACTTGTTATATTCTATTTCAGGACTAAATTCATCGGCCAGGAACAGATAAAACATGTAATCCAGAGCCATATTTTTAACGGATTTAGCCAAAACATTTGCTTGGGCAAGATAGTTATTGGTGCAGACTGTAAATATAATTTTTGACGGGTTCATATAATTATTCATTAAAAGCCTGCATTTCTATCAAGCGATTGTATAAGCCCTTTTGTGCGATTAATTCAGCATGAGAACCCTCCTCTACAACTTTACCTTTATCTAAAACCACAATTTTATCAGCATGCTGTATAGTACTTAACCTGTGAGCAATTACCACAGAAGTTCGATTTTGCATTAAATTATTCAAGGCATTCTGAACCAGTTTTTCAGATTCGGTATCTAAAGCAGAGGTTGCCTCATCCAGTAACATAATAGGAGGATTTGCCAATACCGCTCTGGCAATGCATATTCTTTGTTTTTGACCGCCAGATAATTTATTACCTCTGTCTCCTACATTGGTTTGATAACCAGCCTCGGTTTCCATAATAAAATCATGGGCATTAGCCACTTTTGCTGCGGCAACTACTTCCACTTCTGAAGCATTAGGGTTTGCAAAGGCAATGTTGTTGAAAATAGAATCGTTGAATAAAAAAGAATCCTGATTAACTAAGCCCATTTGAGACCTTATGCTTTCAACGGTTAGGTCTGTATAATTCTTGCCATCAATTTTAATGGTTCCGCTCTTTGGATCATGAAAGCGAGGAATTAGATCAAGTAGGGTGCTTTTACCCCCGCCTGAAGGGCCTACTAGTGCAATTGTCTTTCCTTTTTCAATGGTTAAGGTAATATTTTTTAAGATTTCTATTTCTCCATAATTAAAGTTCACATTTTCAAGTGTGATCTTTTCATTAAAGGCCTCTAAAGGTTTAGCCTCAGGTTTATCGGTAAACCCAGGTTTAGTATCTATAAGATCTAAAACCCTTTCTCCGGCAGCAATTCCAGAGTGTATGCCGCTAAACGAATCGGTAAGTGCTTTGGCCGGACGCATAACCTGTGAGAATATGGCAATATAGGCAATGAATTGACTGGTAGATAAGGCTCCTGGGTCTCCACTAATAATCAAATTTCCACCATACCAAACAATTACAGATACCATTAATACGCCTAAAAACTCAGAAACAGGAGAGCCTAATTGCTGTCTGCGTACCATTTTGCGGTTAATGTTTGAATAAAAAACATTTTCCTCATGGAATTTCTCCTTAATACGCTGTGTGCCATTAAAGGCTTTTATAATTTTTATGCCACTTAAAGCTTCGTCTAAAAAACCAATCATTTTTGCGAAAGATTCATGAGCTTCTTTAGCTTGTTGTTTTAAGCGCTTTACAATTTTACTAATGATAAAAGCCGAAACAGGGATCACCAATAAAGAGAACAAGGTTAATTTTACAGAAATGGAAAGTAATACTAAAATGTAAAATATAAGTGTAAGAGGTTCTTTAAAGACAACCTGTAATGTATTGGTAACCGTATATTGTACTACTTGTACATCTGAAGCAACTTTTGAGATAATATCGCCTTTTTTTTCATTGCTGAAATATCCCACATGCAAATTCATAACATTATTGAATACCGTTTTGCGCAGATTTAATAATGTATGTACCCTTAAATCTTCCATGTACCTTTGAGAAAAATACCTAAATAAATTAGATAGCAATACTGATGCAACAATAACCATACAGACATAACTCAGAGTAGTTGATTGGCCATTTTTGATTATGGACTGATTTACAAAATCTTTAAATTGGGATGTAATATCAAAAGAAGAGGTTGCTTTATTGGCAACAGAGGTAAGAGATGAAGAGCCTTTTGATATTAATGTTTCAAATAAAGGAACAAGTAAGGTAAGATTTAATGTGCCAAAAATGATGGATAACAGTGTTGCAATAACATAAGGAATCGCAAATTTCTCTATGGGTTTTGCAAATGATAATAGTCTAAAATATGTTTTCATTCAAAATACTGAAAGTTAGCAAAGGTACGGTTTTTAATAAAATCTTTATTGTGACCAAAATTTAAAGATAGGCCAACAATTTAAAATTATTATGTTTGTTTAATTATGCTTGCAATTAAATTACAAGAATTCATACATAATATTTCGATTGGCGATTTTAAGACCATAGCCAGGGCGCTTACTTTGGTCGAAAATAATATTCTTCCTTCAGAAGAACTCTTAAAATCTTTAAATTACCATAGTTCAACACCTGTTATAGGTATAACCGGACCTCCAGGAGCAGGAAAAAGTACTTTGGTAAACGCTATCGTTTCTTCTTTAACCTCTGATGGGAGAAAGGTGGCCGTTTTAGCGGTTGATCCGACTTCTCCATTTAACTTGGGCTCCTTGTTAGGCGATCGTATAAGAATGGTTAAGAACTTTAACAACCCCAATCTATTTATTAGGTCTTTGGCAACAAGAGGATCTTTGGGAGGTGTTTCTGAAAAAACATTGGAAATGATAGATGTTTTGAGAGCTGCCAACTTTGATTTGATTATTGTTGAGACAGTTGGAGTGGGACAATCAGAAATAGAAATTGCAGGTCTGGCAGATAAAACCATATTGGTTTTAGTGCCCGAAGCAGGAGACGAGATACAACATATCAAATCGGGCTTAATGGAAGTTGCTAATGCGTTTGTGGTAAATAAAGCAGATAGAGAGGGTGCTGATCATTTTGCTAATAGCTTAACAAAAATGGTTAGAGAACAACATCAAAAGATACCTGTGTTTAAAACCGTAGCAGAAAAGAACGAAGGTATAAATGATCTTATAAAGTGGATAGAGAAACCTTTAGAACAGAACTCAGATAGAAAAAATATATTAATTACACAAAAAGCACTCAAAATTATTCAACAGCAAAAAATGGCATCTATCAAAACAGATGTTTTATATAATGCTATCGTTAATATGGCAAAAAAACCGCATTTTAATGTTTACAGATTTGTTGAAGAATGGTTAAAGGCGCATAATTAACAAAGCAACTGTCTAAAAAGCAGGTCGATTGAAATGAATTTGTTTGGCAAATAAAACGTATTTGTTGTTAATTTTAATCACAATAGAGAATTAAATAAAAGCAGATAAATTAAAAAATGATAAAAAACAATACATTTTTTAAATAGAACTGATTTTGGAACGGTGTTTGTGTTTCATTTTGAGAATTTGAAAAATTGTTTAATTTTGTAGAGCAAAAAATTATACAATAGAAATATTTTGTTTAACCTTAAAAAAGAAAATTATGAATTATTCTACTTTAAAAAAGGGTGTTGCAGCTTCTTTAGTAGCATTACTAGGGGTTACTTCCTTAGCGAATGCACAAGATGCTCCAGCTACCTCGTCTTCTGCTAAGGTATTTGGTGGAAGAGCACAGTACAGAACGTGGTCTTTAGGTATTAACGGAGGTGTTTTAACACCTGTAGTTTTAACCGGAGGTTCTGATGACTTTTCAAACTGGGAAGCTAACTTAGGTTATGGTCTTTCATTACGTAAGCAATTAGCACACTCATTTGGATTAGAAGGTAATATTTTCCGCGGCAAAGTATCTGGAACAAATAAAGATAATCCTTCTATGACTCCAAAAGGATTTCAAACAGATATTCAATATGCATTAGATTTAAGAGGTGTAGTTAATGTTGCTACTATCGATTTTATCCGTCGTGAGAACTCTGTTAATTTCTTTGTAACAGCTGGTTACGGTGTTGTTGCTTTCAATCCAATCGTTGATGGTAAAGACAACAAAGGTAAATTCGGTAAAGACGGAGATAAAGACTTCATTAAACAAGCTTATATCCCTGTAGGTGCTGGTATCAAATTTAAAGTATCTGACCGTGTTTCTTTCAACTTAGCTTATACAATGAACTATGTTGATGGAGATAACTTTGACGGAACTTATGCAAAAAGTCCTTCAAAAGATAAATTCTCTTATGGATCTGCTGGTTTAGAATTCTCTTTAGGTTCGAAAGCTAAACCTAATTTGGATTGGGTAAACCCAGTAGCTATGATGTATGATGAGTTAAAAGATCCTTCATTACGTCAAGAAGTTGAAGCATTGAAAAACCGTGTTGCTAACGTAGAAAAATCTGTTGAAGATTTGAAAAAAGATAGCGATGGTGATGGTGTTGCTGATATGTTTGATAAAGAGCCAAATTCAGCTCCAGGTGCTGTAGTTGACGGTTCTGGTCGTACAATCAAATTCCCAGAAGCAAAAACAACTGTAATTGAAAACAATAACAATGCAGTAACTGGTTTCGAGAACATCCAATTTGATTTCAACAGTTCAGTTTTAAAAACCGAATCTTATCCAACTTTAGATAAATTATCTTCAATTTTGCGTGAAAACGGTGGTAAAGTAACTGTAAACGGTTACGCTTCTAGCGAAGGTACTGCTGCATACAACTTGAAATTATCTAAAGATAGAGCTAACTCAGTAAAAACTTACTTAGTAAACTCAGGTGTTAAAGCTAGCCAAGTTGCTACTAAAGGTTACGGAGAAGCTAATCCAATTGCTTCAAACGATACTGAAGAAGGTCGTATCCAAAACCGTCGTGTACAAACTGTAAGAAACTAATTATAGTATAACACATATTAAAAAGAGCTTCAAATTTTGAAGCTCTTTTTTTGTTTAAAAAATATTCTATGCTACAATCAGCAGTACCCATCTTGGCTTCGTTAAATACAAACGAAACAATTGTTTTTTATACAGAAAAACTGGGGTTTACTTTTCATTCAAATTGGGAAGGATATCTTATCTTCAGCAAAGATAATGTACAGATACACCTATGGCCAACCGATAATTCAGATATCCCTAAAAATACAGGCTGCTATGTGAATGTTGCCGAAGTGGATGAACTTTATCAAAGATACAAAGCTTTAAATATAGTGCATCCGAATGGACATCTAAAGAATATGGAATGGGGTATGCGTCAGTTTTCCATATTAGATAATAATGGTAATATTATTCATTTCGGGCAAGAGATATCAGATTAACAGTATAACATAAAGACTAAGTGTAATCAAAACACTACTTTAAAATTAAGATACAAATCTTATATTTGCGCTTGATAATATTTCAAAATAAAATGAGAGAAATTCAATTTAGAGAAGCACTACGCGAAGCAATGAGCGAAGAAATGCGTAAAAACGAGAACATTTTCTTAATGGGCGAAGAAGTTGCGCAATATAACGGTGCTTATAAAGTTAGTCAGGGTATGTTAGATGAGTTTGGTGAAAAACGGATTATAGATACCCCTATTGCCGAACTTGGTTTTGCTGGTATTGGTGTTGGTGCGTCTATGAACGGATTGTTGCCAATCGTTGAATTCATGACCTTTAATTTCTCATTGGTTGCTATTGACCAGATAATCAATAGCGCAGCTAAAATGTTATCAATGAGTGGAGGTCAGTTTTCTTGTCCTATCGTGTTTCGTGGTCCAACTGGAAATGCGGGACAATTAGCAGCGCAGCACTCACAAAATTTTGAGAACTGGTATGCAAACTGCCCGGGTTTGAAAGTGGTAGTACCCGCTACTCCATATGATGCAAAAGGTTTACTGAAATCAGCGATATTAGATCCTGACCCTGTGATTTTCATGGAATCTGAGGTAATGTACGGAGATAAAGGAGATGTTCCTGCAGAAGAGTACTACTTAGAGTTAGGAAAAGCAAATGTGGTTAAAGAAGGAACAGATGTTACTATTGTAACTTTTGGTAAAATGTTAACTCGTGTTGTTAATCCTGCCGTTGAAGAATTGACAAAAGAAGGTATCAATGCAGAAGTGATAGATCTACGTACAGTTAGACCAATAGATTATACTGCTATTATCACTTCAGTTAAGAAAACAAACCGTTTAGTAGTAGTTGAAGAGGCATGGCCTTTGGCTTCTATTTCATCCGAAATTGCATTTAATGTTCAGAAAAATGCATTTGATTATTTAGATGCTCCTGTAACTCGTATTACGTGTGCAGATGTACCACTTCCATATGCACCTACTTTAATTGCTGCAAGTTTACCAAATGCAGAGCGTGTAGTTAAAGCTGTTAAAGAAGTAATGTACGTAAATAAATAATATTAGATTATTTTTCCATATTTAAGTCCTCAAATTAAAAACTTGAGGACTTTTTAATTTTCTGCACTTAGAATAATGAATGCCAATTATCAATACATCGCAACCAGATTAACTTTAAAAGATAAACAGGTTAAGGCAACTTTAGATCTTTTGGAAGAAGGAGCAACCATTCCTTTTATATCAAGATATAGGAAAGAAGTTACCGGGAGTCTTGATGAAGTTCAAATTGCTCAGATTAGAGATCTGGCTCAGCAGCTCCGAGAACTTGAAAAAAGGAGAGAAGCTATTTTAAAGTCGTTGACAGAACTTGATAAGCTTAGTCCCGAATTAGAGAAAAAAATAAGAGAAGCAGAAACATTAAGTCTTCTTGAAGATATTTATCTTCCATTTAAACCAAAAAGAAAGACTAGAGCAAGTGTTGCAAAAGAAAAAGGATTAGAGGCCCTAGCATTAAAAATCTTTGCCCAGCATAAAATAGATCTGGAAAGTGAAGCAGAAGCCTTTGTTAATGATGAAAAAGGGATAAGCACCGTAGAAGATGCCATTGCTGGCGCAAGAGATATTATTGCAGAACTGATTAGTGAACATAGTGATTCTAGAGGAAGGATGAGATCATATTTTGAAAAGAATGCGACTTATAAGAGCACTGTGGTTAAAAATAAAGAAGCTGATGCAATTAAATACAAAGACTATTTTGATTGGGAAGAAAAGGCTAGAACTGCACCATCGCATAGAGTTTTGGCAATGAGGAGAGGTGAAGAAGAAGGCTATCTAAAACTGGACGTATTACCTGAAGATGAAGGCGCAATCACAATTTTGCAACAATTGTTCATTAAAGGAAACAACAGCGCAAGTCATCAGGTTGATCTAGCTTTGCAAGACGGCTATAAACGCTTGTTAAAACCAGCTATGGAAACCGAGCTAAGGGCTATGACTAAACAAAAAGCAGATGAGGAAGCTATAAGGGTATTTGCAGAAAATGTGAGACAATTGTTGATGGCTGCTCCTTTGGGCCAAAAAAATGTAATGGCCATAGATCCGGGATTTAGAACAGGCTGTAAAGTGGTTTGTTTAGACAGACAAGGCAATCTATTAGAAAATGTAACCATTTATCCACATACTGGACAAGGAAATATTAAGGATGCAGAATGGAAAATTAGTCAGCTTTGCGATAAACATGAGATTGAAGCAATAGCAATCGGTAATGGAACAGCAGGCCGTGAGACTGAAACTTTTGTAAGGAATTTGAAATTGGCAAATATTGCCATTGTTATGGTAAATGAAAGTGGAGCTTCTATCTATTCTGCATCGTCATTGGCCAGAGAAGAATTTCCCGATTACGATGTTACGGTGAGAGGTGCGGTATCTATAGGCAGAAGATTAATGGATCCATTGGCTGAACTGGTTAAAATAGACCCTAAGTCTATAGGCGTAGGTCAATATCAGCATGATGTAGACCAGGGCAAATTACAACAAAGTTTAGATGATACAGTAATGAGCTGTGTAAATGCTGTTGGGGTAGAGCTCAATACAGCTTCTAAGCAAATTCTTGCGTATGTGTCTGGACTAGGAGAGAACTTAGCTCAAAATATCATTAATTACAGAACTAAAAACGGGCCCTTTAAAAATCGCGAAAGCCTTAAGAAAGTGCCAAGGCTAGGGGATAAAGCCTTTGAGCAAGCTGCGGGATTTTTGCGTATTAGAAATGCAGAGAATGTTTTAGATAGTAGTGGAGTGCATCCTGAGCGTTATAATTTGATTAAAGAAATGGCTGCTGATCTGGGTGTAGATATAAAGCAATTGATGCAGGATAAAACGTTACACCAAAGAATTCACCTAAACAAATATGTAAGTGCTGAAATAGGATTGCCAACGTTACAGGATATTATGAAAGAGTTGGCAAAGCCCGGTCGTGATCCCCGTGAGGAATTTGAGGCATTTAGTTTTGCTGAGGGTATAAATAGCATAGCAGATTTAAAAACAGGAATGAAGCTGCAAGGAATCGTTACCAATATTACCAACTTTGGTGCCTTTGTAGATATTGGTGTACATCAGGATGGTTTGGTACATACAAGCCAAATGGCAAATAGATTTGTTGCCAACCCTAATGAAATTGTAAAAGTTAGCCAAGTTGTAAGTGTAACGGTAACAGATGTTGATGTTGCCCGTAAACGAATTTCCTTGTCTATGAAAGAAGAAGTAAAAGGACAGCAGGCAACAAGAAATCAGGAAAGGCAAACTCAGAAAAAAGAACATAAACCTAAACACTTCCAGCAAGTTAAAACAGAGAAAGAAGCAGATGGTGATTTACAAGCCAAATTAGCTAAGCTCAAGGGCATGTTTAAATAAAAATTAATGCCATTTCAGGAGTTTTCCTGAAATGGCATATGCTATTCACCTTTTATTTTCCGGTATTTCCCTGAAAGATAATCGGAAATTCTTTTACCTAATAAAGCATTGGCTATTTTTCCCATCCAGCTATATTCTTTATCATGTATCCATGAACCTGCAAAATGGTGTATACAATATGTATTGTCTGTAAGATTTATCTTTAATGTTTTCCAGCTTTTTGGACAGAAATAATCACTAGGATAAATGGTACAATAATTTTCTATTTTTTGGAAAGAGTTATTAATCAATACACCTTTTTTATTCTTCATGAACGCTGTTATGATTTCGGTATTGGGATTAATATCTAATTTGCCTTTTTCCATATAAAAGCTTCTGTCTTTATAATGAGAGAGAAGGTCGCTTATCCACGGCCCACCCTTTTCACTGCCCATAATTGCTGAAGAGATAAGTAAATTATCTTCAAAACCTGTGAAAGCTTTATTGTCAAGTATAGAGGCGTCTAATGGCCGCAAGAATTCTACATCGGTATCCATGTATATCCCACCTATTTTTTTTAAAGCATATAAGCGGCATACATCAGATACAAAAGCAAATTTACGTTCTTTATAAGCCTCGGCCGAAAAAATATAGTTGTTAATATCAAAGTTATCTTCATTCCATTCCATGATTTCGTAATCAGGAAGATGCTTTTTCCATGATTGGATACACTCTAAAGCTAAAGAGGATTTCTCTCCCCTGCCAAACCAGCAATAATGAATAATCTTAGGTATCATAAACTTATCTTTTCCTCACTTTCTTGTAGATATCTGTTAAGGTAGCTTTGTCAAACTTCATAACTATAGTAACGGCCAATAATACTATCCCAATGGTGCAGCTATTTAGGATAAACATAAACCAGGAATCTACCGAAATCCAGTTTAGCTTTCTCCAACCATAAGTAATCAATATCAGAGCGCTAAAACCGGCTAGGCCTTTAATAATTTTAATGAAAAAAAACCACCTGCTTTCCTGTAAGCAATACGCGGCATACAAAGGAGTGAATGTTAAATGACTAAACACACCACTAATTAAAGCTGCTACAGGAATAGCATATATTCCTAATGAACTATATATACATAGTATGATTACCAAAACGAAGTTTAAGATAGAAATGAAGATTCCCCAAAAAGAGGCTATTTTAAGCTTATTAGTGATTACAAAAACGTGGTAAACGGTTTCTATTGTACCATGTACAATAAAGGGTACCAGCGTGATAATAGAGAGAATATGAAGAGCGTGAGCATCTTGGGTAGGTAACCATAATCTAAAAAAGGCATCACCGTACACAAAGAATACAGATAGCGGTAAAAGAACTACTACAAAAATTGCTTTAAACGACAGATCTAAGTTCTGCTTCAACTTATTCATATCATTTTGTGCATAGGCCTTGAGCATTTCAGGCAAGAAGATAGGTACAATAATTCCTAGCAAAATATAGATTGCATTAGGAATAAATTTAGTGAGGGATAAAAACCCCATGCCAGAAGCTTTGAAGAAATGGTTAGCTATAAGCAGATCAAGCTGCGTATTGATTACATTTGACAGGGCTATAACCGAATTCCATATGCCTGAACCCACAATTACAGATAAGGCACTGCGTGAAAAAAACGACCAGCTGATATGTACCTCAGGGAGCAGCTTTTTGGTAATTCTGTAATTGGCATAAAATACATAGATGGCAGTTACGAGGGTTACTACACCTAAAAAGTGTATTCTCGGCGTAAAAAAATAAAACAGTAAAATAATAGCTCCTAATTTTAATATATTAGATATAATATTGATGACAGCCAACTTATCAAATCTGTTTAAAGCAAATGCTGTTACTGAAAAAACCGCCGAAGAAACATTAATAACCAGACTTAACAAGATGAATACAAAGAGCAGGCGTACATCGTAAACCAATCCATCAGGAATATCCAATATCTTATCAATGAAGAAGCAGAATAATGCACTGACAAGCAAAAATACAAGCGAAATCAGCAAATTGCCAAATAGTACAGAATTGAAATAGGTATTTACTTCTTTGATGTCCTTTTTCTCGAGACTAATAGTAATATATCTGCTCGACATAGAGTTTAGCGCAGTGGTAATAATACCGGCATACATAACAAAGTTATTAGATAAAGGATAGAAACCATAAGCCTCCTTACCCAGATGTTCTACAATATATGGCGTTAAAAAGAAAGAAATACCGACACCTGAAAGGGCGCTAAAGAAATTGGAGACCAGATTAATTATAAAACGTCTTTTATCCATATGTAAACAGTTGTACTAAAGTAATCGTTTTATCCGACTACTTGAACGGATTGTTATAATTTATCTTTATTTTGGCTGTAATTAAACCATTTGACTTATCTTAAATAGATTTTGATTGGAACCTCTTGTATCAATTATTACTCCTTGTTATAACTCAGCAGATTTTATAACTGCAACCCTAAACTCGGTACTTGAGCAAAGCTACCAGAACTGGGAGCTGATCGTTATTGATGATCAGTCTAAAGACGATACATGTGAACTGGTTGAAGCTTTTTTGCAGCGGGAACCTAAAATTAGATTAATTAAGCTTGAAAAAAACGGAGGAGTAGCTAATGCCCGTAATATAGGTTTGGAAGAGGCTAAAGGTAAATATATTGCCTTTTTAGATAGCGATGATATCTGGCTTAAAGAGAAATTGGCCACTCAGGTAATTTATATGGAAGAAAAGTCCTTACCTATGTCGTTCTTTGCCTATCATAGAATAAATGAAGAAGGAGAGATTATTTCAGGAAAGATAAGCGTTCCTTATAATGTAAGTTATAAAAAGCTTTTATGGCACAACGTAATTATCTTTTCTACTTCAATGGTTTTAAAAAGTGCAATTGGTGGTTTGCGATTTAAAAAAGCAGGGCATGAAGACTGGATTTTCTGGCTCGACTTATTTAAGCAATGTGGCAATGGTTATGGAATTAATAAGCCTCTGGTTCAATACCGGATCAGAAAAGGATCTGTATCGGCTAACAAATTGAAAGCAGCAGGTTATACCTGGAAAATACTAAGAGAAAATGAAAAAATAGGGTTAATAAAATCGATGTATTTATTTAGTAAATACGCTGTGGCAACGGTATGGAAAAGATTGAAATAAGTATTAATCTTTAATTGTGAAACCTAAACTTTTACTGTTTTTCCCGTGGGTATAATTCCAGAGTAGCCCCTTAAATACCCATTTGGCTAAATTAGCTTGTTTACTAAACAGAAGTTTTAAAATGCTTTTCGGGCAGGCTATCAATGTATAGTAAACCGCAAATAACACGGTATTTAACCAGCCTGTATTTTTCCTGATAAAGAGCATCCGGTTACGGGTATTAAAATAGGTTTTTATAGGGCTTGCTTTACCTACGCTCATTGATTCTTTATGGTAAATAAAAGTCTTTCCGGTAAACCAGATCTGTTTACCCACTCGTTTAAATTTCTCGCACCAGTCTAATTCTTCATAGTACAGAAAATAATTTTCGTCCATTAATCCAGCTTTCTGCAAATCTGATTTTCGGCATATTACAGCAGCACCATGGCAAAATCCGGTTTGGTAAGATAAATCATTGTATTGCCCTCTATTTTTATCAAACTGTCCTATGCAGGCATTGCGACCTGTTAAATAGTTAATAGGGGTGTAACCCGCATATTGTATAATGTCTGGATAATCAAAATATAATAACAAAGGAGACAGAAGGCCGATGTTTTCATTAGCTTCCATTTCTGCTACCATGGTTTCTATGCATCTTTCGGGTATCTCGGTATCGTTATTAAGCAGAAAAATATAATCACCTTTAGCTTGTTTAATCCCTAAATTGTTTCCACCAGCAAAACCTAAATTCTTTTTCGATTGGATGTATCTGATGTTTTGGAAATGAGGTTGAAAAATCAGCTCCATATTTTTAACTGCACCATTATCTACAATGATTACCTCAATCTGATCAGGGGAACAGGATTTTGCTATCGATTTCAGTAAATCGATAGTAACATCTGGTTGATGATAATTAACGGTAATGATAGAGATTTGTGCCATCCGTTTCTAATAGCTGTTTTGCATTATTGTTTGTTCTTTTCTACCTGTTGAATAGCCCTATAAATTTCTTCTGCATTTTTTTCCCAAGTGTGGGTCTGGGCAAAAGCAATACGTTCCTGTTCCCGCTTACTGTTATTTTCAGTTAATGCTTTTTCGGCAAGAACAACATAATCTTCTTTGGTGTCAGCAATATAAACATAATCCTTAAAAATACTTATAGCCTCTGTTTTTGTGGCTAAAGTAGGTTTGCCCATAGCTAGGTATTCATCTATTTTACGGGGATAATTGCCAATAGTTAAAGGGTTAACTGCCTGCGGGTTTAAGCAGATGTCAAAACCTTTGATATAGGCTGGGAGAGTTTCGGGTTTTTGAGGACCCAAGAAATGTACATTGGCTAATTGATGAAGCCTGCTTTTTGCGAAAACCTCATCTTCTGGTCCTACTAAAACAATACTCCAGTCGGGGCGTTGCTCCGCCAAATGCAGTAGAATATGCTCATCAAGTCTTACAGACAATAGAGCGCCTACATAACCCAATATAGGCTTCTTAATAGCAGAAAGTGCTTTAGGAACTTTAACATTATCATCGTTTTTGAACATTTCAAGGTCGCATCCCTGTCCTACGTAGAAAGAATTTGAATTATATTGCTTACAATAATTTGCTAAATAAACTGAATTTGCTACGCAAAGATCACTTTTCTGGATCAATTCTGGTTCAAGGTATTTACCATGCCGGCCCCAGTAAGCAGTGGCCAGTAAATTATCTCTTGAGTAGTAAATGCTCAAATTGGGCTTTAAAAGTTCTTTTGAATGATAGCTTCTGAACATATCGCTATCATTAAACAAAATAAAGTTCTTAAAGCCTAATTCAGAAATGACTTTCTTAACGGATTTACTAAACCGTTTGTTATTGATTTTATTGAATAACCTGAATACTGAAGTCCATTTGATCCAGTTGATAGATTCAATAATTACATCGGGATAAAAAGTCCATAGATTAGGCGCTATTTCTTCTAGCCCGTTTTGATAACCTTCAACAATGCGTATGCGCTTTTTCACATTTTCTGTATGTCGCTGCTGGAATTTTGTTCTACGGTCTAAAGGAGCATTGATATACAATACCCGGTTATGTTTACTAAACTCTAAGGCCAGATCTTTACAGTTGCTGCCTATAGGCGTATCCCAAGGTTGCTGACCCACTACAACTATATCTCTATTTTCAATAATAGGCATGGTTTTATCATTAGTTTTTTACCTTTTTATAAGCATTTAGGCCGCTTATAAAACCAATTATACCAAAAACTACACCCGGAATAATCAATAATTCTAAAGGCATATCAATTCTTATCAACAGGTTTATTGCTATGTGGGGTTACCATAAAAGATTTCTTGGCCTTGCCAATACTAAATAAAGCCACTACCATACCTAACATAGCCTTAGGTATTTGTAACATAGCAATATACAATCTCCTATCTACGTAAAACCTCCTTGGAACAGCAATTAATAAAGTTAAACAAAGACAAATAAATAAACCACTCCAAAATATAACAGCAGGGCCAAAAGGATTAAAAAAAGATTGTAAGGTCATGATAAAAAGCAATCCTAACAAAAGCATTCTGGGCATCAAGAATGTTTGAAGTGTTTTATTGAAAAACTCTAAGTTGCCTTTGAATAACTGAGCAAAGCCTTCGAAAGCGTATTTTTTGAGAAATTCTACTTGTGAAGCAATCCAACGGGTACGTTGCTTGGTAAAAACTTTAGCATTTTCTACCTTTTCGTCATATACATATACATCGTTCAGGTAAGCCACATGAACTTTGTCTTTGGCAATCATAAAATCAAGCTGTTTATCTTCTCCAACTGTTTCTCCGATGTTATTTAATAAGTTACGGAAATATTCAAATTCGAAAGCCATTCCGGAACCAATAAGCGCTGGCGAAAAACCTAAAACGGCCTGACCTTTCCGGTAAATATGGTTGTTTACTTCTTCGTTGCAGGCATCTAAAAAGGCAAAGCTGCTATCCATATTTTTTGCTGTACGGTGCGTTTGTACTACTCTTTTGCCTCGTTCAAAAGCATTATTGATATAATTTAAGCAATTCTCACTCATCACATTATCTACATCGAGCACTACGGCAACATCAAATCCTTGGTATTCTAATTGGTTCATGGCAAATTTCATAGCTTTTCCCTTTGTGCTCTTTTCAAAGAAAACTTCAATTACCTTAGCTCCAAACTCTTTTAAGGTGTGGAGAGTCTCTGCTTGTAGGCCATCTGCAATAACAATTACTTCAAAAGACCCATTATATGAATGCCTTAATGCTGCTTTTACACTTTCTACAATAACCACATTCTCCTGATAAGTTGGAAACAGTAAGGCTATTTTGCGGTATTGCTTTGCTGCAGTTTTTGATTTTGGTAAACTAAATAAGCCAACAAGAGTAAAAAAAGCCAAATAGCAGCAATTAAGCAGGAGATATATGCCCAATAACCAAAATAAAAAGTTTAAAACGCTATATATTACTTCCATTTTCTTTTAATTCTTGAGATTGCTTATCTAACATAGGTGCAATAAATACGAATGACCATGACATGAACATAATTACAGAAGAAGGCATACCATTCATTATTTCGTTACCATAACTACAAATAAAACAACCTACTGTACCCGAAGTAAGCGCAACCATCTTAACTTTAAGTTTAGGGTCTTTCAGTTTCCATACAATACCACTGCACTTACCTATGATATAAGCATTTATGGAGAACCAGATGAGCAAGCCAACAATACCGTACATTACCCATACCTTAACCCAATAACTGTCTGGTTGCACATTGGCTATGGGTTTATCGGCATTATAGGTAGTACCGTTCATGCCGCTCATACCTAAACCTGCGCCAAAAGGCAGGTCTCTTAGCATGAACTTTAGTTTCTTTTGATTTTCAAGCCTCACATTAAAAGAAGCATCTTTAGGATTTAAGGCGCTACGCAAACGCCGTACCTGAAAAATCTCATCACCAATATTGGTATATTTAAGCACCCACAAGCCGCTGAGAGCGAAGGTTGTACCGATAATCAGTAGTTTAAAGTTCTTACTCAAGAAAAGCGCATAGAATAACCCTGAAACTAAGGCAAACAAAGCACCCCTTGTTCCTGAAATACCCATGCCATATAGAAACAGTAATCCTGCTATGGCAAGTATAATCTTTTTCATAAAACCAAAAGGCCCCGAAGCCAGCACCAATGCTATAACCGCCATAATAGCTTGGGATGCACCAAATTGTCCGGCATCTGAATAGGTAGAAAATACCCTTAATTTTCCTTCGAGGATATGTGTATAATCATTGCCCGCATTTAGCCATTGTTGTTCGCCATTGGTTACGCCCAAATAAAGTTGCTTTATACCATATAACGTAGCTATTGCAGAAAAAAATAGGATAAACAGGATAAAACGATTGAGATCCTGTTTATTATTGAACAATAGAAAAACAAGTGGGGCAATTAAAAGCCAGCTTAAAGCAGTGAACCTAAACTCGTTAAACCAGCCAGTTAAACTGCCTCCTGCAGGGTTAAAAATTTCTAAAAAACTAATTATAAACCAGATTAACGAAAGAATAACATGTTCATTCTTTAAATTTTTCCAGTTAAAGCGATTTTTATTGACCAGAAGACTACACCAGGTAAGAAGAAGAATGCCATCTAACGCAATACCAACAGGAATTTTAAGAAAAGATTTAGAAACGAAACCTAAAAGGAAGCAGTAACCAAAGTATATCCAAAATGCAACTTTGGGCTCTTTAAACAAAGAAATGATAAATGTACCCAAAGCAGCTAAGGCCATTACTGTTACAGGTCCTAAAAAGCCATATTGATAGATCGATCCGGCTACCAGAACAGAAAGGCTCATTGCAACCAAAAAGAACAATATTTTTTTTTTGCTGTCAGTAATATACATGTGCAACTTGTTAAGCATTGGTGCGCTTATTCCGTTTCACACCGTCAATTAACCATCCAATAAATTTATTATCCTCTTTAAGATCTTTAATGGCTTCTTTATCTTTTTCCCCGATAGAGTTACCCGCCATAAAAGTAGCTAAGTATTTTTCAGTGAATAAAGTCCATTCTTTCATATCATTAACCGTATTTAAAGGGTCAAGACAGATAATGATCAGATCAAACTCTTGCTTAAGCTTGTTAAAAGACTGGATAAGAGTGTTTTTATCATTTCTCTCTAATAAAGAAAAGCCTTCAAGATCGTTATTTAAATAAGTAATGAGCTTGTTTTTTTGTATACTGGAATCCTGAAAAACGGCTTTAATAGATTGATCTGTAGGTACATTTAATTTTTGTGCCTCAAAGCCAACCTCATTGTTGCCAATCAAAAGAACCTGTTTGTTAAGGCGTGCAAATGCATAAGCCAGGCTTATTGCAGAAGAGTAATAATATTTATCTGGGTCTAAGGAAGTAATACCCAAGATTTTAAAATCTTCTTTTGACAAAATTTTATTAATCTCAAATCGAGCGTGACGTAACAGGTTTTTGTACGTTAACCGATCTGGATAAGACTCTGCCGTTTTCCAAAGGTCGTGAATATTACCACTATCGCCTTTAATAAGGCTTAATTCTCCAATAACTCTGCCATTTGTAACCTCTTCAAGCTGTTTATGGTTATTAATGGAGTGATCAAAAACATGAATAATAAAAAGAATAAAAAAGCAGATGGCAAAGCTAGCGATAGCAGCCAGTGCCATATATATAATCTTTTTAGAAGCTTCGGGTGAGCTGGGTACGCCTTCCTGCTCTAATTGCAGGCGCAATCCTATATTTTTATCGAGATTGGTTTGATTGTAACGATTTAGGATGTCTAAGTATTCTTTGGTAGCCACATCTGCATCACGTTCGTATTTCTGTACACCGGCATCAAAAGGAACCATGGTGGTAAACTTCGCGTTTAATTTTGTCAGTTCATCATCAATATCTTTGATACTTGCTCTGGTTTTGTCCAAATCAACACCCAGAGATATACGTCTGAGTACTAAACTCTGTTTAGCCACTAAGGGGTCGCTTACATAATTATCATTGGATTTTACTAATTGTGCATTAAGCAGTTGTTGAAGAGAGTCCACTTTCTTTTTGTCTTTAGCTAGGAACCCCCCGTCTATATAATCATTTTCGGCAGCATGTACTTTATTCTTTAAACTAATAATTGCTTGATTGTCCTGAGAAAGCTCGGCCCCGAGATACTTATCCTGATCTCTGCTTTGCAAATTTTTGTTTACGTTGTTTAAAGCCGATTGTAAGGATTGCAGATCAATTAATGCCTGTGATTTCTTGTTCTCGTAGTCTATGATTTGCTGATAAACGATTTGTGATTGCTTGTCAAGATTTAATACCCTGTTTTTAATTTTATACTCTTTTAACTGTTGGTTCTTTTCGTTCATTATTCCTTCTTTTTTACGAAGAAGAGAATCCAGTACAGTTATGGATTTATTCTTATTGCTGATCAGATCAAGGCTGTAATTATTTATAAAATCACGAGAAAGCGTATTAACCACGAAAACAGAAAGAAAGGTGTTATTTGAGGTAAACTCTACCGTAACAAAATCGCTGTTATCTTCATGACTGATGGACAATTTTTTACTTAACGTTTTGGCATCATAGCCCATTGATTTTACCAGATTATATAATTTGATGTGGTAATTATCTAAGGGAGTTAATACCTGTTTTTGAGCCAAACGCTCTTCAAATAACCTAATTGCTTCCTGTCTTTCGGTTGCACTTAAAGCTTTTACATCATCGCTTAGATTTTTGAAAGGCTTCTGCGGGTTTTTAAGATCATGTAATATTAAGCGGTAAGAAAGAATGCTCATATTTCTGGGCATGGCCATAATATCCATGATATTGGTAAACTGCTGATTAATCTTGATTAAAAGATCGGGACCGGAATAAGAAGGAACATCTGGAGCAACCTGTCTCGAAGGATCTAATAAGCCTGTAGATAATTTGGCTTGCGATTTATATTCTTTAGGAAGATTTTTAACAAGTAAATAGGTTATGCAAAGCGTTATTGTAGGAATTGCAATAATCAACCATTTATATCTAGCAATAAGATTTAAAAATTCTCTAATATTCATAATCGCTTATTTCACGTCCTCTAATTTTTGCCCAATTAATGTCTCTAAAGTATCTTTTGCTTTTAATAGATTAAGTTCGGTAAGGAGTTTCTCTGATTGAGCGGAAGAAGTTAGCGCCTTGGCCTTGCTATATACATCCAATGAAACTTCACCCTTTTCAAACTTATACTTTAGTCCATCACTGGCAGCTTTATTATCAATATAAGCCTGTGCTTTTACTTTAAGGTCATTAAATAACTGCAGATATTCATAATATTTTTGTCTTACTTCTGATTCTAAGATCAGATCATATTCCTTCGTTTGAAAAGTAGCAGCCTTATATTCTTCCTTAGCCTGTTTAACCAATGAAGGTGTTCGCAAAAACATCCCTAAATTAAGATAAACTCCAAATTGGAAACCATTTATAGAGTAAGGATTGGCATTATTGATGATTGTAGCATTATCAGGCCTGTAAAAATAGGAAACATTAAGAGCTTCGAGATAAGTAGCAGAAGCAACACCAATCTTGGCTTTAGCACTTAACTCACTGGATTTAAACATTTGCCTCTTAGGATAATTCTGTTTAGCTAAGTCAACATACTTTTGCAACAAGGGCGTGTTAATCTGGTTAATGATATCGTCCTGAGCAAAAACACCCTTTGAAGCGAGCAGGATAAACAGAAACGCAAAGTATGTATATCTTTTCATTCAGCTAATTTAAACATAAATTACACCTTTTCTTTTTGAAAAAGCACAGGTATAGTCATAAATATTATTTTCAAATCTAACCAAATAGAGAACTTTTTGTTGTAAAAATTATCAAGTTTCTTTCTTTCGCGGTCAGACATATCACTTTTACCTCTTTTAATGATCTGCCAAAGCCCTGTAATACCTGCTGGGCCTAGAAAACGCATAGACCATTCATTGGTGGTAAGCTGCTCTGCTTCGTATAAAGGAAGCGGACGGTTACCCACTATAGACATATCGCCTTTTACAACGTTAAACAACTGGGGCAATTCATCAATACTAGTGTTTCTTAAGAAACTACCCAATTTGGTTACACGTGGATCATTTTGGAGTTTAAAGAATGCAGATTCGCCATATTGATTTTTGGTCATCAAACTCTGAACTTCTTTATCTGCATTTTGTCGCATAGATCTAAATTTATAGAAATCGAAGATTTTGTAGCCTGTACCCACCCTTTTGCTGGTATAAAATACCGGCCCTCTTGAATCTAGTTTAATGAGAATGGCAACAATTAAAAATACCGGACTTAGCAAAACAAGTGCCGCTGTAGAAAATATAATATCAAAAGCTCTTTTTAAAAATGGTGCTTTATATTGCTGAAGTGGTTGCTCAGGAAGATTTTTGAGTTGCTCGTTTAAGATTTTATAGGCAGATAAAAACTCCAGCCTTAGTTGTACATCTTTAAAATTAAATGGAGGTGTATAGCAATCGCTTACTCTTGCATCAAATGCTTTTTGCGTAATGGCGGCATCGGGCTCAGTAAGTAGAAATATGATTACAATGTTACGGCTTAACCAGTTTTTCTTTAACGAGTCAACAAGATTAAATGCTTCATGAGCATGTGCAGGATCAACCTCTAAAAAAATTGAAACATTAAGTTCAAATACAGAGAGATTGCTCACAATATCAAAAATCTCATTGTAAGAGGCGGCCTTTCGCAAACCATGCGGAAAACTAAAGGTTTCTTTTATTTGTCCTTCGTACTTATTAGCAAAATAAATAATATTAAATCGCGGCTGATTTGAATTAAAAGAAGGGGTTTGATTTTCCATTAGTCTAACAATGACTTAATATGTTCCTGTAATTTTGAGGGATTAAAAGGCTTTGGTATCAACAAATTGAAATTATAAGGCAGTTTTGCCGCTAAATCCTCTAAAGAATAAGCTGCAGATAATAAGATAACAGGTATATTTCTGTAATATCCGCTTGATTTAAGGCCCCTTACAAAGTCTATACCATCAACATAAGGCATCAGCAAATCCGAAATAATTAAATCGGGCATATTACCTTCATCCATCCAACTGATGGCCTCTAAACCGTTATTATGTACAACAAGATTATAATCTTTTTTTAAAATGAATTCCAGAAGCTTAAGAACAGTAACCTCATCATCTACCAATAAAATTGTTTTTTTGTTAAAAGCTAATTCTGAACTAAGGCTGCGCATTTTGGCTGTGGAAAAAATTTCTTAATATTCTACAATAATCTTTAAAATTCTCAAAAAAATACACAAAATCAATAAAAAATATAAAATAATTGTAACTATAACAATTCTATTTGCCTTTTAATGCTTTCTTCCAGCGATATGAGGGTTTCTGTTCTTTGTATTCCCTTTACGGCCTGTATCTCTTCATTGAGCACGTAACGTAAATGATCGGTGTCTCGACAAGTAATTTTAGCGAACATACTATACGAACCCGTAGTATAATGCAATTCTACTACTTCTTTAATTTTACTTAGCTGTTCTACGGCATCTTTGTATAAAGAACCTTTTTCGAGATAAATACCCAGAAAGGCTGTAATATCATAGCCAGCTTTTCTGGGGTCTATGATTAAATGAGAGCCTCTTATGATGCCCATATCTGCCAACTTTTTCATTCTTACGTGCACTGTCCCTCCAGAAATAACTAATTCTTTTGCAATTTCTGTATAGGGCTTGGTGGCATCGTGCATCAATTGGGTAAGAATCTGAATGTCGAGATTATCAATTTCTAAATTTTGGCTTTCTTTTTTAAACATGAAATGCTGATTTTTTAATAAAAGTAGTAAAATATTATAAATATTTAAAAAATTAAAATAGTTTATTGAAATATTTGTAACATAATTGGGGTTTAACTTATATTTGTAATAAGCAAAACAAAAAAAGTTCTTTAATTAATTTTTATTGTAGGGTGGTGAAACAGGCAGACACACCTCCTTGTCTCGGTGGCGGAGAATACGGGAACTCTGGAAACAGATCAACTACTCCTTGAAGGTTCGAGTCCTTCCCCTACAGCTTTTTATTGTGCAATATAAACATTGCAGATTAAAATAAATACTGTTGGGTGGTGAAATTGGCAGACACACCTCCTTGTCTCGGTGGTGGGGATTATGGGATAAACAAGAATATATCTTGGCTACAATTGGATATACTTTTGCTAACTACCTCTTGAAGGTTCGACTCCTTCCCCAACAGCTTTTTAAATAAATAGTAAGTTAGTTAAGGGAGCGGTTCTATGATTAGGATCGCTTTTTTTATGAAATAAAAAAGCCTTCCGGATTTCGGAAGGCTTAATGCTAAAGGTTACTTGATTCCGTATTTATCACTAAATTTCTTGTCAAGTTGCTTGTGCAGGTTGTCTAGATTGATATCCCTGCCCTGTATAAAGGCTCTTTCTACTTTGTTTGATTTCATGTCCAAAGCATCACCGGCAGATATAAACAGTGTGGCATCTTTACCACTTTCTATACTGCCTATGGATTTATCCATGCCTAATATTTTGGCTGTATTTAAGGTAATAGTTTGTAATGCCTTTTCTTTATCTAGGCCCCAAGCCGATGCTGTTCCAGCCATAAAAGGAAGATTTCTCTGCTGCCAGAAACCATCAATACTTATTGCAACCAATACGCCTGAATTAACTAAGTTGGCCACATTTTTATAAGGCTGGTTAACATCATCATCTGTGTTGTTAGGTAAAGAGTGAGGCTTATCTACAACTACGCCTACATTGTTTTCTTTTAAGAAATCGGTAACAAGGTAAGCTTCAGATGCTCCGGTAATTACAGGAGTAATGCCAAAGCTTTTTGCAAAAGTAACTGCCGCAACAATATCTTTTTGCGTATTGGCATTGATAAACAGTTTCTGGGTTCCTTTAAAAAGCCCGGCCATTGCAGCAAATCTGGTATTGGTTTCTGCTGGTTTGGCTCCTTCGTTGTAAGCTTTTGCTTCGGCAAAGAAACTTTTTAGTTCTGCAATTGCATTTTGCGTACGTTCGGCAAAGCTTTCGGCATTAAATCCGCCTCTGCCACCAAAACCTCTGAATCTAGGCATAGTAGGCCAGCTTAAATGCATAGCGTCATCTGTTTTAATAGCGGCGTCTTCCCAATTCCAGGCATCTAATTGTACCACCGATGAACTACCAGAAATTGTACCTCCCTGCGGAGTAATCTGTGACATTAATACCCCGTTGGTACGTAAAGTAGCCTGTACTTTTGAGTCGGTATTGTAAGCAACGATAGACCTAATATGTGGATTCATGACACCGATTTCAGAAAAATCTATTGTAGCTTTTACAGATTCAAATTCTACCAGACCTAAATTATTGGTCGGCGCAATAAATCCAGGGTAAATATGTTTACCATTCGCGTTGATCACTTCGCCATCAGCCGTACTGAATTTAACAGTTGTAGCATCTCCTGCAGCTGTGATCTTGCCTTTTTCAAACACAACATAACCATTGTTGTACACCTGGCCATTGCCCACATGTAAAACACCACCCATAATGATGATCTTTTTTGACTGTGGTTTTGCAGGAGAGATATTTGCCTGTGCAAAAGCGCCAAAGGTTGTGGCAAATGCAAAAAATGCGCTTAAAATATATTTATTCATGGCCATGTCCTCCTTCTGTTACGATAGCTTCGAAGCCTGCTGAATAATCACTTAAAGTTTCGCAGTTATATAATGTAGAGGCCATTCCGGTTGGGCGCTGCATTCTGCCTCCTTTGTTTTTACTTTCTAACATTTTTTGAGTTAAACGGGCTCTTTCGGCCTGCTGTTGTTTTAGTTTTTGTGCATCTTTTTCTATATCCCAGTACAGAATGCCATCAACAAAAGTTTTTTCTACTTTAGCGTAAATAGACAGCGGATTATCAGACCAGATAACAACATCGGCATCTTTACCAACTTTTAAACTGCCAACTTTATCATCGATGTGCAGCATTTTAGCCGGATTTAAAGTTACAAACTTAAATGCTTCTTCTTCAGGTACGTTACCATAAAGTACTGCTTTTCCTGCTTCCTGATTTAAACGACGGGCCATTTCTGCATCATCAGAGTTGAAAGCAGTGGTAATACCTACATTGTGCATAATCTTTCCATTGTAAGGAATGGCTTCGGCAACTTCGTATTTATAAGCCCACCAGTCAGAGAAAGTAGAACCTGCAATGTTATGCGCTTTCATTTTATCGGCTAGCTTATAACCTTCCAAAATGTGCGTAAAAGTATTGATCTTAAAGCCTAAGCTGTCTGCAACATGTATAAGCATGTTTATTTCTGATTGTACATAAGAGTGACAAGTGATAAATCTCTTGTTGTTCAATATTTCAACCAAAGCATCAAGTTCTAAATCTCTGCGTACATTGTTGCCTTTAACTTTTAATGCGGCTTCATAATCTTTAGCCCGGGTAAAAGCATCAACAAAAGTTTGCTCAACCCCCATGCGGGTAACCGGGAAACGTTGCCCTGTACCAAAATTGCTTTGTTTTACGTTTTCACCTAATGCGAATTTGATGAAACCATCGGCTCCCGCAAACTTCAGTTCTTCAGGCAGTTTACCCCAACGTAATTTAATCAGTTGAGACTGACCTCCAATTGGGTTTGCCGAACCATGCAGGATTTGCGAAGTCGTTACGCCTCCAGCCAATTGACGATAAATATTAATGTCTTCAGAGTTAAGAATATCGCCTATGCGCACCTCAGAAGATACCGATTGTGCGCCTTCGTTAATGCCACCGCTACCAGCAATATGCGAGTGTTCATCTATAATACCTGGTGTTACGTGCTTACCCGTTGCATCAATAACTTTTGCGTTACCTGCACTAAGGTTTTTACCAACAGCTTTTATTTTGCCATTCTCTAAAAGTACATCAGCATTTTGAAGAATACCATCTTTTTCATTGGTCCAAACCGTAGCATTTTTTAAAAGAACAGTTTCTGCTTTAGGTTGAACTTCATTACCAAAAGCCTGGAAAGGGTATAGCATCGGTCCGTTTGCAGCAAGAGCAGCTTTTGGTTCCTCACGTTTAGGCATTTCTTTAGCTGCTTCTTTAAAAGTAGCCGTCCATTTACCCTCAGTTCCATCACTTAAAGCGGCTTCGCCTTTCATCACAATTGGATTAGCAGCAGATAAATACCCACTTAAACGAGTATCTCCTTTAGGATTTTTCTTTAGGTTAAAATTTAAAGTAACCCAGTCTCCGCTACGGTTAAACGTAGCATTAACTTTTACGCTATCAGTTCCTGCTCTTTCAATAGAGGCAGCATTTCCACCTGCGGTACCGGTTATTTTTAATACCAATGAGCCAATACCATCTACATTTAAGTTATAGGTACCTCTCAAATCGGTAACATCCATTTTATTTACAACGTAACGTTTACCTTGTACCCAGTTTTCATAAATGATGTTGTTGTTTTTGAAGATATTATCAGAAGTGATCAGAAAGTTGGCTAATTTGCCTTTTTCTAAAGAACCTACTTTATCACTGATACCTAAAAGCTTAGCTGGCACTTCAGTTATAGCTAATAAAGCTTGTTTTTCAGATAAACCATTCTCTATAGCGGTACGCATATTAGCCCAAAAATCTCGGGTATTATCTAAACCAAAAGCCGTAATGGCAAAATTAATACCCGATTTTTCTAATACACCTGGGTTTGAGGGTGCCATTTCCCAATTTTTCATTTGTGCAAGGCTTACGTTTCTAGCTTCTGCCGGATCCTCAACATCAAATGCTTTAGGGAAATTAATCGGTATAATCAGACTTGCTCCGGTAGCTTTAACAGCATCAATGCGTTGATATTCATCACCTGTTGATTTAACAATAAATTGTTTGTTAAACTCTTTGGCAATTTTATCTGCACGCAGGATATTGGCCCAGCCATCGGCCTCAAAAATCTGAGGCAGATTTTGTTGCTTATTAAATTCATCTAAAGAAATATTATATTCTTCTTTCTGGTTTTTATACCATGCCGCATCATAATAGGTTTGACGTAATAAGGCAATAGATCCCATTAAAGAGGTAGGATAATCATTAGAGGAAGTACCTTTATTAAAAGAGTAATTAGCTGCTGTCTGATCTTTTAGCATGACCTTATTATCACTCTCTTCATTTAATGTTACGGCAGCTGACGTACCGCGGGCAATGCCATCACGATTGATTACGTTCACACTTCCAAAACCTACTTTTCTAAGCTCATCAGCTTTTTTTGGATCAGAACTAAAAATAGCTTTAACCTCTGTTTCTGGTCTGATGGCCTCGTTCCAGTTGTAAGCTCCTTTTTTAGTTGAAGTGAAAATAGAACGACGGGCGCCACCGCCAAAGCCTCCTTGGGCGTTTCTTTGTGCTTCAGGTAAACCGTAGCTGGTAAAGGCATCAATCAAAGAAGGATAGATATATTTACCCTTTAAATCGATAACCACATAGCCTTTGGGTACAGTGGTACCTGCGCCTACAGATTGTATAACCTGATTTTTAATTAGCAAAACACCGTTGCTAATAGTTTGGTTGGCATTTACAACAATATTTGCATTGGTAAAAGCAAACTGCCCGCTCCTGATATCGGCTGAGCCGTTTACAGGAAAGGTTTGCTGTGCAAATAAAAGAAATGCAGAAAATACCAACGTTAAGGTTAGTATAGTTTTCTTCATAAATTAATAAATTAAATACTCCTTAAAGCTATTGATAAAACTGCATATAAAGTTAATTTAACTTACATTTTACAAAAGAAAATGAGGAGTGTATGAAGACGGTTCTTTAGGCTATTAGTGTTTCTTCATGCTGAGGTTGGGCTGTTATAGGCTGTGTTTTCTTTTTTACCATTCTATCTACCCTTAACATGAGCAAGATTGAAATAAGAGAAACAACTACCACCAGATAGCCTACAATGTCATAATGTTGAAGCGGGCTGAGTTTGTTTTCCTGATAAACAATTAAACCGGCAATAGCAGCGGCTATTCCTCCTGCTATTTGCTGTAAAGACGCGTTAATGCTCATGAAAGCTCCTCTGTCCTGCATCTCCGGAATTGCAGAGATCAATGTTGTAGAAGGTACCATTCTGCTCATGATTCCCATCATCATACAGATGTTTACCAATAATACCAGCATGAAAGGAGTGGCAGAAAGATTAGTATAAATCACACAAATAAGCATAAGCCATAAAGAGGCAAAGGTAAAGAGCTTGTATTTGTTAACTTTATCACTTAATCTGCCCACAAGCGGCATAATAACTAAAGAACTTAAGCCTGAGGCCATAAACAGAAATGGTAAATTTTCATGACTGATCTTTAGATTATTTACCGCAAATACGGTTCCGTAGGGCATCATCATAAAACCTCCTATAGATAAAACGGCGGTGGCCAGAAACCCGATACGATAAGGCTTGTTTTTAATGGTTTGTAGCAAGTGTTTCAATGCGTTTTTCTGTTGCTGCAAACCTAAGTGGGCATCAACCGGTTTTAAACGGACCGCAATCAGTAAAGCAATCAGTATTGCAAAAATAGCGATAAACAGAAAAGGGGCTTCCCAGCCTAATTTATTGGCAATATATAAGCCTATAGGTATACCTAGAACCTGACTGGCGCCAAAACCCATTTGCACAAAACCCATTACACGTCCTCTTTTTTCGAGCGTGAACAGATCTGTGATAATAGCCATTGAAATAGAACCGATAACTCCGCCAAATAAACCCGTTATAATGCGGGCTGCTACTAAGGTGTAAAAACTGTTTGCTATTCCACAGAAAAAAGTTCCTATTATAAATCCGGAATAAAAGAATAACAATAATTTTTTTCGGTCATATTTATCAGCAAAGCCCGCAGTTAATAAACCAGATATACCTGCACTGAAAGCATATGCTGAAACCACTATTCCGAAAGAAGAAGCTTTCATATCCATGGCTTTAATCAAAAGATCTCCTAGAGGAGACATGACCATAAAGTCTAAGATAACGGTGAATTGTGTGATAGCCAGGATAAAGATAACCAGTTTTTCATAACTGGTAAGAGTCACTTCGGGTTTTGGTTGCATAACAGCAAATATAAATGATGTATGATTTAATTTATATGATTGAATTATTAATTAATTGAAAGAGTTGTAGCACCCGATGTTACTACCGTTTGAGCAAGTATTTTAATAATAATGTTTTTTATAATGAATAATAACTATTTTTGACATACAAACACTCATTTAACATGGATATAAACGGAATTTTGAAAAGCGCTCACTCTGGTTGGAGGTATGTAGTGCTACTGTTGCTGATCGTAGCCGTATTGCAGGCACTGGCCGGATGGTTTGGCAAAAAACCTTATACAGAAGGGAACAGAAAACTTAATGTGTTTACCTTGATCAGCGCGCATATTCAACTGCTTTTAGGACTTGGAGTTTATTTTCTAAATGGTTGGTATAAAATGGATAGCTCTGTTGCTATGGGCCGTTATTGGAAAATGGAGCATATCAGCATGATGATATTGGCTATTATCTTGATCACTGTAGGTAATGCCAAATCTAAAAAAATAGCAGATGCTGTGGCAAAACATCGTACAATAGCTGTATTTTTTGGTGTAGCATTGTTATTAATTTTAGGGGCTATCTTTATGATGGTTAACGCAGACCCTTCAAGAACATTCTTTGGGATATCGTAAAAGACTCATTATGAGGTCTTGAGAAAAAAATGCAAAAAATTTTGATTATTTAACATTTTGTATATTTTTGCTTTACAATGATTAACAATAAACATACTTGGCAGTGGCGTCGTAATTCAAACAAGAGTTTCGTCATAGCCTCGTGTACCTTATAGTTTATCAACCTCAACCTAAACTTAAATCACATTTAAACCCGACGAAACCACGCGTCGGGTTTTTTATTTTATAAGGTTTTTTAAATGATTAATGCGGAAAAGCATACCATGAACAAAATAAAGATACATACCTATCAAAAGAAAGGATTAGCTGATACGGTAACTCCTGTAAGTATTTACTTAAGGCTTAGAGACGCTTATCCGAATACCATACTGTTAGAAAGTTCAGATTATCATAGTCGCGAAAACTCTACCAGTTATATTTGTGCGCAACCTGTTGCGGGCATTGTACTTGATAATGGAACTTTAACTACCAGTTTACCTGGAGGTGAAAAGCAATCAAAGAGTGCATTTAACCTTACTGCTGAACTGGATGATTTTAAGAACAGCTTTGAAATGAGTAATCCGGTCCAGAACAAACACATTTCAAGTGGTTTGTTTGGGTATTTTACTTGGAATACGGTTCAGTATTTTGAAGATATTGAGTTTAGTGCAACTACGCCCAAAGCAGACCAGATACCTACTTTACAATATCATGTTTATCGTTATATTATTGCCATAGATCATTTTAAGAACGAGATTACACTTTTTAAAAATGTCTTTGATGGTGATGAAGATGACAATATTTCAAAATTAGAATACCTTATTCAGAATAAGAATTTTCCTGAATACCATTTTAAGATAAAAGGAGAAGAACAATCTAACCTGAGTGATCATGATTTTGAAGAAATGGTTACACAGATGAAAAAACATATTTTTCGCGGAGATGTGTTTCAGATTGTTCCTTCGAGAGCATTTAATCAAGGCTTTTTAGGCGACGAGTTTAATGTATACCGAGCATTACGTTCAATCAATCCTTCGCCTTACTTATTTTATTTCGATTATGGCAGTTTCAAACTGTTTGGATCATCGCCCGAAGCACAAATTACCATTAAACAGGATATAGCCAGTATTTATCCTATTGCCGGAACTTTTAGGCGAACAGGAAATGCCGCCGAAGACGCAGCTCTGGCCAAAAAATTAGAAGAAGATCCTAAAGAAACTGCAGAGCACGTGATGTTGGTGGATCTGGCTAGAAATGACTTAAGCCGCCATTGTAAGAACGTGGAAGTGAAGTCTTTTAAAGAAGTACAGTATTATTCGCATCTTATACATCTGGTTTCTAAGGTAAGCGGAGACCTGCACTTGGATACCACAGCGTTTGATGTAGTGGCAGATACTTATCCGGCAGGTACCTTGAGCGGTGCACCTAAATATAAAGCCATGCAATTACTGGATCAATATGAGGGATTAGGACGTAATTTTTATGCAGGAGCTATCGGTTACATGGGGTTTAACAATGATTTTAATCATGCCATTATGATCCGGACTTTCATGAGTAAAAATAATACCTTGTATTATAGGGCTGGGGCGGGTATTGTAGCTGATTCTAATGAAGAATCTGAACTGAATGAAGTGAATAACAAAATTGCAGCACTGCGCAAAGCAATTGAAATGGCAGCACATATTTAGGAATAAACAGATGAAAAATAACAATACAAAATCTTCTTTGAATACTGGAAATTTTAGAACAGTACTGGTTATTGACAATTACGATAGTTTTACTTATAACTTAGTGCATTTGATTAATGAACTGGGATTTGAGACCGAAGTATGGAGAAATGATAAATTTAATATAGAGGATTTGAATGCTTATCATAAAATTCTTTTATCTCCGGGACCTGGTATACCAGAAGAAGCGGGCCTACTGTTAGATGTGATCAGAACATATGCGCCCAGCAAAAGTATTTTGGGTGTTTGCTTAGGACAACAGGCCATTGCGGAAGCATTTGGAGGGAAATTACTCAATCTAGGACGCCCGATGCATGGTATAGCTACTCGTATAACAGTTACTGATCCAGAAGAACTTATTTTTAAGGGTTGTGAACATCCCCTTGAAGTGGGCCGCTACCACAGTTGGGTAGTAGATCCGGAGGGATTCCCTGCCTGTTTGCAGATAACGGCTGTAGATGCCGATGGACAGATTATGGCACTTAAACATCAGAATTACGATGTGAGGGGAGTACAGTTTCATCCTGAAAGTGTGCTCACCCCGCAAGGAAAGCAAATGATGGAGAATTGGTTGAAAACCTAAAGATTGAAGTTTAAAGTCTATAAGACCAAAACTGGAAAACGAATAACGACCAACGAAACATGAAGAACGAATTGAACCCCGAATAAAACAATGAATATATTAGATAAGATTGTTCTACGAAAAAAAGAAGAAGTCGCTTCGGCAAAACAACAGATAAGTATTGCTACCTTAGAAAATACACCTGCGTTTAACCTTAAGCCTTATGTATTTGCTGATTTTTTGTTAGATCCGAACAGAAGTGGGATTATAGCAGAATTTAAACGTAAATCGCCTTCAAAAGGCTTGATCAATGGCGATGTTAGTGTAAAAGAAGTAACAATGCAGTACAATGCGGCAGGCGCTTCTGCTTTGTCTGTTTTAACGGACCGCGATTTTTTTGGAGGAAGTGCTGACGATCTTAAGATAGCACGGAGCTCAAATAACATACCTGTTTTGCGCAAAGACTTTATTGTAGATGAATACCAGATCCTGGAAGCTAAGGCTTGGGGAGCGGATATTATCTTACTGATTGCGGCAATTTTAACACCTCAGCAAATCGTAACGCACGGAGCATTAGCGAAAGGCTTGGGTTTAAGCGTATTGCTTGAAGTGCATAATGACGAGGAATTGCAAAGAAGCCTTTGTCCTTATATAGATGCAATTGGGGTTAACAATCGTAATCTCACTAATTTTACGGTAGATATTCGTACGTCTTTTAATTTGGCAGAAAAAATCCCAAATGATTTTCTAAAGATTTCAGAAAGCGCTATTAGCAACCCCCAAACCATAAAGGAGCTAAAGGAAGTAGGCTTTCAAGGCTTTTTAATTGGAGAAAACTTTATGAAATCAGAAAACCCTGGAAAGGCAATGCAAGAATTTGTAGCGCATTGCAGTGCGCTACAAGATTAAGAGTCGAATTTTACGCACTCCTTCAATTCTTTCTCGGTATAAGATAAACCGTATTGTTTAAGCACTTCATCTGGTACGCCATTCCACTGGTTTGGCGTGTTACCTGCATAACCAATGTCGGCTACTCCAATTTCTGAAGTATAAAACCCCGAAGCAGTTAAATTGCGCATGCGGTTAAAAAAAGCCACGCCCTGGCTCATTTCGGGCTTTGCTTTATTAGGGTAGGCAATCAGGTCAACCATTTCAATCTGCTGCTTGGCATCACATTCCCTAAAAGCCTTGCCATATCTGCTTAGGCACTGCATATCTAACCAACGTAAGCCGCCACGCATAGGTATCTGATGCGAAGGTATATCCTTTACAATAAATTCTATAAAATCAGGAACCTTAGCATCAGTAGCGCTGCCACTTACTTCATCTTTAGGAATAATAATATCAACCAAGATTGTAATGGTAGCCATTTCCTCTTTGGTAAAGAATTTATCTTGTGCTAAAAGTTGCTTTTCACGTTCTAACTCTTCCTTAGCCCTGTCGTAGGTGAACTCAGGATCTTTGGCATTGGTATCTTTTTTCTCTGGAGATTTGCAACCTTCGGCAATTACACCTGCCGATATGGCTCCGATACCTAATATTTTTAGTGATTCACGTCTGTTCATGGATTTACAAGTTTTGTTTTTTCATTTCAGAAACAATGTATTCACTGGCACGCATAGCTAAAGCTAAAATGGTCCAGGTAATATTCTTATCAGCTTGTGAAGTAAATGCAGCACCATCCATTACAAATAAGTTCTTGCAATCGTGCGCTTGATTATATTTGTTCAGGGCAGATGTTTTAGGGTCGTTACCCATACGGGCAGTTCCTGCTTCATGGATAATTTTTCCCGGCGATTCTAAACCGTAGTTGTTTTCTTTGTTATAATCGCCACCCCAGGTAACAATAGCGCCCATATTATGCATCATCTCATCAAAAGTTTCTTTCATATGCTTGGCCTGCAAGATTTCATGTTCGCTCCATTTTACATTAAACTTTAAAACCGGAATGCCGTATTTATCAACTACGTTAGGGTCTATTTCACAACGGTTGTCATATAGCGGAATGGCTTCTCCACGTCCTGCCATGCCTACACTTGCACCATAAAAAAAGCGGAAATCTTCTTTTAACGATTTTCCATAACCGCCGGCTTCTTTCTGTGTGCCACGAACAGCAAATTTGCCATTCATGCCTTCAATACCACCTCCAAAACCGTAGGCAGGTTGTCCCATGCCACCCCAATATTCAATATGGTAACCACGAGGAAAATCCAATTTCTTATTGTCTAACCACCATGGAGAGTAAATGTGCATACCTCCAACGCCATCTTCATTGTATCGTTTACGGTCAAAAAGCTGCGGAAGTACGCCGCCCATGCTCGCACCAGTTGAATCATGAAGATAGCGGCCAACCACATCGCTGCTGTTCGCCAATCCGTTAGGGTGTCTTTTCGATTTAGAATTTAATAAAAGACGTGAACTTTCGCAGGCACTGGCAGCTAAGATTACCGTACGGCCTGTAACCTGGTACTCCATCATATCATCTTTGTTGATATATGATACACCGGTAGCCAAGCCTTCGTCGTTGGTTAAAACCTCCCGTACCATGGCATTTGCTACAATGTCAATATTTCCGGTAGCCAGAGCCGGATAAATCAATACATTGGTTGAGGAGAAATCGGCTTTGGCCATACTGCAATTACGGTTACATTGTCCGCAAAAGAAACATACTCCCCTGTCGTCGTTTATTTTCTGTGTTAAGATAGATAACCTCGATGGAATTACCCTTACGCCTGAAGTAGCTGCTGCTTTTTTGATGAACAACTCGTGCAAACGAGGTTTAGGAGGAGGAAGAAAGAAACCATCGGGATCATTTTCAAGACCTTCATTTGTTCCGAAAATGCCAATCAGCTTATCAACTCTGTCGTAAAAAGGTTTGATGTCTTCATAACCTATAGGCCAGTCTTCACCTAAACCATCAATACTTTTACGTTTAAAATCTTTAGGGCCAAAGCGTAATGATATACGCCCCCAGTGGTTCGTACGACCGCCTAACATCCGTGCACGCCACCAGTCCCATTCGGTTCCGGGGGCTTTGGTATAGGGCTCACCTTCAACATCCCAGCCGTAATAACAAGCATCAAAATCGCCAAAAGGTCTGAATTTTGTACTGGCTCCGCGACGAGGAGATTCCCAGGGGTTTTTTAACTGCGTAATATTTTTTTGAGGATCGTACATGGCTCCGGCCTCAAGTAAGCATACTTTTAAGCCCGCCTTGGCAAGGGTATATGCAGCCATACCACCGCCAGCACCAGATCCTACAATCACTGCATCATATTTTTTGCTTTGCTTTTTAATTTCCATTTAGGTTGTGGTGATTTATTTGGTCGATTTAAGGTAGAATTTTTTTGTCGATATGCAAAAAGGTATTTATTAACAAGTTTATTCAGAGTTAGTTGTAGTTAATTTATGATCTGGAATTTGGAAAGCTGAACCGCAACGTAAATAATTTGTAAGGAGTTGCAAACCAAAGGTGTAAATCTGTAGAAAAGGGTATGGATTTTGTATCTTTGCGAAATTAGATGGGAAAACAGAAATTTTATGATACGGCCCCTAAAAAAGAACGGGTAGTTTTGGTAGGGGTGGCCTTACCTGGGGAGCGTGCCGAGCAAACCAAAGAATATTTAGAAGAACTGGATTTTCTGGTTCAGACCGCAGGCGGTTTGGTAGAAAAGACTTTTGTTCAAAGAATGCAAAAACCTGATCGGGCTACTTTTGTGGGAACCGGAAAGCTGAAAGAAATTCAAGCCTATGTAAAAGCAGAAGAGATAGACATTGTGGTATTTGATGATGAGCTTTCGCCTTCTCAGTTACGTAACATTGAGCGCGAATTACAAGTTAAAATCTTAGATAGAAGCAATCTGATATTGGATATTTTTGCCGGAAGAGCCCAGACTGCTCAGGCGAAAACACAGGTAGAGCTGGCTCAGTTACAATATCTATTGCCCCGCTTAACCCGTATGTGGACCCACCTTGAACGTCAAAAGGGCGGTATAGGTATGCGTGGTCCCGGCGAAAGCCAGATTGAAAGTGATAGGAGGATGATTTTAGAGAAAATCACTTTGCTTAAAGACAGGCTTAAGTTGATAGATAGGCAAAATGAAACTCAGCGTAAAAACCGTGGGCAATTGATCAGGGTAGCTTTAGTGGGTTATACCAATGTGGGTAAATCTACCATTATGAACATGCTTTCAAAATCCGAAGTTTTTGCCGAAAATAAATTGTTTGCAACCTTAGATACTACGGTTAGAAAAGTTGTGATAGAAAACCTTCCTTTTCTGCTTTCTGATACGGTTGGTTTTATCAGGAAATTACCTCACCACTTAGTTGAATGCTTTAAATCTACTTTAGATGAAGTAAGAGAAGCGGATATACTGATTCATGTGGTAGATGTTTCGCATCCTAATTTTGAAGATCAGATCCATACGGTAAACGAAACCTTAAAAGATTTGGGTGCCCGTGATAAAGAAACCATCATGTTGTTCAATAAAATAGATGCTTATGTTTCGCCTGAGGTTGATGAAACAGGAATAGATTCAGAAGTTCCATTGACACTGGAAGATTTTAAGCGTAGCTGGATGGCACATGAAAATACGCCTGCCTTGTTCATTTCTGCCACTCAGAAAGAGAACATAGAAGAATTTAAGCAATTATTGTATGATAAGGTAAAAGCTATGCACATACAGCGTTATCCATACGATAAATTACTATATTAGTAAAATACAGTTTAAACACCCGTTGCCAGAAGCAACTTAGATATAAGATAATGGAGAGTAAAAGACAACAAAAATTTGCAGGGCTGTTACAGGAAGAACTGGCTGCAATTTTTCAGAGAGAAGGATCGGCGTATTTACCCAATACTTTAGTAACCATTACCAAGGTTCGTGTTTCACCAGATTTAGCCGTTGCAAAAGTATATTTAAGCTTTTTGAATACAGATAATACCCGTTTATCAGTGGCTACGGTTAATGCGCATGCTAACGAGATCAGATATAAATTAGGAGCCCGTATTCGTCATCAAGCTAGAACTATTCCTACTTTGAGTTTCTTTGTTGATGATACGAATGAATATGTAGAACGTATGGACCAAATTTTTGATAAAATAGCAAAAGAACGCAAAGAGAGCGGTAACGATGAATAAATATATTCGGGAGCCCGGAAACTTTTTTACACACTTTATTCCTGCCATTCTTGCCTTTCCCTGTTTGTTAATGCTCTTAAATAAAGCAGATAATAATCTGGCTGTAACTGCTGCTTATATTTATGGTTTTGCCATTATTACGGTTTTTGGCGTAAGTGCAATATACCATAGTGTGCCTAAAACAGAATACGGTATAAGGATATGGCAAAAATTTGATCATTGCTGCATTTATATTATGATAGCGGGTTCATTTATGCCTACTACGCTTCTTGTTTTTGGGGGGTGGGTACGTTGGTTCTTATTTACCTTGGTTTGGACCATAGCGCTAATGGGGTGTCTATTAAAAATTTTTAACCGTCTCAAGAGCAAAGCAATTTCTAATACCCTGTATACTTTGATGGGTTGCCTGATCATTCCTTTCATTGGTAAGATGATTGGGCATGTATCACCGGGAGGTTTTTTTTGGCTATTTTTGGGCGGCGTTTTTTATATAGGGGGTACTTATTATTATGCCAAAGACCAACCTTTGCATAAATACCTGCATAGCCATGAATTATGGCATTTATTTGTAAATATGGGCGCTTTATCACATTTTGTATATAACTACGTTTACGTTTTTAAAGGCTAACATGCGCAGACTTTTTTATGTATTTGCTTTTTTAGATGCCATATCCCTAATTTTCTTAGGAATGCAGCTTTGGCAAATTTCTTCCGATTTTTCAGAGATTATTCTGTTATCAGAAAAAATATCATCGGTTTTAATGTTTCCGATGTTTGCCTTGATTGCGTACTGCGTATATGCACAGATTAAGCTTAAAAAGATAGCGGCAGTATTGTATTATGTACAGTTTCCTTTCAGATTATATTTATGGATTTTTAGTATAGGTTTTATTTCCCTTATTCCTGAAGCTGTAGGTTTATTTGAGGATAAATGGTTTGGTATTACTTTAAAAACCTGTATCATGTTTGAGTTTATAAGGCTTTACCTTACCATACGCAACTATAAAAAACTAACAACCTGTTAATTTTGGCTATAAAATTGCTTTTACCATAGCATGCCGTAATGGAACGGTTCTAATATAATTTAAAGCAAATGAAAAAAATTATTTTTTTATTGATGGCCATTGTAGGCCTACAATCATGCGCTTCTACCTTAGGCTCTGTAAATGTATCGGGTACAAACTGGACCCTGACGCAATGGACAGATCATACTCTGCCGGCTAAGGCTCAGGCTACTTTAAATTTTAGTACAGATAACAGGGTATCAGGCAGGGCATTTTGTAATACTTATGGTGGCGGATTTGCACTTATAGGCTACAATATTACATTTACCCAAATGTTTAGCACCAAGATGATGTGCGAAGATGTAATTAAATACGAAACGGACTACCTTAAAGACCTTGAAAAAGTTACCAGCATCAGAACAGAAAACGGAAAACTGATGCTATACGCAGGAGAAAGGTTGCTGATGTCTTTCTCTAGGTCTTAAATTGTACCAATGATCTTTAGATTACCTCCTGATGAAATTGTTTTTCCTGATCCTTCATTAGCTGAAGAGGATGGTTTGCTGGCTATAGGAGGCGATCTGAGTATTGAAAGATTATTACTGGCATATGAAAATGGGATCTTCCCCTGGTATAGCGAGGAAGATCCTATTCTTTGGTTTTCGCCGCATGAACGTTGCGTAATCTATCCTAATAAAATCAAGATTAGCAAGAGTATGAAAAAGATCATACAATCGGCTGTATTTAAGGTTTCTGTTAATCAGAATTTTAGGCAGGTAATTAAACATTGTGCAGGTACGCCCCGTAAAAACCAGCTCGGAACCTGGATTACAACTGAAATGCAGAAGGCTTATAGCAAATTACACAACAAAGGATTTGCTCACAGTATTGAGGTGTGGCAAGAAGAAAGACTGGTTGGAGGTTTGTACGGTGTAAAAATAAATGAGGTTTTTTGCGGCGAAAGTATGTTCAGTCTTGTGCCCAATGCTTCTAAAATGGCCTTAATCTATTTATGTAAAAACTTAGACTTTGAGCTGATAGACTGTCAGTTGCCTAATGAGCATTTATTGAGTATGGGTGCCGAAATGATAGACCGCGAAACCTATATGAGCTTTATAAAGGCCTAATTGAGTAATTCCCTGATGTCGTCTTTACTGAGAGATTTAAAAAAGCTTTCTTCTGTAGTGATCAGTGAACTGGCCAACGTTTTTTTCCGGTTCTGTAAAGCCAATATTTTCTCCTCTACGGTATCTTTTGCTATAAACTTGTAGATAAATACCTTTTTTTGCTGCCCTATGCGGTGTGTGCGGTCAACTGCCTGTTGTTCTACGGCCGGGTTCCACCAAGGATCTAAAATGAAGACATAATCTGCCTGAGTAAGATTTAGCCCTACGCCTCCGGCTTTAATTGAAATCAGGAATACTTTTAAATTTTCGTTTTCCTGAAACTCAGAAACAATATGACCACGGTTTTGCGTTGCTCCATCTAAATAAGCAAAATCAATCTTTTGTTCAGTAAGGTGTTTTTTAAAGATTTCAAGATGCTTCACAAACTGCGAAAACACCAGCACTTTATGCCCGCCTTTAAGCACATTGTTTAGGGTATGGATTACGTTTTCGAACTTGCCTGAGTCTGAAGTATACATTTCATCGATCATTAAAGGATGATTTGCCAACTGCCTCAAAGCGGTAAGCCCTTGCAAAATCTGAATCTGTTTTTTGGCGTAAGTGCCATTATCCATGCTGTTTAAAAGGTCGTTGCGGTAAGCCGATTTTGTTTTTTCATAATAAGCGGCTTGGTCTTCGCTCATGTCGCAGTAAAAGATTTGTTCGGTTTTTGGCGGGAGTTCAGCAGCAACCTGCTCTTTGGTACGCCTTAAGATAAAAGGTTTAATAATAGCCTGTAATTTCCTTGCCTTTTCTTCATCCTTTTTCTTTTCGATAGCCTGTACATATTCTTCTGTAAAATAAGCTTGTGTTCCTAATAACCCCGGATTTAAAAAGGTAAGTTGAGTCCATAAGTCACTTACAGAGTTTTCCACAGGCGTACCACTTAATACCAGTTTATGTCTCGATTTTAATGCCCTTACGGCTTTGAAAGATTTTGAAGAAGCATTTTTAATGTTCTGGCTTTCGTCTAAAATGATATAATTGAAATAAAAGCTTTGCAGCAGGTCAACATCTACACGGGTTATGCCATAGGTGGTAATTATGATATCAAATCGATCAAAATGGCTTACATCTTTATTGCGGTTAGAACCTGTATGCGTTAAGATTTTTAATGCCGGAGTAAACTTCTTGGCCTCATTTTGCCAGTTGTAGATTAAAGATGTTGGCATAATGATTAGTGAGGTGCCGCGTGTGCCACTTTTTTCGTTTTCTTCCTTAAGTTTTTGTAACATGGCCAGCGTTTGTATGGTTTTACCCAAACCCATGTCGTCGGCAAGACAACCGCCGAAATTATATTCGCGTAAAAAGCTGAACCAGTTGTAACCAGCTTTTTGGTAATGTCGCAATTCACCTTTAAAACCTTCTGGCATAGAAAAATCCCCAATTTCTTCAAAATCGGTCAGTCTTTGCAGTTTGCGGCCTAAAGTAACGTGCGCTATGCTGTCTTCGGCCAGATCATTGATCAGGCCAATATGATGTTTCTTAAGTTTGATCTCGTTTTGATTAGAAGATAAACTAAATAGGCTATTGTACTGGGTAAACCACTTTTCGGGAATAACGGCAATTTCTCCATCAGGTAAAACAAATTCTCTCTTTTTATGCAAGATATGGTTCTTTAAAGAAATAAAAGGAATGGGATGAATGCCAAAGTAAACAATGGCATTGATATCGAACCAATCATTATCTTCCTTGACTTCGAAACTGATTTTGTTGTTTCCAAAAACAAAGCGTTTCTGACTACTTGCCTGTTCAATTTCAAAGTCGTTTTCTTTTAAGATTTCTATATTTTCATTTACCCAGTTGATAATTCCATAAGAGGCATTGCCTTCTTCGGCAGAAACCGGCAGTTCTAAATTATAAAACAGGGCACTTACTTTTTTAAGTCCCAAATGCTGTAAGAAAAAGTATTTTTCTTTCTCCCAGTCCAGGTTGCGCTTTATGCGTGTAAAAGTATAATTATCGGCATTTTTAGATAGTTTAACCGTAACCTTGGTATCGCTACCTGCGGCAAAAGCATATTCGCCATATTTAAAGTATAGTTGTACTTGAGATACACCACCTTCTATATAAATGATTTTTAGGGTTGCTTTAGGTTCGTGCTTTTCTGTTTTGATATCAAAACCCTCTGCATATACATGGTACTTTTCTATTAAAGGAGCTACAAACTTTTCAAAATAAGTTTCTTCTGTAGTTTTAGGTATGGTAATATATCTTTTGTTCAAGAAAGGCATCAGTTTTTTGCCTTCTATACTTTGCTCAAAGAAATAAAGCACATCATTAAGTAAAAGCCAGCCGGGCTGGTTACAAACCACCTGCGCGTCTTTAAACATAAAGTCGATACGCATGCCCTGATATTTAATGGTAGGAAAGTAACGGGTCTCAGCTTCATTGCGCCTGAAATGGAACAATACAGAAGCCGCTTCTGTAGCAATTTCAATTTTGCGCTCGGCAGGCCATCCGTCTTTATCCATGAGGTATATTCCTCCTTTGTTTTTTAAGATTTCTAAAACTTCGGCCAGCTTCTTTTCAATTTTAGGTCTTACGGTTTCGTAAAACTTCTCATCATAAAACTTGCTGAAAAATTCAAACGGACGGATGGCCTTTTTATGGTATTTCTTGATGATAAAATCCTGTTCGGTTTCATCGAGCAGTTTGATTAGTTTGAGATCGGTTTCATCTAAATGCTTGTTAAATTCTTTGGCAGTATGGGTAAACAGACGTTGATGCGTTAAGGAAAAATCGCCCTGAGGATTTAATTGTACAATGTGAGGCTCAATAAGATAGCCAAAATAATCGTGTTTACATAACGAATATACAATCTGGCAAGGAAGTGAGCTATTTACGCGTAACATTTTAAATCGGTTAAAAACAATCTAAGCTGGCTGATAAAAAATTTTAAACTTACAGCTATTCTCGTGTTTAATCAAATAATGGTTGATAAATATTGCATTCTTATTGAAAAAGAGATGTAATTGCTCCTGCTTCTCTCCAGAATCTGTAGAAAATTTATGATCGACGAAATTTTCGTCGAAAAAATTAAGGCGTTGGTCTATGCTTGTTTTGATATGGTATAAAACAAGCTTTTATCGTGAAACCTTTTTAAAAAATAGCGGTCTTATCTACAAAACAAATTAACTGATAAAATACAGATATACAAACCCTTAAAAATATTTTAATTATGAAAACTTTTATCACAACATTAATTACCGCAAGCATTTTTTCGGTAATCGGATTAAACAGCACCTATGCTGCAGATAGCTCAAATGAAAAAGCAGTAACTACTTTGAGTGACTTAAAAAACATTAAAAAAATTGTAGCCAATGGTAATGTAGAAATTTTACTGTTGCAGGCCCCAATAGAATCAGTAAAAGTATATGATAGCTATTATGCTAAAAATGCTCTGGTACAACAACAAAACGGTGAGCTTAGAATTAGTTCATTTGAAAAAGAACCTTTAACTGTAGCTGTTTATGTTAAAAATATCAATACAATTGAGGCTTGTGGTAATGCTACCGTAAAAACGGTTAACAAAGTGAACTTTTTAGAGCTTAGTATTATACTTAAAGACAATGCTAAAGCCAATATCAATGCAAATACGGTTAGTTTATACACCAATGTAACAGACAGAGCAAGTATAACTTTAAGTGGAGCAGCAGAAACCTACTATGCAGAATTGGGCATGAAGGCTTCTCTTAATTTAGATAAATTTAAAGCAGAAACAAGTGATGTAAAATCTTTAGCTCCGGTATATGCTAAAAACGTAGCGAACAAAAAAATAACCTTGGATGATCTGCTGATCGAAGATCCGTTTGCAAAATAAAACATACTTCCCCGTTCTGGGTTCATATATAAATGCAAAGAGGCTACTTTTAAGTAGCCTCTTCTTTATTTACAAATCAAATTTAATGCCCTGTGCCAAAGGTAAGGTTGTTGAGTAATTGATGGTATTGGTTTGCCTGCGCATGTAATTCCTCCAAGCATCAGAACCACTTTCTCTACCCCCACCAGTTTCTTTTTCACCACCAAAAGCACCACCTATTTCGGCGCCAGATGTACCAATATTTACGTTAGCAATACCGCAATCAGAACCTTGAGCAGATAAGAACTGCTCTGCTTCACGCAGGTTTAAGGTCATAATGGCTGAAGATAAGCCTTGTGGTACGCCATTTTGTAAAGCAATAGCTTCATCCAATTCTTTGTATTTGATTAAATATAAAATCGGAGCAAACGTTTCGTGCTGAACAATTTCGTAATGATTTTCAACTTCGGCAATACATGGTTTTACATAGCAGCCAGAACTGTAAGCATCGCCACTTAATACACCGCCTTCTACCACAAATTTTCCGCCTTCAGCTTTACATTTCTCTATAGAACTTAAATAAGCATTCACGGCATCCGTATCAATAAGAGGGCCTACGTGGTTATGCTGATCTAAAGGGTTGCCTATTCTTAGTTGTCCGTAAGCTTTAACCAGTTTTGCTTTAAAGTTTTCATAAACACTTTCGTGAATGATTAAGCGACGGGTAGTTGTACAACGTTGTCCGGCTGTGCCTACGGCTCCAAAAACCGCACCTATTAATGACATATCTAAATCGGCATCTTTAGAAATGATAATGGCATTGTTACCACCTAACTCTAAAAGATACTTACCTAAACGGCCAGCTACGGCAGCGGCAACGGCTTTGCCCATTCTGGTAGAACCGGTAGCAGAAACTAAATCAACACGTTTATCGTAGCTCATTAACTCGCCAGTATGACGGTCGCCTGTTACAAGGCATGAAACACCTTCGTGAATATCATTTGCTTCAAATACTTCTTGTATAATATGCTGGCAGGCAATAGCTGTTAACGGTGTTTTTTCTGAAGGTTTCCACACGCAAACGTTACCACATACCCAGGCTAAAGCAGCATTCCAGCTCCATACAGCAACAGGAAAGTTAAATGCAGAGATAATACCTACCACGCCCAGCGGATGCCATTGTTCGTACATACGGTGACTTGGACGTTCGCTATGCATGGTCAATCCATAAAGCTGACGCGATAAACCCACAGCAAAATCGCATATATCAATCATTTCCTGTACTTCGCCAAACCCTTCCTGCAGGCTTTTTCCCATTTCGTAAGAAACCAGAGTTCCTAATGCTTCCTTATTTTTTCTTAAAGCATCACCAAACTGGCGTACAATTTCGCCACGTTTTGGTGCAGGTACTTTACTCCAGTGTTTAAAAGCGCTTTGTGCGGTGTTAATTACATGATTGTACTCTTCTTCAGAAGCGATATATACCGAAGCAATCTTTTTGCCGTCAACCGGCGACATGCTGTCAATCTGTTTCCCATTAGTAGCCGAGCTCCATTTACTGCCTGTGCTATAAGATGGATTAAGAGAAGCAATACCCAATTGCTTTAAAATGGATTGAATATCTGGTGTCATTATGTCTTTTTGATTTTTAATTAACCTATTTACAAATCAACAAAAAATAGGAGGAAAAGCCAAACCGCAGTCTCAGATAGTAGATAACTGTTTAAAAATCAGTTGTTTTATTGGTTTGTAGCCCTAATTATAGCAAAGCATGAAATTTTGAATAAAGATGTAACTTTAACTAAAGTTTGATTTGTCTTAAGTTTAAAAACAATTCATATGAAAATAAAACATCTAATGGCGGGTATACTCGCTTTCTTAACGCTAGTTTACTCTGATATTTATGCTCAGGGTAATGAAGTCGCTAAAATTTACAGAGCCATGCCAACCAAAATCAACGCTCTGGTGCACACTAAACTGGACGTGAGCTTTGATTATACCAAAAGATATCTGTATGGGAAAGCCTGGATAACCTTAAAGCCCTATTTTTATAATACCGATTCTTTAACACTTGATGCCAAAGGCATGGATATTAAAGAAGTGGCTTTGGTTGGCGCAAAAGCAAATACAGCTTTAAAATACACCTATAATAACGAACAGCTTTTTATTAAGCTAAATAAGAAATATGTAAAAGATGAAAAATACACACTGTTTATTGCATATACAGCCAAGCCTAATGAATTAAAAATCAAAAATAGCGCCGCACTTACAGAAGACAAAGGTTTATATTTTATAAATCCTGATGGCGCAGACAAAAATAAACCCGTTCAAGTTTGGACACAGGGCGCAATAGAGGCTTCATCTGCCTGGTTTCCAACTATTGATAAACCCAATCAAAAAACCACTGCCGAAATTTCAATGACGGTGCCTTCTAAATATGTTACGCTCTCAAATGGTAAGCTACTTACCCAAAAAATAAATACTAATGGCACAAGAACCGATACCTGGAAAATGGATCTGCCTCATGCCCCCTACCTGTTTATGATGTCTGTGGGCGATTTTAAAATAACCAAAGACAACTGGAAAGGCAAAGAAGTAAGTTATTATTTAGAACCTAAATATGCACCTTATGCCAAACAAATTTTTGGCAAAACACCTAAAATGATTGAGTTTTTCAGTAATCTATTAGAGATAGATTATCCTTGGCACAAGTATTCGCAAATTGTGGTTAGAGATTACGTATCGGGGGCGATGGAAAATACTACGGCAACTTTACATGGCGAATTTGTTCAACGCACAGATCGCGAGCTGCTAGATGAGAATGCGGAAGCTGTTATTGCTCATGAATTGTTTCACCAATGGTTTGGCGATTATGTCACCGCAGAATCGTGGTCTAATTTAACTGTTAATGAGAGCTTTGCCGCTTTTGCAGAGATTATATGGAAGGGCCATGACCTGGGTAAAGAAGCAGAAGATGAGATAAGGTATGAAAAATTAGCAGATTACCTACAATCTACCAATAATGGAGAAAGCCCTCTGCTTGCCCGTTATTATTATAATAACAAAGAAGATATGTTTGATAATGTGAGTTATGCAAAAGGTTCTATTATTTTATATGCTTTAAAAAATCAAATGGGAGATGAAGCCTTTTTTAAGGGTTTAAATCTTTATTTAAGAAATAATGCTTTTAAAACAGGAGAGCCACATCAGTTAAGGTTAGCTTTTGAAGAAGTAACGGGAAAAGACTGGTCGCCTTATTTTAATCAATGGTATTTTAATGGAGGGCATCCTATATTAGGCGTTAAATATGATTATACAGCAGGCAAAATTTCGCTCCATGTAAAGCAAATACAATCAGATAAGGTGCAAACCTTTATTCTTCCTCTTAAAGTAGACTTATATGCTGGTGGCTCAAAAATTAGAAAAGAGATTTTAATTGGTGCCAGAGAACAAAGTTTCAGTTTTGATGTTCCAGCAAAACCAGATCTAATTGATTTGGATCCGGATAAAGCATTGGTTGGTGAAATTAAACAAGACAAAACCCTGGCAGAATATGCTTTTCAATATAAAAATGCACCTTCATACGCTAACCGAATTGAAGCTTTAAAAGCAGCTGCACATTTTTCAGAAAAAGAAGCGGTAAATCTTCTTGTTTCAGGCTTACAGGATCAAAATAACAATTTAAGAGCGCTGGCTGTTTCGGCTTTAAAACTGAGTGATGAAACTGTAAAGCAGCTTGCTGCCGCAAAAGTTGTACAATTAGCTAAAACAGACAAAAGCTCTGCCGTAAGAGAAAAGGCTATTTTAACTTTAGCAAAATCGAAGGACCAAAGCTATCTGCCTTTGGCTAAAGAAGCCCTGAAAGATCAGTCTTATAAGGTAATAGGGGCGGCGGTTAAAGCAATTAATGTGTATGAACCGGAAACAGTAAACGCTGTAATTAATAACCTTGATGAAGACACAAAACTTCATATCCCGATTCAGTTATCGCAGATTTATGCTGGTTTAGGTAATGATGCGTATGCAGATTTTTTTGTAAAAACATTTGATCAAGCGGATATTGGCAGAATGTCATCATTAATGAGTTCTTATATGGGTTATGTAGCCAAGAACAATAATGCAGAGGTAATTGCAAAAGTAACCAGTTCGTTGGTGAAAAATATGGATAGAACCACTTTAACAAAATATGTGGGCGGACAAATGGTAGGAGGCTTTCAAAATCTTGAGAAAGCTAAAACTGCTGCCGCCGAGAAAGAAACAAATGACGAGCTCAAAGCAGAATTACTAAAACAGGCGGCGATCTTTAAAAATGCTGCTGAAAAAATGAATAAGAAAGAGTAAAGCTTAAAAGAGTGTTCAAAAAAATGTCACATTGAACTTGTAGAATTTTAATCACAAGAGGTTTCTGCAGGTTCAATCTGACAAGAAATGAAATCTTTCTAAACCACCTGGGTTTTAATTACAATTATCTTTCCGACGGGTATCGATGATGTAAATAATTTTCCAGCCTTTGTCTGTTTTTAATAGTTGAAAAGAATTTACTCCGCAGTGGCTAAACTTCTCGCCGATATAAAACTTGTAACTGGTCCATACACTTGCCAGATTGGCATCAATTAAAATCTTGTCAAAAGTTATCCTTTCGTCAAATTTTTCAGGAAAAGGTTTTGCTATACTTTTAATAAAGTCGTCTATTTTTTCTGTTTTAGCCTCTCCACGACTTATCGTTTGCATAATAGAGCGTTCTGCAAAGGCATTTCTGATCATGGTGGTATCTCTATTGCGCATGCCATCAAAAAGCAGATTTATGGTTGCTTTTACATTGTTCTCTTCATTTTGCGTTTGGGCATAGGTTTTGATATTAACAATTATACCGCATACCAAAACCAGTTTAAATAAAGCTCTCATCAAATAATAGTTAGGGTTTTGTGAATAAATATAAGTGATTTTATAGCTAAAAGCATTTATTATAGGTTTTAAACATTATGGGGGTATAAAAAATAATGCTTATAACCGTTTAATTGTGAGTGATTTGAACTTTTTAAGGATGTTGTGTGGAAAATTATTTTATGAGCTATTTTAATAAATAACGTAAACTTATGATGTTCAAAGCAAGTATTAGGGTAGTTCTTTAAGTATTCAGAAATTATGGAAGAAGAATTTGAATTTGATTATAATGAGGATGGTCAGCACTCAGTTGAACGTTATGAAGAAATGATTCGTAACCAGGATCAGTATTTTTTTGATGCGCAGGCTTTTGAATATATTATCGACAACTACATTGAAAAAAATGATCCTGTTAAAGCTTTACAGGTAATCGATTTTGCGTTAAGTCAGCATCCTTTTGCGGCGGTTTTTCTAATTAAGCAGGCTCAGTTACTTTTACTGACTAATCAGGTAGAAAAAGCTTTTAAAGCTTTAGAAAAAGCCGAAATGCTCGAACCCTCGGAAGCCGAAATCTATGTGCTTAGAGGTAATATCTACCATAATCAGGAGCGTTATGCAGAAGCTTTGGAAAATCTTGAAAAGGCTCTCCTTTTTGCTGAAACAACAGATGAAATCTTATTACAGATAGCTTATGTTTATCAAAGCATGCATGATTATGAGCAGGCTATTGTATACATTAAACGTAGCCTGGAGCAAAATATGGAGAATAAAGACGGTTTATATGAACTAGCTTTTTGCTATGATATTTTAGATAAACAGGAAGAAAGTATCCAGTTTTATAAAGAATATATCGACAACGATCCGTACTCATATGCCGCTTGGTATAATCTTGCAAATTCATATCATAAATTAGAGCTATATGAGAAAGCCATAGACGCATATGATTATGCCATATTGATCAAAGAAAACTTTGCCTCAGCTTACTTTAACAAAGGAAACGCTTTGGTACAATTAGAAAAGTTTGAAGAAGCTATTGAAGTTTATAAACAGACTTTTGAATATGAACCACCTAATGCTGATACTTATTGTGCCATAGGTGAGTGTTATGAGAAGCTCGATAGAATGGATGAAGCCAGGGCTTATTATAAAAAGTCAGTGAAAATGGATTCAAAAATGGCTGATGCGTGGTTTGGCATAGGTGTTACCTTAAATGCAGAAGAACGTTATTTTGAATCATTGCATTTCTATAAAAAAGCCTTAGATTTAGATAGTGAAAATGCTGATTTCTGGTTTGCAATAGCAGATGCGCATTATAAACTCGGTCAGATAGAGGAATCAATTGAAGCCTATTACAAAGTTTTAGAATACAATCCTGTAGATATAGAGGCTTGGCTTGACTTTTCAACAGTGCTTTATGAGCAAGGAAGGTTATTAGAAGCTTCAGAGACCATGGCCGAAGCCATTAAAAATAATCCTGATGCAGCAGAATTGTATTACAGGATGGTAGCTTATCTTTTTGCTCTAGGCCAAACCCAGGAAGCAATGGCTTATCTGGAGACTGCTCTGGTTACCGATCCTGAGAAACACTATATTCTATTTGAATACTTACCACAATTGCAACAAAATAGTGCAATTATTGACGTAATCAATAGATATATTAAATAGTTAAAATTTTTAACCCTGATAAAATAGCAGAGTTTTTTAACTTTGCCAGCAATATGAATTTCAAATTAAATGATTTACCTGAACGTTCTTTAAAACCTCGTCAAAAAGGCCTTACCATGGTTATGGATAAAGGTATGAGCTTAAGACAGGTAGAAGATTTTTTAGATGTTGCAGGTGTGCATACAGATATTGTGAAACTCGGATGGTCAACATCTCATGTTACGCCGCGGTTAAAAGAAAAACTAGAGCTTTACAGAAGCGCCGGAGTCCCTACTTATTTTGGTGGGACATTATTTGAAGCTTTTGCTGTACGTAACCAATTTGAGGATTACCAACGTGTTTTAGATGAATACGGAATGGAATATGCCGAAGTTTCAGATGGTTCAATGGATATAGAACATGATATAAAATGCGACTATATCAGAAAGCTATCCAAGCAGGTTACCGTAATTTCTGAAGTGGGCTCTAAAGATGCTACCAAGATATTTGCTCCTTATAAATGGATTAAACTGATGCAGGCAGAAATAGAAGCGGGCTCTTGGAAAGTTATTGCAGAAGCAAGAGAAGGTGGAAATGTTGGTATTTATCGTGGTACTGGAGAGGTGAGAGAAGGTTTGGTAGATGAGATCTTAACACAGATACCGAGCGAAAGAATTATCTGGGAAGCTCCCCAAAAAGAGCAGCAGGTTTGGTTTATTAAGCTAATAGGCTCAAACGTAAATCTGGGTAATATTGCACCGGCAGAGGTAATTCCTTTGGAAACCATACGTTTAGGGCTTAGAGGAGACACTTTCGATTTCTTTTTGGGCAAATAGTTGTTGCTTATTCGATTTTGGCATTATGGCAGATATGAAAAGTTACGGCTTGATAGGATTTCCTTTATCGCATTCTTTTTCAAAAAAATATTTTACGCATAAATTTGAGCAGGAGCAGATCAAAAATTGTAAATATGAGCTACATCCTATTGTGCGTGCAAGTGAAATAGTAGACCTTGTAGAATCTAATCCCGCGCTTTGTGGATTAAATGTAACTATTCCCCATAAAGTAGAGGTAATGGCTTATTTAAATGAATTAGATGAAGCAGCGAGCGAAATAGGAGCTGTAAATTGTATAACAATAGACAGAAGTGGAGATAAACCTTTTTTAAAAGGTTACAATACAGATGCATTTGGTTTTGCAGAATCATTAAAGCCCCTTTTAAAGCCCCATCACAAAAAGGCATTGATTTTTGGTGATGGTGGAGCTGCGCAGGCGGTTAAATATGTGCTTAAACAGTTAGATATTCCCTATCTTACGGTAATAAGACATGTAAAACCCGGAACTATACTATATTCTGGTATTACGCAGGAACTCTTAAAGGAATATACCATTCTAATTAATACTACACCCTTGGGTATGTTACCTAATTTAGATTCTTTTCCGCCTATACCTTATCAATATCTGAATGAACAACATCTGGCTTATGATTTGGTTTACAATCCTGAGGAAACGGCTTTTTTAGCTAAGGTTAAGACGCAGGGCGGAACCCTGAAGAATGGTATGGAAATGTTAACTTTACAGGCAGAACGTTCATGGCAGGTCTGGAAAAAATAGGATGAAGAAATTAACTTATAGATATATGCTGTTTTTGCTAACCCTGCTGGTTAGTAGCTGCGGCAATGATCATGTAAGTACGCCGAAACCAAAGGGCTATTCACGCTTATATTTTCCTGAAAAGCGATACCGGTTATATGATGCAGAAGCACCTTACAGCTTTGAGTATCCTGTTTATGCTTCTTTAAGTAACGATCAAGATAAGAATGCAAAGAAATGGTGGAAAAACATGAATTTTACACAGTTTAATGGCGTTTTGCATCTTACCTACTATGAAAACTTTTCGGCCAAAGATTATAACGAAATGACTGAGAATGCAAGGGTTCTGGCTATGAAACATACTATTAAGGCCGATTTGATCGATCAAAAAAGAATCAATTATCCCGATAAAAAAGTTTATGGAATTTATTATTCCATTGAAGGAAATACAGCATCATCAGTGCAGTTCTTTCTTACAGATAGTCTGCACCATTATTTAAGGGGAGCTTTGTATTTTAATGAACGCCCTCAATATGACTCCATACAGCCGGTTATTAATTTTATTAAACAAGATATAGATAAAATGATAGCCACGTTTAAATGGAAGAAATAATTTATCTATTAATCTTTATTGTTTAATAAATGATCAGCTTAAAGCAATTTACCTTTAATCCATATCAGGAAAATACTTATATTTTATTTGATGAAACAAGAGAATGTATCATCATAGATCCAGGAACGTATAATGGTGTCGAACAAAATCAGCTGGCTTCATTTATTAAAGAACAGCAGCTTAAACCGGTTTTGTTACTCAATACCCATTGTCATATAGATCATGTGTTTGGAAATAAATTCGTATTTGACAACTGGGGTTTAAAACCACAGTTTCATAAAGGAGAACTGAATTTGTTACAGGCAGTTCCGGGTTATGCCCCACAAATGGGCATGCATTATGAACTTTCTCCTGAGCCCGAAACTTTTTTACCTGAAACAGGCAGTATAACTTTTGGTAACAGTAAGTTAGATTTGATTTTTGCTCCTGGTCATTCACCTGCACATTTATGTTTTTATGCTAAAGAAGAGAACTTTTTAATTGGCGGAGATGTATTGTTCTACGGAAGTATAGGACGTACCGATCTGCCAGGCGGTAACCACCAGCAATTGATAGAGAGCATAAAAACAAACCTGTTCATTTTACCTGATGATTGTGAAGTATTTCCGGGACATGGGCCAAGCACAACGATTGGATTTGAAAAAAAGAATAATCCTTTCTTAATTTAAGTTGCATCAGATTGCATAAAGAAATAATGATGCTAAAAGCATAAGCTTTTATTTATCTTTATAACCGTGAACACCGCCCTTTACATAGCTCGCAGATACCTTTTTGCAAAGAAATCGACCCATGCCATTAATATCATTTCGGGTATATCGGCTTTGGGAGTTTTTGTGGGCAGTGCTGCACTAATCATTATTTTATCTGTATTTAACGGTTTGGAGCAAACGGTGTTGAAAATGGTAAATACCGTAACACCACAAATTGTTATTGAACCAGATAGTGGTAAAACTTTTAATCCTCAAACTGCTTATTTTAGCCGTTTAGAAAAAGATAAAGCCATTTATTCTTATACCGAGGTTTTATCTGATAATGTACTTCTTTGGTATAAGGGCAAACAGACCCCGGCGGTTTTAAAAGGTGTAAGCAGTGATTTTCTAAAAAATAAAAGTTTAGACAGTATTGTTTTTGATGGAAGTTTTGTGCTCGAAAATCCTGCGGGTTCAAATGCCGTAATCGGTGCAGGTTTACAGGCTTTCTTAGGTGTAAATACCGCTGATCCTTTTGAGCAGATACGTGTTTTTTCACCTAAAAAGGGAGCAAGTGGCAATAGCTTGAATCCTCTGGATGATTTTAATGTAATGGATATTCCTGTAGCAGGTATATTTGAAGTACAGCAGGATTTTGACAATGTAATTGTTGTGCCTTTAAATTTTGCAAGGACACTGCTTGGAGATAATACGAAGGTATCTGCAATAGAAATTAATGTAAAGCAGAATGTTGATGCAGAAAAACTAAAAAAGCGAATTGCAGAAGATTTAAAAGGAGCATATAAAGTAAAGAACAGGGTTGAACAAAATCAGGCTTTGCATAATGTATTAACTTCTGAAAAATGGATCAGTTATATTATCCTAACCTTTGTCCTTATTATTGCAATATTTAATATCATAGGCTCGTTAACTATGCTGGTAATTGATAAACAAAAAGACATATCGGTGTTGAGCAGCCTAGGAGCTGGTAAAAAACTGATAAGAAGAATATTTTTAGCTGAAGGTATGATGATAACTCTTGCAGGTTGTATCTTTGGCTTATTATTAGGACTAATTTTTTGCTTATTGCAACAACATTTTGGTTGGATAAAGATGGGTGAAGAAAATATAGTGCTTTCAAATGCCTATCCAATAGCTGTGAAATGGCAGGATTTTGTACTGGTTTTCATAACAGTTGGTATCTTTTCTTTTCTTGCTTCAAAATTGGCATCAAATTTAAGTGTTAAAAAAGTAGATCAGTTTAATAAGGATCTTTAAATTATGGATAACTGGAAAAAGATAGGAAAATTATTGGCTTTATTTTTTGCTTTGCTTTTAGGGTTTGCCGCCTGTCGTAGCAAAGAAGGAAATGAAGGAACTAAAATAAAAACTCAGGTGCTGAAAGGACTTTACAGCTATGGGCCCGAAATTAAATCATTTACAGATTGTAGGGATGAAGGCCGTGAATATTGGGTAGCCGACAGTTCTAAAAACTTAGAACTGGCGTACAACAATTTGGGTTTTGAAAAGCCTTATATACCTGTTTATATAGAAGTAGAATGTCATATTGTAAAATCAGATACCAATAGCATTTATGGCGATTATGATTCTACTATGGTTGTAACCAAGGTGCTAAAGATATCTAAAGATATTCCTGACGGACCTTGTAACCAATAAGGATTAGAACTGAATATAAATGAAAAGCACCTTTTGAGGTGCTTTTTTATGTTAAGAATTAACGTATAATTCTTTTTCTATTTTAGGGATAACCTTGTTTTGTGTAGCTAAGTGAAAGAGTGTATCGATGGCTTTACGGCCTTCTTCTCCTAAACTAACCGAGTACTGATTAACATATAATTCAATGTGTTTATACATTACCTCCTCGTCCATGGCCTGTGCATGCTCTTTAATAAAATCTAAACCAGATCGGGGATTAGAAAAAGCATATTCAACAGATTTTTTTACCAATCGGTTAGCTTTCTGCTGAATTTCAACCGGTAAATTCCGGTTAACCACAATACCTCCTAATGGTATGGCACAATGGGTTTTTTCTTCCCAAAAAGTACCAAGGTCTTTTAGCTTATATAAGCCTTTTTGCTGGTAGGTAAAGCGATTTTCATGTATGATAAGACCCAGATCAAAGGTATTATTAACCAAGGCATCTTCTATTTCAGAGAAAACAATCTCGGTTTTATTTGTTAATTGCGGATAGGCAATGCCAAGTAAAAAGTTTGCAGTGGTAAGTTTACCCGGAATAGCCACCTTTAATTGAGGATTTTCTTTCTTTAACTCTTCATTAATACGATCAAGATGCTCAGCTTTGCAAATGAGCAAAGGACCTACTCCAAAACCAAGAGCACTGCCGGCATCTAATAAAGCATATTGATGGGCTACATAGGCAAAAGCATGAAAGCTTAGTTTGGTAATATCCAATACATTGTTGAGCGCCTTTTGATTCAGGGTTTCTACATCATCGTAAAATACCTCAAAGCGTAGGCCTTCGGTATCAATCTTATGATGGATCAGCGCATCGAAAATAAAAGTATCATTAGGGCAGGGAGAAAAACCAAGTGTAAGTTTCATGTGGTAAAGTTACATGAAAATAGATTTATAAAGGTCATTTAAGCGTTAAGGAAACAGACTGTTTTCGCATTTCCTTTTTAAAGTTTTTTAGGATTTATATTTGTTCTGAAGATAGTTTATGGTGGTTTTAATCAGCGTTTTTAAAACCTCAGAATTAATATCACTCAATTTTTTGATATAAATACAAGCTTTCCCCATCTTATATTTTCCTAAATTGTTTAAAAGATGTTCATGTTCTGGTAATCCCGTAAAAGCATATAAAGAAATAGTTGCTTTTCTGGGCGAAAAACCTACTAAAGGAGCATTGCCTTCATGCCCGCTTTCATACTTATAATGATAAATGCCAAAACCGATGATACTTGGTCCCCACATTTGGGCTTCAAAACCTGAGACTTCCTGCATCAGTGCAATCAGATCAAAACTATCTGAACGTTTTTGTTCTGTATCAGCAAAATGATCTATAAAGGCTGAAACATCTTGGTTGGTAGGGTTCGTTTTATTTTGGGCCATATTTAAAGATAAATAAAAAATGACAGGATATTATAATTGTATAATCCTTTCGGTGTTGATTTGTTGGAGGAAAATCTCGTCATGTGATACAACAATCAATGTACCTCGATATTCGTTAACAGCCGCTGTAAGAATTTCTATATTCTGAATGTCTAAATTGTTAGTAGGCTCATCTAATACGATCATATTGGGCGATTGATCTTTAAGGGTTAGGCAGCACAGCATTAACCTCATTCTTTCTCCGCCACTTAAAGAGAGGCATAACTTATCCCAATCGTTTTTGTCAAATAAAAACCGGCTAAGCCTTATCTTGACTTCATGCTCCTGTAAAGAAGAGGTATTGAATAGTTGTGCCTGCCCATAGATACTCAGTTCGTTCTGTATCAGGGAGTAATCTTGGTCAATATAAACTGATTGGTCTGTCTTAAATGTAATTTTTCCGGCAGAAGGATGGAGTGAACCTAAAATCAATTTGATCAGCGTTGTTTTGCCTGACCCATTTGGTCCTTTAATGGCAATACGTTCTCCGCTGCTGATCTGTATGTTCAGGTTTTCTTTCCAGAGTGGCTGAGCATAATAATTGAAATTAAGGCTATCTCCCTTAAATAATATTTTACCTATGTACGAACCAGAGTTATTAAACCCAAATTTCATCTTATCCAGATCTGTGTTTGAACGTAGTTCCTGCAACTCATGTGAAATATTGCTGATTTTTTCCTGATGTATGCTTTTCAGTTTAGCGGTACTGTTCTCCGCATTGTTTTTAAGCGTATTCATCATGATCCGGGCAATACCTGCTTTTTCCTGCTTACCTTTCCCTTTAGCATCCAGTTTTTGTTGTTTTTCTAAAGTTTCACGCTGTTTTTCTTTTGCTTTGCGCAGTAATTTCTCCTTGTGATGAATGTGCTGATTTAAGGCATTTTTTGTCGCTTCTTTTTGTTCTACGTAAAAATCATATGAACCACCATAAGTAGTTATTCCATGCTTATTTAATTCACATACCCTATTTAAGTAAGCCAGCAGCTCTCTGTCATGGCTTACTATAATTAAAGTTGCCGTAGTAGATTGTATCAGATCATATAGTTTTTGCCTGCCCAGCCTGTCTAAATGATTGGTAGGCTCATCCAGCAAAATAAACTGAGGCTGATGAATGCTTATACCTGCTAAAAAAACCTTGGTTTTCTGCCCTCCACTTAGTGAAGCTAAAGGTTGTGAGAGATCTAAATCTGTAAGTTGCCAGTGCGTAAGCGCTGCGGCACAGCGATCTTCTATATCCCAGTTATCGTTAAGTAAATTCAGGTAATCTTCGGTAACATTACCTTTTAATACCTGCTGTAAAGCAATGAGTTTATCTTCAACCTGTAGGGCCTTACCAACATTAAAGTGATTATATTGTCCAAAAACCTGAGGGATATAATAAGGTTCATTGTTACTAAATACATTCCCTGAAGAGGGTTGCAGTTCTTTGGCAATGATTTTAAGCAACGTGGATTTTCCTGAACCGTTGTTGCCTATCAGGGCTATTTTGTCACGAGTATTAATGTTTAGATTAATATCTTCGAATAATAAATCTTTATTAGGATGTATATATGAAACGTTCTGTAAAGTAAGCATGATTCCTTTCTGTTAAAGATGAATAGATAGCGCATAACCTTTTAGGGTTGATTGCGGTTTGTCTTTAAGTTTTTTGAAAGAAATTAAATCTTACATAGTGGGTTTTTAGAATTTTCTGCTGCAAATATAACCAAATCAGCAATAATATACTAAGCTAACTTTTTGAACAGGTATTTAGGAGACTCTGCATATCCTTGCCTGTAATAAAATTGATGTGCTTTTTCTCTTTTTGAGTGGCAGTGAAGTTCTATCCTGTCGCAGTTTCTTTCCCTTGCGATTTTTTCAGCATATTCTTCTAACATCTTGCCTGTTCCGCTACCTCTGAAATTTTCATCCACACAGAAATAACTGATTCTGGCAAAATCGCCTTTAAGGGCAATTTGTGGAATGATATGAATAGAAATGAAACCAATAACTATACCGTCATTTTCAGCCACAATAAAGTACTCGTTCGGGTTTTCAAGTAATAGATTGATCTTTTTTTTGATAAAACCTCCGGTATTGGGATAGCCCAGTTGATTAAGTAATGCTACTATTGTTTCGCTGTCGTTTTCGTGAACTGTTCTGATTTTCATCTTTTGTAGGATTAATGGTTTTAAACGAACGCGTTTATAAAGGTTGTTTTTTTAATAATTGCCTTATTGCTACCAGATGTCCAAACAATACTATAGGGACAATAAATGTTGGAAGCCAGCTAAAAGGAAAATGAAGAATAGCTGTATTTGGTTGGTCAAATGCAAATTTCTGCAATGGAGAAGGAGCAGACAAAAATGCATTTATGATAATGTTGATCAAAAGACCAAGGCAGATAAAATTCCAGATCAAAATGATTTTTCGGCTCAACATTTTTCTTGAAAAACCATAATAAGCAATTAGGGGTGCAGTTATGCCTGTTATTATATCAAAATTCCGGCCTTCAAAAGTCATAAGTTCAGGAATCATTTTATTTAGGAAAAGTCCATACAAAACAACTTCAATAGGTATTCTGATAATATGCAGATAAGTTATTTGTTTTAAAGGTAAGCTGTCAATCAACCTTCGTCCGCCTTTAGTTATAAATAAAATGCAGGTTGTTAAAACAGGGGGTAATATTCCAAAGACTAAAATTTTTGGAGGAATAGAGTTGATGTCATTACTGTAAACATTTTTGAGCGTAAGAATGGCCTGTACAATTAACCAGAGAATAAGAAAAGAAGTAACTTTTAGGGTATTTCTTTTTCCGGTCTGCTCATCAGCATTTTTGAGTATAACTATAAAAAATGCAAATGTAACAAGCGTAGTTAACCAAAAAATAAAAGTATAGCTGTCGAGGCTGATCATTATATAATGTTATATTGTTAAAATTCTTTGTTAACTAACCAGTCGTTCAAATGTTTAATCGCTAAGCCTATTTCCCAATTGCTACGGTTACGGGGTTCTACATAATTAGATATAGCTCTTATTTGTATGCAAGGAATATTTTGGATGGAGCAGGCATAAAAAACCGCTGCGCCCTCCATACTTTCTGTTTGGACAGCAAATAGTTTTTGTGTTTTAGCAATACTATGGGCATTGCCGTGAACTTTATTAACCGTAATCGCGGTCACAGTTTTTAATCCGTAGTTTTTGTTGCCGGTGGATTGATATGTGCTCTTTCCAAAGCCTAAATCTTCTATCCCTATAAAAGACTCATGGTCTTCTGCACCCAGTTCTGCAAAGGTATCGGCACTAACATTCACTAATTCCCCTAAAGGAATATTCCGATCAAAACTTCCCGCTATACCAACGTTTAAAACCCGATCATACTTGTTTTTATCCAAATGTTGCCCTAAGGCAAAGGCTGTAGCCACCATGCCTACACCGGTTATCAGCACATCAAAATCAATGGTTTCCATTAAAGGCTGATCGGGCAGATTAAAATGAGATAAAAATGGTGCTATCTCAGCCCTTGTTGCAGCAACAATTAATAATTTCATACGGTCTAATTTAAGGATAAATCTTTTTTACCATCTCGTTGCTGGAATTATTTATATGGATTTACGTTGAGGTGCGAAGGTTTGCGAAAAACTGACAATGATTAAAATATGATGCTAAATCATTATCTGTATATTTGCACTTTATTTGAAAAAGAATGATTTACATTACACGCAGGGAAAGTTTTAATGCGGCTCATAAATTATCGAGAGCTGACTGGAGCGACGATAAAAATATGGCCACATTCGGGAAATGTGCTAATCCTAACTGGCATGGTCATAATTATCAGTTATATGTAACAGTTAAAGGAGAGGTTAATCCTGAAACCGGATTTTTAGTTGACCTAAAATGGCTAAAAAAAGTAGTTAATGAACATGTAATAGATAAAGTTGACCATAGAAATTTAAATCTGGATGTTGATTTTATGAAAGGAAAACTGGCATCTACAGAAAATTTAGCTATTGCGATCTGGGATATTTTGGCCCCGCTTATTGGAGAAGCCGGCGCAAATTTACATTGCATAAAAATTTACGAAACAGAAAATAACTACGTCGAATATTTCGGCTAAGAATTAAATATGGCGCACGATAAATACGATCATGAAGAAGAATTAATGGGCTATCAGAAAATAGACCGTTATGATCAGAAAAAAATAGATGCAGTAGCATTTCATTATAAAGATATTTTAACACAGTTAGGTGAAAATCCAAGTCGCGAAGGTCTTGAGAAAACACCTGAGCGTGTAGCTAAAGCTTTACAGTATTTAACACATGGTTATGATCTTAAGCCTGAAGAGATCTTGAAATCGGCTATGTTTGAAGAGGATTACAGCCAGATGGTGGTGGTTAAAGATATCGAGGTTTTCTCGATGTGCGAGCATCATATGCTACCTTTTTTTGGTAAAGCGCATGTGGCTTATATTCCAAATGGACATATTGTTGGTTTAAGTAAAATACCTCGCGTTATAGATGCTTTTGCCCGGAGGTTACAGGTACAAGAACGCTTAACAAACGAAATCAGAGATTGCATACAGCAAACCCTTAATCCTAAAGGCGTGGCAGTTGTAATAGAATGTAAGCATTTATGTATGGCCATGCGTGGCGTACAAAAACAAAATTCTGTAACCACAACTTCGGCATTTACAGGTGAGTTTATGACCAATGATAAAACGCGTGCAGAATTTTTACGTTTAATTACCGCAAGTTTAGACTAAAATTGATGACCTACGGTCATTTTATCAATAAACCTTAAGATTACAAACTTATATGAAGGCATATATTTTTCCTGGGCAGGGAGCCCAGTTTGTTGGCATGGGTAAAGACTTATATGAGAACAGCCCGTTGGCCAAAGAATTATTTGAAAAAGCTAACGAAATTATTGGTTTTCGCATCAGCGATATCATGTTTAGCGGAACAGATGAGGAGTTAAAACAAACCAAGGTTACCCAGCCTGCTATATTTTTGCATTCGGTTATTTTAGCTAAAGTATTGGGCGATAACTTTAAACCTGATATGGTTGCAGGCCATTCGCTGGGAGAGTTTTCTGCTTTAGTTGCTGCTAATGCGCTTTCTTTCGAGGATGGTTTAAAGCTGGTTATTGCACGTGCAAATGCTATGCAAAAAGCCTGCGAACTGCAGCCTTCAACAATGGCAGCTATTTTAGGCTTAGCTGATGAAGTGGTTGAACAGGTTTGTGGAGAGATAGATGAGATTGTTGTTCCTGCAAATTACAACTGTCCGGGTCAATTGGTCATTTCAGGTTCTATAGCAGGTATTGATCAGGCTTGCGAAAAGCTAAGTGCGGCAGGGGCTAAAAGAGCTTTAAAATTAAATGTTGGTGGAGCGTTCCATTCACCTTTAATGGAGCCTGCAAAAGTTGAGTTACAGGCAGCTATCGAAACAACAGCAATTAACGCACCAGTATGCCCTATTTATCAGAATGTAAACGCGCAGCCGACCTCAGACCCTATAACAATTAAAACAAACTTAATTGCCCAGTTAACAGGAGCGGTTAGATGGACCCAAACTTCTGAGAATATGATTAAAGATGGAGCCAACGACTTTATTGAAGTTGGGCCGGGTAATGTACTGCAAGGATTGGTTAAAAAAGTTAGCCGAGAGGTACAAACCAGCAGTGCGTCTATAGCATAATATTGCCTTTTAATAGGGCTGGTTACAAGAAAAAATATTGCTAAAGTTCATTTTTTTAGCAATAGAGTAGTTTTTTTGACAAGCCCTATTTCTGTATATTTATACCTGATAAACTTTTATGGGCGTTACAGTTAGAGGTAAAATACGATTATTAATGTTAGTTCTGGGATTGTGTTGTTTTGTTACAACACTGTCTCTAAAAACATTTACCTCTAATAAACATATTCTTTTGCATGAGGCAGGCGAACTGCAAAACAATCTCATTAAAAAAGAAAAAACCGCTACAAGCTTTTTTACCGATCCCAATAAAATAGAAGTATTAAAAAAATTGGTTGATGATGATAGCTTAGCTATTGAATTTATCAATCTTTATCGACCTCAGGGTATCAATATTTTCATTTATAAAAACAATATGCTTGAGTTCTGGAGTACTCAAGCTGTCTTACCTCCTAATATTCTTAAACTTAAAGAAGGGGTTTCTTTTAATAAGCTGCCCAATGGATATTATGAAACGATAAAGAAAACTGTAGGTAACTATAAATTCGTATTCCTGATTACGGTTAAATCACAATATAAAATCGAGAATCAATATCTGAAGAATGAGATTATTCCTGAATTATTTCCCAATAAAACCTTAGATATCGCAGGTTTTTCAGATAAAGAAACCACCGAGATTTTTAGCGCAGAGAAAGATTATCTTTTTACCGTAAAGCTAAGCAGCGGTTACAATCATAATATTTATACCACCCTCCAGGCATGGCTTTGGATCTTAGGTTTGTTAAGCATTTGTCTGTTTGTGAACTCATGCTGTCTGTGGCTTGCAAAAAGAGATAAATTGGTACTCTCAACCCTGATTATTACCATATTTTTTCTAACGTTACGCTTAACTGATCTGCATTTTTTCTGGCTAAATCACCAGTTTAACTCAGAGATATTTAATCCGGTTATATATGCCGAGAGTGATTTACTACCTTCTTTAGGAGATCTGTTGAACAATACACTGGCGGTCACATGGATCCTAACTTTCATTTATGTACATCGTAAAAAGTACCGTTGGCCACAGTTTATCGCAAACAATAAACCTGTGGTTTACCTATTAGCAATGGTTTTTTTGAGTATAATATGGTGGCTGGGTATTTTAACCGAAGATATTTTCTTTGGTCTTATTTATAATTCCAAGATAGAGTTTAACATTAATAACATTGTAAATCTAAGTTACATTAGCTGGATTTGTATTCTTATTCTGTGTCTATTCTGGTTAAATATTTACATGCTGATACATGTTTTTGTAGAATGGTGCAATAAATTGGGGATGAAATCTCTTGAAAAATGGGTTGTATTTTTTCTGCTTCTGATTGCATATACCATTTACAAGCTATATACAGATTATACGGTTTTCTACCTCATTTACGGAATTTTTATAGCGGCCACAGCGCATTATTATACGCACCGGAACAAAAAATACATTGTTTCTATTTTTACCCTAATCTATCTCTGTCTGGCATTACTTACCGCCATAAAGTACCTGAAGTTTACAGATATTAAAGAACGAAGTTCAAGGGCGGCCTTAGCAGAAAAATTGCTGTATGAGGAAGACCCCAAACTCATTTCATCATTAGAAGAGATAGAGAAAAATCTGGCAACAGATACCATCATTACTAATTATTTTAAACAGCCTTTATTAACCCAGACCTATAGCTTTCATAATTATATTATTAAGAATTACCTAGATGGCTATTTGTCTAAGTACGAGTTCAACATTTACGAATATAATGTAGACAACAGCTCGCTCAAAAGAGACGAAAGTCTGCCTATTCATAAATATTACGATCTGGTAAAATCAGGAGCCATAAAAACCCAGCAGTCCGATTATTTTTACCGTGTTAATGATACTTTTGGATTTCAAAACTATTTTGGTATCATTCCCATATTTAGCGGGCCAAATTTCTTAGGTTCCATCATTATTGATCTTAAAACAAGAGCTTTTGATTATGATGCTTATTTCCCTGATCTGTTAATTAATGGCAAGATCCGGAAAGACGAAGATCTGAGTCAATATTCACTGGCCTTTTATAAAGATAATCAGTTGGTTAGCCGATCGGGTAAATATGTGTACCCGGTTGTCAATAACTTATTTAAGGATAATATAGACGGAGTAGATTTTTACAATGAAAAATCAACCCATTATAATCATGCCATTTATGCCCCTTCAAAAAATCGGCTTATCGTTATCAGTAAGGAGAAAGTTCCTTTTACCGAAAGGCTTACAACAGTATCCTTCTTCTTTTTAATATTTATCATTTTCGGAGCCTGTGTAAATATTATTGTATGGTTTGCGGTAAATATCAGCAAGAGCAAGGGCGGTATATTTACCATTAATAAATACCTATTGATTAGCGAGAAAAAAATCCTGTATAAAACGAGGATACAATTTTCTATTATTTTTTCGGTTGTAGCTACGTTAATCATTGTAGGTTGGGCAACCTTTTTTAATATTAAACAGCAATATTTAGAACAGCAGAAACAAGAACTGAGAGATAAAATGCGCAAGGTGCAGGTGGGTTACGAAAGGTATGTCGCAACCTTGGATAAGATTAGTATATCAGAAGATTCAAAGATGGAGTTTAACCAATTTGCTGATGTAAATGGAGCATTGTTAAACTTGTATGATAAAGATGGTAATCTCATTCTTTCGTCTATACCTAAGCTTTTTGATTATGGAATTATAGCACCCCGCATGGGGGCAATAGCTTATATTAATCTATCGAGACTTAAAAAGTCTGAATTTTTGAATAGTAGTGAGAACATTGCCAGTTTTAAGTATGCGGCTATTTATGCGCCTATCAGAAATGCCATGAATCAAACCATAGGTTATCTGGGTTTCCCTTATTATTCAACAGATACCGACTATAAGGCCAAAATTGCTCAGTTCATTAATACATTGATCAATATTTATGCGTTGGTATTCGTATTAATTGGAGTTTTGGCTGTCTTTTTGGCAAACCAGATTACCAGTCCATTAACCTTTATCCAAGAGAATATAAAGGAGATTAAGCTGGGACAGAAAAATCAGCCTATTGTATGGCATAGGCAAGACGAAATAGGCTCTCTAATTAGAGAATATAATAAGATGATTGCCGAGCTTGAGATTAGTGCAAATAAACTGGCCCGTAGTGAACGGGAAAGCGCATGGCGTGAAATGGCTAAGCAGGTAGCGCATGAAATCAAAAATCCGCTTACGCCTTTAAAACTGGGTGTACAGCTTATAGAGAAATCTTGGCGTGAACGAGACCCTAATTTTGAAAGTAAATTTGAGAAATTTAATAAGTCTTTTGTTGAACAGATAGATAGCCTGGCAACAATTGCTTCAGAGTTTTCAAACTTTGCCAAAATGCCCGATACCAAGGTTGAAAAACTGGAACTGCTTCCCATCATAGAGCAGGCTATAGCGGTGTTTAGCAGTGCTGATAATGTAGAGATCAACATTAAAAACAATACTTCTAAACCATTGGTGGTTATGGGCGATAAAGATCAGTTGCTGAGAACATTCAATAACCTATTTAAAAATGCTATAGAAGCCAGCGAGCAAAAAGCCCAATGTATCATTAATTTGTTTCTGGCTAACGATGAGCAAAACGCATACATACAGGTACAGGATAATGGTAAAGGTATAGACCCTAAACTTTATCACCGGATATTCATCCCTAATTTTACCACCAAATCTTCTGGTACGGGATTAGGTTTGGCTTTTGTAAAACAGGCTATAGAAAACACCGGGGGTAAAATAGATTTTTCTTCGGTAGTTAATAAAGGAACCAAATTCTATTTAACCTTTCCACTGGTTTAATGGTCAGGTATATCATTATATGGTGCATATTTTTTTTACCTGTTGTTGTATATGCCCAGCAAACAGATAATAATAGGGTAAAGCTGATCCGTATTACAAAAGTAGAAACGATTATAGATACTTTAAGTATCGTGCCTAACTCCACACAGGTTTTTTATACTTCAGGAGCAGCGGTTGACAGCGTTTTATATACTTTTGATTTTGCTACAGCGCGATTTTTATGGAAAGGAGAAACCGGAATACAGCTTAAAATTGCCTATAAAGTTTTCCCCGTTCTCTTTTCAAAAAAGTATTATCATAAAGATATTAAAGCCATAACCGAGTTACCTATAGACAATTCTGCTTATTATACTTACAGGCCACAGCGAAATGATAATACCTTGTTTAGCATGCCTGGTCTGAACAAAAGCGGAAGCATCGCAAGGGGTATCATGTTTGGGAATAACCAAAATCTTTCTCTAAATTCTGCTATGAATCTGCAACTGTCAGGAAAGATAGCCAATGGTATAGAAATATTAGCGGCTATTTCAGATGATAACTTGCCTATACAACCTCAGGGAAATACCCAGCAATTAAATGAGTTTGATAAGGTTTTTATACAAATCAAAAAAGACAGTACCACACTTGTAGCTGGCGATTACGAATTGACAAAACCCGAAGGTTATTTTATGAATTTTTATAAACGTACACAGGGCGGTTTAATCAGTCATGCTTTTAGGTATAAAGGTGTGTATTATAACTCAAGTTTGGCAATGGCTGTTGCCAAAGGTCGGTCTGCACGTAATACTTTTAACGGACAAGAAGGCAATCAAGGGCCTTACCGTTTAACAGGAAACAACAACGAGAACTATATCGTAATTATAGCCGGAACAGAAAGAGTTTATATAGATGGGGTTTTAATGATAAGGGGTCAGGATAACGATTACATTATTGATTATAATACTTCTGAATTAACTTTTATGGCTAAGCGGCTGATTACACAAAACAGCCGTATATCGGTAGAGTTCGAATATTCTGATAAGAATTATTCAAGGTCTTTAACCTTTTTTAGTCAGACTGCACAAACCGAAAAATTGGCCTTACGATTTAACTACTATAATGAAAAAGACAATCGTAATCAGCCTTTTTTGCAAAATTTAGATAATGAACAGAAACAATTTCTTTCTCTGATAGGAGCTGATATCAGTCAGGCTTTTTACCTTAATGTAATGGAGGTAGAGTTTAATGAGAATGAAATTCTTTATGAGAAGGTAGTAGGAGTCCCTAATATCTATTACAGATATAGTACAGATCCACAAAAAGCTAAATACCGTTTAGGCTTTTCATATGTAGGAGAGGGTAAAGGAAATTATGTGGTCAATACGCAGTCTGTTGCCAATGGTAAGGTTTATGAATATGTAGAGCCGCTAAACGGAGCTCCTCAAGGTAATTATGAGCCCATAACCCTTTTAATAACACCTAAACAGCAGCAAATGTTAACTTTTGGAGCAGATTTTAAGCCGCGTAAAAATACATTGATAGGAGCAGAATTGGCTACAAGCAATTATAACGTTAATCTTTTTGCCCCCTCGGGACAAGCAGATAGCAAAGGCTATGGGGTTAAGTTCAAAGCAGGCAACGATTGGAGCTTAAATACAAAAAATTTGCTGCTTAAAACGCAGATAGATTATGAATATGTAACAGCAAACTTTAAACCCATAGAAAGATACAGGACCGTTGAGTTTAACCGTGATTTTAACCTTAATGCACAAGTTTTACCTGCGACAGAACATCTTATTGCGGCAAAAGTGCAGCTCATCAATAATCTGCAACAGTATTTGAATTATGCTTTTAATACGTTTATACGCCAAGGACAATATGAGGGGTACCTGAATGAAATAAATACGCTATATAAATGGCGGAAGTTAAAATTGAAATATGACGGTAGTTTATTAAATTCTGAAGAAAGGGTTAATAAAGGGATTTTTTATAAACACTTTTTTGATCTTAGCAGAGAAATAGGCAGGATGGATATTGGTTTGGTATTTGAGCAACAGCATAATGTAACCAAAGAAGCGCTTAGCCAAAAACTTATAGGCAGTAGTTTTGATTATGAGGTGTATAAAGTGTATGTGCAATCTAATCGGCTGGATAAAAATCGTTATAAAATAGATTATGCCTATCGTTTAGATTATTTACCTCGTTTAAATGATTTATTGCGAAGTGCTAAATCACAGATGATTAATTTAGGTATAGATTTGGCGACTAACCCTCATTCAATATTGAGCCTTACATCGGGCTATAAAAAAACAACCTATGAAAATAATTTTGTTTCGGCCGAGAATGATGAGAGTGTAGTAGGAAGGCTAGAATACTCCCTGGATATATTTAAACGCTTTATCAGCTCCAATATTTATTATGAAGTGGGTAATGGGCAGGAACCTAAACGAGATATCACTTATTTGGAGGTATTACCTGGACAGGGTGTTTATGCATGGATAGATTATAATGGTAATGGAATTAAAGAATTGGATGAATTTGAGATCGCCCGTTTTCCGGATCAAGCAAAATATATCCGTATTTTTACCCCTTCTACGCAATATGTCCGAACCAATTTTACGGCTGTAAGCCAAACGGTTAATATCAATCCATCAACTATTATTAAAAACAAGAAAGGCCTATCTGGTTTTATCTCAAAATTTACAGACCAATTATCTTATAAAATAGATAAGAAAATACTGGCAGGAACAGGTATTGAAAATTATGATCCGTTCTATACTGCTATTGATGCCGCCAACCTCATTTCTTTAAACTCATTTTTACGGAATACCCTTTTTTTTGACCGTAACAATCCGGTATTTGGTGCAGAATTTAATTACCTTACAGATGGTGCTAAGAGTTATCTCTCAAGTGGCTTCGACAGTCGTAAAAGAAATGAAGCGGGGTTGCGGATCAGGACAGGTTTTATGCGGAGCACAAATATTAATTTAGTGCTTAACCAGGGCAAAAAGCGATACGAGTCTGAGTTGTTCAAACAAAGAAATTACAAGATCAATTATTTTACTTTACAACCTGAGGTAAATTATCAGTTCAATACCGATTTAAGAATTAGTTTTGTAGGTGTTCTGAATTTACAGAAAAATGAAGCTGCATTAGGTGGAGAAACTAATGAAAATCTAACCTTTTTAACCGAAGGGAGGTACAATGTTCTGAAAAAAGGAGTGCTTACGGGCAGGCTTTCTTATATAAATAACCACTTTAAAGGCAGCAGCAATAGTACAGTTGGTTATGAAATGCTTTCAGGATTACAAACGGGTAATAATTATACCTGGGCATTAGGTGTACAGCGAAATATAGGGGCTGGTATTCAGCTTAATTTAAATTACGAAGGACGTAAATCGCCTGATGTAGCAGTTGTGCATACAGGTACTATGCAGGTGCGAGCCTACTTCTAAACAAAAGAACTGCCCCAGTTTGAGGCAGTTCAAAAAAATTAATCTATTGATTTTTCTAATTGACCAACTTTAGTCCAACTTGTATCTGGCTTCAAATCAACTGTAATTAAAACACCATCTTTTGTTTTGTTAAAAGCAAAGCCATTCGCTAATTGTGCATTAACTTCTTTTGGTGTTAATCTGTATAAAGCCCCAGTAATAGGGTCTATTACTAATCCAATAATGCCGCCTAGCAAAAGATTGCCTAAGTACCACTCATTAAACTGTTTTCTAACTTCTAAGTCGTAAGGTTTAAATCCGTCAAGCTTTATCTGTACGTTATGGTTTTCTTTTCGGGTTAACTTGGTAGAAAATGGAGTTTTGCCCATTTCTTTACCATCAACAAAAACAGTAGCGTTTGTTGGCGTACTGTTAAATTGCATTTCCTGTTTGGACCCTGAAATGATTGTTGCACAACCTGTTAATGACAAAGCTGCAATAATTCCTAAAATAAATTTCTTCATGGTTTGTTTAAAGTTTTTACGGCGAAAGTATTAATATTTCTTTATAATCTAAAAAAGAATATCCTGTATGGTTGCACAATATTTATCAACAAAAAAGTCGGAAGATTTTTTCTTCCGACTTTTTCCAATGTAGGGCATTTTTGCAAATTTTTATATCAAATGCTTATTTTCTAAACTCGCTGGTTGCATAAAATTCTATATCCGGATAATCGCGTTTGGTCATATCAAGCATAAAATCATTGTCTGATAGATAAACCGGATTGCCTTCTTTATCTGTGCCAATGTGAGCCTGCTTACGTTTCACAAACTCATCAAGCTTTTTCTTGTCATCGCAAGCTACCCAGCGTGAACGTGAGTAAGTAAGCGTACGGAAACGACATTTTGCGCCATATTCATGTTCCAAACGGAAGTTGATAACCTCAAATTGTAATTCGCCCACAGCTCCAATAACTTTTCGGTTACCTGGCTGCATTACAAATAACTGTGCAACGCCTTCATCTGTTAGCTGTTCTATGCCTTTTTCTAACTGCTTGGTACGCATAGGATCCATATTTTCTACCTCTTTAAAAATTGCAGGAGAGAAACTCGGAATACCTTTAAAATGAAGTTTTTCTCCTTCGGTCAAAGTGTCGCCTATCTTAAAATTTCCACTATCGTATAATCCTACTACATCGCCTGGCCAAGCTTCTTCAACTAAACTCTTTTCATTGGCCATGAAATCCATCGGGTTGGCAAATTTCATTTTCTTGTCCTGGCGAGTATGGTAATAGAACTTATTTCTTTCAAACTTACCTGAACAGATACGTAAGAAAGCAATCCTATCGCGGTGCTTAGGGTCTAAGTTGGCATGTATTTTAAAAACAAAGCCGCTGAAATTCTTTTCTTCTACTAACACATCTCTTTCTTCGGCTTCACGGTGTTTAGGACTTGGTGCAATTTCTATAAACGTATCTAATAATTCTTTGATACCAAAATTGTTGATGGCCGATCCGAAAAATACCGGAGCCAATAGGCCTTCTCTGTATAATGAAGTATCCAAATCACCGTATACGCCATTAGCTAATTCTGCTTCATCTTTTAAATTGCTGATTTCTTTTTCCTGTAAATAATCCAGTAGGGCATTGTCATTCAGGTCGCTTACTTTAACCACAGAATCGGTAACTTTACTCTTATCAGAATGGAAAAGATTTAGTTGTTTATGGTAAATACTGTAAACACCTTTGAATGTATGTCCCTGTCCGATTGGCCACGACTGCGGGCAAAGGCTGATGTTTAGTTTTTCTTCAATCTCATCCAATAGGTCGAAAGGTTCTTTACCTTCTCGGTCCATTTTGTTAATGAAGATAATTACTGGGGTGTTACGCATACGGCAAACAGACATTAGTTTTTCGGTCTGCTCCTCTACGCCTTTTACACAGTCAACCACCAGAATAACACTATCTACAGCCGAAAGTGTACGATAGGTATCTTCAGCAAAATCTTTGTGTCCGGGTGTATCCAGGATATTGATACGTTTATCAGCATATTCAAAGCCCATTACCGATGTGGCCACTGAAATACCACGCTGGCGCTCTATTTCCATAAAATCGGAAGTATTGCTTTGATTGGCCTTGTTTCTTTTAACAGCACCCGCAGTATTGATAGCCCCACCAAAGAGTAGGAATTTTTCGGTCAATGTGGTTTTACCTGCATCGGGGTGACTAATAATGGCAAACGTTTTTCTTCTTTCTATTTCTGGATTTAACATGATTTTGATGGATGAAGATGGTGAGAAAATACCACAGCTTGGAACTTATAAGAACCTTAAAGCGAATAATATGGCTGTAGAAAATTTCACGGCCGCAAAGGTACATATTTTTACTTTATCTAATTGCTTTTATCCTAATAACTAAATATATACCTGTTTAACACAAACGTTTGCGTAATGTTAATGCGCTGTCAATGTAGGTGTAAGCTATATTTTTTTATAACTTACGGTTCAATTTAAATCAACCACAAATAAAACGGTATAACATGGAAAGAAGAGATTTCTTAAAAAACAGTGCATTGGCTGCTGCGGGTATCACAATTTTACCCTCAGGCTCTTTATTTGCCAAAGATAATGGCAAAGTAAGATTAGGATATATTGGTGTAGGCGCAAGAGGGATGAACCATATCAGCGAAGGTATTTTAAGAGATGATGTTGACGTTGTTGCAGTTTGTGATACACAGGAAAGCTCGTTAAAAATTTGTCGTGAGTTTATTGCTAAAAAAGGCAAGCCGGCGCCTAAAGAATATACAGGTGGTTTAGATGCTTATAAAGCATTACTAGATAGAAAAGATATTGATGCCGTGATTATTTCTACCCCGTGGCAGTTTCACCATGAGCAGGCTATTTATGCTATGAATGCAGGTAAATACGTAGGATGTGAAGTAATTGCAGGCTTAACCGTTAAAGATCATTGGGATATTGTAAATACATCTGAAAAAACAGGCATTCCTTATATGACCTTAGAGAATGTATGTTACCGCAGAGATGTGCTTGCCGTATTAAACATGGTAAGAAATGGTATTTTTGGAGAATTGGTACATGTCGAAGGAGGATACCAGCATGATTTACGTGAAGTATTGTTTAACAATGGCAAGCAGTATTATGGTGGGGGAGTAGAATTTGGTCCTAAAGCTTTAAGTGAGGCGCAATGGCGCACCCAATTTAATATAGATCAGGATGGCGATCTTTATCCGACACATGGAGCAGGTCCTGTAATGCAGTATTTAAACATCAACAGAGGTAACCGTTTTACCAGCCTGGTTTCATTCAGTTCTAAAGCACGTGGCTTAGCCAGTTATGTGGAAGAGAAATCACCCGGACATCCTAATGCAAAGATCAACTACAAAAATGGCGATGTTACCACCACTCTAATCAATTGTGCCAATGGTGAAACGGTAATGCTAACACATGATACCCACCTGCCACGTCCGTATTCGTTAGGGTTCAGAGTTCAGGGAACCAAAGGACTATGGATGGATGTCAATAAATCAGTGCATATAGAAGGCGTATCTAAAGCACATACATGGGATAAAGCAGATGATTGGTTTAAGAAGTATGATCACCCGCTTTGGAAAAAATATGAAGAATTAGCGGTAAGTGCGGGGCATGGCGGTATGGATTGGTTTGTGTTCAACGGTTTTATTGAAGCTGTTAAACAAAAAAAACAGACTCCGATTGATGTATACGATTCAGTAACCATGAGCGTAATAGCGCCTTTGTCAACCGAATCATTAAGGAAACAGAATAAAACCATGGAGTTTCCTGATTTTACCAAAGGTAAATGGCAAAACCGGAAAAATACTTTTGCACTGGATGATAGTGGTTTTTAATTAAACATCCCTTCTAAATAACGGCATCATGTTGTGTAATGCGGCATGATGCTTTTTTATGTTAGCTCGTTTTTATGCTCTACAAGTTCAGAATTGATTACTACACGATAATAGGCTTCTTCCTCATTATGATTGTTAATGATGTCAAGTAGGGTGTCTATGGCTTTTTGACCTTGTATTGCGGGAAACTGTTCTACACTTGCTAAAGGTGGATATTGCATGAACTGATTGATGGGAGAATTGGCAAAGCTTACAAAACAAATGTCTTCATTTATCTTTAAGCCTATATTAACCGCTTGCTTTACTGCATAAGAGGATACATAATCGTTAAATGCAATAATAGCAGAAGGTTTTCTTTTAAGAGCCATTAGTGTTTCCAATGCTTCTCGTGTTCCTTTTTCTGTGAGATCACAATTTACTACCAACGTTGGATCAAATTTTAAGCGGTTTTTTTGTAGGGCGGTAATATAGCCTTCTTTGCGTTGTTTGCTTGCCAACAAAGAAACAGGACCATTAATCAGCGCAATATTGCGGTGCCCTTGTTTTAGAAGGTAATTTACGGCCTCTGTGCTTCCTGTTTCAATGTTGCACGAAACATGATGGATATTCTTTAAAGGAGGAATCCGGTCAAAATAGAGCACAGGGATATGGTATTTTCTGAGCTGCTCAAAATGGCTGTAATCTGTAGTATTCTTAGCAAGCGATACAATTAAACCTTCTACGCGGTGTGCACGCATTTTTTCTGCCAATAGTTTTTCTTTTTCTTCATTATCGTGCGATTGGCCAAGTAAAATAGTATAACCCCTTCTATAGGCAATATCTTCAATGGCACTGAGGGCCTCGGCAAAAAAAGTTTCAGATAGCTTGGGCAATATAACACCAATAGTAAAAGTTTTACCTTTTTGGAAATGGATTGCAGCTTGATTAGGTTCATAATGCAGTTCCTTGGCTATTTGTTTAACCTTTAATCGTGTTGTAGCACTAATACTGGGATGATCATGCAGCGCTCTCGAGATAGTAGAAACCGATAGATCCAGCTTTTGGGCAATTTCTTTTATGGTGACTGATTTTTTTAACATGTTTAACAGTTCACAATGAGAAATTGAAGGTAAGAAAAATCTATAAAACTTACGATTTTAAAGCATTCAAACGATTGCGTAAAATAAATTTAAACAGTAAGGTTATGAATTAAATAACTCCTGCTCGTCACGGTCCTGTACAACTATCTGTTTTAAGAAATCATCAAAATAAGTACCCTTATTATTGCTATATGCACCGTAAGCGTCTAAAATGAAGCCTAATTTTGCATCCGAATCTTCAATCAGGTAAAGCACAACATTATCTGCAGGATCAGACATGCCTTCAAAACGATAGGTTTTTATGATGGTAAGATCTTCAGGATTATAAGTTTTATTATGCTCTTCAGATCTCATTTCGTTATTTTCAGATAAAGTAATTTCGTTAGTTATTCCACGTTGACGCAACTTCTCCATTACCTGGCTTAAAGTGTTCATTTCATTCGGCTGTTTCATGGTTCAAAAGTTTTGATATGAAATAAAACAACGCGTTTCCGCAAATGGTTTTTACTTGTTTAAAAACCTGTGGATTTTTAATATAAGCCTTTACGCAAGGGCGATAAAAGATGCTCTAAGCCATTGAGTTTAATTTCGTAAAGCGTTTCGAGCAATATACCGAGTTTACCCCGAGGAAAGCCTTTTTGTTTAAACCAAAGCAGGTAAGCCTCTGGCAAATCACAAAGCTGCCGGCCTTGATATTTACCAAAAGGCATTTTCATTTCTACCAGGTCTTTTAATAACTGTGGATCAGGACCGTTCATTATAATATCATTTCAAGCATTTCTACTGCTTCGTCAATGCTGTTTATATTGTCGAAAGATATACGCAAGGTGTTTTTTACTTCTTTTAGATTACACAAACGTGGATGCATCTGTGCAAAGGCTAAGATTTTGTTGAATACTTCCGAGTCAAAATATTTAGACTGCTTATCGGTAAGGAAATAACCTCTTAAGATGTTTTTCTTGAAGCTTACTTTTTCAAAACCTAATTTTTTAGCGATCCATTGTAAGCGTAAAACCTTTACCATATCTGTTACCTGTTGTGGTATCGGACCAAATCTATCCCGCAATTGCTGTTCAAAAGCTAGAAGATCTTTTTCATGCTCTAGCTTAGATAACTCGGTATAAAGGTTGTAACGTTCTGTTATGCTGGTAATGTAATCATCAGGAAAATGCAATTCAAGATCTGTATCAACCTGAGTAAAGTTTACAAAAGGTTTTTCAGGTTGATCTTTAAACAGATCCTTAAATTCATCATCTTTAAGCTCCTGTATGGCTTCATCTAAAATTTTATTGTACATTTCAAAGCCTATCTCTGCTATAAACCCGCTTTGCTCGCCGCCTAAAAGGTTTCCACTGCCACGTATATCCAAATCTCGCATGGCAATGTTGAAACCACTGCCCAGGTCAGAAAATTCTTCAATGGCGCTCAAGCGTTTACGGGCTTCAGTGGTAAGCGTAGATAAAGGGAGCGTTAGTAAATAACAGAATGCTTTTTTATTGGAACGTCCTACCCGCCCACGCATTTGATGCAGATCACTTAGACCAAACATATGCGCTTGATTGATGATAATGGTATTAGCGTTTGGAATATCTAATCCGGCTTCGATAATGGTCGTAGCTACCAATACATCTTTTTCGCCATTAATAAAAGATAACATTACATCTTCTAAGGCGTCGCCATCTAATTGCCCATGTGCAATACCTATACGCGCATTAGGTACCAGCGTTTGAATTAATCCGCCTAATTGCTGAAGATCATTTACCCTGTTATGTATGAAAAATACCTGGCCTCCTCTATCGAGCTCAAATTGTATAGCCTCCTGAATCAGCTTGTCATTAAATACATGCAATTCAGTGTTTACGCCCTGTCTGTTTGGTGGCGGAGTGCTCATAATGGAAAGATCTCGAGCACCCATTAAAGAGAAATGTAAGGTACGTGGAATAGGTGTAGCAGTCAGTGTTAAAGTATCTACATTTACCCTAAGCGTTTTTAGCTTCTCTTTGGCAGCTACTCCAAACTTTTGTTCCTCATCTATTACCATTAAACCCAGATCTTTAAACTTTACATCCTTGCTCAGTAAGCGGTGTGTGCCAATAATGATATCAATCTTACCCTGGGCCAGTCGTTCTAAGGTTTCTTTAATCTGTTTAGAGGTTTTAAAACGGTTAATATAATCTACTTTGGCAGGAAAATCTTTTAAACGTGAAGAAAAGGTTTTGTAATGCTGTAAGGCCAAAATAGTAGTAGGCACTAAAATGGCAACCTGTTTACTGTTAGCTACCGCTTTAAAGGCGGCACGAATGGCAATTTCGGTTTTACCAAAACCCACATCGCCACAAATCAGCCTGTCCATAGGATGCGGAGCTTCCATATCTTTTTTTACTTCGGCTGTAGCCTTAACCTGATCTGGCGTATCTTCATAAATAAAAGAGGCTTCGAGTTCGGTTTCTAAATAACCATCGGGGGCAAAGGCTGTACCCTGTTGCGCTTTACGCATGGCGTACAAACGGATCAGGTCTCGAGCAATATCTTTTACCTTTTTCTTGGTCGTGCGTTTTAGCTTATCCCAGGCATCGGTACCTAATTTATTCATTTTAGGTACAGTTCCCTCTTTACCGCTGTATTTGGCAATACGGTTTAAAGAGTTGATATTAACATACAGCAAATCGTTATCGGCATAAACCAAACGTATCATTTCCTGTACCTTGCCATTCACCTCAACTTTTTCCAGTCCGGCGTATTTCCCTATTCCGTGGTCAATATGCGTAACAAAATCGCCGGGTTTGAGTTCTCTTAAATCTTTTAAGGTGATAGACTGGCTGCGTTGATAACCTTTTTTTAACTGATATTTATAAAAACGGTCAAATATCTGGTGATCGGTATAAAAAGCAACTTTCTGCTCAAAATCAATAAAACCTTCACGTAAAGAAATGTTGATCGGAACAAATTTTACGGTTTTATCAATGTCATCTAATATGGCGTATAAACGCTCAATTTGCTTGGCAGAGTTTGTAAAAATAAAATTGTGGATATGCTGCTTTTCGTTTTCCTTGAAATTGTGGATTAGCAGGCTGAAATCCTTATTAAAAGAAGGCTGAGGTTTAGTGTCGAAAAATACGGTTTCATCAGCACGGTAAAAAAACTGTTTGCCAAACTCAACAATGCTAAAATCTTGAAACAGGTCGGCCAACATTTTCTCATCTGTAAAAGCAAATTTTGGATCGAGCCAGTTTGGATTTTGCTGTTTATCAGCCTGTGCTAAAGCCTTCCATAATTCATCAGCTTTTCTATATCCTGTTTTTACCACATCTAATGTAAAAGACACATCTTTGAACCACAACTGGGTATCCTTATCAATGTATTCTAGTAAGCTGATATTGTTCTCGGTTAAAAACTTAGCCTGTACATTAGGCACAATGGTAAGTGTTTTAATTTCTTCTACTGATAGCTGGCTGTCGATCTCAAAAGTACGGATACTTTCTACTGTATCGCCAAAAAACTCTACACGGTAAGGCAAATCGTGCGAAAAAGAGAAAATATCGACAATACCGCCCCTTATAGAGAACTGTCCCGGTTCATAAACAAAATCGCTGCGTTCAAAGTCGTAATCCGTTAAAAATTCATTGATAAAATCGATACCTAAATTGGCACCTATACTAATCTCTAAAGTATTTTTCTCTAATACATTTCTGTTAATTACTTTTTCGGCTAATGCCTCAGGGTAAGTCACTACAATTTTTCCGTATGACGAATGATGGTTGAGCTCTGTTAAAACTTCGGCACGTGCCAGCACATTGGCTGTATCTACCTGCGTAAATTCAAAAGCTTTACGAAAAGACGCCGGGAATAAAAGCACCTCTTTCCCTAAAAGTGCTTCAAGATCAGAAGAAAAATAAGCGGCTTCTTCACGGTTAGGAAATATAAACAACTGAGGTTTGTGTTGTAGAAAATAGGTTGTAACAGCAATAAAGGCATCAGCAGAGCCCACTAAACCTTTTACTTGTGTTTTGCTTTTGTGGCTGTTCAGCGATGTGGCCAGTGCAAGTACACGTTTATCGGTCTTAAATCTTTCAATTAAATCTTTAACGTTCACTATTCAAAGATACAGCATAAAATAATAATCATTGCACCGTAACCCTTAAAGTTTAGGCTTTAATTACTGCTAAATTAACTGCAATAATTCTATCTGTTAAAGATACCAATCCAATTTTGTTCGATGAAGGGCGCTAATTTGTCGGTTTTTATTTACCTTTCGTCGAAATTTAAATAAACTGGAGTAACAAAGCTATTTTAAAGGCTTCTAACATATAAAAACAGGCAATTAGCATGGTAAAAGGTAAGTATTTTGAACTGTTTTTCTGGATCTTTGCGCTGGTATTATTGGCCATGGCAAACCCGAGTGAACATCATTTTACCCTATGCCCCTTGGCTAATTTAGGTATAGACTGGTGTCCGGGATGCGGATTAGGAAGATCGATTTCAGCGTTGTTCCACGCTAATATAAATGAGAGCTTAAGGTATCATTGGTTTGGCATACCGGCACTGATGCTGATTTTATACCGGATTTACAGGCTAGTAACTGTTTTAATAATTAAAGAAAAACGTATATCGATTTAAAAATATTAGGAGGATAAAAAATGTTTGATCAAAATTTCATGTCTTTACCGGGTATAACCCCTCAAGAATATTCATACTTACAAACGGCTACAAATGGTTTGAATGAACAACAATTGCGTACATTTTTAATGATCTATGCAAGTAAGAGAAAAAATCCGAGCGATTTACTGATGTTCTCTGTAATTGGCTTCTTTGTGCCGGGTTTATCAAGATTTATTGTAGGGCAGATTGGTATGGGGATCCTGTTCTTTTTAACTTATGGTTTATGTATGATCGGAACCATTGTAGATATTGTGAACCACAAAAGCATTGCATTTGAATACAATCAGAGGATGGTATTTGAAAGTTTACAAATGGTAAGAATGGGTAGTTTCCAACAACCTCAGCAATAGGTTTATATAGAATATTTTCATCCTCATAAGCTTTAACTTATGGGGATTTCTTATTTTTAGGCTATGAAGTTAAGGGAAATAACGAATCACCTTGAAAGTCTTGCCCCATTAAACTATCAGGAAGACTATGATAATTCGGGTTTAATTGTGGGAAATCCGGACGAAGAAATCAGAGCCGCTTTGGTAGCTTTAGATTGTACAGAGCAGATTGTTGACGAGGCCATTTCAAAAAACTGCAACCTCATTATCACGCATCATCCTATTGTATTCAAAGGACTGAAGAAATTTACAGGTAAAAATTACGTAGAGCGAGTAGTAATTAAAGCCATTAGGCACAATATTTCTCTCTACGCTATACATACTAATTTAGATCATGTTGCAAATGGTGTAAGTGGCTACATCTGTAAGAAATTGGGTTTGCAAAATGCCAAAGTTTTGGCGCCTAAAGCCGGCTTATTAAAAAAATTAGTGGTTTTTTGTCCGGTTTCGCATGCAGAAGCAGTTAGAAATGCACTGTTTGTTGCCGGAGCAGGAGAAATAGGCAATTACGGCGAATGCAGTTTTAATGCACAGGGAACAGGAACGTTTAAAGCTAATGATCTTGCCGATCCTTATGTGGGTGAAATAGGGAAACAGCATAAAGAAGAGGAAATAAGAATAGAAACCATTTTTAAAGTTCAGGATGAAAGAAAAGTTTTGGTTGCACTCTTAGAAAGCCATCCTTATGAAGAAGTAGCTTATGATATTTATCCGCTAGCCAATGAATTGAATAATGTAGGCGCAGGAATGATAGGCTGGTTACATGAAGAAATGGAAGGGATGAATTTTTTAAGACATGTGAAAAATGAAATGCAGGCCACAGTAGTAAGGCATACAGCTGTTTTACCTAAAAAGATCAGAAAGGTTGCGGTATGCGGTGGGTCTGGAAGCTTTTTGTTACAAAAAGCGATAGCGGCAGGTGCGGATGCTTTTGTAACGGCCGATTTTAAGTACCATGAATTTTTTGATGCTGAAAATAAATTGATTATAGCAGATATCGGACATTTTGAAACAGAACAATTTACATCTAATTTGTTGATAGAGAATATTCAAGAAAAATTTCCTAACTTTGCAATCCGTTTAACGGAGCATAACACAAACCCCATAAATTATTTGTTTTAATGGAACAAACAGTAGAGCAAAAGCTAAAGGCTTTATACGAATTACAAACCATACATTCTAAAATAGACAAAATTCGCCAAATTAGAGGTGAGTTACCTGTAGAAGTAGCTGATTTAGAGGATGAGGTGGCAGGATTAGAAACCCGTATCCAGAAAATAAAGAACGAGTTAGATGATACAGAAGATGCAATTGTAAATCGTAAAAATATGATTAAGGAAGCACAAACCTTAATTAAAAAGTACGATGCTCAATTGAAAGAAGTTAAAAATAATCGTGAATACGACGCCCTGACAAAAGAGATAGAAATTCAGAATCTTGAGATACAGGTTTGTGAGAAAAAGATCAGAGAATACGGATTTGAGATCAATAACAAAACTGAGATCTATGATAAAGCTCAGGCTAATCTTGAAATGAGAAAAGGTGATCTTGATGCTAAAAGAACAGAACTTGAAACCATTACTGCAGAAACAGAGAAGGAAGAAGATGCGTTGTTGAAGAAAGCAGAAAAAGCACAAGGTGCAATTGAAGACAGGCTTTTATTTGCATATAACCGTTTAAGAACAAATGCGGTTAACGGTTTAGCTGTGGTAACCATTGAAAGAGATTCTTGTTCTGGGTGCTTTAATAAAATTCCTCCTCAACGTCAATTAGATATCCGTCAGCGTAAAAAAATCATTGTTTGTGAGCACTGCGGAAGAATCTTGGTTGATGAAGCATTGACACATGAAGTAGCAGAAGCTTAACCGCTTTCGGTTATATAAAATATAAAGGCCAGAATACTAATTTCTGGCCTTTTTTGTTTTAATTAATAAAACAAAGTTGTGTTTTTAAGGTTGATATAAATAATTATATTGCTGTAACCGATTAATTGAATTAGATGTACATTAAATACCTTAATTTTCTTCAAAAAAAATACATTGTTTTATTATTCACCGCTCTCCCTCTTGGAGCATTTGCCAATTTTGATTTTAATGCAAACTGCTTAAAAGCTTACCAAAATATTATTGAGCTTAAACTGCCTGCGGCTAGGCAATTGATAGCTGCCGAAAGAAAAGCTAGGCCAAACAATGTAATAAGTGCTTTATTAGAAAATTACATAGATTACTTTTACCTAATTACCAATGAAAGTAAATCTGAATTTGAACGGCTTGAGAACAATAAGAACAACCGTTTGAACGAAATCAGTAAAGATGATAAAAACTCGCCCTATTACCTGTATGCACAGGCCGAAATCAATTTACAATGGGCTTTGATAAGAAGTAGATTTGGAGAATATTATACTGCTTCGAGAGAAATTAACCGGGCAAGCAATTTGCTGCAAGATAATAGTAAGAAATTTCCGGGCTTTCATTTGAATGGTAAAGGAATAGGCCTAATCAATGTAGTGATGGGGTCTCTGCCCGATGGCTTTATGAAAAAAGCTTTAGCTGCATTTGGTATTAAAGGTGATGTGGCCACGGGTTTGAATATGTTGGATAAGTTAGCTGAAAATTTACCCAAATCGGCTTATGAACCGTTTTATGAAGAAGTAGTATTTTACTATTCATATGTTTTATCTGATGTGGTAAAAAGCCCGACAGCTTATAGCAAAACGATGAAATACACAGCTCGTTTTGCAGATAGTAGCTTGCTGAAAACTTATTTGCAGGCTTATGTATGTGCACGTAACAACCATAATGATCAGGCTATAAATATACTTGAGAACAGGCCTAAAGGAAGCGCCTACCAACCCTTTCCTTACTTGGATTATTTATTAGGCATTGTTAAGCTAAATAAGCTGGATTTCAGGGCAGCAGGCAATTTTGATGCTTTTTTACAGAGTAATAAAGGCAGTAGTTATATCAAAGATACCTACCTGCATCTCAGCTTCATTTCTCTGTTAAAAAATGACAGTTCAGGGTATAATAATTACATTGCCAAAGTAAGAAATAATGGATACACGTATAATGATAAGGATAAACAGGCTTTGAATGAGGCTGCTGCTCCAGCGCCTAATAAAGAACTCTTAAAAGCACGTCTTCTTTTTGACGGGGGTTATTTTAATAATGCATTCGAAATCCTGAACAGTATAAATACATCTATGCTGGCTTCTGCAAAAGACAAAACTGAATACTTTTACCGTTTAGGAAGGGTATATGATGAGCTTAACAAAAATGAACAGGCTTTAGCACAGTATCAGAATGCCATTAATACCGGAAGAAATCTGAAATACTATTATGCCGCAAAAGCCGCTGTATTGGCAGGTAATATCTGTGAAAAGGATAAAAATGCGGGAAGAGCGAGATCTTTTTACAATACGGCCATAGCCATGAAAAATCATGAATATGAAAATAGCATAGAAAATGAGGCCAAACAGGGTTTGAAAAGACTGTCTGATTAGAACTTGTATACCACTGCATTGATATGCATACCGGCTCCTACAGAAGCAAATACCGTATAATCGCCTTCTTTAATCTGATGCTTTTTTACTTGTTTATGCAGAACCAGATCTATCAGAGTAGGTATGGTTGCTACAGAGCTATTGCCAAGCCATGAAATGGTCATCGGAACCAGATTCTCGGGTATTTCTGTTGCTTCATAAAGTTTAAACAAACGTTTCATAATGGCACAATCCATTTTGCCATTAGCCTGATGGATAAATACCATTTTAATATCGCTGATATCAAGCCCGGCCTTATCTATGGCGCTTTTTACAACCTGAGGTACAGTTACAACAGCAAATTCATATAGCTTTCGCCCATTCATTTTAATGTATAAATTATTGTTGTTTTCCTCTGGGTTATTACTCTTTCCCATAGTTAATAGCGAGGCATATGCTGCATAAGTCTGACTTTTATGAGCAAGTACTCCAATAGGTTGTTCTGCAGTTTTTCCTTCAAAAATTACAGCTGCGGCACCATCTGCAAAGATCATAGAATCCCTATCATGCGGATCAACTATGCGGGATAAAGTTTCGGCTCCTATAACCATAATCCGTTTTGCGTCCCCTGTTCTTAATATATAATCTGCCTGTATAACACCCTGCACCCATCCCGGACAACCAAAGATCAAATCGTAAGCAACACAATCGGGATTTTGTATATCTAGAATTTGTTTAACCTTAGCTGCAAGCGCTGGTAACATATCTACACGGTTACTGTTGTGTCTGATGTCGCCAAAATTATGGCAGAATATGATCTGATCCAGACTTTCTTTATCAATTTGTGCATCGTTAAGTGCATTTTGGGCTGCAATAACTGCTATGTCGTGATTTAAAAGATGATCATCCGCGTATCTACGTTCAACAATTTCAGTGATTTCGCTAAACTTATGGATAATTTCATCGTTTGCTTTTGGAATAAGCTCTCCGTTCTCGTAAAATACACGATGGGCAAAGAAAGAACCGTTGATTACCTGCTCAGGAATATAACTTCCCGTTCCAATAATTGTTGAATATATGGGCATATTTAAAATTTAAACCAAAAACCGTTTTGGTATTATGTTTAAATATAAGATTATTTTTTAATATGCTATAGAATAAAAGAAAATGATTAAGAAAAATCATCTACCATAAAAACGAACAGCTCTTTTGGGCCATGGGCGCCTAAAACAAGTGTTTTTTCAATATCGGCGGTACGGCTTGGTCCGGTAATGGTACTGATCATAGTAGGTAATTGCGTTCCATACCGTTCTTTTAGAAGCTGAAAAGCATCTTTCAGGTCTAAAACCAACTGACCTGTACGTGCAATCACAATGTGTTGCTGCGGATATATACTTAATCTGCGTCCGGCGGCATTGGCATTACTAACCATTACAGAGCCATTGCGTGCAATTAAAGCCTCACACATAGTAATTCCTACTTCGGCCTGCTCAAAGTCTCTATCTCCTTTGTAAAAAGGAAATTCATAATGTGCCAATAACTCCTGTAACTGTGGTTCCCAGCAGTAAATTTTACGCCATTTGTATTTATCTGCTAAAGTAAGCAGGTTTTCAATAAAATCTACACCATTTTCACAAAAGATAAAATTACCTGATACAGCAGCAAGCTCCTGCGCAAAAAGAATCTCTAATTCTTCTTCATTGGGCTTGTACAGAGGTGTCTCTTCCAGATTAGGATAAGGATTATCTCTTTTTTCAAGAAGAGCTTTCCTTATTTTTTTGAGCATAAGCTCTTTTGGTGTAATATTATCTTTCATGAATATTTTTCAAATGTAGGTAAGGCATTTGATCTATACAAAAACAGGCAAACATTTTTAAATGCTTGCCTGCTCAATATAGTTATTAAAACTTAATTTCCTTCCTGTTGTGTGCTGTTCTCTGTAAGATGCTCTACTACAGGAGTATCTCCGGGAACAATTTCAACTGGTTTTTCTATCTCTTTGGGTGTGTCACCATTTACAAATTCATCATATGTGGTCCTGGTATCAAAAGGACGTTTACCTAAGATGTCTTCTAAATCGGTTTGGAAAAGAATTTCTTTCTCTAATAATTTTTGAGCAAGTTTTTCTAACCCTTCACGTTTTTCGAGTAGTAAAGCCTTGGTGCGTTCATAAACCTCGTTAGATAATTTACGCACTTCAGTATCGATCATTTCGGCAGTTTTATCAGAATAAGGTTTATCAAAACTATATTCTGCATGAGGATCGTAAAAAGATACGTTCCCAACTTCTTTATTCATACCGTAGATTTTTACCATCCCATAAGCAATACGTGTAATATGTTCAAGATCGCTTAAAGCTCCGGTTGATATTTTACCGAAAACAATATCCTCGGCAACACGTCCGCCCATGGTCATACACATGTCGTCCATTAACTGCTCTGTAGTATATAAGAACTGTTCTTTGGGCAAGTATTGGGCATAACCCAAAGCCGCAACACCCCTCGGTACAATAGATACTTTTACCAGTGGGTTTGCATGTTCTAAGAACCAGCCGGCAATAGCATGTCCTGCTTCGTGGTAAGCCACAATTCTTTTCTCTTCAGGAGATATAATTTTATTCTTTTTCTCTAAACCACCAATTACACGGTCAATAGCATCCTGAAAATCCTGCATATCAACCATCTGCTTATTTTTACGTGCAGCAATTAGTGCTGCTTCATTGCAAACATTGGCAATTTCGGCTCCTGCAAATCCTGGAGTTTGTGCAGAAAGCTTTTTGGCATCCACATCAGGTGCAATTTTAACCGGTTTAAGGTGAACTTTAAAGATCTGCTCACGACCAACCAAATCTGGTTTATCAATTGAGATTTGTCTGTCAAAACGTCCCGGGCGCATTAAAGCCGAGTCCAATACATCAGGTCTGTTGGTTGCAGCAAGGATAATGATACCCGAGTCCGTACCAAAACCATCCATTTCAACTAATAACTGGTTTAGTGTGTTTTCACGTTCATCATTACCACCCATTACGCTGTTTTTACCACGGGCACGACCAATTGCATCAATCTCATCAATAAAGATGATACATGGCGCTTTATCTTTAGCCTGTTTAAACAAATCACGTACACGTGAAGCACCCACACCTACAAACATCTCAACAAAATCAGAACCCGATAATGAAAAGAAAGGCACCTGAGCTTCTCCTGCAACAGCTTTTGCCAATAAAGTTTTACCTGTACCCGGAGAACCTACCAATAAAGCTCCTTTAGGGATCTTTCCGCCCAAATTGGTATATTTTTTAGGGTTTTTAAGGAAATCTACAATTTCCATTACCTCGGTTTTAGCCTCTTCAAGTCCTGCAACATCATTAAACGTTATATTAACCTGACTTTCTTTGTCAAACAAGGTAGCTTTAGATTTACCAATGTTGAAAATCTGGCCACCGCCACCACCGCCACCGCCGCTCATACGACGTAACATAAAGATCCATAAACCTGCAAAAAGTAGTACGGGAAGTACGATTTGTAAGAATATATTTAACCACGGACTTGATTTAGAAGAAGCAGTTATGGTAATCTGCTCTGCAGGTGGCATATCTTTTTGAGATTCAGCCAATTTTTTCTCTAATGACTCAGATGTGGTTGTAACAATTTTGGCAATAGGTCCATTTTTACTGATAGATAAAGCGCCATTGTTAACGTATTTTTTGAACTTAGGGTCTTCGTTTTTACCCTCTTTTAAATAAATCTCTCCAGTATAGGTTTCGCCGTCAGAAGAACGGTAACCTACGATTTGCTTAACATCACCGGGTAAAAGCATATTCTGCTCAAACTCTTTATAGCTGATGGTTTTCAGATCACTGCTGTTAAACATGAAATTAAATACCAATAAACCTATAATGATGGTAGCATATACCCAAAAAATGTTGAATTTAGGTGATTTTTGAGGCTTTTTCGGAATGTTGGGAAGTCGTTTAATCTGTTTAGGTTTTTTATTATTATCCTGATTTTGTGTCATGGTTTCAGTTATGTGTTTTTGGTTTAGGCACTTTTAAATCTGGTAGTTTCGGCATCACCCCATAATTCTTCTATGCCATAAAAATCTCTTTTTTCTGTTTTAAAAATATGGACTACGATATCTAAATAATCTAAAATTATCCAGTCGGCGTTTTCAAAGCCCTCTTTACGCCAAGGTTCAGTTTGTGTCGATTTGTAAATCTCATCCTCCACACTATCGGCAATGGCTCTTACCTGAGTAGAAGAGTCTGCGTTGCAAACTACAAAATAATCAGATACGGCACTATTTACCTGCCTTAGATCTAAGCGAACAATATCCTTTCCCTTTTTTTCTTGTATGCCATGTATGGCAATCTGTGAAAGCATCGCTGATAGATCTTCGGTTTTCTTTTTTATCATCAAATCAATTAATTTTGGTAAATCATAAAAATTAAAATCAACAATTGCAAAATAACACTTTTTCTACATTATTTGTTGGTCAAAATCTCATCAAATTATCATCCGTTGATTCTACGAATAATTATTTAAAAAATATGGCTTCAAATTTTGAGCCATTAACCGAAGGGACTGTAATTATGGCAGACAATCAGTTTGCCGGAAGAGGTCAGCAAGAAAATATATGGCATACGGAGCCGGGGAAAAACCTGACTTTTAGTATTTATTTGTGTCCAAGGTTTTTGTCGCCAGTGAACCAGTTTTCTCTCAATATGATCATTAGTTTGGCTATTTGCAATGCCTTAGCCCGTTTTTTACCTGAAAGACCACAAATAAAATGGCCTAACGATATTTATTATAATCGTAAAAAACTGGGAGGTATTTTAATCGAAAACAGCATTTCGGGCAATCAGTTAAAAAGTAGCATTATTGGCATAGGTCTTAATGTAAATCAGCAGATTTTTGACACTCAGATACAATCTAAGGCTATATCTATGAATCAAATTTTACATCATGATGTTAATAAGCTCGAAGTTTTGGCACAGATTTGTAGAGGTATAGAGCAGTATTACCTTAATCTTAAGGCAAATAAGATACAGGTAATCAAAGAGGATTATATTAAAAATCTGTTTAAATATCAGACTGAAGCATTATTTAAAGTACAGGGGCAGGAGTTCAGAGGAACAATAAGTGATGTAGATGATAACGGCTTATTAAATGTCAGCTGTTTAAACGGGCAGATAAAGAAATTCAGTTTTAAAGAAATAGAATTTTTAGATTGATTTTTCATTCAATATTTTCTATTTTGGACAACAATTAAAACTTAGTTAGAACACACTTTAAACTAAAAATACACACAAATGAAAAAAATCACTTTAATTCTAACCTTTGTGCTTTTAGGCACAATTGGTGCATTTGCCCAGCTAGAAAATCCTGTTACATGGTCTTACATGGCTAAAAAAACGGGTAAAAATGAAGCTACATTGTTTATTAAGGCCACAGTTGACGATGGCTGGCACCTGTATTCTCAGAATTTAAAACCTGGTGGTCCAAACAAAACTATTTTTACCTACAGTAAATCTGCAGATTATAGCTTGGTTGGTAAAACAGAAGAACCAACACCTATTACCAAATTTGAAAAGGTATTTAAGATGGATGTAAGCTATTTTGAAGATCAGGTTATCTTTAAACAAAAAGTAAAGCTTAATAAAGGAACTACCGTTGTAAAAGGAAAAGTAGAGTATATGGTATGTAATGATCACTCATGCTTACCTCCTGCTGAAGTTTCTTTTAGCATTCCGGTAAAATAATCGGGAATAAATTGTTTACCTGTTTGGTTTTTTAAAAGAACAGATCTTTTGGTATGCAGTTAAACTGCATACCAAAAGTTTTTATACGGGTAAGCTTAAGTTTATGATGTTTTTTTAATATACAAATGAAAAAATTAAGCTTTATAGCGCTGTTAATTCTTTTATTAACTAGCGTTAGCATAAATTATACTTATGCTGCTTTATCTATACAAAAAGATACAACTACAGTACAAGAGGCTGATGACGATGGCTTTATAACCATTGGTTCTGCGGCAGACAGTGCGGCCAATAATATCAAAGCTGATACGGTTAAGAAAGCTTCTGTTACGACTGATACAGTGGGTGCAACGGCTACCGTAGCAGCACCTAATAAAGAACAGACTTTGTGGCATACTTTTATAGAAGGCTTGCTGGGAGGGTTTCTGGCTTTCCTGATGCCCTGTATTTTTCCTATGGTTCCTTTAACCGTAAGTTACTTTACCAAAAGGGCAGGAAGTAAACAAAAAGGTATTGGACAAGCCTTGATCTACGGTCTTTCAATTATTGTTATTTATGTTGTTTTAGGCTTGCTGATAACAATTCTATTTGGTTCTTCTAAACTAAATGAACTGAGTAGTAGCGGTATATTTAATATTTTATTCTTCTTATTGCTCGTTGTTTTTGCTGTTTCTTTCTTTGGCGCTTTTGAGATTACTTTACCGAGTTCTTTTGTGAATAGGATAGACCAGAAAGCAGATAACAGTAAAGGTTTAGGTGGAATCTTCTTTATGGCCGCTTCTTTAGCGCTGGTTTCTTTTTCATGTACAGGGCCAATAATAGGTACTTTGTTGGTTCAAGCAAGTGCCAAGGGCGAAGTTTTAGCTCCGGCAATGGGTATGTTTGGTTTTGCTCTAGCTTTAGCTCTACCTTTTACTTTGTCAGCAATTTTCCCTGGATTTTTAAATAGCATGCCAAAATCAGGGGGATGGCTAAATAGTGTAAAAGTTTGCTTAGGTTTCTTGGAACTGGCTCTTGCATTGAAATTCTTATCGGCTGCCGACTTAGTATGGCACTGGGGATGGTTTGACAGAGAGGTATTTCTGGTATTGTGGATTGTGATATTTGCCATGATGGGCTTTTATTTATTAGGAAAGCTCAAATTTTCTCACGACAGCACGTTGGATTACATTAGTGTGCCAAGATTATTGTTAGCTATTGTATCTATTTCTTTTGCAGTTTATATGGTACCTGGCTTATGGGGCGCACCTGTAAAAGTATTAAGTGGTTTAGCTCCTCCTATGCATACTCAGGATTTTATTTTAAGTAGTGGCGGTTCATCTTCTTCAGGATCTCAAACTTCTTTGGATTTCCCTAAGAAAGTAAAACATGATGAAGTTTTACATCCTCCTCATGGATTCAATGTGTTCTTTGATCTTGATGAGGGAATAGAATTTGCTAAAAAGGTAAATAAACCGATTATGCTAGATTTTACAGGACATACCTGTGTAAATTGTCGCAGAATGGAAGATGATGTATGGATTGATCAGGAAGTAGGAAAAATAATCAAAGAAAAATATGTGCTAATTCAGCTTTATGTAGATGAGCGTTCTATAAAAATGCCTGCAGAAAAAGTACATTATTCTAATTACCTTAAAGGGAATACAGATGATTTAGGTAGATGGAATCAGGATTTACAAGCAACTAAATACGGTGCTAACTCGCAACCTTACTACGTTCTGGTAGATCATCAGCTAAATCCCCTTGTGCCTGCTCAGGGAGCTATCTTCAATGCAAAAGAATATGCAGCATTCTTACAGAGTGGGGTAGATAAATTTAATTCCGCTAAATGAGTAGAATAAAAAATATTGGCGTATTGACATCCGGAGGAGATGCTCCTGGCATGAACGCAGCAATAAGAGCTGTGGTAAGGGCAAGTTTATATCACGAGCTCAAAGTGACGGGGATTTTGAGAGGATACGATGGGCTAATCAATGCAGATTTTATTCCGATGGATGGAAAATCTGTAGCCAATATTATACAACGCGGAGGTACGATTTTAAAAACAGCCAGATGCGATGCTTTCAGGACCAAAGAGGGCCGAGCTAAGGCATATGATAACCTCAAACAAAGAGAAATAGATGCTCTGGTTGTAATAGGGGGAGACGGGACTTTTACCGGTGCAAATGTATTTGCTCAGGAATATGATTTTCCGATTGTTGGCTTACCGGGAACTATAGACAACGATCTAATGGGAACAGATCTTACCATTGGTTATGATACGGCCATTAATACGGTTGTAAACGCTGTTGACAGAATTAGAGATACGGCAGAATCGCATGATCGTTTATTTATTGTTGAGGTAATGGGACGTGACTCAGGACTGATAGCGCTTCGTAGCGGAATAGGCGTAGGAGCAGAAGCGATCATGATTCCCGAAGCTAAAACAGCAATAAGTGATTTGATTAAGCGTATAGAGAATGGAAGAAAAGACAAGGCTTCAAAAATTATTGTTGTAGCTGAAGGCGACGAAGCCGGAGGCGCATACAATGTAGGCAAGGCTTTGGAAAAGAAATTCCCTAACTATGATATCCGTATTTCTGTACTGGGCCACATACAACGCGGAGGCAAACCAACCTGTATGGATAGGGTTTTAGCAAGTCGTTTAGGTGTTGCCGCTGTTGAAGGTCTTTTAGAAGGCAAAGCTGGCGTAATGGTTGGACAGGTAAATAAAGAAATCATTTTTACGCCTTTTGCAGGAGCCATAAAACATATTAATGCACAGCAAATTACTCCTGCTTGGTTAAAATTAGCTGAGATTTTATCGATGTAAAAGATTGTAGATATTTCTATGGAAAGCTGCCCTTTTGGGCAGCTTTTTTCTTGCTGTACTTTTTTTAAACAGCTGGCTTTCACTATATTTTTTTATATTGAATAAAATAATCTAAATAATGCTTGTTAAAACTTTTGGCAGCGCACTCTGCGGAGTGGATGCATTAACAATTACGATTGAAGTAAGCGTAGGTAGTGGAAGCAGATATTATGTGGTGGGATTACCAGATAATGCCGTAAAAGAGAGCCTTTTCAGGGTTGAAAGCGCCATCCGTATATCTGGGTTTCATATGCCTCGACAAAAAATACTAATTAATCTGGCTCCTGCAGATATCCGTAAAGAAGGCTCTGCGTATGATCTTCCCATAGCCATTGGTATTTTAGCTGCTTCAGGACAGATCAGTGCAGATGAATTAGCGGATTATGTGATAATGGGAGAGCTTTCGTTAGATGGAGGGCTGCAAAGTATAACTGGTGCATTACCTATTGTGATACAAGCCCGTAAAGAAGGATACAAAGGCTTTATATTGCCTAAACAAAATGCTCGAGAAGCAGCAATTGTAAATAACGTCGATGTGTTTGGAATGGAAACCTTAAGTGATGTCATTAATTTCTTTTCTCATAAAGAAAAGCCTGAGCCCCTTAGAATAGATACCAGAAAAGTTTTTTTTGATGAAGTTAATGATGTTGAACAGAATTTTGCAGATGTAAGGGGGCAGGAAAATATAAAACGAGCGCTTGAAATTGCAGCTGCGGGAGGTCACAATGTAATATTGATAGGCCCTCCCGGTGCCGGAAAAACGATGCTGGCGAAGCGATTGCCTTCTATTTTACCACCTTTAACCTTGCAGGAAGCACTCGAGAGCACAAAAATATATTCTGTAGCGGGAAAATTAGCTGCAAGCAGTTCTTTGCTTTCAGAACGCCCTTTCAGAGCACCGCATCATACCATATCTGATGTAGCTCTGGTTGGTGGCGGCGCACATCCCAGTCCAGGAGAAATATCTCTTGCACATAACGGTGTACTTTTTTTAGATGAACTACCTGAATTTAAAAGAACAGTTTTAGAGGTAATGCGACAACCTTTAGAAGACCGGAAAGTAAACATTTCAAGAGCTAAGTTTTCTGTAGATTATCCGGCAAACTTTATGCTGGTTGCTTCTATGAATCCATGTCCATGCGGATTTTTTAATCACCCTGAAAAAGAGTGCATCTGTGCTCCGGGAGTGGTGCAAAAATATCTGAGTAAGGTTTCGGGACCATTATTAGACCGGATAGATCTGCATGTGGAAGTAACACCTGTAAATTTTTCAGAGCTATCTTCTTCTGCAAAAGCCGAATCGAGTCAAGCCATAAGAGAAAGAGTAATCAAAGCCAAAGTATTGCAACACCAAAGGTTTAAATCTCATGAAGGCTTGTATGCAAATGCACAAATGAACTCGGCCATGGTGAGAAGTATCTGTGAAATCAATGAAGCAGGTAAAAATCTAATTAAACAAGCTATGGAAAAACTAAGTTTATCTGCAAGAGCTTATGATAGGATATTAAAGGTAGCCAGAACCATTGCAGACCTTGCTAATTCCAAAACAATTGAAATAGAACATTTGGCAGAAGCTATTAATTACCGTAGTTTAGATCGTGAAAACTGGGCTGGATAACAATGGAAGAAATAGAACAGCAAAGACTTAAACGAAAGAACAGCGATATTTCTATTTTAATGATCGTGGTAAACCTGTTATTACTGGTTATGTTTTTAACCATAGGAAAATTGACAGAAGACCAAGTGTATCTAAATATTGTTTATATCTCTATAGGAATGGCATTCTTAGCTTTTCTATATGCAATTAGTTACCATGGCAGAGGCTATAACCGAGGGAAATGGTTTTTTGCCCTTGTTTTGATTATTAGTGTAATTCTTGTGATTTTTATAATTTACGGTTTTAATTTGGCTGAGGCATTTGCACATTAACAGATGAAAATTAACCTTATCAACAAGATTTATTTTGCTCTGGCCATATTATTGTTAATAGGTATAGGCATAAAGATCTATAAATATGCTGCCTGGAATAGATATTACTATAAAGCTTTATTACAAGTTAAGAAAACGTATTCCATAAAAATTGAAGCAGCTTTACTGCTCACACCTGATGATTTTATTTCGGTATCCAAACAAGAAGAGCTCACAGAGATAACTCCTTTCAATCTGGTTCCTCAGAAACTGATTATAGAATATACAAATGGGAATAAACAATATAAGGATACCCTTTCTATTTCTGCAGATCGGGTAAAAGAGATATTTGATCAGATTAGAAAGAGCGGAAAACAATTAGAACTGTATAGTGAAAAAGGCCCCAAAAAAGGGTATGGCTTTTTAATTTCCCAAGATGAGAATGCTCAGATAACAGTTTGGATTGAGGGAGAAAAAATTAAAAGCCGTTTATTTAGTTACACTTTAAAAGAGCAATAGAAGTTATAATTCATCTTCATCCTCTTCAGGATTCTCTTTATAATACTCAATAAGTTTGCCTAGTTGATTTACTTCTTCGTCATACTCAAAAACAGGAGTTCCAGTCTCTTCATCAAACTTGATCCATTGCTCGCCTTCATCTTTCTGGATTTGTATGTATTCTTTTCCTTCTTTATAAATAGTATAAGTTTCATTTCCTTCAGGAAATACAGCGTAATTAACTTGGTTAAGCTCTAAATCAAATGGTTGCATAAAAATGAAGATATAAGAAGCGATTTAATCTTTTAAAGCTTTTAGCTTCTCTATAAAGTTAATGAATTTTTTACTGTTGTAATTTGCAGCACCAACTTCCCTAAAAGATAGGCGGCCTTGTTTATCAAGTACGATGGTGGTTGGTAATGAGCCTCCAAAAATAACTTCGGGTACGCTGCTAACCGTTTTATAAACGGGAAGACTATACTGTCTTTTGCTCATAAAATCAATCGACTTGCTAAAATCGCCGTCTGCATCAACCATCATAAAAACAAGATCCTTATCATCTTTATATAACTGTGCCAGCTTGTTGATAGAAGGCATTTCTGCAATGCACGGGGGGCACCATGTTGCCCAAAAGTTTAAGAAAACAATCTTACCTTTTAAATCGGCTAAACTTACTTGGTTCCCTTTTGAATCGGTAAATACAATCTTAGAAAGGTCAGTAGGTACAGTAGCGTTCTTGGTTTGCTCTGAAGGCGTAAACAGCCCAATTTGCATCAGACCTTGTATAAAATAAGCTTTTACAGGCGGAACAAAAGTAATCAGCAGCATGAGTGAAATTAAAATAACATTCACTATATTTTTCTTGTTAAAATATCGCTTGCTTGCAATGGTTGTATTTTGTTCCATTTCTATAATAAGTACTTCTATTTCTGCCTAAATATAGACATACTTAGTTGTGTATTGTCACTGGCAGATTTTAATCCTTTTGCGTAAATCGTATAAATTTTTCCTGCTTCAATCTGGGCCTGACTTAACTGAGTTTCTACGGTTCCATTACTGTTTTTAAGATCAAAAGTAACAGAAGTGCCCGCGGTTATTTCTGTATAATCAGAAGCTTGTTTAAAGGACATATTACTGAAAAGATTTGTGTTAGAGCCGTTTATGGCTATGCTTGCAATACCTAAATCGGGGCTTAAATTCACAAATCTTACTTTAGCTTTTCCACTTTGGGGAGCGGTTAAATCATCTTTTAAAAGTAGAAATTCAGGCGTTTCAATTTTGTTAACAGCAAATAGAGAATATGCGATCTGAGGATCAAGGGTAATTGTTGTAGAGGCTAATGAAGTTTGAACACCTTGTTTGGTCAAATCTAATTTTCGCTTGCCTGAATAAGCATTCAGATAATCTATTTTAGTGCCAAAAGAAAAATCTATTGAAAAGTTAGTTGCTTTCAGATTATCAACATAAACGTCTAAATTGGTAGATGAAGGCACTGCGTTAATAAGGCTTAAGCCTGAAATTTGTACTGGCTGGTAATCACTGTTCTTGTTTTTCAGACATGATGTTAAGCTTAAACCAATTACGATGGCGCTAATGAATAATTTTAATCCTGATAGAGTTCTCATAACAATAAAATTGGTGGCCGGTTTATAACAGGCTGTTTAAATATCATAAATAAAACGCATTTATTGCGGTTTAATTTTGTTTTTACGTAATTCTATGACAGTAATTTCTGGCCAGATGCCCACTCTGCCTAAAAATCCTAAAAACCCAAAACCCCGGTTAATATTGATGGTACGCTGGTTTTCGGTTTTTAATCCTGCCCAATGTTTATACCTCAGGCTTACAGGGCTCCATTTTATCCCGAACAACTCAATACCAAATTGCATGCCATGTGTGTGGCCAGATAAAGTTAAATGTATTTTTGAAGGATGGATTTTTACTTCTTCTTCCCAATGTGTAGGATCATGAGAAAGAAGGATTTTAAAATCATCGATTTGTGTATTTTCAAGGGATTTATTTAAATTTCCCCGCTGTCCGAAACCTATACCCCAATTTTCGATACCTGCTAAAATAATTTTTTGATGGCCCTTTGTAAGCGTAACATGCTCATCTAACAATAATCTGAAACCAATTTGAGCGTGATAATCTTTTAATTGTTGTAAATTCTTTGCTTTAGCAGCTTCATTTGGCCATTTTACATAATCACCATAATCATGATTACCTAATACCGAGAACTGACCGTATTTGGCTTTGATTTGCGAGAAATGTTTAATCCAGGGAGCAATTTCTGCTGCCCGGTTGTTTACCAGGTCACCTGTAAAAACAAACAAATCGCTGTGCTGTTTATTGATCAGATTTATACCTTTCTGTACCTGCTTGGCATTGCTGAAGCTGCCTGCATGAATATCTGAGATCTGGGTAATGGTAAAACCTTCAAATGCTTCAGGCAAATCATCGAAATAAAGCACATGTTTAATTATCTGGTATTGATATTTACCCCAAAGTATTCCATATATAAATAACAGACAAAGAAAAACAGAAAGAGCCGTTCCCATCTCAACCAGGATGAGACTGCGGCCGGGAATGATGAATGAATGGGTTTCGAAATAGTAAGGTACTGCTCTAAAAAAGCTTAAGGTATCATTAATCAAAAGAAAAAGGGAGAACAGGATCTCTGATGAAAAATATATAATAAAGCTATGTATAATGACCGTAAAAAATCTGTCGGGCTCTTTATTTTGAATACGTAGCGTAGCTAAATAAGCGCAAATGGCCAATATACCCCCAAAGCTCCAGAAAACATAAAAGAATACTGGGTTTGAGATAATTAGTTTAAGCCCCCCAAAAACATAAAAGTTAATCAATAGAAACACTATTGAAACGATTGAGAGTGGGGTGGTCAGATTTTTTCGTCTCATATTTTTAAAAAAGAAAAGGTGCTCTTTACTTTCCTGTTTTTGACCTTCGGATTAATCTCAGGAACAAATTGTAAAGAACACCTTAGCACCTTTTGCATTAAATCAACTCAACGCTGCGGCTAACAAAAGCTGTTAGTTCTGCACCGGTAAGCATTCCCTGCGATAATAATGCCAAGTCTACAGCCTGTTTTGCATACTTGCTTTGCTCCTCAGAATCTGTGGTTGATAAAATTTTATTGATTAATTTGTGATTACCGTTAATAGCCACTTTATAGCTATCAGGCATGTTACCGTAGAAACTCATTCCGCCACCCATTTTTGCCATGTCTTTCATGCGACGCATAAACTCATCCATAGTAATGGTTACTGGAGCATCATCAGGATTTAAAGCCACAACTTCTACGTTATAACCAGGTTTGTTGATTGCCTGCTCAAAAACAGTTTTAACATTGTTGCTTTGCTCTTCTGATAATACCGATTCTAATTTCTCGTCTTTTTCTATAAGCTGATTGGCCACACTTGCATCAACACGTTTTAACTGTGTTTTTTCAAGCTTTTGTTCAAGAGTGCTTACAAAATGACTATCAATAGGATGATTCATGACCAATACATCATAATCTTTTTTATTAGCAGCCTGTATAAATCCATCTTGTTTATCTGTATCGGTAGTGTACAAATAAACCACGTTACCATTTTTATCAGTTTGTAACGGTGACACTTTAGCTTTGTACTCTTCTAAAGTGAAGTGTTCATTTTGGGTATTGGTTAACAGTGCAAAGTCTTTAGCCTTCTCATAAAATTTTTCCTCGGTAATCATGCCATATTTTACGAAAAGACCTATGTCGCCCCATTTTTCTTCGTAAGCTTTTCTATCAGCCTTAAATAACTCGGCCAGTTTATCAGCTACTTTTTTGGTAATGTAAGTGTTGATTTTTTTAACGTTGCTGTCGGCCTGTAAGAAACTTCTTGAGACATTTAACGGAATATCGGGAGAATCAATAACCCCATGTAATAACATTAAAAATTCAGGGACAATATCTTTAACTTCATCGGTAATGAATACCTGGCGGCTAAATAATTTGATTTTGTTGCGCTGCATATCAAAATCTTCTTTAACCTTAGGAAAATACAATACTCCGGTTAGATTAAAAGGATAATCTACATTTAAATGAATCCAGAATAATGGTTCATCAGAAAAAGGATAAAGTTGTCTGTAAAAATCAAGATAATCTTTGTCTGACAAATCTGCAGGTGATTTTGTCCAGATAGGGCTTGTAGTGTTTACAATGTTATCAATTTCAACAGATGTGTATTTGGTTTTGCCTTCTTCATCTTTACCGTCTTCTACCTGTTCTGTTTTTGTGCCGAATTTAATCGGAACAGGTAAGAAACGGGCATATTTATCTAAAATCGCCTGTATTTTTTGCTGACTTAAGAATTCTTCGCTTTCAGCGTTAACATGGAGTATAATATCTGTACCTCGAGTGGTTCTGTTACCTTCGCTTATTTCAAATTCTGTACTACCATCGCATGTCCATTTTGCTGGCTTTGCACCTTCCTGATAAGATAGAGTTTGAATTTCAACCAGATCAGCAACCATAAAGGCTGAATAAAAGCCTAAACCGAACTTACCAATAATCTCGTTGGCATCTTTAGCATCTTTAAATTTTTCTACAAATTCACTCGCTCCTGAAAAAGCTACCTGATTAATGTATTTTTTGATTTCTTCGGCAGTCATACCTAAACCATTATCACTTATAGTAATGGTTTTGGCTTTTTCATCTAATTTAACCTCAACCAACGGTTCACCAACTTCACCGTTAAACTGCCCTAATGAAGCGAGACGTTTTATTTTTTGTACGGCATCAACCGCATTGGAAACTAATTCTCTTAAAAAGATTTCATTGTCCGAATACAAGAATTTCTTAATGATAGGGAAAATGTTTTCTGTGTGTATTGAAATACTTCCTTTTTCTGTTGCCATATTTAAATATTAAGTTTTTTAGTTTTCGATTCTTTATCAAGGTGTGTTCCAATTACATGGTTAAGTCAAAATGACAGATTTTAAAGAGCTTTTGAACTAAAAATCTATAGTTTAGCTATCTTTGCTGTCTTAAAAAATGATGATGAATTTAAAAATCCTTAATACTCTACATCTTTCTTTTTGTTTGGCGGTCTTGTTTTTTGCACTTGCTACCTATTTTTCATATAGTGGTACAACTACATTTACAACCAAAATGGCTTCTGCTTCTTCTTATTTTTTACTCTTTCCTTTAGTGGCTTTATTGAGTATAACCATCGGCAATACGCTGTTCAGCAGAATTTTGCTGAAAGCAAGACAGTTAGAAACTTTTGAACAAAAGACCGCAAAATACCAGTCTGGCCTCATCATAAGATGCGCCCTGATTGAAGGAGGAGCTTTTTTAAATATTGTGGCTTTTATGTTAAGCGGCAACTTAATTTTTATGGTTTTTGCAGGGATTAGTTTACTTGCCTTGCTTTCATGTAAACCAAGCAAAGCTAAAGTGGTTGCAGATTTAGAACTTTCATTTCCAGATACGGAGAGATTATAGTGGAGTATAACGTTCATACTTTATCAAATGGCATAAGAATATTACATGTTCCTGCCGCATCAGCTATATCTCATGCCTGTATTATTGTAAACGCAGGTTCGAGGGATGAGAATGATGCACAAATGGGCTTAGCACATTTTATTGAACATTTAATTTTTAAACGTACAGAAAAGCGAAATACGAGCCAGATACTGAACAGACTGGAAAGTATAGGGGCTGATTTGAATGCTTATACTACCAAGGAGTATACCTGTATCCATGCGTCGTTTTTAAACCCTTACTTGGATAGAACATTAGAGCTTTTTAATGATATTGTTTTTCATTCTACATTTCCGGAAGATGAGATGGAGAAAGAAAAAGGAGTAATTCTAGATGAAATATCTTCTTATTTAGATCAGCCGGAAGAAGCGATAAACGATGATTTTGAAGACCTGATTTTTGCTGGGCATGGCTTGGGCAGAAATATTTTGGGTACGCCAGATACTGTAAAAAAACTGAATAAACACGATATTAAACAGTTTATAACAGATAATTACCGTACTAATGAAATTGTGATAGCTGTTTTGGGTAATTATTCTTTTAAGAGGTTAATTAAGAGCAGTACCAAGTATTATGGCGATATACCAGAAAATACTCCGGAAACTCATCGTAAATCTCCTTTAGTCTATAACCCGGTTAAATTAATAGTTAACAAACCTATTGCGCAGGCTCATTGTATGTTAGGTATGCCAGCCTATTCGCTGCATGACCAACAAAAGGCCGGATTGCTATTGCTGAATAATATGTTAGGTGGTACGGGTATGAGTTCTATTCTTAATTTGCAGCTTCGCGAAAAATATGGCATTGCTTATACTATAGAAACCAATTACAGTCCGTTGAGCGATACTGGAATATTTGCTTTGTACTTTGGAACAGATAAAGAAAAAGTAGGAAAAGCTCAGCAACTGATCTTTAAAGAGTTTAAAAAACTCAGAGAACATACATTAACCGAAATTCAATTGCATAAAGCTAAAAATAAATTTATCGGGCAGATTGCTTTAGGGGAAGAGAACCGCATAGGTCTGATCATAGCAATGGCTAAAAGTTTGATAGATTATCAGAAAATAGACAGCCTTGAGGAGGTTTTTAATAAAATCAATGCCGTAACAGCCTTTGAGATTAACCAGATTGCAAACTATGTTCTAGATGAAAACAATCTCACTGCACTTGTATTTAATCCGGCTTAATTTTTGCCCGGACAACATTCGTTAACTTTTTAGTAAATTTGCATCGTAATTCTCGACAAATAGAAAAATTAAAATACCCAATGAAATTACCCATTGTAGCTTACGGCGATCCGGTTTTGAAGAAAAAATGCGAGCCTATTGATAAAAACTATCCTGATTTAAAAGGCTTAATAGAGAATATGTGGGAAACCATGTACAATGCCAGTGGAGTAGGTTTGGCTGCACCGCAGGTAGGCCTACCTATCAGATTGTTTGTTGTTGATACCGGCGAACTGGATGATGAACCTCAATATAAAAAAGCTTTTATTAATGCGCAAATACTGGAGGAAAGTGGCGAGCCATGGGGGTTTTCTGAAGGTTGCTTAAGTATTCCTGATATCAGAGAAGAAGTAATGCGTAAACCCAATATTGTTATTCAGTATTTTGATGAAAACTGGGAGGAGCATAAAGAAGCAGTAACAGGATTTGCTGCACGTGTAATTCAGCACGAATATGACCATATTGAAGGAAAGCTTTTCACAGATAAAATCAGTCTTTTAAGAAAGCAACTTTTGAAATCAAAATTAGATAAGATTACTAAAGGCGAGGTAAGGGCGGATTATAAAATGAGATTCCCTAAGCAAAATAAAAAAAGATAAATCCGGAGCTGAAAGAATTTAAAAAAGGCCTGTTGAACACATGTTCAACAGGCCTTTGTGGTTTATCTGGTGTTTGGTCTATTTGCGTACGTATATTTTTCCGCTTGAAGATTTTAAGATAATTTGTTCTCCCCCTCCATTTAAGCTGCCTTTAATATTGGTGCCATTTGATAGGTTTGTACCGGAGAATGTGAAATTGCCACCTGATGAAGCTGTCCCGCTCCCGCTAATAACGGTGGCTGTTTTGGCATCGCCTGTTAGCACAATAGTACTAGCATTGGCAGTGATTGTTTCTCTAGCTGATTTTTCTGACGTTGGCTTCTCTTCTTGGATTGTAAGATTTAAGTCTTTAGGAGCATATAGCGTTCCATATGCGGTGCTGATAGATAAATTGGCTTTGGCCGCTGGAGGAATGGTAAAATCTATAAAGCCATAAGCAGAAACTAATGAAATGGGGCCTTTAAAATCAGAGGTTAAGGTACTCTCAATATTACCTTGAAAGGTTTTAACGCTTAGTGGACCTTTAATGTTAGATACTTTGATGTTCTCATACTGAAGAGAAGCATCTACCTCGCTTTTTAAATTACTGATCACAACCGAAGCACTGTCTTTAAAGCCCCAACTACTTCCGGAATTAGTTTTAATAGAAAGCGCTACAGAATAGGGGATTTTTACGGTTACTTTATATCTTACAAAGCTTTCTATTGGGGAAATCTCGGTATTTTGACCATTTTCTTTAAGGCTTAAACCTACTCCTGTGTTATCAAAACCTGCACTGCTTAGCGCTGATAATCCCTGCGCCCTTGGATCTGATGTTTCTTTTTTTCCGAGAATGGTAAAAACCACCTCTTTGCCTTCATAACCTTCAACGGTTAAGTTAGAAATATTGTTTATGATGAGCTTCCCATTCGTTTTTGATACCTTAAATTCTTTTTGGGCCAAAACATGTAGGGCTGTTGTAAAGCATATAGCTGCAATTAAAAAAAGTTTTTTCATAATGTGTTATTTATAAAGAGTTATTGTTTGGTTAATAAAGCATAATATACTTGTTCTTTTACGATGTCTATCGTTGCGGGATTACTAGCCATTTCCATTAATTTTTGGGTGGTTTCCTTTTCTTTACTATCACCCATGATTTTTACCAGTTCAATTTGTATAAAAGGGTCCGTTTGCAGGGTAAGGCTTTGCTTAAGATTTTCATTGATATAGCTGTCATCTTTAATTTTTGACAATATATTTAAGGCGGCGAGTCTTACATTATCATTCTCATCATTATTGAAAGTTCTACAAAGCGCAACCTTTAATTTTTCGTTAATTGAAAGCAAGGCATTTGCCTTTAGCAACGCATTTAAGCGAGTGGCTACAGATGTACTGTCATTGAGTTCATAATAAATCTGTTGTACGTCGGCTGCTTTGTCGTTTGCTCTGTGATTATCCGTAGGTTGTTTAACTATGGCTTTTGTCATTTTGACAACATAACTGTTCTTTTCAGCTACTTTAACATTGTCATTATCTGTATTTACAGGGCTTGTGGTTGGTTTTGTGTTAACTATTGATAGTGATTGCGCAGGTTTATCCTGTCTGTCTACCCATAAGAAAGCCCCTATAACAATAAGCAGCGAGCAAGCTATGGCTAACCAAGGTCTTAAAGAAGTGCGTTTTGGTTTAGCAGCTTCTTTCTTAACCTTGCCCATGATTTGGTCGAAAGCCTTTGATGGAAGCTCTTCATCATCAAAAGCATCCCTGTTCTGTTGAATATATTTTTTTAAAAAATCATGTTCCATAATAAGCTTTATCTTTAAGTAACATAAATATTTTTTTCTTTGCCCGGTGGTATTGACTACGTACCGTATTGTGGCTTATTTCAAGCATCTTTGCAATATCTTCCTGCGAAACATCTTCAAATAAATGAAGAGATATAATAGTCCGATATCCATCCGGCAGAGTTTGTATAGCCTGTTTAATATCTTCTACACGACATTGAAACAGCGTTTCTTCGGTCATGTCAAATTCTTCATCGGCTATCTTCTCAAAGAGATCATCTTCGGCAAAAACCATTTTGTTTTTTCTCAGAACAGATATAGACTGGTTAATCGCAATTCTTTTTAGCCATCCTTCAAAATTATCTCTGTTCTTTAGTTTATCTAATTGCCCAAAAGCAGTACAAAAAGCATCTTGTAAAATATCTTCTGCATCAGCTGCATTATTTACAACCCGGTATATTGAGTTGTAGATGCGCTTGGCATATTTCTGATACAGTAATGTATAGCCTTTTTCTTCTCCGGCTAAACACTGACGTATCAGTTCGCTCTCATTCAATGATAAACTTAGATGCAACGTTATATTTTATTTGTTATTTAGCTAAGTAAAGATACGGTTCTTGTTCTGTACAAAGCCCATTTATTAAGTTAACTATAGGATAGTCGGGCGAGCCTTATTTTTGTTGCATGGAAGTGCGATATTTTTTAAAACATCAAAAATATTTTTGTTTCTAAATCGATAAAGAGAAAATAAAAATTATAGAAAGACAAAGGCCGGAATTAATTCCGGCCTTTTGGTTAAAGAACAATTATTTTAATTTTCTGTTGGAATCCTGTATCAGATATGCTCAATATATATTGCCCTCTTGGCAGTCTGTCTTTAAGACCTAAGCGATAATCGCTGTTGCCAGAAATGGTGTTGAACTCTTCTTCATGGATAGTCTGGCCATAAAGGTTTATTAACTTCGTTTTTACAGATTTTCCGTTAAAATTAGTTAAGCTGAAGTTGATATGATTATGGGTAGGGTTAGGGAAAGCTTTTGCATTTACCACGATCAACTCGTTAAAACTAGCGCTTGTAACCTCGGGTTTTGAAGAAGTACCATCTTTATCAAATTGTGTTAACCTATAATAATTAATTCCGTTAAAAGGAGTATTATCCCAAGTAAAGTAATGTTTAACTTCTGAATAATTAAGAGCTGAAGATGGTTTTTTATCAACCAGACTAAATACGCCTTCAGATCCTGCCTTTTCAATAAGGAAATAATCACTGTTAGCCTCATTGGTAGTTGTCCACTCAATCTTTATACGGTTACCATTTACTTTTGCTGTAAAATCTATGAGTTTAACAGGTAACGTAGCAGGATCAGCTACAGTATTGCTGGATATGCTTTCATTGCTTATCCTGTCTAAAGAACGAACGGCGTAGTAATATGAAGTTCCTGTTCCCGGTGTTACTTTAGTATCTATATAAGACGTTTCTGTGCTAGGAATAATAGCAATTAAATTAGCAGAATTATCAAAATCAATGGTCGAATTGGTCGAACGATAAATAGCATACCTTACTACTTCTTGCATTTTATCAATAGTACTGGTAGGTGCTGTCCAACTTAACTTTGTTTTGCCACTTTCTAAGACAGATGTTAGGGCGGTTGGTTCGGCAGGTGCTGTATTGTCAATCCAGGTCATTACAGGTATTAAAGCTGGCGAACTGTATTGATTATCCCGTATATATTCCATGGTGTTTTTAGTGACTGTATTAGAAGTAACTGTAAAAGCGGCCCTAAAATGAGCAACTCCCAAAACATTAGGCGCATTATTCTTTAAATAATCCATTTGATTCTTAATTTCATCTTCAGTATATGCAGTACCGCTCCCATCTTTGGTTTTGTAAGTGGCTAATCCAATGAAGAGATGACGAGTAAAATTCATGCTGTTCCAGTTATCGGTTACATAATTGAACTTGGCATTGCCTTGAACCTGATTGAAAGCCCAGTACACCTGAGGAGTAAGGTAGTCAATCAGACCATCTTCCATCCATTTTTTTGTGTCGATGAATTGTACATTGTAATGTTCTGAGCCTGTTGTTGTAATAGCAGGACTTGATCCTGGGACAGTGAAATTTCTGTAGATGCCTGAAGGTGAAATCCCAAATTTTACCCAGGGTTTTATTGACTTGATTTTTGTTCCTATCTGAGTAATCAATAAGGTAATATTATCTCTTCTCCAGTCATTGATATTGGCAAAACCACGTTTATCTGCATTGTATTGAGTTTGGTCTTGAGTACCGATACCAGAATTGTAAAAATAATCATCGAAATGTATTCCATCTATGTCATAATTAGTAACAAGTTCTTCAATAATGTCTGTGATGTGGTTTCTAACTGCCTGAATTCCAGGGTTAAAATATTTTATAAGTGGAGAAGAACCTGTTTGGTCTAACAGCCATTCTGGATTTGTAACAGCTTTGTGTGTAGAGCTGTATTTCGAAATCAGGGTTGCATCTGTGGCGGCTCTGAAAGGGTTTAGCCATGCGTGAATTTCTATTCCTCTTTTATGACACTCATCAATAGCAAAGGCAAGAGGATCCCAACCAGGATTTACACCATAATTGTTTGCACCTGTTAAACGGTTAGACCAAGGAACTAATGTGCTTGGATAAAAAGCATCTCCAACTCCTCTTACCTGAAAATAGATGGTATTAATTCTAAGAGCTTGCAGGTTATCCAAGATTGTTTTCAGCGCAGCCTGCTGGCTTGTCGGTGTCGCTGTCATACTTGGCCAATCTAAACTCAAGTGTGTAGTTAGCCAAACGGCTCTTAATTCTCGTTTTGGATTTTGGCTAAATGCGGGAATTTGCAGCAAAAGGATAGCTGCGATAAGTAAAATTCTTTTCATACGCGGGTTGTTTAGGTTAAGTTTTAATTAAAGATAAAATAAAACCTAATTAAAGCCGCATTTGCCTGCAACAAAACGCATGTTAAAATTATTGCATAGCGATATTGTTACATATGACTTAACTGCTTATGATTAAGAAGAATAGGTAAATAAAGAAAAAACTTAAGATTTATTGATCTGTACTTCGTGCTTTATCGCCTTTAAAGATTTCTTGCATTAACTTGCCCCAGGCAAAAGGGTTAAGTAAAGGATTGGTTTGGCGCATATTGGCATTTACCATCCGGTCAAAATTGTAACGGTAGTTGCTATTGCTGATTTCCTGAGCATCACGAGGAAGTGTTAATATCATGCCATTGATACTCTGTTTAGATAAATTTTTCTTGGCAATAGCCATGTCGTCGTCAGCTATTTTTAAAGATAAAAAATCACGGTTAAATTCCTCTACTGTAGCCCAAGGGTAAACTCTTACAGTTTGTAGAGAGATTACTTCTGATTTTATCTGTACCATTGTCGTGTACTTATTATCAGCAATGATTTGGGGTAAAACTAATTTTTTACTGGTAAAGCCTACAGCCGAGAATAATAAAGTATCACCTGGATTTACTACAAAAGAGAAATATCCTTGATAATTGGCTGCGTATTTCTGATTGTTTTTACTTAGATTGGTAATGGTAACATAAGGAACAACCATATTACTGTCAGCATCGGTAACAATGCCAGAAAACTGCACTAACTTATTAGTTTGTTTTTGATCCTGGGCAAAAACATTACCTATAACACAGAACAACAATATGGTTAATATATATCTCATTTAAGTTGCTACTCTTTAAGTATTAGCATTACAAAAATAGCACGGCTGTCAAAATATGAAGGTTAAAATGTGTTAAAATTAAGCCTGCTCAGCTAAATCGATAGCTTCTACCCCTTTAATTTCAGGTACTTCTTTAATAATAGCCTGTTCTATGCCTGCTTTCATGGTCATGAAACTCATTTTACATGAACCACAATTACCCAGTAATTTAACTTTCACGACATTATCGGGAGTAATTTCTTCAATGGCAACATTCCCCCCATCAGCAATTAAGTAAGGTCTGATTGTTTCTAAAGCTTGCTCAACTTGTGCTCTTAAATCCATTTCGTTGTTATTTAAAATTTAAAAATAATAAAAATAAGGCAAAAGAAAGTCTATTTAATGTTATTAATAGAAATTTGTTGAGCTACTTTTCCTGCAATCTCATTAAAGGCAAAAGATTGGGGATGATTGTCTTCCAAGCTTATTGGACGACCATTGTCACCCGATGCGCTGATGCCTTGTACCAATGGTATTTCGCCTAAAAATGGTACGCCAAATTGTTCGGCAAGCATTTTCCCTCCGTCTTTGCCAAATATGTAATATTTATTTTCAGGTAATTCTTTAGGGGTAAAATAAGCCATGTTTTCAATCACACCTAAAACAGGTATGTCAATGCCGGGCATTTTAAACATGGCTAATCCTTTACGGGTATCGGCTAAAGCAACCTGCTGCGGGGTAGTAACAATCACTGCTCCAGCAATAGGGAAGGTTTGACAAATAGTGATATGTATATCTCCGGTCCCAGGAGGAAGATCTACCAAGAGATAATCCAGCGCTCCCCAATCAGCATCGTTAAAAAGTTGTTTTATTGCATTTGAAGCCATTGGCCCGCGCCATGGCACAGGTTGGTCTGGGTCTGCAAAAAATCCTAATGAGAGCAATTTAATTCCATACTGTTCAATTGGCTCGATCAGGGTTTTTCCTCCTTCGGTTTCTTTAGCTGAAGGTTTTGCACCCACTAAATTAAACATGGTAGGTACAGAAGGTCCATAAATATCTGCATCAATCAACCCTACCTTTGCTCCATTTTTGGCCAAAGTAATAGCCAGATTACTGGCTACGGTTGATTTGCCTACTCCTCCTTTACCCGACGAGACCAGGATAATGTTTTTTATAGCCTTGAGCTGGCTAGTATCAACAGGCTTACTTACACGTGAGGTAATGTTGATATCTATTATAGCGTTAGCGGCAACAAAGTGTTTGATGGCATTTACACAGGCGTTTTTCAGCATATCCTTTAGTGGACACGCAGGTGTAGTAAGCTCTAAGGTAAAAGCAACATTTTTATCATTGATCTTAACATCCTTTATCATGTTAAGTGTAACCAGATCTTTCTTTAAATCGGGGTCTTCAACATTGCGCAAGGCTGCCAGAATACTCTCTTCGGTTATTATCATGCTCAAAATTAATAAAACATGCGCATAAAGTATTTCCAATCGGGCATTTTGTTGTATTTTTAACACGAAATAAACATTCGTATCAACCGTTTGTTAAGCAGTAATCTTAAATTGTTTATGCAACTGTCAAAAATCAATATCCCTAAAAAATATATAAAGATCGCGGCCTGGGTTTTAACAATAATACTAGTTTTGTTAGGTACAGGGGGGGTAATCGCTTACAACAAGCGGGATGCTTTTCTCAAAAAGGCAATAGCTAAAGCTATAGAAAAAGCCAATGATGATTATGGTGTTGACTTAAAGATTGGGAAGGCAGGTTTTAGCGGCCTGAGTGCTGTTCACATGACCAATGTTAGTGTAGTACCTAAAGATAGGGATACACTGGCTAAGCTACAGGATATTACGGTTGGGGTTAAAATTTTTCCATTAATTTTTGGTAAGGTAAAATTATCGGAAGTAAATCTTAATAATGGAAATTTCACCGTTGTAATGCGTGATACTTTAACAAACATCGATTTTTTTTTAAAGCGGAAAAAGAAAGATAGTGTAACTACCCACAAACTTGCTTTAAGTGATATTGCCAGTAATCTCCTTAACCAGGTACTCTATAAAATACCTGACAATATGCAGATCAACAATTTGATGATGAGGCTCAATGATAATGATACAGCCGGCATAAAATTTTTGACAAAAAGTGCAACAATTGATGATGGAAAGCTGAATTCTACCATACTTGTAAACGATACAGCGGCAATCTGGCATGTGAATGGGAGATTGAATCCAGGTAGTAGGAAACTTGATGTGATGTTGTTTGCAGAAGGCAAGAAAGTAGAATTGCCTTATCTTGAAAATAAGCTTCATGCTAAAATCAATTTCGATACGGTAAGAACAGAAATGAAGCAAGCAGGATTTAGTGGAGGTGATTACAAAATATCTGGTTCATGGAGTATAAAAAACCTGTTGATTAACCAGAAACGTATATCTGATGGGGATATCATTGTTCCTGATGCAAAGATTGAAGCAGATATGGTTGTGGGAGATAACTTTTTATGTCTGGACAGTTCTTCTACCGTATTTTTGAAAAATGCCACAATACATCCGTATTTAAAATATACCTTATCTCCTCACAAAATTTATGAGATGAAACTCAATGCAGAGGAGCAAGACGCTCAACAGATTCTAGATGCGTTTCCTCAGGGACTTTTCGAATCTCTGGAAGGGATGAAAGTACAGGGTAAATTGAGGTATAACTTAGATTTTTATCTCGATTCTTCATTGCCTGACAGTGTAAGATTCAGCTCTGCATTAACACCCACTAATTTCAAGATCTTAAAGTGGGGCAAAACTGATCTTCAGAAAATCAATCATGATTTTATCTATACCCCTTACGAATATGGTAAACCTATGCGTGACATTATGATAGGTCCATCAAACCCTAATTTTACCCGATTAGAAGATATATCACCAAATTTTAAAAATGCTTTATTAACCGCAGAAGACCCCTCTTTTTTTAGGCATAATGGCTTTGTTGAGCAATCGATCAGGAATTCTATTGCGGTAAACTTTAAAGAAAAGAAATTTAAAAGAGGGGGCAGCACCATATCCATGCAACTGGTTAAGAACGTTTTTTTAAGCCGTAAAAAGACCTTGGCCCGTAAGGCAGAGGAAATTCTAATTGTATGGCTGATCGAAAATAACAGGCTGGTGAGTAAACAGCGCATGCTCGAGGTGTATTTTAACATCATAGAAATGGGTAATAATGTATATGGTATAGGAGAAGCCTCAAGATATTATTTTGGAAAAACACCTGCTGAGCTGAACTTAGGAGAGGGTATATTTCTGGCCAATATTGTCCCTAAACCTAAAGTGGCTTTATTTAAATTTATGAGCGATGGTAGTTTAAAACCTTATCTTATTCCTTACTTTAAGTTTATTGGTGGTACCATGGCAAGGAGGGGGTTAGCCGTGCCAGATTCTTCTGCTTATGGATTTTATGATGTAAGATTGAGAGAAGGCCTTCGTAAATACCTAACACCTGATACCGTTGCTATTGATACCAATTCCATAAGCGGAGAGGATGATGACCTTATGCCACCAAAAGGTATGCAGGATCAGGCTAAAAGCTTATTTGATAAATTGTTTGGCGGATCAAAAAAAGATACTTCAGCAGCTAAAGCTCAACCGGCCCGTATAGATACACCTAAAACAAAAAAGCAAATGCGGCAGGAGCGTAGAGAAGAAAGAAGAAAACAGAAGGAAAACGGAAATGGATAAAATAGAAATACACCAAAAAGCGTTTGAACTTTTTTTGGATGCAGATACCATTGCAAAGCGGATCAGGTTACTGGCTATACAACTTAATTTAGATTATGAAAGTAAAATACCTGTTTTTGTTGGTGTGTTAAACGGGAGTTTCTTATTTTTAGCAGATTTGATTAAAGAGATTAACATTCCCTGCGAAATAGAATTTATAAAGGTTTCTTCATACAAAGGGCAAGAGAGCACAGGAACACTTACGCAGTCTTTTGCCTTACCAACCAATCTTAAAAATAGGCATGTAATTTTAGTTGAAGATATTGTAGATACCGGATTTACCATAAATAATCTTGTAAATAAAGTTAAGGAATATAAACCAGCATCTCTTGCCACCTGTACTTTACTGTTTAAACCCGAAGCTCTTAAAGAAAAAATAGATCCACTAACCTATATTGCTTTTGAAATTCCTCCAGCCTTTGTGGTAGGTTACGGTTTAGACTTTGATGGTCTGGGCAGAAACCTGAAAGATATTTACAGAGCGGTTTAGCTCTTTTTGCTGTAAATTCATTTTTTTTGCGAGATTTGTAAAAAATAAAGAATAGGATAAATGACTATACATAAAGAAGGATATACGAGCATTGCTTTAAGCATTTTATTTATTTTTATTATCAATGCTATTGTTGAATATCGTTTTGCGGATATTGTTTGGTTGAGATGGTTCATCTACATCTTTTCTTTTGCTCTGTTCGTGATCGTTCTGCAGTTTTTCAGAAATCCTAAACGTACTTTTACTCGTGGCGAAAATCTAATTATCTGCCCTGCCGATGGTAAGGTTGTGGTAATAGAAGAAACTCAGGAAGATGAATATTTTAAAGATAAGCGTTTACAGGTGTCTATTTTTATGTCGCCGGTAAATGTACATATCAACCGTAATCCTATTTCAGGAGTAGTTAAATTCTTTAAATACCATCCAGGTAAATATCTTGCTGCATGGAATCCAAAATCAAGCACAGAGAATGAACGTACAACCGTTGTGGTAGAGCATAAAAATGGATCTTCGGTTTTATTCAGGCAAATTGCAGGTGCTTTGGCACGTCGTATAGTTTGGTATGTAAAAGAAGGAGATGAAGTAGTACAAACTGAACAGTTTGGTTTTATTAAATTTGGCTCAAGGGTAGATATTTTCCTTCCTTTAGGTACTAAGGTCAACTTAGAACTAAATCAGGTTGTTAAGGGGGGTATAACCGTATTAGGTGAGCTAAGCTAAAAACTTAATCCTGTTTTTTGAAGCTGTAACTTTCTGTTTAAGCAATATTCTTTATACCGGGAAAGTAAAATCTGCTTCGTTTTCTTTTACGATATCAATTATCTTAAAGTTGACATCCTGTTTTACACTTACAAAATCACTGTAGGCTAAATCGCTTATTAAGAAGAGAATCTGAATATTTAAGGCCGTATCTCCGAAACCTTCAAAATTTACGGTAGGATCTGTAATTCGGGGATGTTGTTTCAAATAATCGGTTATTTGTGCTATAATGTTTTTGATATTTTGGTTAGGTGTTTTGTAATTTAAGCCGATATTAAATTTTACTCGTCTGAAATTTCGACGTGTTAAATTTTCTAAAGCACCACTTATCATTGATCGGTTAGGAATAACAATGGTAGTTTTATCAGTACTTCTTATAATTGTACTTCTGAAGCCTACTTTTTCAATTGCTCCTTCAACTCCATTTACTTTAACCACATCACCTACGGTAAAAGGTTTATCCATAAATATCAGAAAAGACCCTAAAAGATTTTCTAAGCTTTCTTTGGCTGCCATAGCAATGGCAATACCGCCAATACCCAGACCTGTTATCAGGCTTACGGCATTTACTTCAAAAACGTAACCCAGTAATACAAAAAAACCAATAAAAGCCACAATAAACTTTAAAAGTTCTTTTAAGAAAGGAACCAACTGCACATCTGCCTTATCATTGGTTTTTAAAGCACGATTTAGAAGAACAATGGCTATAAAGTCGATTATTCTTAAGATAATCCAGAATACGGAAAGGATAATCAGAAATAAAAAAACTTTATCTAAAAACTCTCCAATGGTAAAAGTTGCATTTACTTTAGTTTTATCAATGGTATTTTTATAGTGGAACATTACCACCTGCAGAGGATGAGAAAGCTGATTTACTGCTAAATAACAAGTGGTGAGTGTGATAAAAAACTCAAAAGGTTTTAGCAGTAAATCAACAAATGTCTGGTTATGATGGTTGTCTGCAAATTTATCGAACAGTTTAAAAAGCAAACGACTAATTGTACGGGATACTAGTCGTTTAAAAAGAATCCCTAGGATTAAAATCGTAGCAAAAATACAATATTGCTTAATTGTATTACCCCAAAAAATCTGTTCAAAAAAATTGCTTGTCATTTTAAACCAATTGTTTTAATGCAATTTCAAAAGCTCTGCTTGAAAGGTTTACATTACTATCAGATAAATGGTGAACGGCTACTAAAGCATCATAAATAACTTTAGAAGCATCACTAAAAATAGCGTCATCGCTCATCTCTACATCTCGTTGCATAAGATAGGCAAATACCCTGGCCATACCACAGTTCGCTATAAAATCAGGTATAACAGCTACATGATTGTCTGTATATTCCATGATCGGGCCAAAAAATATTTCAGGATCAGCAAAAGGAACATTTGCTCCGCAGGCTATAACCTCAAGACCACTTGCTACCATTTGATCAACCTCGTTTTGTTTAACCAAACGAGATGCTGCTGCCGGAACAAAGATCTGAGCGCCTATGCTCCATATTCTTTCATTAGCTTCAGCAAAACTTATTAAGTTATCGGCAACTAAAGTGTTATTTTTGCGATTGTTAAATAACGTTTGAATTTCTTCATATGAAAAGCCTTCAGGATTTAATAACCCGCCTACGCGATCAATAATGCCTATAATTTTTACACCATTTTGGGCAAGGTAATATCCTGCTGCTGCGGCTACGTTACCCCAGCCTTGTATAATTGCTTTTTTACCCTGTAAGTTTCCGCCCCAGATATTGTAAAAGTGTTTAATAGATTGTGCTACTCCATAACCGGTAATCATATCAGCAACTTTATATTTACGTTTAATATCAGGAGTATAAGTTGGATCTTCCAATACTTTGGATACGCCGTAACGTAATTGCCCTATCTGGTGGATGCGCTCATTTTCACGTGCCTGATAATGACCATTAATTACTCCTTCCTGCGGATGCCATAGACCATAACTTTCAGTAATGGGAATTACTTCATGGATTTCATCGACGTTTAAATCACCACCGGTACCATAATAACTTTTAAGTAAAGGCATTACGGCTTTGTACCAGCGTTTTAAAACATCTTTTTTGCGTGGATCGGCAGGATCAAAGTTTATACCCGATTTTGCTCCGCCAATGGGAGGGCCTGAAACCGTAAACTTTACTTCCATCGTTTTAGCTAAAGATTCAACCTCACGTTTGTCCAGCCCTTTACGCATACGTGTACCGCCTCCGGCAGCACCTCCTCTCAGTGAGTTAATTACTACCCAGCCTTCCGCCTCAGATTCGCTATCTTTCCATTCAAAAACAACTTCGGGCTGTTTTTGCTCATATTTTTTTAACAGGTCTTTCATGTGTGCTTATATTTGATGTTTGCAAAGATATAAACAAAAAAACCTCCACGAAATAATCGTGAAGGTGTTTCTTTCTCAAAAAGAAAAAATTATTTTCTTATAGATTTGATACGAGCAGCTTTACCGGTTAAGTCGCGTAGGTAGAATAATTTAGCTCTACGAACTTTACCTCTGCTGTTAACTTCTACTTTCTCAATATTTGGAGAGTTTACAGGGAAAATACGCTCAACGCCTACACCGTTACTGATTTTACGAACAGTAAAAGTTTTATTTGCACCTGTGCTGTTTAACTGTATAACTACACCTTGGTAAACCTGAACGCGTTCTTTGTTACCTTCGCGAATTTTATAGTGAACACTTACTGTATCTCCTGATTTAAAAGAAGGAAATTCATTTTTAGCGATTACCTGCTCTTCTACAAATTTTACTAAATCCATGATTTTAAGCTATTAAGCCGATTTTTATATTGTTTAAAATCGGACTGCAATATTAGTGAATATTTTTGAAAAAAAAAACAGTGATTTTATTTTTTTATTTCGTGTAGTGGAAAGCTATTTTATTGATATATAGGCATACTGAAAAATACGGTAATGCCTTTACCCAGATTATTTACAGCCCATATTTCTCCTCCTTCTGTTTTTAAAAGCTCTCTGCATAAGGAAAGTGCTAACCCTGAGCCTGTTCTTTGCTGTGACGAAGAAGTGTTGGAAGGTAAGGCTATATCTGTAGGCTTGTTCAGATTAATCCCTGTTCCATTATCAGATACATATGAAATTACTTCATTATTGATTATGGTAGCTTTCAGGTGTATGAAACTGTTTGCTTCCGAAAACTTTATGGCGTTCCTGATAATATTTTTAAATACAATGGTATACAAAGTCTGATCTAATTTTAGGTTCAAATTAGTAATATGGTTTTGAAATAGGATGTTTTTATGAAAGGATGTATTTATTATATCGTGATTTTGAATTATACACTCAACTAGTTCCTTTAAGTTAATGTCTTTTTCGTAATGATTAAAATCTGTACGTTTCTGTTTCGCCCAAAAAAGTAGCTCATGGATATAAGTTTCATGGTCTTTGAATTCGTTTTCCAGTTTTTGTAGCATCATTAAATTTTCTTTGCTATTTAGCCCCTGGTTATTTAGCAGATATAAATAATTACCTAAGCCAGATAAGATATCCTTTATTTCATGGGCAAACAGTAAAAAGAAAGTTTCTTTATACATATTACATTTTAATTTAGTTAATCAAAAGGAGCTTCTTTTAATAACTGGATAATTGTTTTGCTCTCAATGCGGTAGTTCTCCAGTTTTCTTTCTTTAAGGCCAAAAATTATTTCCAGCTTTCTAACCTTTTCATAGGGAATGTCTTTGTTTTCTCCGATTTGTATGTTGCGATAATTATGGAATGTATTCTCTGAGATATTTAACACTTTGGGAATGATTTTCATAGCCCTTTTATAGTCTTTCATAGGCAAATCATGAAGACATTCATTGATTTTGTATTTATAACCTTTCATAAAAAAGTAGCGTTATTAAAAAATTTGTGTATTTTTAACAAAATTTTGTGTTGAATTACCAAATATTTTACGGTAAATATACTAAAAATTTTATATAAAGATTATTGTTTTAACAGATAATTATATTATGTTTTTAAAATCGGTGGTGGATGGCATTCTTGCAGAGCAAAACCGTTCTTTGAGCTGGCTGGCCGCAGAGATGGGAAAAACTTTTGACGGATTAAGGCTAAGTTTAATAAGAGGCTCTATTAAGTATCTTGATTTACAGAAGATGGCTAAAATATTAAATGTGCCGGTTTCGCGTTTTTTTACCGATCCTGCCGAATATGATATTTTAATTAAAACAACAATTAATGAACCCCTGGAAGAATACAATTCTATTTACAAAACAGAATTTAAAAGCTGCCAAGAAATGGTTGAGACTTTAAAGTCTCAGATAAAAGATAAGGATAAAATAATAGCGTTATTGAGTAAATAATATAAAGCTATAAAAGCCTCATGCCCGAAGATTAGGACTACATGCTAAAAATGTTAAGGTTACTATAAGTGATATATTTCAACGTTACAATATTTGCTTTACAACGTTTTGATAATATATCATATTAACTTAACAAATCCGGACGTCGTTGTTGTGTTCGTTTTAAAGCTTCTTCATGCCTCCATTCATTTATTTTAGCCTCATGGCCGCTTAAAAGAACTTCAGGTACTTTATGACCCCGCCACTCGGCAGGTCGGGTATAAACAGGAGCATCCAGTAAATCGCCCTGAAAACTGTCTGATAAAGCTGAGGTCTCGTCATTAAGAACTCCTGGTATTAATCGGGTTACGGCATCTACCAGTACTGCAGCAGGCAATTCTCCGCCAGATAAGACATAATCTCCTATAGAAATTTCCTTTGTTACAAAAATATCGCGGATGCGCTGATCAATGCCTTTGTAGTGACCGCATAAAATGATGATATTTTCTTTAGTAGACAAGTTGTTGGCTATAGTTTGGTTTAGCGTTTCTCCATCCGGAGTCATGAAAATAACTTCATCATAAGATCTTTCAGCCAGGAGGTTTTCTATACAGACAGCGAAAGGTTCTATACTCATTACCATTCCACTGCCACCTCCGTAAGGATAATCGTCAACACTTTTATGTTTGTTGTTGGCGTAATCCCTAAGGTTATGAATATGGATTTGTGCAATACCTTTGCTTTGTGCTCTTTGTAAAATAGAATGTGCAAACGGACTGCTTAACAGATCGGGCAATACAGATATAATATCAAAACGCATCCTGCAAAGATAAACATTTCATCCTTGGTTTACTCGTTGCTCTCAAGTTCAAAGATATCTTCTACCTTCACATTGAAAACCTTTGCTATTTTCAAAGCTAATACGGTTGAAGGGACATATTTGCCAGATTCAATCGTGTTTATGGTTTGCCTTGAAACCTGTATCATTTCAGCCAGCTCAGCTTGGGTAATGTTTTTAATGGCTCGCTGTACTTTAATACTGTTTTTCATGTTAAGCAGCCTCCTTTCTGGAGCGATATAAGTTCCAGTTAAATATAATAATGAATAGTATTAATGTGGTCCAGGTATTGTAAATCATAAACATGGCGAAACTCAAACCATAACTGGAAAAGTTTAAGATTAAGATAATGGCATAGCTTATAAGCACAGCCCATTGCAGGCTTTTAAGGCGTAGATGCGAAATGTATTCATCTTCTATCTTTTCTTTGGCAAAAACAACCATTAATAAGCCGATTGTAATTCCTAAAAAAGCCAATTCATTGGTAAGGTTGTAGTCAGCAAAGATCAATGGTCTGTCTTCATTGTCTGGTGGAAGATAGATTTGTAGGCCATTGATTTTAAAATCAAATGCTAAGCAGAAGTAACCCAGTACTGCTGAAGCAAGAAATAAAATCCAACCTAATACCTTGAATTTGTTGGGGAGTAAGATATGATTTTTCATGTCAAATAAATTTTACCAAATATAAAGTGTATTTTACATTAATGTCAAGTATAATTTACAAAAAGTCTAATTTGCTTTTCTTTAAGTTAGGTTGTCCATTGATCGTGTATTATGGCAACGAGGTAGTACTGGTCTTGAAATCTTTCAAATACAAGGCGTAAACTTTGCCAGTCTATGCCGTTTAAAGCTTTATCAAACCCATTAAAATGATATTCTACAAAAACTGCTTCAGGAAATGTTTCTTTTAAGTTATCCTTGGAGTTACCTTGTTTAATAATATTATTAAATGTTTTTTGAGGAGCTTTCTCAAAATCAGCACTATAAACAAATTTATTAATATAAGGAATGACTTTTAATTGCATGATTTCCCCAGATCCATCATAAATCCCCCAGGTTAAAGTCCAATTTCTTTCAATGGATTCTAAAAAATCCTTGGCTGATAATCGTTTGCTTTTTTTAATGTCTATAAATCCATAAGGAGAAAAAAGAACACCTTTCTGAGGATGAAAATTTAATGAAAAGGCTTGGTAGTTCTGTTCTTTTAAAGAGAATAAGATTTTAGTGGCAATTTTAAAGACCGAATCTTGCTGTGTATTGTTTGATGATGCAGATATGGAACGATTTGGTTGCTTATCCTTTTCTTTGGCACTGTTAGCTAAACTAATGGTATCTAGTTTTTCTTCGTTCTTAGATGAACTGTTGCTACACGATGCAAATAAAATGAATATGCCGAAAATTACCAAATAACGTTTCATAGGTCATTAGTATGATAAGATATGTTTCTCTAGAAAGGCTATTGCAAATATATATCCAACAAACCCTCTGGCAGATCTAAATGCAATATCTTTTCCTGCTCATCTATTTCCAGAATGAAATCTTCGTTTAACGGAAATAGAACTTCTTTTTCCTGATAAACAACTGTAGCTACAAATTGTTGAGGATATTCGTTAACAGCGATGATTGCACCCAGCTTACCTAGATTCTCATCTACAGCCATGTAGTTTACAAGATCTGTGTAATAAAACTCATCTTCATCACGAGCTGGCATTTTGTTTAAAGGTAAATAGACTTTCTTTTTGACAAGGTCTTTTACCTTATCTATGTTATCCAAACCCTCGAAAAGAAATAGCCCAGTGCTGTTTGGATAGAGTTTATGCTGATCAACAAAAAAAGGGACCAGTTTTGAATTTATCTCGAGAAACAATACTTCAAGGTTTAGATCGTCATAATTTTCAAATTCAAAAAAGATCTGAGTCTCTCCCTTTAATCCTTTTGTTTTGGTTATGTACCCAATATAAAATGCCTCGTTCAGTGTCATAATGCAAATGTGAATTTATAAAAAAATAGCGTTTCGAATTTCGAAACGCTATTTGACGCATATCAATAATCTGATTATTCAGCGTTATTTTCTGCCTGAGTTTCTTCAGCTGCTGTCTCCTCAGTCTGAGCTTCTTCAGTTTCGGCTGTTTCTTCAGCCACTGGAGCATTTTTAGCTGCAATAGCTGCTGCTTTTTCTTCTTTTTTCTTAGCTTCTGCTGCTAAAGCTGCTTTTTTGTTTTCAGCTTTTTTAGCGGCCAAGCCATCTACTTTACCGGTGATTTTGTTGCCTTTTTCTTCTAACCATTTAGCAAATTTTTCTTCTGCTTGCTCAGGAGTTAAAGCACCTTTTCTAACACCACCTTCTAAGTGTTTTTTGTAAAGAACACCTTTGTAAGATAAAATAGCACGAGCCGTATCTGTAGGTTCGGCACCGTTAAGTACCCATGTTACAGCTTTTTCGAAGTTAATTTCGATGGTTGCAGGATTGGTATTTGGGTTATAAGAACCTAAACGCTCAATAAACTTACCATCTCTTGGAGCACGTGAGTCTGCTACCACTACGTGGTAAAAAGGTTTCCCTTTTTTACCAAATCTTTGCAATCTGATTTTAGTTGCCATTCTTAATTTAATTTATGTATTCAACATAGCTCCCGGAACTCCGTGTTGCGGGGATGCAAAATTAAGTAAAATGTTAATAATTAGCAAGCTGCAAACGCTCTGTTTAAAAAATGTATGTTATTTTAAAAATACTTCTTTTAAATTATGGTATAGAGTAAGGAGATTTAAGAGAAAGAATTGGTATAAAGCTAGGGGTAAATGACTGATAAACCCGCATGATATTAAAGAAGATTGCAAGTTGAATTGAGTGAAAATCAGGCGATGTTTTTGGAATATATTCAAAAGCCAGAGTGTTTCAATCTTAAAGAAAAAGTGTATTTTAGCGCAAAATTACTGCTTGCAACATTATTATTACAAGAGGGTTGGGCAGCATTAAAATTTGCTAAAATAAAATGAAAGTTGCACTAATTACGGGAGTGACCGGCCAGGATGGTGCCTATTTAACAGAATTTCTGTTAAAGAAAGGGTATTTTGTGCATGGTATTAAAAGAAGATCATCTTTATTCAATACAGACAGGATAGATCATCTTTACCAAGATCAACATGAAGATAATGTTAAGTTTAAGCTTCATTATGGAGATTTAACAGATTCCACCAATTTGATCAGAATAATTCAGGAAACCCAACCTGATGAAATTTATAATCTGGCGGCGATGAGCCATGTCAGAGTGAGTTTTGAAATGCCGGAATATACCGCAAATGCCGATGGTATAGGTACTTTGCGTATTTTGGAAGCAATCAGGACTTTAGGCCTTACACAAAAAACCAAAGTATATCAGGCTTCTACTTCTGAGCTTTATGGACTGGTGCAGGCTGTACCTCAAAGTGAAAGTACACCTTTTTATCCACGTTCACCATATGCCGTTGCTAAAATATATGGATATTGGATTACCGTAAATTATCGCGAAGCATACGGTATGTTTGCTTGTAATGGTATTCTTTTCAATCATGAAAGTCCATTAAGAGGAGAAACGTTTGTTACGAGAAAAATAACACGCGCTGCTTCTAAAATTGCTTTAGGTTTGCAGAAGTGCCTGTATCTTGGAAATCTTTCGGCTCAAAGAGACTGGGGACATGCTAAAGATTATATAGAGGCGATGTGGTTAATTCTTCAACAAGAAAAGCCTGAGGATTATGTTATTGCAACGGGTATTACCACTACTGTGCGGGATTTTGTTAGAATGAGCTTTGCAGAATTAGGCATTACCATTGAATTCTCTGGGAAGGATGAGAATGAAAAAGGCGTGATTATTGATGTAGATACAGAAAAAGCTAAAACTCTAGGACTGAATTTAGATGTTTTGCATTTAGGACAAACTGTAGTAAAAGTTGATCCTAAATATTTCAGACCCACAGAAGTGGATTTATTATTGGGAGATCCGTCTAAGTCAAAAAAACAGCTTGGATGGCAGCCTAAATATGATCTTCCGGCGTTAGTTAAGGACATGATAACATCTGATCTAAAGCTGATGAAGAAAGATGAATTTTTAAAACAAGGAGGTTATCAAACACTTAATTATTTTGAATAACTCTTAAACTTATCTATAACATGATTAGAAAAACTCTGGTTGTATTTATTCTTTCGTTAATTACAACTGCATTTGCTTTTGCACAAAACAACTATTCAAACTATAAAGTTGATGATTTAACAGATGCACAAATTATGCAAATTGTGAAACAGGCTGAATCAATAGGTTATACTTCGCCTGATCAGATTTCGCAATTAGCAAAAGCAAGGGGCTTAAAAGATGAAGAGATAGAAAAGTTTAAGCAAAGAGTTGAAAAAATAAAGAAGCAAGGTATATCTTCAGAAAGGCCGCAAACTCAGCCTAAATCTTCTGTTGCAAGACAAATAGAAGGTGCAGATCTGAACAATGACGTTTTAAATGAAAATGAAAAAAGTCAGTCTAAGAAGAATGACTTATCAGATCAAGCCCATGATATTGGATTAAAAATATTTGGCTCAGAATTATTTAAGAATAAAAACTTAACATTTGAGCCTAATTTGAGAATAGCCACACCTAAAAATTATGTAATAGGTCCTGATGATAAGTTATTAATAGACTTAACGGGAGATAATGAGCGATCATACGAGTTACAAGTTGGTACAGAAGGTTATATTAATTTAGAATATGTTGGCCGTATAGCTGTGGGTGGATTAACCATTGAACAGGCAACAGCTAAAATCAAATCAGCAATGGCCCGTACTTATCCGGCTTTAAAATCAGGAAGAACAAGTGTTGCCATTAATTTGGGTAATATAAGAAGTATCAAAGTAATGATTACCGGCCAGTCTGTAAAGCCAGGAACTTATACGATTTCTTCTTTATCGTCGGTTTATAATGCCTTATACGCATCAGGGGGGCCATCTGATAAAGGATCTTTTCGAAATATACAAGTAATCAGAGGAAATAAGGTAATTACAACTATTGATACTTATAGTGTTTTGCTAGATGGCATTTTTGCAAATAATATCCGGTTACAAGATCAGGATGTAATTAATATCCCCTTTTATGAAAAACGTGTAGAAATTCAGGGCGAGGTAAAAAGAGAAGCTATTTTTGAAGTTAAAAATAACGAGACATTTGCTGATGTTCTTGCTTTTGCAGGTGGATTTACCACCAAAGCTTATACTGCCAGTGTAAAAGCCTTTCAAAATACAGACAAAGAAAGAAAAATAATAGATATTAAATCTTCCAATTTTTCAGGTTATAAACCTAAAAATGGCGATAAATATTTGATAGAGGCAATATTAGATCGTTTTGCTAATCGTGTTGAGATCGTCGGAGCCGTTTTCCGCCCTGGTTTTTATGCAATAGATGGAGGGTTGACTTTAAAAGGGCTGATTGAGAAAGCAAACGGATTGATGGAAGATGCATTTTTAAACAGAGGGTATATCAATCGCTTAAATCCCGACAATACGCAAAGCCTTATATCTTTTGACGTAGCTAAAATCATGTCTGGTACCCAGCAGGATATTACCTTACAGAGAGAAGATAAAATTACAATCAATTCTTTATTTGATTTAAGAGAAGAACGTACTGTAAGCATTCAGGGTGAAGTTCGTGCCCCTGGTACTTTCCCCTATGCAGATAACCTAAGCGTTGTAGATGTTATTCAGATGGCAGGCGGATTAACTGAAGGCGCTACGCCGAAACATATAGAAGTTTCAAGAAGAGTTAAAGGCGATAGTACTGTAATGGATAAATCTAAGATTGCAGATGTTTTTATTGTTAATGTAAATGAAGATTTAAAAGTTTTGGACAAAGAATTTAAAATCATGCCTTTTGATATTATTTCAGTAAGAGCATCAGAAATTTATTCTGTTCAAAAGCAGGTGAGAATAGAAGGTGAGGTAGCTTATCCGGGAACTTATACAATTACATCAAAAGAATATCGCATTTCTGATTTAATTAAAAGTGCAGGAGGCATAACCTCTTTGGCTTATGTTGATGGTGCTTCATTAAAAAGACCGGGCGCAGCAAAAGTAAATCCTAAAGATAAAAACGCTATAGATGATAGCGAAGAGGAACAAAAGAAAATTCTAAACTTAGAACGCATTCAGGATAGTGGAATAAAAGATGGGAAAGAGAAGAAAGTGGATGAGAAATTAATCCAGTCTGATTTAGTTGGTATTAACCTGGAAAAAATATTACAAAACCCTAAGTCTAGAATTGATCTGATATTAGAAGAAGGAGATATTATCCGTGTTCCAAAACAATTACAGATTGTAAAGGTTACAGGAGAAGTGCTGAACCCTAACAGTATTGTATATACACCTGGTAAAAGCTTTAGAGAATATATTAGCGGAGCAGGTGGCTTTACAGGAAATGCTAAAAAAAGTGGTGCCTATATCAAATATGCTAACGGGGCGGCTGAATCAACTAAAAAATTCTTATTTTTTAATAATTATCCTAAGGTAAAACCCGGAGCAGAGATATTGGTACCTATTAGACCTGAACGAGAAAAAATAACAGCACAAGCCTGGATTGGAATAGGAACAGGAATAGCTTCACTTGCAGCCATAATTGTAAGCTTGTTAAAATAACATGAAAGCGCTTGCCGATTCAAAAATTGCTGTAATTGGTTTAGGCTATGTAGGTTTGCCTTTGGCTATAGAGCTAGCTGAAAAATACCCTGTAACAGGTTTTGATATTGATCAGAGCAGAGTAGCAAATCTTAATGCTGGAATAGATTTTACAAAAGAGGCAAACCTTGAGAGATTGCAATATTTACTGTCCCTTTCTAATAATAGAAGCGGATTAAAATTTACTAATGAAATCTCTAATTTGAGAGGTTGCAATATTTTCATTGTTACTGTTCCAACACCTATCAATCAATTTAAGGCTCCTGACTTAAACCCTTTGCTTTCGGCTTCAGAAATGATAGGAAGAGTTTTAAAAAGAGGAGATATCGTTATTTATGAATCTACAGTTTATCCAGGCTGTACCGAGGAGGACTGTGTGCCTGTTTTAGAGAAAAGCTCCGGATTGACATTTAACACGGATTTTTTTTGTGGATATTCGCCTGAAAGGATAAATCCAGGAGATAAAATAAATACACTGGTAAATATCAAGAAAGTAACTTCTGGCTCAACTGCAGAGGTTGCCGAATATGTAGATCGTCTTTATTGCAGCATTATTACAGCAGGAACTCATAAAGCTCCGTCCATTAAAGTGGCAGAAGCTAGTAAGGCTATAGAAAATGCTCAAAGAGATGTGAATATATCATTTATTAATGAGCTGTCTCTGATTTTTGACAGAATGAAGATTGATACTAATGATGTAATAGAAGCTGCAGCAACCAAATGGAATTTTTTAAAATTTAAACCCGGGTTGGTTGGCGGGCATTGTATTGGTGTAGACCCTTATTATCTTACTCATAAAGCTCAGGCTTTGGGTTATCATCCCGAAGTAATTTTATCGGGAAGGAAAGTGAATGATAATATGGGAATGTTCATAGCCAATAAGGTGGTTAAACTAATGATCAATAAAGGTCAGACCATCAAAAAATCCAGAGCCCTTATTTTAGGTGTAACATTTAAAGAAGACTGTCCTGATATCAGAAACTCAAGAGTAATCGATATTTATAGCGAATTAGAACAATTTGGGATTGAAGTAGATGTTTATGATCCACATGCCAACGCTCTTGAGGTAAAACAGGAGTATGGAATTGAACTCTCTAACAATCTAGAACACAAGTATGATATTATAATTCTGGCAGTAAGCCATCATGAATTTCTGAACATAGATTATAACGCATTAAAATCAGGAATAAACACCGTAATTTTTGATACTAAAGCATTTTTGGATAGAAATATAATAGATGCCAGATTATAGACAGGAAATCCCTTTTTTTGATACGGCAATTTATAATCCTAAGCAGAGATCGCAAATAGATTTGGCTATTCAAAGCGTATTAGACCATGGTAAATATATCAACGGTCCGGAAGTGTATGAATTTTCAGAGCAGCTTTCAAAATATTTAAATGTAAAACACGTTGTTCCCTGTGCTAATGGTACAGATGCATTAACCATTTCTTTACTAGCTTTGGATTTACAAAGAGGAGATGAGGTTATTGTTCCTGTATTTAACTATGTGGCAGCAGCAGAAGCTGTAGAGATTTTAGGGTTAACTCCTATCTTTGTTGATGTTTCTTATGAGGGGTTTAATGTAGAGGCACCAGAAATAGAAAAAAAGATAAATTCTAGAACTAAAGCTATTATAATTACACATCTTTTTGGAGCAGCAGCTAAAATAAATCTTATTGTTGATCTGGCTCATAGATATAATATTGCTGTTATAGAAGATATAGCTCAGGCGTTAGGAACCGAGCTTAATCATAAAAAAGTGGGTACCTACGGGGATATAGGATGTATTTCTTTTTTTCCTACTAAAAACCTTGCCTGCTTTGGAGACGGTGGCGCTATCATTACTAATAATGAAATGATAGCAAATAAAGCTAAAATGATAGCTAATCATGGTCAGACGAATAAATATGAGCATAAAATAGCTGGTTGTAATTCAAGATTGGATACGCTACAGGCGGCTATATTAAATGTACAGCTTCTATATCTGGAAGATAACCTTAATAAGCGCAGGGCTATAGCAGACAAGTATCAAGATGGTTTAAAAGGCATCTCAGAAATATACCTGCCAGTTCAACAACAAAATTCCTTTGATACTTTTAACCAATACTGCATTTTACTAAGAAGTAAAGAAGTAAGACAAGAATTACAAAATAATCTAAAAAATAGTGGAATTGGCGTAATGATTTATTATCCAAAACCACTGCATATACAAGAAGCTTTTGCTCGGTATGAGCATAAAGTAAATGATTTTCCGGTTGCAGAAGATTTATGTAACCGAATACTGGCTCTTCCGGTTTTCCCTGATTTGAAGGAGAAACAACTACAATATATTATAAGTAAGATCAGAAATTTTTTTAATCAATAGCAGATGGATGTTTTTGTACATGAAACAGCTATAGTTGATGAGGGTAGTAAAGTAGGGAGCCATACAAAAATCTGGCACTTTTCTCACATTATGAGCGGTGCTAAAATAGGAGAAAACTGTAATATAGGGCAAAATGTAATGATTGCTGCGGGAGTGGCAATAGGTAATAATGTTAAGATACAAAATAATGTATCAATATATGATGGGGTTATTTTGGAAGATGATGTGTTTGTTGGACCTTCGGCTGTTTTTACCAATGTTAAAAACCCCAGAAGTTTTATCAATCGAAAGCACGAATTTAAATTAACTAAAGTAGCCAAAGGAGCTACAATAGGAGCAAATGCTACGATTGTATGTGGTAATATGATTGGGGCATACGCTATGATCGGAGCAGGAGCTGTAATTACAAAAGATGTTGTACCTTATGCTTTAATGATAGGTAATCCAGCTATACAGACAGGTTGGGTTAGTGAAGCGGGAATTAAGCTGCAATTAGATCGGAATAACTATGCCATCTGTACAGAAACAGGAGAAAAATACAGGCTTGAAAACAATCAGATCATAAAACTGTATTCATGAAAAGGCATAATAAAAAAATTAAATTTGCCCTATTGGGGTATGGACATATAGGAAAGCGACATGCGGATCTTATTGTACAAGACCCTAATGCAGAATTAACAGCTATCATAGATATAGATCCTTTTCACCAAGAAAATGCCTTAGAATTCAAAGTTCCTTTATTTACGCATTTATCTGAATTTCTAAATTCAGGTATTCTTACAGATGTAGTAAACATCTGTACGCCAAATGGGCTACATGCAAATCAGGCAATACAATGTCTAGAAAATCATAAGCATGTTATTATAGAAAAACCAATCGCCTTAACAAAAGAAGAGGCTCTTAAAGTACAGAAAACATCAATAAAATACCATAAACATGCATTTCCTGTGGTGCAGAATAGATATTCACCAGTCATAAAATGGGTAAAAGAAATATTAGAAGAACAAGTGTTAGGTGAAATATTTATGGTACAGCTTAACTGTTTTTGGAACCGAGATGAGAGATATTATATACCTGGGAGTTGGCATGGGTCATTAAATTTAGATGGAGGGCCATTATATACGCAGTTTTCACATTTCATTGATGTATTATTATGGATGTTTGGAGATATCACCAACATTAACTCTAAATTTCTGAACTTTAATCATGAATATCTTACCCAGTTTGAGGATAGTGGTATTATATCGTTTGATTTTAAAAAACAAGGTGTTGGGGTCTTAAATTATTCAACATCTGTTTTTGGTGCTAATTTTGAGAGTAGCATGACCATTATAGGAGCAAAAGGTGTAATTAAAATTGGAGGTCAATACATGAATGAGATTAGCTATTGCAATGTCGATGGACTTGAAATACCTTCTTTTGATAGTACGGCCCCTGCAAATAATTATGGTATATATCAAGGGTCTGCTGCCAATCATCAATTTTTAATTAGTAATGTAATCAATGTTTTAAACGGTATAGAAGCACCTCATGTTGCTTTGGAAGACGGAATAAGAGTTGTGGATACCATAGAACGTATATATATAGGACGGACTCAAAATGAAAAAATGGAAGTAACAAATGATGGTTTTACTTTATATAATTAAAATATCACTATAATTGAATATGAATAACGAAGCAGAAAAAAGTAGTAGTTATAGTCAGGACGAAGAGATTTCCATAAAAGAACTCATAATAAAAATTCAAGGATGGTGGCATTATTTGTGGAGCAAAAAGTGGACAATCCTTATAGCAGGATTAGTAGGAGGAGCTTTAGGTTTAGCTTATACATTTATTAAAAAACCTGTATATACCGCATCTACTACATTTGTCTTAGAAAGTGGTGATAAAGCGGGAGGCTTATCTGCCTATGCTGGGCTGGCTTCTATGGTGGGAATAGACTTAGGAGGAGGTGGAGGTGGCATTTTCCAGGGTGATAACATTTTAGAGTTGTATAAATCGCGTACTATGATACAAAAGACTTTATTAAGTCCGGTAAATGTTACATCTAAAGAGCCTTTAATAGAGAGGTATATTAAATTAAATAAGTTAAAAGATAAGTGGAAAAAACCTGAACTAAAGAATTTAAAATATATTATAGATAGTTTGTCTGAGAGCGGGTTTAAAGAAAAAGATGAAAAAGATAAACGCCTTTTGGATAGTGTAATGGGAGAAGTGGTTGAAGATATTAACCAAAAGTATCTAAGTGTAGGGAAACCAGATAAGAAATTAGCCATTATTAAAGTGGATGTAAGTTCTGAAGATGAAGAATTTGCTAAGCAGTTTAATGAAGAACTGGTAAAAAACGTTAACGACTTTTATATACAGACTAAAACCAAGAAATCTTTAGAAAATATTGCAATATTACAACGTAAAACCGATTCGGTTAGAAAGGTAATGAATGGTGCCATTTATTCTGCGGCAGTAGTGGCAGATGCTACACCTAATCTAAATCCAACTAGGCAGGTACAACGAGCAGCCCCTGTACAAAAAGCACAATTTTCAGCAGAAACTAATAAGGCTATTTTAGGAGAATTGGTTAAAAATCTGGAAATGTCAAAAATGGCCTTAATGAGAGAAACGCCCCTTATACAAGTAGTAGATAAACCGGTTTACCCATTACATGAAGAAAAATTAGGAAAAGTTAAGGGAACGGCCCTTGGTGGCATTATTTTTGGGTTCCTTTCAGTTTTGGTAATTATAACCAAAAGACTGTACAATCTTATTATTAATAGCTAAATGAACATACTAAGTCTTATTGGACGCTCTGCAGAGTTATTTGTAGAAGATATTAGAAAAAATGAAGAGGAACTTACGTCTATAGTACATGCTTCCCGTTTTTTGGTTTTAGGAGGAGCAGGATCAATTGGTCAGGCAACGGTTAAAGAGATTTTTAAGAGAAACCCGCAAAAACTACATGTGGTTGATATCTCAGAAAATAATTTGGTTGAACTGGTTAGGGATATTAGGAGTTCATTTGGTTATATCAGTGGCGATTTTCAGACCTTTGCCCTAGATATCAGTTCTATAGAATACGATACTTTTATAGAAGCAGATGGAGCATATGATTATGTTTTGAATCTTTCTGCTTTGAAACATGTAAGATCAGAAAAAGACCCTTATACTTTAATGCGTATGATTGATGTAAATGTTTTTAATACAGAAAAAACTATTAATCAGTCTATAGCGAAAGGTGCTAAAAAATATTTCTGTGTTTCAACAGATAAAGCAGCGAATCCGGTAAATATGATGGGGGCATCAAAACGCATTATGGAAATGTTTCTGATGCGTAAATCGTTAGAAATAAATATTTCAACTGCCCGCTTTGCCAATGTTGCTTTTTCTGACGGATCATTGTTGCATGGGTTCAATCAGCGAATTCAAAAACGCCAGCCTATTGTGGCACCAAATGATATTAAGCGTTATTTTGTAATTCCTAAAGAATCGGGAGAGCTGTGCTTAATGTCATGTATTTTTGGTGATAACAGAGATATCTTTTTCCCAAAACTAAGCGAAGAATTACACCTGATTACCTTTGCAGAGATTGCTGTAAAATATCTTAAACAACTGGGCTATGAGCCTTATCTGTGTCGCGATGAAGAAGAGGCCAGAGAGAAAATTCATACTATGCCAGAGCAGGGTAAATGGCCGTGCCTATTTACAGAAAGTGATACAACTGGCGAAAAGGATTTTGAAGAGTTCTTTACAGATAATGAAGTTCTAGATTTAGATAGATTCTATAATCTGGGTGTAATTAAAAACGAAGCCATTTTTGATCAGAACAAGCTGCGGTATTTTGAAAACAGAATAGACAGTATGAAAAGAGCTAGGAAATGGGATAAAGGAGAAATAGTAGATTTATTTCATGAAATGATTCCTGATTTTGGGCACAAAGAAACAGGTAAGTATCTGGATGCAAAAATGTAGATGATTTATGGAGACTAAATATCAGGAGTTAACCTCATTTATTAAAGAAAAATTTCCTAATCAGGATTTTATACCCTTACATGCTCCCTCGTTTTTAGGAAACGAAAAAAAATACGTTGCAGATGCCATAGACTCAACTTTTGTTTCATCGGTAGGTGCATACGTTAATCGTTTTGAAGAAATGATGTGCAATATTACGGGTGCAAAATATGCGATTGCAATTGTAAACGGAACCAATGCTCTACATTTAGCCTTAGTACTTGCTGGTGTCGATCCTGGAGATGAGGTCCTTTCCCAAAGCCTAACCTTTATAGCTACCGCTAATGCAATTAGCTATATTGGAGCTAAACCGGTTTTTGTGGATGTTGACAGGGATACTATGGGAATGTCACCGCTAGCCTTGCAACAATTTCTGAGTCAGAATGCCGAAAAAAAGGCAGATGGCTTTACTTATAACAAAAAGACAGGAAAGAGAATTGCAGCATGTGTGCCTATGCATACTTTTGGTTTACCATGCAGGATGGATGAGTTGATTGCCATTTGTAATGAATGGAATATATTTCTAATTGAAGATGCTGCAGAATCCTTAGGCAGCTATTATAAAAGTAAGCACACAGGTACATTAGGTAAAATAGGTACATTTAGTTTTAATGGAAATAAAACGGTAACCTGTGGAGGTGGCGGAGCTTTGGTGACCAACGATGAAGAACTGGCTAAAAGAGCAAAACATTTAAGCACACAGGCAAAAGTTCCACATAAATGGGAATTTGTGCATGATGCTATTGGATACAACTATCGTATGCCTAACTTAAATGCAGCTTTAGCTTGTGCACAATTAGAACAGCTTAATACATTTATTGCAAATAAAAGAGAACTTACAGAAGCATACCGTCAGTTTTGTGCAATGCACAATATACAGCTGGTTACAGAAATAGAAGATACAAAATCTAATTACTGGTTAAATGCAATCCTTTTGAATAATAGAGAAGAGAGAGAAGAGTTTTTAACCTATACAAATACCAATGGAGTAATGACAAGACCAATCTGGCAATTAATGAATAAGCTTATGATGTTTCGGGATTGCCAGCACGATGGATTAGAAAACAGTAATTGGCTTGCAGAAAGGATAGTTAATATTCCAAGTAGCTATCGACCTTTGTAAGATGAAAAAAGATTTGATTTTAATAGGTGGGGGAGGGCATTGTAAATCGTGCATAGATGTAATTGAGCAGACAGAAGAATTTAATATTGTCGGAATTTTAGATAAAAAAGAACTGACAGGAAATAAAATACTGTCTTACGATATTATAGGGACCGATGAAGATATATTAAAATTCAAAAAATGCTCTTTTTTAATTACCGTAGGTCAGATCAAAAGCAGTGCAGTAAGAAGAAACATATACCATAACCTTGTTGCAAACGAATTAAACTTAGCCACGGTGATTTCACCAAGGGCCTATGTTTCAAAACATGCAAGTATAGGAAAAGGAACCATTGTTATGCATGATGCCATGATAAACTCGGCAGTAACTGTTGGTTGTAATTGCATTATAAATACTAAGGCATTGATAGAGCATGATACGGTAGTAGGTAATCATTGTCATATTTCAACATCAGCGGTGTTAAATGGCAATTGTAAAATAGGAGACGATGTTTTTATGGGGAGTAATGCAACGTTGGCAAATCAGATTATAGTTACAGATGAAGTAATTGTAGGCGCAGGTGTAACTGTGATAAAGAATATTAACAGTAAAGGGATTTATACAGGGTAATACGGTTAAATAAATTAAGGATGAAGAAACATACGGTGATAATTGCTGAAGCAGGTGTAAATCATAACGGTTCATTTGAAAATGCGTTAAAGCTGGTAGATGCGGCTGTTAGTGCTGGAGTTGATTATGTGAAATTCCAAACATTTAAAGCAGAGGCTTTGGTGTCAAAAGATGCAAAAAAAGCCGAATATCAGGTACAGAATACAGGAAATGCAAGTGATACACAATTGCAGATGCTGAAAAAACTGGAACTCTCAGCCAAAGATCACGAAGAATTGATAAAGTATTGTCAAAGCAAGCAGATCAAATTTTTCTCAACAGCTTTTGACTTAGGCTCACTTCAGTACTTAAAAGACCTTGGCCTTGAATTGGTAAAAATACCTTCAGGAGAGATCACCAATTTACCTTATTTACGTAAAGCTGCTAAATTATTTAAAGAGGTTATTTTATCTACAGGCATGGCTACCATGGATGAAATACAAGCAGCGTTGCAGGTGTTTACCGAAAATGGTGTAACTAAAGATAGAATAACCATTTTGCATTGCAATACAGAATATCCAACCCCAATGGATGATGTAAACCTTAAAGCCATGCTAAGCATCGGGAGTACTTTTGGTACACAGATAGGTTACTCAGACCATACATTAGGTATAGAAGTGCCTATTGCTTCAGTAGCTTTGGGTGCAACTATTGTTGAAAAACATTTTACCCTTGATAAATCAATGGAAGGCCCAGATCATGCGGCGTCATTAGAACCGCATGAATTAACTGCCATGGTTAAAGCCATAAGAAATATAGAAGCTGCTGTTTCAGGCTCAGGACTTAAAGAACCTAGCAAATCAGAATTAAAAAATATAGCAATAGCCCGCAAAAGCATCGTGGCTAAAAAAGATATTAAAAAAGGAGAGACTTTTACCGAAGAAAATCTGACCGTTAAGAGACCGGGAGATGGTATATCTCCTATGCAGTGGGATCAAATTATAGGTAAAAAAGCGGCATTTGACTTTTTAGCAGATGACCTAATCAAGCTGAAATGAGAAAAGTTTGTGTAATAACAGCAACAAGAGCAGAATATGGTCTGTTAAAACCTTTGATGAGAAAGATCAGCGAAGAGAATGACTATGCACTTCAGATTTTAGCTACGGGAGCGCATCTTTCTCCCGAATTTGGATTGACCTATAAACATATAGAAGATGATGGTTTTACGATAGACAGTAAAGTTGAAATGCTTCTATCGGCAGACACTGACCCAGGCATAGTGAAATCTATGGGCCTGGGAATGATAGGGTATGCAGATGCATTTACGCAATTAAAACCAGATGCGATTGTTATTTTAGGAGACAGATATGAAATGTTAGCTGTTGCTGCAGCAGCAAGTATATTTAAAATCCCTATTATACATCTGCATGGTGGAGAGGTTACTGAAGGAGCGTACGATGATGCGATAAGGCATGCCATTACCAAATTAAGTTATTTGCACTTTACCTCAACCGAAGAATATAAAAATCGAGTTATACAAATGGGTGAAGAGCCTGGCAGAGTATTTAATGTTGGTGCCATAGGCTTAGATAATATTGTTAACCAGCAGACCTTAAGCAGACCGGAATTAGAAAAAGAACTGGGTATAACTTTTAAGAAGCATAATTACCAGATTACATTTCATCCAGAGACACTGGCAGAAAAAAGTTCCAAAGAGCAATTTGAAGAACTTTTAACGGCAATAAGCCGGCAAAAAGATAGCCTGTTTATATTTACCAAAGCCAATGCAGACTCAGACGGGAGAATTATTAATCAAATGATAGATGAATATGTAAAAAACAATCCCGACCATGCGGTGGCATTTACATCTTTAGGGTCATTTAAATTCCTTTCTCTATTAAAATGTTGTGATGCTATTGTTGGTAATAGTTCGAGTGGTATTATAGAAGCGCCTTCATTAGGTATACAAACCATAAACATTGGTGAAAGACAAAGAGGAAGAATACAGGCGTCAAGTGTAATCAACTGCGCAGCTAGTTCTTCAGCTATTGCTAATGCATTTGAGCAGGTTAAGCAAGATAGAAAAGAGGAGAATATTGTTACCAACCCTTATGGCAATGGAAATACCACAGAAAAAATTTACAACCTGTTAAAAGAAAAATTGAACCATAAGCCAGGAGCTAAAACCTTTTATGATAAAGTATGAAAGAAATAGTAGCAAGACATACCATTGATCAGACCCAATCCGTAAGAGAAGCATTAATCAGGTTAGATGAAATTGCTCCTGATTCGATCTTGTTTGTTACGGATACTAATAAAAAACTATTGGGTTCGCTAACTGATGGAGATCTGAGAAGAGGTTTTATTAAAGGTCTGGATTTTTCTAATCGTTTATTAGATTTTGTACAACCGCATCCGGTTTATATAGAAGAAGGAAATTATCCTTTGTCTGAAATAGAAAATTTCAGGAAAAATATGCTCAAGGTAATTCCTATTGTAAATCAGGAAAAGATTATAGTAGATATTTTAAGTTTCAGAACAAGGAAGTCGATTATTCTTGCAGATGCTGTGATTATGGCCGGTGGCGAAGGTAAGCGTTTAAGACCTTTAACCGAAAATACCCCTAAACCTTTATTAAAAGTAGGAGAAAAGCCTATTATAGAGTATAACATAGACCGACTCATTAATGTAGGCATAGAAAAAATAAATATCAGTATTAACTATTTAGGAGAGCAAATAGAAGAATACTTTGGAACCGGAACCGGAAAAGGAGTCCGAATCAATTACCTGAAAGAAGAAATGCCTTTAGGTACAATAGGATCCATTTTATTGGTAGATAATGTAGAAAATGACGATATCATTGTTATGAACAGTGATCTGTTAACCAATATAGATTTTGTGGATTTCTTTAAAACATACCGTGATTCCGGAGCGGACATGGCAGTAGCAGCTACAACCTACCATGTAGATGTACCTTATGCTGTACTTGAACTGGGCGAAGGGAGTGCGGTAAAATCTCTTAAAGAAAAACCAAGGTATACATACTACTCCAATGCAGGGATTTATATCCTTAAGAAGCACTTGTTAAAGCTTATTCCGCAAAATAAGTTCTTTGACATTACAGACTTGATGGATAAGATATTGGAGATGAATTTAAAATTAGTTACTTATCCTATCAATGGCTACTGGTTAGATATTGGTAAACACGAAGACTTTAAAAAAGCACAGGAAGATATAAAACACTTAAGACTTTAATGATGGAAAATTTTGTTTTGATAATAGGTTTGGGTTCTATGGGTAAGAGAAGAGTAAGAAATCTTCAGGCCTTAGGAATGAAAAATATTATAGGCTTTGATTTAAAAGAGAGTAGACGAAATCAAGCAGAGGGAGAATATGGAATTGCCACCACAGATGATTTCGAAAAAGTATTAAGTGAAAATAAAATTGATGCTTTTGTAATTTCTGTACCACCTGATGTGCATCATATTTACATGAAAAAAGCAATAGAATTGGGCATTCCGGCATTTATAGAAGCTAGTGTAGTGGATACCGATTTTGATCAGATGATAGCAGAAGCGAATAAAAAAGGTGTGCTTTTGGCACCCTCATGTACTCTATATTTTCACCCAGCCATTAAGAAAATATCAGAGATTGTAAAAAATAAAGCGCTCGGTAAGATTTCCAATTTCCTTTATCATTCGGGTCAGTATTTGCCTGACTGGCATACTTATGAAGCTGTAAGTGATTATTACGTTTCCCAAAAAGAAACAGGTGGTGGCAGAGAAATTGTTCCTTTTGAATTAACGTGGATTACACTCCTATTAGGCCTTCCGAGTAGAGTAGTAGGTTTTTTTAAGAAAGCAATTGATATAGATGGTGCTTCAGATATTGATGATACCTACAATCTGCTGATGGATTATAATTCAATGATCTTTAATTTATCTGTAGATGTGGTATCCAGATATGCTACCAGAAGAATGGTGATAAATGGAGATCAAAAACAATTATATTGGAACTGGGATGATAACTGTATTAAAATCTTTGATCCGCTAAAAGGCGATTGGGAGATCATCAATTACGATACTGTGGCAGCTCAGGACGGGTACAATAAAAACATTACCGAGCAGATGTATATAGACGAAATGGATGCTTTCTTTAAAGCAGCAGACAAAAAGATATCTTTTCCAAATTCTTTGGAAAAAGACCATGACGTTTTAAAAATATTATACGCTGTAGAGAAATCAGATAACGAAAACCAAATTCAAACACTGTAATGGTAGGTTTATTTATTACAGCCAGATTAGGATCAACTAGGCTTTCTCGAAAGCACTTAATAGAAGCTGCTGGACAACCATTTATTAAATGGCTTACCAACAGGTATGCTCATCAGTTTAAAGAAGAAATTAAAAACGGAGTATTAAAGATCTTCATTACAACATCAGTTAGTCCGGAAAACAAAACATTTGAACAAGTTTTTTCTGGAGATCAGGTTTCGGTATTTTATGGATCTGATGAAAATATACCGCTCAGACATCTTGAATGTGCAAGAGCAAATAACATAGAATATATTATTTCAATTGACGGAGATGATATTTTATGCTCAACAGAAGCTGCAGTAAAAGTAATAGAAAAGCTTCAACAAGGCAGAGAAATTGCGCAGACTAAAGGGTTACCCTTAGGCATGAATGTTATGGGATATCGGGCAGATTTTCTGGAAAAATGCCTTACAGGTAAAGAGCTTTCAAAACTAGAAACAGGTTGGGGAAAAATCTTTGAAAAAGGAAATACAGAAACCATAGAGATAGCGGGCTATGAACAAGCAACAGACCTGAGAATGACTCTTGATTATGAAGATGATGCTACTTTTTTTAAAGAAGTGATTACTCACATAGGAAATAAGATAATTGATATAAGCGATGCAGAGCTGGTGTGTGAGATTATTAAAAACAGCTGGCAAAATATAAATAAAGGCCTGAACGAAACATATTGGGCAAACTTTAATCAGCAAAAAAACGAGGAACAATAATATGGACGAACAATATTCAAAAAAATTGCATGATCTTATACCAGGAGGAGCGCATACTTACTCAAGAGGTGATGATCAATTTCCTTCAAACGCACCTTCAATATTAGAGCGTGGAGAAGGGGCTTATGTGTATGATCCGGATGGTAAAAAATATCTAGATTATGGCATGGGGCTTCGTTCGGTAAATATAGGCTATGGAAATAAAGAAATAGCAGATGCATGTTATCAGGAGATCATGAAAGGTAATAACCTTACAAGAGCTTCTATTACTGAACTTCGTGCAGCAGAGTTGATAACAGATCTTATCCCATCTGTAGAGATGGTTAAATTTGCTAAACACGGTTCAACAGTTACAACTGCGGCTGTTAAACTGGCCAGAGCCTATACCGGGAAAAAATATATCGCTATTCCGGCAGAACAACCATTCTTTTCTTTTGATGATTGGTTTATTGGTTCAACAGTAATGGATAGGGGTATTCCTGAAGAAGGAGGAAAATATACATTAAGATTTAACTATAATAATATTGCTTCTTTACACGAATTATTTGATAAATATCCTGGAGAAATTGCTGCGGTAATGTTAGAAGCTACTACAACAGTTGAACCTCAGAATGATTTCCTGCATCAGGTTAAGTCTTTATGCCATCAAAATGGCGCCGTGTTTATTATTGATGAAATGATTACCGGTTTTCGTTGGGATCTTCGGGGCGCACAGACTTATTTTAACATCGAGCCAGACCTTTGTACCTTCGGAAAAGCGATGGCTAATGGGTTTGCAGTAGCGGCATTAGGTGGTAAACGCGAGATTATGAAGATAGGAGGTATCCTAGAAGAAGGAGCAGAAAGATTATTCCTAACTTCTACTACCCATGGTGCTGAAATGAGTGCATTAGGAGCCTTTATTAAAACAGTAGAAATATTACAAAGAGATAATGTGGTTAACCATTTCTGGCAATTTGGAGAGCAGCTTAAAACAGGAATGAATAATATAGCTAAAGATCTTGGGCTTGAACATAATTTTATGGTTGAAGGTTATGCCTGTTCACCAAATTATGTGGTTAAAGATAATAATGGTAATGTATCGTTGCCTTTAAGAACTTTATATGCACAGGAAATGGTTAGCAATGGTGTACTAATGCCATATTTAGCACTTTCTTATGCACATCAGCAAGAAGAGTTAGAATTAACTTTAAACGCTGTAAGAAACTCATTAGAAGTTGTTAAAAAAGCAGTTGACGGTGATATTAATGAATATCTGAAATCAAAAGTAATTAAACCTGTTTTCAGAAAATACAATTAATACCTAAAAGTAATTTTATTATAGTAAGTAGATGAGTTCCTTAGAAAACAAAGTAATTATAATTACCGGTTCATCAGGATTATTAGGCCAGCTTGCTACAGCAGACCTGATAAAAAAAGGAGCTAAGGTAATAGGTACAGACATACACCGCACAGATTTTAAAGATAACAACTTTGATTTTTTTGAAGGAAATATTTCTGAGAAAGAAGATATAGACCGATTAATAACCTATGCTAAGGCTACTTATAATCGCATAGACGGATTGGTAAATCTGGCATATCCAAGAACAAGCGACTGGGGTACAAAATTCGAGGAAATTCCTTACACTTCATGGCAAAAAAATGTAGATATGCAGCTAAATGCTGTCTTTTATATTTGTCAGCAGGTATTGGAAATCATGAAACAACAAAACTCAGGAGCTATTGTAAATATTGCATCTATTTACGGAGTTGTAGGTAATGATTTTTCGCTGTATCAGGAATACGGAGGAACTTCTCCGGCAGCATATTCGGCCATTAAAGGGGGGATCATTAATTTTTCCAGGTATTTAGCTTCATATTATGGTAAGAACAATGTAAGAGTAAACTGTGTTTCGCCCGGAGGTATTATTGATGAAAAACAGCAGCATCCATCATTTATAAAGCGGTATAGCGATAAATCACCTTTAGGCAGAATGGGAAGACCAGAAGAAATAGCTCCGGCAATTAGTTTCCTGCTGTCAGATGATGCTTCATTTATAACAGGTCACAATCTGATGGTAGATGGAGGATGGACGAGTATTTAAATAATTATTGAATGAAAATATTAATTACCGGGGTTGCCGGTTTCATAGGATTTCACTTAACTCAAAGCCTTCTTAAATTAGGGCATGAAATAGCAGGTATAGACAATCTCAATGATTATTATGATATTTCATTAAAAGAAAATAGGCTTGCAATACTTAAAAATCACAATAATTTTAAATTTAGTAAAATTGATTTGTGTGAGTATGATAACCTGAATAAATTGGTTGAGAATGAAAAACCCTCATTAATTATTAATCTGGCAGCACAAGCTGGTGTACGTTATTCTATTACTAACCCGTTAGCTTATCAAAAGTCAAATTTAGAGGGTTTTTTGAATGTTCTTGAAATTTGCAGGCAAAACAGTATAAATAAACTCGTTTATGCCTCAAGCTCATCTGTTTACGGCAATAGCGATAAAGAATTCTTTTCTGAAAAAGATAATGTTGACACCCCTATATCATTATATGCTGCAACCAAAAAAGCAAATGAGTTAATGGCATACACTTATAGTCATTTATATGGAATAAACTCTATTGGATTGAGGTTTTTTACTGTTTATGGTCCATTTGGGCGGCCAGATATGGCATATTTTAAGTTTTTAAATATGTTATACGAGGAAAAACCGATAGATATTTATGGAGGTGGAGAACTTTACAGAGACTTTACTTATATAGATGATATTATAACTGGAATTGTTGCTTCATTAGAGGCGGTGAACCATGAACCTTACAGTGTGATCAATTTAGGTAATAATACACCTGTAAAACTAATGGACTATATTCATATAATAGAGGGCATTACAGGTAAAGAATTTTTAAAAAATTATCTTCCTGAGCAACCAGGAGATGTTAAGCGTACTTCAGCAAACATAGATAAAGCAACACAAAAATTAAACTATAGCCCAAAAACTGATATAAAACATGGTATGGAGGCTTTTATTAAATGGTATAAAGAATATTACCAGATATAAATGACCTGGATAGCGGATTTCATATTGGGTATTCTGATTATACTCTGCTTTTACTTATCACCAATAAGGATTATACAGTATTACATTGCATTTGCAGCAACAGCGGATGAGTATTTTTCTGCTGTTGTTTTAATCTGTGTTTTGCCGGTTGTATTTTATAAAGTACTAAAAGATAAATCCACTCACTTAAAAATAACTAAAATTACCCTGCTGCTCATTTTCTGGGTAGCCTATGCCTCTCTTACAATTTTCTGGGCAATAGATTACTTCAGGTATTTTACTGAAATTGTCCAGCTTATTATTTCAGCGCTCTTGATGTATCTGATTTATACCCTGGTAGATACAAGAGAAAAATTGACCCAAATCTTTAATGGACTTGTTGTTGCGGGTGTAATGCTTGCATTGTTAAGCATTGTTAATTATAATGAATACCAGTCATCAGCCATTAATTACTATGCTATTATAGCATTATTTACACTAATTATCTACCCCTTATCAAGATATCAGAAACTACTGGAAAAAAAAACAATAGGGGTATTTATATGTGTTTTTTTAGGGTTATTGATTATTCATATTCATGATTCCAGAGCAGCCTTAGGTTTAGGAGGACTGATAATTATCTGGAGGGTTTTCTGGCTGAACAAAATGAATAAGAAGCTGAAATACTTCCTGGTAATCACAGCTGTATTGGCAGTTTCTATATATGCATTAGGCTATTTATTAAATACAGATTACTTTCTGGACATAACAGATACAGAAAGTAACTTTTCTAATTTAGAGAGAATTGCGTTATTACAGCAAGCTTGGGATTTGTTTCTGGTACACCCCTTTGGAATGGGGCAGGGAGCAAGTAATAATGTATTTATGAATTCAACCTATACTGTATTAAGTTATCCGCATCCCCATAATACTTTCGCCCATCTGTTAACAGAGCTGGGGTTTGTTGGCTTAATTATTTATTTAACTCTCCTTGTCCATATTTTTCGCTCGTGGATAAAAGCCAATAAGGTAAAAGATCTGAATGAAACCAACTACCAGATTTTTATTGGCCTTGGTCTTTCTTTAGCAATTCTGTTTGCTTATTCCTTTTTTGAAGATTTTTTATTTAACGGAGTTTTTAACCTTTATATATTCACATTTATAGGCATTTGTTTAGCCATGAAGAACTTACTGGTTGCTAATGATTAAGAAGGTTACAAAAATATTTACTACATCCCTTTTAGGAAAGATATTAGGCTTTTTAAGGATACAATTACTAACGGTATTTTTTGGTGCTAACTATCTTACTGATGCCATTATATTAGTGACTAATATTTATTGGTTTTGGTCCAATAATATTGTAGATTCTTTATTTTCAAATACATTAATTCCTCGGGTGGCAAAGCATGGTAAACGTAAAATGCAGATTGTTGAAGCCATTCGTACCATATCCGCAGTAAATGTATTGTCTATTTTTTTAGGAATATCAGTCATTTTCTTTTCAAAGGGAATATTACATGTTTTTGCACCCGGGGCGAATGATGAACTGTATATGCACAGCAATCATCTGATGCTCTTAATGTTTCCATTGCTTTTTCTGATACCATTAACAGAGATATTTACGCTCTTGAACCAGTACAATGAAAAGTTTTTCATTTCAGCATCTAATATGACTATCTGGAACTTGTTCCAGATTATTGCTATTCTTATTGTTTATTATTTTTTCCGTGTAGATCTACTTCTGTATGTGTATGCTATCTGTACAGTTCTCTCTTATTTGGCTACGTCATTTATGCAGCTATCTTCAATAGATTATAGAAATAATTTTCCTTTAAAACATTTATTTCATATTTCTTTAAGGCACTTTAAGAGAAGCATATTACATAATTTTAGCTATTTCCTATCCACTGTATTTCTACAAGTAAATCTTTATGTAAACTTTGCTTTTATAGCATCGTTAGGGGCGGGAGCCATAACAATATATAATAACATTATTAAAATACCTGATGTTATACAATCGTTGGTAATGACCTCGTTCACAATTTTATTTTTTAATGAAATTGCAAATTCAAAGGATAAAATAGTTCCGCACTTTAAAAAATTTACCTTATTTATTTTTGTTATAACGATTGGCCTTTATATTGCTTGTTCTTTTTACGGAAAAGAATTTTTGTATTTAATTTTTACTAAGAAAGTATTTGACCCGTTTCCGGAAACGGGAGCGGTGTTGATGTTTGCCACAATAAATATTTATTTTTTAGGCAAATTCCTGCTTTTAATTAAAACAGCTATTATAGAGAACAGAGGGAAATATTTATTAAAAATGACCTTTATTGCATGCTTGTTAAATGTTGCACTTAATTATTTTTTGGTTGATAAATATGGAATGATGGGAGTAGTTATCTCAACCCTTTCTGTTCACATTGTTTTATCGCAAACAGTTCAGGTTATTATGCTGAAATTTAGAAAAGAACTCTCATGGGTCTACCTGTTTGATCTCCTGCTAATAACAGTTTTTGTATTTACATTATTAAAGTATAATTAAACATATATGTGTGGAATAATTGGATTTTACGACACCAGCGAAAAAGCTTTACCCATACTTGATAAACTTATTGACAATTTACACCATAGAGGACCTGATGGAGATGGAAAGATCTTAAAAGATGGTTATGCCTTTGGTCATGTGCGGTTAAGTTTAGTGGATCTTACTTCCGGAGCACAGCCCATTATTTTTCAGGAACTGACTATCGTATTTAACGGAGAGATTTACAATCATAAAGAACTGAGAGCCCAGTTAATTAAAGATGGATATAAATTTGAGACAACTTCAGATACAGAGGTATTGTTAAAACTTTTTCATCAGAAAGGTCCGCAATGTATAGACCTCTTAAATGGTATCTTTGCTTTTTCAATATATAATGCTTTAACAGGTGAAGTTTTTTTAGGGCGTGATTTATTTGGTATAAAACCACTGTATTATATTAATACAGCATCTGATTTTGCTTTTGCTTCTGAATGGAAAACCTTATTTACTTATATAAAAGAGAAGAAAATTCCATATGTAATTAATCAGAAGGCCTTAACAGAGTATTTTACACATGGTTATCCATATAGAGAAAAACTGATAGAAGAAATACAAACTGTACAAAGAGGGGCTGTAATTCGATTTAAACGGGAAACGCAACCAGAGATTGTATATCGGATGCAGTTAAATGACAGCCGAAACTCATCGTTAGAGGATATAGAAAGCGTTTTATCTAAACAGGTAGAACTGGAATTAGATGCTGATGTTGAAGTGGGTGTGTTATTAAGCGGAGGGATAGACTCGTCTCTTGTAACCTATTTTGCATCTAAGCTTAAGAAAAAAATAAAGACTTTTTCAATTGGTTATGCAGAAGGAAAAAGATACGATGAAACAAAATATGCAAAAATAGTTTCAGAGAAATTTGGCACAGACCATCATATATTTACTTTCTCAGAAGATGATCTCTTAAACGAACTGCCTCAGCTTATAGACTGTCTCGATCAGCCTGTATATGATCCGGCCATGTTGCCTTTACTGTTTCTTTCAAAAAATGTTAAGAAACACGTAAAAGCGGCACTTTCGGGTGATGGAGGCGATGAGTTATTTGGTGGCTACACCCATTACAGGGTTTTAAAATATAAGCCGTTGTTTGGCTTTGCTCATAAAATACTACGCACACTGGCACCGCATAATAACAAGGTAAAAACCTTGGGTAACATGCTAAATGATATTCATAAACCCAAAGGACCATTTATGTATAATCTTAGCCTGTTAAATTATGAGCCGGAAACACATGAGGTAAATAAAACCTGGCGACAAACGATGTATGAAGAAATAGATACTACATTGCAGAAAAAACTCTTGGTTAAAACAGATCTGAGCTCTATGTACTACGGACTTGAAATCAGGGTCCCGTTTTTAAATAAACAATTGTTTGAACTTTCTAAAGGGCTTCCAACTGCTAATTTTATAAACCTTTTATATGGTAAAACAGGATTAAGAAAGCTGGTGAAGAAATATGTGAATGGAGATATTGCTTACAAACCCAAAAAAGGATTTAGAGTGCCATTAAATAGCTGGATCAGAAGCTCTAAATTAGGAAGCCATATTGAGCATACGCTTGAAACTACTAATGTTATCCCTGAAAATGTAATAACTAAAGAACATATAAACTGGTTATTAGCAAATAAGAATTCTTTAGAGCTGGGAAATGAAATCTTTTCTCTTTACATACTTAACGAATGGTTAAAAAAACATCAAATAATTATTAATGAAAATACTCCAAATTAGAGGCGCTTTTGAAGATAACGGACCTGGTTCTCAAACATTGACTATATCTGAAGAATTAAGGAAACGTGGACATGATGTTGTGTTATGTTGCAGCGGGGGTATGTTAGTGCCTAAGATTAAATCTAAGGGATTTCAGGTGTCAATAATACCAGAGCTAGCCATTGATAAAAGAAACTTATTCAGTGTAATTAAAGCAATAAAAGCCTTACGAAGTTTTCTTAAAGAAAACGAGGTAGAAATCGTTCACGCACATAATGCAGCTACCTTGTATCTTGCTTACATTGCCAGCCGTTTCTTATCAGTAAAAAAGAAAATCAAATTTTTTCATAGTTGCAGGGGAGTTGAACTTAGAGAAAATTATCAATGGCGAAACTGGATATATAAAGGTTATCCTGCGCATCTGTTTGCTGTGTGTGAGTTTACACAGAATATTCTGATGTCTTTTGGTGTAAAAAAAGAACAAATTACGATTACTTATAATGGAGTTGATCTGGAGAGATTTGATATCTCAAAAATAGAAGAGAGACGTAAAACAATCAGAAAAGAATTAAATATACCTGAAGATGCTTTTGTTGTGGGAATAATAGGAAGGATGGGAGTTAAAGGCCACGATATTCTTATTAAGGCATTTAATCTGCTATACAAGAAATACGATAATTTATATACAGTACTGGTAGGAGAAGGTGAAACTTTTGAGAGTAATAATAAACTGGCAAAAGATTTGGGTATAATTGACAGAACAATCTTTACGGGCTTTAGAACAGATGCAGAAATGCTAAATGCGGGGTTTGATATTTTTGCATTATTATCAACAGAGGGAGAAATGTTCCCTAATGCAATTTTAGAATCAATGGCCTATGGACATCCTTTCATCGCCAGCAGATTAAGTGGTATTCCGGAAATGGCCAAAAACAACGAAGGATTTTTGGTAGCCATTGGAAATGAACAGGAGGTTGCAGAAAGAATAGAAGAGCTAATTAAGGATACCGATTTACGCTATAAAATGGGTAAGCAGGCAAGAGAAAGCGTAATCAATGTTTTTAATATTGTAAAAGTTGTAGATAAAATTGAGAATGCTTATCAATAAGAAAAAGCTGGTTTTTGTTTGCTATGGAGGAGGGCACATAGAGCTCGTTAAATCGGTAATTCCGACACTGGTTAAAGAGAAGATATTTGAGATTATTTTAATTCCTCTTACTACTGCAGTAAAAGCATTGCCTAAAGAAGGAATAGAAGGAGTTAGAATTATACCATTACCAGAATTCATACACTTGTTTGATGAGAATATAGACCAGATTCTTGAATACGGTCTTTCATTATTTGAAGAGAATTATAATCCTGAATTGGGATTAAGAAAAAGCGATACTATTTTTTACCTGGGGCTTTCTTTGTTTGATGCGGTTACAGAATATGGTAAGGAGGAAGCACTTAATCGCTATAAAAAAATGGGCCGACAAAGTTTTTTACCTATAGAAAGCCTTAAAACAATATTTAAATTTCTAAATCCTGATCTGGTTTTTACAACTAATTCGCCAAGATTTGAAGCAGCAGCTTTGGCAGCAGCAAAAGAGCTAAAGATTAAATCCATGCAGTTATTGGATCTTTTTGGAGATGGATATCCCCTGCCTTCAGCAGATTACATAGGTGTATTGAATGAAAGCGTTGTAAACAAGCTTAAAAATAAGGGGATAGAAAAAGAAATTTTACCTGTTGGTCAGCCGGTGTTTGATGATACTGTGAAGCAGGTTCAAAAGATCGATAGAGTAACATTACGTAATAAATTAAATATCCCTTCATCTTCATGGTTAATTTTGTTTTGCCCCACCTTATATTATGTATGGAATGATAACCTTACAATTAAAGAGATAAGAGATCTGGACCTGATCAATCAGCCAATGTTCAGAATTTTGAATCAACTTATAGAAACCAATAACATAAGTGTGTTGTTAAGGCCACATCCTGTAAGTGATTCTATAAATAATTATCTTCCATATATACAGGATAAAAAGGGGTACTACTATTATGATAACAATGAACTGGGGATATTAGAAGCTATTGCTCTTTGTGATTTATGTTTAACCTACAATTCTACGGTAGCAGTTCAGGCCCTGGTTTGTGATAAGAAGGTTGTAACCTATAACTATGACCCTGATCAGAGTTATTTCTGGCCTGAGTTTACTCAGCCACCTTTTAAATATGCTCCTGATTATGAAGCATTGAATGCTGTACTAAGTCAGACTATAAAAGAAGAGATAAATAAACAAGAGTATGATCATTTCTATAAAAATGGTGCAGCTCATAAAATTTTAGATATTCTGAAAGATAAATTATGGAATTCTTAATTATAGAGAATACGCCGGAAAGGGCTCAGATCTATGACAAAATTGGCGTAGAGCGAATTTTTATAGATCTGGAAACCTTAGGAAAAACAGAAAGACAAGGACATCTTGATACGGTAATAAGCCTGCATCACTCTATAGCTGATATTTCAAAAGTAAAAGCGGTATTAAATAAAAGCCTTCTTTTAGTCAGAACTAATCCCATACATTCGGGAAGCCAGAAAGAGATTGACCAGATTGTTAATGAAGGTGCAGATATAGTAATGTTGCCCTATTTTAAAACGGTACAAGAAGTCCAGAAATTTATTAAGATTGTTAACAAAAGAGCTAAGGTTTGCCTTTTAATTGAAACGCCAGAAGCATTGGTAAGAATAGATGATATTTTAGCTGTTGAAGGGATAGATGAAGTACATATAGGGCTTAATGACCTTCATTTGGGACTTAATCTTCAGTTTATGTTTGAATTATTAAGCTGTGGTCTGGTTGATTATATGGTGCAAAAGATCAAGCAAAAAAAAATTAGGTTTGGTATAGGGGGAATTGCAAGCTTGTCTGGTGGTAAGATATCAGGTAAAGAAGTACTGGCAGAACATGTGCGCTTAGGTTCTTCTATGGTAATATTATCGAGAACCTTTGTTAAACAGTTTGATAACGATATAGAGAATCTTGAAAAAGAAATTAATGCGATAAGAAGCCAGGAAATAAAATATAATACCTTAAATCAAATAGAATTGGAGCAACACCATATTCAATTTAAGCAAAAAATTAACCAAATAGTTAATAAACTAATTGGACCCTTTAGCTAATATTACTTGGCTAAATGTTTTAAAAATGATCTTTAAATATAGCTTAAAGCTATAGTTATCAACATATTCTAAGTCCAATCTGATGGTTTCTTCTAAACTAAGGTTACTTCTGCCACTTACCTGAGATAAACCAGTTATTCCAGGCTTTACTAGGCTCCTTTTAACCCATTGTTCACTGGTATAGTCTATCTCTTGAATAGGAGTATCAGGTCTGGGGCCTACCAGACTCATATCACCTAAAAGTACATTTAAAAGCTGTGGTAGTTCATCAATACTGGTTTTCCTAATAAACTTCCCAACCTTTGTAATTCTAGAATCTGCATTGTTTTTGGTAACAAAAGAACCTCGCAGTTTCATCAGTTCTTCCTTGCTCAACTCTTTGCTAACAGAGCTCACATCGCCGGCAAAGCGTTTAGTATCTGTAAACATTGATCTGAATTTATAAATCTTAAAATTAATCCGATTTTTCCCTACCCTTACCTGTCTGAAAAAAACAGGACCCCTAGAGTCAATTTTAATAAGTAAAGCCACTATAATTAATATAGGCAAAAGTATTACGAGCGCAATAAAAGATAGAAGCTTATCAAAAAATAAAATCATTATTGGAGAAGAAACAATATCGCAAAGACGACTAAACCATTATATTTGCAAATATATAAAAATAATATGTGCGGAATAGCTGGTTTAGTTAGTAAAGAAGGATACAGTGCTTCTGTAATTAAGGATTTTGCAGCGTCAATTCATCATAGAGGGCCTGACGATTTTGGTTTTTTTGAGTATAACAATTCATTTATTCTCAATACAAGACTTTCCATTATTGATATTGCCAGTGGCCATCAGCCTTTTATTTCTGAAGATGGGAATATTGCTTTGGTTCAAAATGGTGAAATCTATAATTATATAGAGCTTAAAGAAGAGCTAAGCGCTAAGGGATTTCAGTTTAAAACTAATTCAGATACTGAGGTACTCCTAATTGCATATCAGGCTTTTGGTAGTGAGTTTGTTAAGAAGTTAAATGGCATGTTCGCAATAGCGATCATAGATAAACTGCAAAATAAAGTATTGCTTTATCGGGACAGGTTAGGTGTTAAGCCTTTATACATCTATCAGAAAAATGACAATATTTTATTTTCATCGGAGATAAAAACTTTTTTACGGTACAAAGATTTTGACGGAACTATAAGTAACCAATCTATCCATAATTATTTGATCTATAATTATGTGCCAATACCAGGAACAATCTTTAAATATGTAAATCATGTTTTACCCGGACATTTTTACAGTATAGACTTAAATAGCTACAAAATAGAAAAGGTTAAGTACTGGGAAATAGAGAACACTGCTGAAGACGAGCCTAAATCAGATGCTGAATATTTAGAAGAAATAGATAAACTTTTATTAGATGCCACTAAAATTAGATTAAGAAGCGATGTGCCAGTTGGAGCATTTCTTAGTGGAGGATTAGATTCGAGTTTGATATGTGCATACATGAGTCAAATTACTGGACAGCCATTTAATACTTATACCATAGGTTTTAAAGAAAAAGAATTTGATGAGTCGGCATATGCTAAGTATATCGCATCTAAATACAGCTTAAATTATAATGAAAAAACGCTGGAAGCAGATATAGTAGACTTATGGGCTAAAACAACCTGGTATAATGATCAACCACATGGAGATATTTCTTTTATCCCAACCTATATAGTTGCTGGTTTTGCCGCTCAGGATCACAAGTTGGTGCTAACTGGCGATGGGGGGGATGAGTTATTTGCAGGTTACCTTAAATATTTATCCTTAGAGGAATATGATTGTGCATCAAAAGACTTTTTCGATTCTATTTCCTTATTTAAAGAAGGAGGCTACATCAATGAGCTTTACACAGATGCTTTTAAAGAAACTATTAATGATGAAGGAGCTTTTCAGCTTTTTATTGATGTAATTTCCAGATCTTCCAATAAGGATAAAATAAATCAGGCGCTTTATTTTGATACTGTGCAATTACTTCCGGGTAACAATCTGGTAAAGCCAGATAAAATGGCTATGGCTAATTCATTGGAAACAAGAAGTCCGTTTTTAGATTACAGGTTCTTTGAAATGATGATGAAAGTTCCAGGTAATAAAAAACTTCAGAATAAGGATACTAAATATATTCTTAAGAAGCTTGCTTTACGTCATTTCTCTGAAGAGCATGTATATAGAAAGAAACAGATGTTTACTGTTCCGGTTGGTGAATGGTTTAAAAATAAATTAAGCTCCTTTTTAATAAATACTTTATCCAGTGAAAGCTTTAAATCAAGAAATATCTTTAAACAAGATCTCATTGTTAAAATGATGAATGACCATATTGAAGGGACAAAGAACTATACACGTGAATTGCGTGCAATAGTAAACCTTGAAATATGGTTCAGGCAATTTATAGACGAAAAATAAAGGAATTGTAAGTTAGCAGGGGTTCTAGTACCTGCTAACTTCATCTAAATAAGCCATATTTTCTGCCGACAGGCTAAGTTCGGTAGCTTTTAATAATTCATTAAGTTGAGCTGGATTAGTTGCACTTGTAATGGCAGATGTTATGCTCTTTTTTGAAATTAACCAGGCAATTGCTATTGTTGCTTCTGTAACCTGATATTCCTGAGCAATAGAAGTTAACCCATTTATAATTCTGGCCCCTCGCTCATTTAAGTATTTTTTCATGCGATTTCCTCTTTCGCTCTTTTCGGGATCAACGCCTTTGTAGTATTTACCCGTTAAAAAGCCAGCTGCGAGAGAAAAATATGTAATTACTCCTAGATTGTATTTCAAACACGTTTGTTCAAAATCACGTTCATAATTCTCTCTGTCATACAAGTTATATTCAGGCTGTAAAGATTGGTAGGTTGGTAGATTATTTTCAACAGAGGTTTGAAGGGATAATATTAATCGTTCTTTAGAAAAATTAGAGGCTCCTATCCAGCGTACCTTTCCTGCTTTGATCAGATGTTCATATGCATTTAACGTTTCTTCAATAGGAGTGTTCATATCATCATAATGAGATTGATATAAATCAATGTAGTCTGTACTTAACCTTTGTAAAGAATCCTCAACAGCTTCAATAATATATTTCGAGCTTAAACCTTTTCTGTCATTACTCATTATACCGCCAACTTTAGTAGCAATAATAATAGAATCTCTGTTTTTGTGTTTTTTAAGCCAATTTCCAATTATTGTTTCAGATTCTCCTCCTTTATTGCCTGGTTTCCATGTAGAATAAACATCGGCTGTGTCTATAAAATTATGACCCTTTCCTACATATATATTAAGGAGTTCAAAGGATTCTTTTTCTCCTATTGTCCAGCCAAAAACATTACCTCCAAATGCGATTTGACTAACTTCTAAATCCGTATTACCTAATAACTTTTTCACAATTTTTAAATGTATTCAAATGTAAACTTTTTATAGATAGGATTTAAGGGATGTTTTTGTCAATATTTTAAATATTTGTTAGTATACTGGCTGCGATGATATTATCACATATTAATTAAATATATTTGTCTTTTACGCAGAAGTAATAGTATTGCAATAGAAAAATGACTATAGAGCTATTTACGATGCAAATCCTCCTCTATTATGAAAAACAAGCGGTTTCAGAATAACCTTTAAATGATATTTAGAAATGACGATAAATAAACGCTGCTTAGTCATTTTCTCAATTAAATAATGGATATATACCTGATTTCTATTATTACGCCCGTTTACAATGCAGAGAGGTATTTATTACAGACTCTGGAAACTGTATTGGCCCAAACCTACCTTAACTGGGAGTGGATCGTAGTAGATGATTGTTCAACTGATAACTCATATAATATACTGAAGGAGATTGCCGCTAAAGACAAAAGAATAAAGGTTCACAAAAATAAGATTAATTCAAAGGCTTTTCAGACTAGAAATAATGCTTTGGGTGTTGCTAAGGGTGATTTTATAGCATTTTTAGATGTAGATGATTTGTGGGAGCCTGAGAAGCTGGGTCTTCAGCTTGAATTTATGAAGCAAAACAACAGTTATTTTTCTTATACAGATTTTGATAGGTTTGTTAAGGATTCTAAAAAGCCCTTAAGAAGAGAGAAACTTCCTCAGACAGCTACCTATAAAAGAATTTTAACGAATAACTATATTGCAACTTCAACTGTAATGATATGGAGAAGCAAAACGGGTAATTTTTATATGAAAGATGTCTATTATGATGATTTTATGCTTTGGCTCGATTTACTAAAACGAATAGGAATAGGGTATAAGGTTCCTTATAATCTTATGCATTATAGGCTTACAAGTGGTTCTTTGTCTATTAATAAATTTAAGTCGGCTAAAGAAGTATATGGAATGTTTACCCGTAAGATGGGCTTTAGTTATATACGCGGAATTGTATATTTTATAACGTGGATAATTAATACAACCCTTAGATATATGAGATGAAAATACTTATTACGGGAATAAAAGGCTATTTCGGCCAAATCTTATCACGCATTTTAGAAGAAAGTTATTCAGTATATGGGCTAGGCAGAGAACACACAGATTATAATCTTGACCTATCTGTGGGAGTGCCAAATAATTTTATAGATTTTGATACTGTTGTTCATGCTGCAGCCAGAGCCCATATAACACCTCGTACAGAAGCAGAAAATGAAGCATTTTTTAATGTAAATGTTAAGGGCACTAAAAATCTTTTAAAAGGCCTGGAACAGGCTACTACTTTACCTCAATCATTTGTGTTTATCAGTTCGGTAGCGGCATATGGCCTTGAACATGGAACAAATATAGATGAAAACTATCCGCTAAAGGCTAATGATCCTTATGGGCTAAGTAAAATACAAGCAGAACAAGTTGTAGAAGAGTGGTGTAAAAAACACAATGTAATATGCAGTATTTTAAGGCTGCCTTTGCTGGTGGGAACAAATCCGCCGGGTAATCTGGGAGTAATGATAAAAGAAATAAAAAGAGGATATTATTTTAATATCTCAGGAGGTAAAGCCAGAAAAAGTATGGTAATTGCAGAAGATGTAGCCAGGATTATTCCTAAAGTGGCAACAGTTGGGGGTGTATATAACCTTACCGATGGATATCATCCAACTTTTAAGGAACTATCACAACATATTGCAAAACAGTTTGGAAGAAAAGAAAATCTTAATATGCCCTATTGGATAGCAAAACTTTTAGCTATTTTTGGAGATATGACGGTAAGTTTTCCCGTTAACTCAAAAAAAATAACCAAAATAACCTCTGATCTTACATTTAACGATACAAAAGCAAGAAAACTATTAGGATGGAATCCTCAAAAAGTAGTAGATAACTTTCAAATAGAACTAAAAAACTATCGTTCACAATAACGATATATGGATAACATTTTAGAGTATACCATTTTATTGATATCTCTGTTCTTAATAGAATGGATATACATAAAACTTGCTGAGAAATATAAGTTTGTAAATTACAGGAAATTTGAAAATCGTAGCCTAACAGGCTATCAGCAAACTATAAGAGGTGGCGGAATTATATTTATTATTAGCATTTTAATAAGTGTTTTTCTTTTTTCTTTTCATGATTATTATTTTTTAGCTGGCTTGTTCTTACTAACGATAATAAGTTTTCTGGATGATGTCATAAATGTAAATTTTAGAACCCGGTTGATATTTCATGCAGTAGCAGCGGTTTTACTGCTTTGTCAATTTAAGCTGCTTGATTTACCTATAGCATACTTGTGCTTTATTGGTGTTTTCATTATTGCTACCATCAATGCGTACAACTTTATGGATGGAATTAATGGTATGACAGGTGGCTATAGTTTATTGGCAATTCTGTCATTTTACTATATTAATTCTAATATTGTACAATTTACCTCTGCTCAATTGCTGGTCGTAACAGGATTGTCTTTGATTGTTTTTAACTTTTTTAATTTCAGAGGAAAAGCAAAATGCTTTGCAGGAGATGTGGGAAGTGTAGGGATTGCTTTTATAATCCTTTTTTTTATGGGACAGCTTATTCTAAAAACCGGAGATGTTTCCTATCTATTTTTACTCTTAATTTATGGTATAGATACTTTATTTACGGTTTTCTTTAGAAAAATAAAAGGAGAGAACATATTCGAAGCCCATCATAGTCATCTTTATCAATATTTGGTTCGATATTTAACACTTCCCCACTTATACGTGTCATCCATATATGTTGTTAGCCAGTTAATAATTAATATTGTACTCCTCGCTCTTCTTACCAAGTCTAATGTTTATGTCTTTATATTGGTATTGGTTGTAACATGTGTTTATTTGACGGTAAGATTCTATTTAGAAGAGAAGAAAAAGCAGTATATTAAATTCAATCTCATTAAACAACATGATGATTTTTTTGTTAAATGACATATTAATGTTACTTTTATAGACATATTTTTAAACGTATTTGGATTGTTTATGAAAATAAACATAGTGCCCAGATGGATTATTTTTTTGCTGGATATATTTATTTGTCTGGTATCTTTAATCATAGCATATGCTATTAAACTCAATTTTGCATTAAATGAAGTTAATGTTCAGGAATTTAATGTAAATGCTTTAATTTTAACCTGCATAAATTTTCTGGTATTTTTTAATGTAAAGACGTACTCAGGTATAATTCGTTACACCAGTGCACAAGATACTTTCAGAGTATTATTTGCTGTGGTTATTAGTAATGGATTGTTTCTGTTTCTGAACTTTACGGTTACAATATTCAGAGGGACGCCTTTAATTTCCAATGCTATAATTGTTGTTAATACCCTTGCTGCTTTCTTGCTTTTAATAACATATAGAGTACTGGTAAAATATTTCTTCCTTTACATTAAAAATCTTAATCTGGATAAAAGAAAAGTTGTTATTTATGGTGCAGGAGAAGCCGGTCTAGCAACCAAGAGAACTTTTGACCATGACGGACGTGTAAATAAAACTATTATCGCCTTTGTTGATGACGATGAAAGAAAAATTGGGAAAACAATAGATGGTATAAAAATTCTTGATGCTGCTAATCTGGAGGATCTTATTCGTGATCATGAGTTGGACGAAATTATTTTTGCATCTTATACTATTCCTAACGAAAGAAAAAACCAAATTGTTGATGTATGTTTAGAAAATGATGTAGTAGCGCTAAATATACCTCCTGCAGACGTATGGATTGGAGGTAAATTACATCAAACACAGATACAGAATATTAATATTGAAGATTTGCTTAACCGTAAGCAAATAGAAATGGATACAGCAGGTATTCAGAATCAATTAAAATCTAAACGTGTGCTAATTACAGGAGCTGCGGGTTCTATCGGAAGCGAAATCGTAAGGCAACTTATTAAATTTGATTTAAGCCTCATTATTTTATGTGATCAGTCTGAAACTGCCCTACATCATATTTACTTAGAGCTAGAAGAAGAACATAAACACACCAATTTTCACGCTTTTGTTGGAGATGTAAGAGATCAGCAGCGGATGGAGCATCTCTTTGAGACCTACAAACCTCATTATGTTTATCATGCTGCGGCATATAAGCATGTGCCTTTAATGGAAGACAATCCTTCTGAAGCAATTAAAGTAAATGTTTTAGGCACCAAAACAATAGCTGATCTTTCAGTTAAACATGGAGTGCAGAAATTCGTAATGATTTCTACAGATAAAGCGGTGAACCCTACCAATGTAATGGGTGCGTCAAAACGTATAGCCGAGATCTATGTTCAATCTTTAAACAATTCTTTATCAAACCGTGATGCTATTTATAGAAATGGCTTAAGTTATATCAATGATTTAGATGTAAAACCTATAACTAAATTTATTACTACGCGTTTTGGGAATGTTTTAGGCTCTAATGGGTCTGTAATCCCAAGATTTAAACAGCAAATTGAAAAAGGAGGTCCAGTTACAGTAACTCATCCTGAAATAACACGTTTTTTTATGACTATACCCGAAGCCTGCAGGCTGGTTCTGGAGGCAGGATGTATGGGTAAAGGTGGTGAGATTTATGTGTTTGACATGGGTAAATCTGTAAAAATAGTAGAACTGGCAAAGAAGATGATAAGACTGGCAGGTTTGGTTCCGAATCAAGATATAAAAATTCAATATTCAGGTTTAAGACCGGGAGAAAAACTGTTTGAAGAATTGCTAAACGATAATGAAAATACCATGCCTACACATCACCAGCAAATTATGATAGGCAAAGTTAGAGAATATCACTTTAATGAAGTAGAAGACCAGATCTATAATCTGCTGGAATTTGCTAAGAAAAATGATGACAGACAAGTGGTTATTGCAATGAAAGGAATTGTGATAGAATATAAAAGTAAGAACTCCATTTTCGAAGAACTAGATGCCCCTAAAAATGATTAAAAAAAAACTACTGTTGGTTTTTGCTCTGTCTGTTTTTATTTTTAATGTTCAGGCTCAAATTTCAACTCCCAATCAGAATATTCCTTTAGACTATCAATTTTATCAGAAATTAAATAGGTCTGTATATGATACAAAGAATAAATTTCACTCTTCCATAAGAGGATTTTATTCAGATGATTCACTTTTAGAAAAGCAGTACGACTCTTTAATGAGATATGGAACAGATACATTGAATAGACGAAGTTGGGTTCATCGTAAATTGTTTCAAGAGCATTTAATTCAGGTTGAAAATGAAGAATATCGTGTTTATGCAGATTTCCTTCCTGATTTTCAGATAGGGAGAGATTTTCAAACCAATAGAACCACATGGCTAAACACACGCGGCTTTCAAGTAGGTGGTAACATTGGGAAAACCTTTTCATTTTATTTAAACGGATTTGAAGATCAGGGAAAATTTCCTAATTATATCAATGATTTTATTGTTAAAAATCAGGTTGTTCCTGGGCAGTCATTTGGAAAACTGGGCACAGATAAACAGGACTGGACATACGTTACTGCCCTTTTATCATACACGCCTAGTAAGTATGTTAATTTTGCCTTAGGGTATGATAAAAATTTTATAGGAGACGGTTATCGCTCTGTGTTGTTATCTGATGTGGCTTCTAACTATTCTTTTTTTAGGATCAGAGCCAGCTTGGGAAGTGTACAGTATCAAACCATATTTGCTTATATGCTGGATCCGGGTGCTCCTAAGCTAACTACAGACAGAAGGCTGGGAGACCGAGGTAAATGGATGGCTGCTCATTATGTAGACTGGAACGTGACGAACAGGTTGTCCTTAGGCTTTTTTCAGGCTGTAACTTGGGCAGATGCAGAGGTTGAAGGTAAACGAGGCTTTGATTTTAATTACGTCCATCCCTTTATTTTCTTAAGATCGGTTGAAAGTACAAATACGACATCTCCAGATAAGATGCGCTTAGGCTTTAATGCCAAATATGAAATACTGGAAAAGACAGCTGTTTATGGGCAATTTATGTTCGATGAATTTACAGCAAAAGAATTTTTCTCAAATAAAGGCTATTGGGCCAATAAATGGGCGGTTCAATTAGGCTTCAGAGGTTCTGATCTGTTTAATGTTCCTGCTTTAAATTATCTGGCTGAATTTAATACTGCACGTCCTTATACTTATGCGCATTTTGACCGAATGTCAAACTATTCACAGTATAATCAGCCATTGGCACATCCTTATGGAGCAAATTTTAGAGAAACTTTAGGCTTATTAAATTATAGCTTTAAACGATTTGATTTTCAAGGGCAGCTTTTATATGCGAATTATGGTTTAGATGGAGCAGGGGAGAATTATGGGAAAGATATATTCAAAAATTATAATACCCGTGTAGCAGATTACGGCAACCACATAGGGCAAGGATTATCAACAGATTTGTATATTATACAGGGAAAAATAGCCTATTTGTTGAACCCTAAATATAACCTTAAACTGGAACTGGCAGGAACTTATCGTCAAGAAAAGAACAGTAAATGGAATAATAAGACCAATTGGGTAACCTTTGGATTAAGAAGTAGCTTCAGAAATATTTATTACGATTTTTAGAATAAATTGCATTCGATATAATAAAAGGCTGCTTGGGTTACAAGCAGCCTTTTTATATTAAAAATCATTATAAGCTATAGTTTGCTCAAGTAATCTTGGTATGCAAGTCTTAATCCTTCTTTTAATTCAATCTGATGTCTCCATCCTAAATTGTGCAGTTTTGAAACATCCATGAGCTTTCTTGGAGTTCCATCAGGTTTGCTTGTATCAAAAATTAATGTTCCTTCGAAGCCTACTACATCCTTGATCATTAAGGCTAAATCTTTGATAGTTAGATCTTCTCCTGTGCCTATGTTAATGAGATTAGGTTCATCATAATTCTGCATTAAAAAATAGCAGGCATCTGCTAAATCATCGGCAAACAAAAACTCACGCATTGGTGCGCCTGTACCCCAGATTACAACCTCTGAACTGCCATTACGTTTGGCTTCGTCAAACTTCCTGATCAAGGCAGGTAAAACATGCGAATTCTGAGGATGATAGTTATCATTATAGCCATATAAATTTGTTGGCATTACAGAGATAAAATTACAACCGTACTGCGCTCTGTATGCATCACACATTTTAATTCCTGCAATTTTGGCAATAGCGTAAGGTTCATTCGTGTCTTCTAATAACCCAGTGAGTAGGTACTCTTCTTTTAAAGGCTGTGGTGCCAATTTGGGGTAGATACAGCTTGAACCTAAAAACATCAATTTCTTTACACTATTTACATAAGATTGATGTATCACATTATTTTGTATGGCCAGATTTTCATATAAGAAATCAGCTCTATATGTATTATTAGCTACAATACCGCCAACTTTAGCTGCTGCTAAAAAAACATAATCAGGCTTTTCTTGAGCAAAAAAATCAGCAACAGCTTGTTGATTCCTTAAATCCAATTCAGCAGAAGTTCGGGTAATAATATTAGAGAAACCTTCTTTAACTAATTTACGGTAAATAGCTGAACCTACCATTCCTCGGTGGCCAGCTACAAATATCTTAGCATTCTTTTCCAATTTATAAATGTGTTGATAAATTAGCAGGCAAGCGTTTTTGTGGTCCTGCTAATAGCAAATTTTTTAACGGTATTTATGATAGCAGATTTATCGTACCCGCATAAGGCCCATAACTCAGGCTGTTCTCCATGCTCAATAATTTCATCAGGAATACCCAAACGAACTACATTAGCCTTATAATTATTATCGGCCATAAATTCTAGAACGGCACTTCCCATACCTCCTTGTATACAACCGTCTTCTACAGTAATAACATTTTGATATCTCTTAAATACTTCGTGTAATAACTCTGTATCTAAAGGTTTAACAAATCTAAGGTCGTAATGTGCCGGATGAATACCTTCTGTGTTTAATTCTTTACAGGCTTCAACTGCAAAATTACCTACGTGCCCAATGGTCAATATAGCTACATCTTCTCCGTCAGTTATTTTTCTGCCTTTACCAACTTCTAATGCTTTGAAAGGTCTTTTCCAATCAGGCATAACTCCATTACCCCTAGGGTAACGAATAGTAAACGGGCCCATGTTTTCCTGTTGACCCGTATACATCATATTGCGTAATTCTTCCTCATTCATAGGTGAAGCAACTACCATATTTGGAATGCAGCGCATATAAGCTAAGTCATAAGCCCCATGGTGTGTTGGCCCATCAGCACCAGCTAAGCCGGCACGATCTAAACAAAAGATTACATTTAGATTTTGGATTGCCACGTCATGTATTACTTGGTCATAGGCTCTTTGCATAAAACTTGAGTAGATATTACAAAAAGGGACTAAGCCCTGGGTAGCTAAACCAGCAGAAAAAGTTACTGCATGTTGCTCTGCAATTCCTACATCAAAAGCCCTATCTGGCATAGCTTTCATCATAATGTTTAAGGAAGAGCCAGAAGGCATAGCTGGGGTGATACCCACTATTTTATTATTTGCTTCAGCAAGTTCAACCATAGTATGTCCAAAAACATCCTGATATTTTGGGGGTTGAGGCTTGTCTGGAACAGACTTTTTGATCTCACCGGTAATCTTATCAAACAAACCTGGGGCGTGCCATTTGGTTTGATCTTTTTCTGCCAAAGCAAAGCCTTTACCTTTAACGGTAACGCAGTGCAATAGCTTCGGACCAGGTATATCTTTCAGATCTTTAATGATTGAAGCAAGACGTTTAACATCATGCCCGTCAACCGGACCAAAATATCTGAAGTTAAGAGCCTCAAAAAAATTGCTTTGTTTTAAAAGTGTTCCTTTAATACTTTTCTGAATTTTCTTTACGTATTTCTGTGCATTCGGACCGAGTTCTGAAAGCTTGGTCAGCACATTAAAAACATCATCCCTAAAACGGTTATATGATTTAGAGGTTGTGATGCTTGTTAAATATTCTTTTAAAGCGCCAACATTAGGGTCAATAGACATGCAATTATCGTTCAGAATTACCAGAACATTAGACTTCTCGATACCTGCATGATTCAAGCCTTCGAAAGCTAAGCCTGCTGTCATAGCGCCATCGCCGATTACGGCAACATGCTGACGGTCTTTTTCTCCTTTGTAATGAGAGGCAACAGCCATCCCTAATGCTGCAGAGATTGAAGTTGATGAGTGACCAACCCCAAAAGTATCATAAATACTTTCACTGATTTTTGGGAAACCGCTAATTCCATTTAAAATACGATTGGTATGAAACTGTTCACGGCGACCCGTTAAGATTTTATGACCGTAAGCCTGGTGTCCTACATCCCAAACCAAACGATCATAAGGTGTATTTAATGCATAATGTAAAGCTACGGTAAGCTCTACTACTCCTAAACTTGCTCCAAAATGACCTCCATTAACACTCACAACATCAATAATGTATTGACGTAGTTCTTGGCAAATCTGCTCCAAATCCTGCTCACTATATCTCTTTAAATCATCTGGATTGTTAATGGTTGATAATAAGGTTCCTGGTTTAATTTCCATGCAAAAACTTAAAAAATACAAATTACGACATTTTGTTTAATACTTTCATTAAATATGTTCTAAAAATTAGCTTATTTGCAAAAGGATTTATAAAACATGGAAAAGGTGTTTTGTATTAAAACTCCCTTTACAAATGTATATGGATCATTGTTTTAACTGATAAATTAAGTATTTTTACCAAAAAACTTATAACTCCGTATAATGAAAAAAGACACTTTAGTTTTCGATTTAATTAGCAAAGAATTAGACAGACAGGAACATGGATTAGAGCTTATAGCTTCTGAGAATTTTGTGAGCAAACAAGTAATGGAAGCAGCTGGTTCAGTTTTAACCAACAAGTACGCAGAGGGTTTGCCAGGTAAGCGTTACTATGGAGGTTGTGAAGTAGTGGATGAAATAGAAAATATTGCTATTGAAAGAGCTAAAAAGTTGTTTGGTGCAGAGTGGGTAAATGTTCAACCTCATTCGGGAGCTCAGGCAAACGCAGCAGTAATGCTTGCAGTATTGCAGCCGGGGGATAAGATTTTAGGCTTTGATTTGTCTCATGGAGGGCACTTAACCCATGGATCTCCGGTTAATTTCTCTGGAAAGCTATATCAACCATTTTTTTATGGAGTAAAGAAAGAAGATGGTCTTATTGATTATGCCAAATTGGAAGAAGTAGCGCTTACAGAAAAACCTAAATTAATTATTTGTGGTGCATCTGCTTATTCAAGAGAGTGGGATTATGCTTTTATACGTAAAGTTGCAGATCAGATTGGTGCTTTGGTACTGGCAGACATTTCACATCCAGCAGGCTTTATTGCTAAAGGTCTATTAAACGATCCCCTTCCTCACTGTCATATCGTAACTACAACTACGCATAAAACATTGAGGGGCCCAAGAGGAGGCATGATCATGATGGGTAAAGATTTTGAGAACCCATTTGGATTAACCACCCCAAAAGGAGAAATTAGAATGATGTCCTCTTTATTAGATATGGCTGTTTTCCCTGGTACGCAAGGAGGACCATTAGAACATATTATTGCGGCTAAAGCGGTAGCTTTTGGAGAGGCTCTAACAGATGAGTATTTAGATTATATCAAACAGGTAGGTGCAAATGCCAAGGCGATGGCACAGGCTTTTATTGCAAAAGGTTATGGCATAATTTCAGGAGGTACAGATAACCATCTTATGTTGATTGACCTTCGTAATAAGAACATCACAGGGAAACAGGCAGAGAATGCTTTGGTAAAAGCTGATATAACCGTAAATAAAAACATGGTTCCTTTTGATGATAAATCACCATTTGTTACATCGGGTATGCGTGTAGGTACTGCAGCTATTACATCAAGAGGATTTAGAGAAACAGAAATGGCTCAAATCGTTGATCTGATAGATGAGGTGATTTCAAATTTTGAGAATGAGCAGGTTATCGAACAGGTAAAAAATAAAGTACAAACCTTAGTAAGTAATTTTCCTCTTTACAAATAATATTACAATATGTTTCCAACGATCTCTCAAAATACTGAAGAAGAGGCACGTCTGGCTGTGCTTCACTCATATGATATTTTGGGAGATGGGTTGGATAAGGAATTGGGCAGCTTAGTAAAACTGGCTGTTCAAATTACAAAAACATCTAAAGCATATATTTCATTTGTTGGGCGTGATACCATTTTTATTAAAGTTCAGGTAGGACTTTCAAATACTTTCAGAACAATCTCAAGAAATAGTAGCATCTGTCAGCAGACTATGTTTTTTGATGATATTTTTTTGGTTAAGAATATAAAAGAAGAAACAGATGACCGTTTAAGCTCCATTGCTTTAATGGAAAATCTTTCTTTTTATGCTACAGTACCTATTGTAAGTGCCGGAGGAAAAGCCTTAGGCTGTTTATGTGTGGGGCATACAGAACCACATGATCTTGATCAGTTTCAGAAAGATGCTTTAAAAACACTATCGGCCCAAATAACAACCCAGCTTGAGTTAAGAAGGCAGACCGCAGATCTGCAAAAACAAAAGGAGCGAGCAGAAAACTTAGCTAATATTTTTTACGCTTCACCTGAAATTCACTGTGTATTAAACAGAAATATTGATATTCTTTTTATTAATGAGGCTGCTTGTGAACGTCTGGGGTATGACCTTAAAAAAAGTTTGAATACCAGTGCATGGGAATATTGCTATATTGAAGATAGACAACGCGTACTCTGTGAGATAGAATTAGGCTTAAAACAAGGTAAGAAGCAGTTTAATTTAGATTTTAGACTAGTTGATAATAATAAAAGGTTGAGATGGATTGCCTGGAGCATGGTAGCCAAAGGAGAGTTTTGGTACTGTTACGGGCAGGATATTACAGACAGTAAAAGAATGGAAGCTGAATTTATGCAGCTTTCATACGTAGCTAGCAAAGTAAATAACGGTGTTGTAATTAGCGATGGGCAAAATAAGGTAAAGTGGATTAATGATGCTTTTAGGCGAATAACAGGTTTTGATCTGGACGATATTAAAGGTAAACCACTGGCCGATCTAATTGGCGGTCCGGAAACGGATTGGGCAGAAATAGAAAATGCCCGAAAATTAACCAGTGAAAAGAAGGCTTTCACGGTTGATATTTTGGCTTATACCAAAGATAAACAGAAGATATGGCTCTCGGTCTATAGCTCTGTAATTTTAGATGAAAACGGACAGATAGACTCAGAAGTAGAAATCATTATTGATATTACTGAAAAAAAGCTTGCACAACAAGAGTTAGAGGTATTGTCTACTGTAGCAAGCAAGTCAAACACAGGGGTAACCATTTGTAACCATTCGGGAGAAATCATCTGGCTAAACCATTCTCTTGAAAAACTGGTGGGATATTCTCTAAATGAATTGATGAACAAGCGTTTAGGAGATGTTCTTTCTACACCTCAAACAGATTTTAATACCATTTATCTTGCCAGAGAAAAAGCCAAAAACCGGGAATCAACAAATATTGAGGTTTTTGCGAACAAAAAGGACGGTACTCCTATATGGCTTTCAGTTTCTAATACGCCTATCATTAATAATCAGGGGCAAATAGAGAGATATATAGAGCTTATTACAGATATTACACAGCGTAAGCTGGTAGAACAGGAAATGGTTGCTGCCAGAGAACAGGCTTTGCAACTAAGTGAAGCTAAAGAGATGCTGCTTTCGGTAATGAGCCATGAAATACGCACACCTTTAAACGCTATTATTGGCATGACTCATCTTCTGCTAGAGAGCAGTCCAAAACCCGAACAGATAGAAGATCTTAATATTCTTAAATTCTCAAGTGAAAATCTCCTGTCTATTGTAAATGATGTGCTTGATTTTACCAAAATAGAAACCGGAAATCTGCATCTTGAAAAAATTCCTTTTGATCTAAAGCATTTATGTAATGATATGATCAATTCTTTACAGGTTAATGCCTTAAAAGGAAATAATAAACTAACCCTGATTTACAACCCATCTATACCTCAACTAATCACAGGAGATAAAACCCGCCTCTATCAGATACTGATTAACCTTTTGGGGAATGCCATTAAGTTTACCAGTAATGGGGAGATTATCTTAACTGTTAGCCTTGTTATGAAGAATAAAGATAAGGTTAAGCTATATTTTGAGGTAAGTGATACAGGAATAGGCATCGCAGTAGATAAACAAGCTTATATTTTTGAAACATTTACACAAGCAAGAACCGATATTTCCCGTAAATACGGCGGAACAGGTTTAGGGTTATCTATAACCAAAAAGCTCTTGCAATTGTATCAATCTGATATCCGGGTAGAAAGTGCTGAAGGCGAAGGAGCTAAGTTCTCTTTTGAAATAGAGTTTGAGATAGCCGAGCAAACAAAAATAGAAGTTGAAAATAAAATAGAGAAAGCCGCAGAATTCAATGATAAGAAAATATTGATTGTTGATGATAATGAGATAAACATATTAATAGCTCAACGGATATTGTCTAAATGGGGGTTGAATATAGAACATGCTATTGATGGTTACAAAGCGCTTGAAATGGTGAAGAATAAGAAGTATGACCTAATATTCATGGATATTAACATGCCCGGAATAAATGGATTTGAAACGGCAAGCCTGATCAGAAAAACAAAAGGAAAGTATTTTCAAACAGTAAAAATTGTGGCTTTAACGGGATCCAGTTTACACAACGAAGAGCGCAAATTAAAAGAAAGTGGTATTGATTCGCACATTCTTAAACCGTTCAATCCTGAAGAACTTAAAAAATTACTTACCAGATTTTTATCTTAAAAGTAAAGGGCCAACATTCTTTGAATAGAAATGTTGACCCTTACCATCTAAATTAACGCTCTCGAATATATAAACGGAGCAACAGTCAATTTGTTTTAAGAACAAAAATATTTTTTTAATTTTTCTGATAACACCCTAAATCAGAAGGGAATAATCTTTCTTTATTTTTTTTGTCATGCTTTATAAATGGAACGAAATAAGGATCGTTAAAGAGATCAATTCCTTTAGCTAAGACAGGGCTTTCAGCCCTTACTTCAAAGTTCCCTATTCTCGGGTTAATAAAGAAAGGATCCTGGTTAATAATATTACTGTTATTGTAGTTGTTTTTCAAGGTTTTTATGAGGTTCCCCGCTATATTAGTGGTTGAATTATTGGAATTTACGGTTTCTATAAATAATTCATTGTCTAAATTTCCCCATATTATATTGTTGGTTAGAGTTAGATTGAGGGGGGCAAATTCTTTATCACTAATGGTATCAGAGAAGTAAAGTGCGTTTGTTCTGCGGGCAAAATTAAAATTATAGGCTGCAAAAGTGTTTTGTTTTAAATTGTATACTCCTCCTCCAACGCCATACACCAGATATTGTCCACAATTATAAAAGAGGTTGTTAAAAGCGGTAAAACTTGCATGGTACCCTAAAAATCCTACGACTTGCATGTTTTTTACAGTAGTATTGGCTAATATGAGTTTGGGGTTGTTGTTATTGGAGATGGAATCGACCGTTATGCCAGCAGCGGCATTTTTAATGGTCGCATGATTGATGATGGAATTGCGGCTTGAAGGATAAAAGTGCAGGCCATTCCATTGTCCGGGTTCTTCTTCATAGATACGTTCTAACCTATCGCCTGCAAAAAGTATACTGTCTTTAATAGTACCCTGAGCAAGCAAAGAGCCTTTGATGTTCATGGTAGCTCCGTTATGAAATAAAATCCGTGAACCGGGATTAATCTTCAGCTCTGCATTTTCTGCAACCGTTACAGAGTTATAAACAATGTAAGGGAGCTTACTATCCCACGTGGTATTTTCATTAATATTTATATTCTTTAAAAATATAGCATTCTGGCCATAAGCAACTAAAGGGATTTTTTCTTTTTTGCCATTAAAAAAGAAGAGGATAGAATCTTCCGTAATAAAAGGTGAGGTAGCTGTATTAGGATTTATGGTTACCTTTATTAAAACATTTACAGAATCATTTCCTTTGATTTTGATGTTTTTAAAATCTAGACCATTCTGTCCTAAAACATTAATACTAAAAGGACTGTTTACACCACCACTTAATAATATCTGGTCAATATTAATGGCCTTTGCATTCAGATTAAAAATTTTAAAGCGTCTGTGTGTAGAACCTACAGAGGTAAATACAGTATCAAATAAAATGCTATCTGTAGAGAAGCTGAGTTTTGCATTGGGATCAAAAGTAATTTCTTCGTCTTTATTACAGGCTGTAATAAACAGGTAGAAAATAGATAAAATAAGTAATGATCTTATGCGCATAATTATTCAGAAAATGCCAAAGCGGCAAAACTTAAGTTTTTAATATTAGCCTTCCATAATGTGTTTCCACAGGCTTCAAATGTTGATCCCGTTGTGATCACATCATCAACTAAAAGCACGTGCTTATTCTCTAATTGTTCAATATTTCTAATTAAAAAAACATCTTCCAGATTTTCATAACGGCTATATCTTGCTTTTCGGGTCTGACTTTCTGTAGCCTTTATCTTGTATAGACAAGATGAGTTAACGGAAATTCCCAGAGTATCTGCCAAGCCTTTTGCAATATACTCACTTTGGTTGTAACCCCTTGATTTTAATTTTTTTTCATGAAGAGGTACCGGAATAACGACATCTATTTCTTTATATAAATTACCCAGTAATAGTCTTTGGGCTAGTAGATTTCCCAGTACAATACCTACATCGGTTTTAGATTTATATTTCAATGCGTGTATTAAATTCTGAACCTTAGAACCTTTCTTAAAGTACAGCATTGTCATAGCAGCATTAAAAGGCAGTCTGTTCCATAATTGTTTTGCTACCAAGTTATCTGCATAAAAATGAAAATCTGTATAAGGTAAGTCGAATAAGCATTTGGTACAGATTTGTTCTTCCTGATGAAGGAGCTGTGTGCCACAAGCGTTGCAGAGCTCAGGGAATAACAGATTAAGCATGTCTAAAGCATAACGTTTTAGTGCAAACATTATACAAGTTAATGATTTTCAGTGAATAATGAGGGGGCTAGATTAATTATTCATTATTCGCTGATTTTCTTCTAAGCCTTTTCTTTAACCGCCAACTGACCACAAGCAGCATCAATATCTTTACCGCGGCTTCGTCTGATATTGGTATTGACTCCTTTGCTGCGGAGGTAATTTGCAAAAGCATCTATCTTATCACCATCTGCATTTAAGAAATCGGCAAATTGAATAGGATTGTATTCAATTAGGTTTACTTTGCAGGGAACATGTTTGCAGAACTTTTCCAGTTCCATGGCATCCTCTAATTCATCATTAAAGTCATTAAAAACGATATATTCGTAAGTAACCGGGTTCTTGGTTTTCTGGAAATAATATTTTAAGGCTTCTGCCAGTGCCTTTAAAGAGTTATGCTCCGAAATAGGCATGATCTCGTTTCTCTTTTTATCATTGGCAGCATGTAATGAAAGTGCAAGATTAAATTTTACACCATCATCGCCCAGTTTCTTAATCATTTTGGCAATACCGGCAGTAGATACGGTAATGCGTTTGTACGACATGTTTAATCCGTCCGGAGCTGTAATACGTTCTATGGATTTTAAAACATTTGCATAATTAAGCAGGGGCTCACCCATACCCATATACACAATGTTAGTAAGTGGTACATTGTAATTCTGTTTGGCCTGCTTATCTATTAGTACAACCTGATCATAAATTTCATCAGCATTTAAATTACGCTTGCGATCCATATAACCTGTTGCACAGAACTTGCAGGTTAAGCTACAGCCTACCTGTGAACTTACACAGGCAGTCATGCGGTCTTCGGTTGGAATTAAAACACCTTCTACAATATTGTTGTCATAGAGCCTGAAAGCATTCTTGATAGTGCGGTCGTTACTGAACTGCGCATTGCTGATTTCAACTGTATTGATTACATAATGTTCATCGAGTTTCTTGCGTAGCTCTTTAGACAGGTTGCTCATTTCGTCAAAACTGCGAGCAGATTTTTCCCACAACCATTGGTAAACTTGTTTAGCCCGGTAAGCAGGCTCTTTCATGTCTAAAAAATGTTGCTGTAGGCCCTGTAAGTCAAGGGAACGAATATCTGTCTTGGTGTTTTTTTGCATTGTGTTGCAAAATTACTCAAAACAATGGTCAAATTATATGCTTAAGTTTATTTAAGATTAACAATCAGTAAGTTATAGTTGTTTTTTAACGTCGTTTTACACGTTTCTGACGATTGTCCTGAGGTTTGGTACCTTTAACTTGTTTTTTGCCAGCAGGTTTTGGTTTACCAGAACGGGCTGCTGTTTTTTTATTTTCAGGCGGATAAGCTTTTTTTGTTTTTCCTGGAGAGTGATTTTTGGGCTTATTGTCTTTTGCCTGAGGTTTACTGATTTTTTTAGGTTCTTTTTCTGAGCTTGATTGTGCTACTAGGCGATAAATTTCGTTTTGCTCATCCAGATCGAGCTCTCTCCAGTCGCCTAAAGCCAAGCCCTTTACGCTGATATTCATAATGCGTACCCGCTCAAGTTTTACGACTTCATAACCGAAATATTCGGCCATACGTCGTATTTGTCTGTTTAAGCCCTGTACTAAAATAATCCTGAAAACATAAGTTGTTTCTTTCTTAATCTTACATTTCTTGGTTACAACACCTAAAATGGGTACACCCTTGCTCATCCCCTCTATAAACTGATCGGTAAGAGGCTTATCTACCGTAACAATATATTCTTTTTCATGGTTATTACCCGCCCTCAGTATCTTGTTAACTAAATCACCATTGTTGGTTAGAAAAATCAACCCCTGAGAGTCCTTGTCCAATCGGCCAATAGGGAAAATACGTTCGCTGTAATTTACATGATCAATGATATTATCTTTTACATTACTTTCGGTTGTACAGGTTACACCTACAGGTTTGTTGTAAGCGAGGATAATACTTTTTTCAGCTTCGCGGGGTTCTATGTTCTGTCCGTTAACCCTTACCAGATCGCCAGGCATTACAATATCACCTATTCTTGCTTTTTTACCATTAATGAATACCTGACCCTGCTCAATAAAATTATCGGCAGCTCTTCTTGAACATAAACCACTTTCACTGATATACTTATTTAAACGGGTTCCGAAATCTGACATTCTATTTATAGCTTATGGTGCAAAGTAACCAAAACTATTCAGATAAAAAGCAATAAAAATAAAGAGGGGATCTAAAAAACCTTCTTCATTTCCTGTCTGGTAAATGACCGGTTTAATTTTAGATACCCTCTTTTGGTTGGTTTAATTCGGATTTATTTTGGATATTCTTTAGGTAGTTTTAAAAATTCGTTTCATCAGCACTTGGGCCGTAAGAACCCGGAACAGGGATGTTTAACAGTCTAAAATAAACACCTAACTGTGCCCGGTGATGAGCGGTTTGCGCAAAAGCATGTCTTATGGTTTCATAGCTGCTCAAATCTGCATGTATTTTATCGCCGCTTCTTAATACCCAGCGCTTGTTCAGGTCTTCGGGCATAGCTTTTTCAAGACTTTCCTGGCCTTCTTTTAAACTGTTTTCAAAAAGCGTTAATAAATCTTGTGAGCTTTTAATTACAGGTGCTTGGTATTCCATTGTGGCAAAATCCAGACCTTCGGTTTCCAGTCCTAATTTAACCCAGGTAGGAAGTTCGGCAATATGAACAGCCAGATCACCCATTTTCATACTTTTTTCGTGAGGTGCCCAATCTAATTTGTCTACGGGTACCAAAGCCAAAAATTTTCGTGTAGTGCCTGCTTCAGCAGCTAATTCTTTTGATAGTTCTTTAATCAGTTCCATATTCTTTGTTTTTTAACAAAGTAAAGTATGGCTACTGACAACCCTATGGCAGTGCGAAATTGCCATCAACATTTTTTTGAAAAAATCATGAAATTAGGTTGTGTTGAATTTGCAATATCTACTTAAATAGACCCTGAAACAAGTTCAGGGTGACGTAAGCTCAACTGAAAATTAAACAATTCTAATAGTTTACCGGAAGAAACTTCATGTACTCGCTAACAGGAATATGGTCGCATTTAGAAAAAGGTTTGTTTAAGTCATAAACGGCAATGATATTGGCTACTTTAAAATCGCGATACTCATTTCTGAGGTTGCACCACGCAATAAGATGCCAGCTAAAAGCATAAAATATTAAGCCTATAGGTTCTATCTCGCGTTTACTTTCAATGCCTTCGTTATTCTTATATTCTAAAAGCAGACAGCTTTTTACTGCTATGGCATTTTGTAAAAGGCTTAAATGTTCAAAGTCGTTTTTTAAACGTTCAGGTAGTTGCAGTTTAATATTCTCATTTAAAGAATCAAATTTCTCTTTCTGAACACTTTTTAATACTGTTTTTACTTTATCTAAAGCATTATTGTAATGGCGTTTAATAGATTTATCGGCAAAACCTTCTAAAAAACGTTCCATCATTAACAAAGCATTGGCTTCTTCGGCATTAAAAGAGATGGGAGGTAAAAAATAACCTGAAATAACCTGATAGCCTTTGTTGGGCTCGAAATGAAGTGGGATACCCTGTTCTGTTAAAGCTCTGATATCGCGGTAAACGGTTCTGATGCTAATGTCAAACTGCTCAGCAATTTTCTCTGCAGTAATAAACTTTCTCGATTGTAAAAGTACCAGAATACCAAAAAGCCTGTCAATTCTATTCATTATCCAAATATAAAAGGATGGCAGCGTATCTCCATAAACGAAGAATGATTAATTTATCATGTAACTTTCTGCTAACATCAAGCTATTTCGGTTCAGATTTTGTGGGTTCTGTCTTTTAATTTAAATGCAGTTTTAGGGTAAATGGCAAATCCAAACAGGTTTTTTTTCAGGGCAACAAAAGGTAAGGTTATTTTAGGCTTTCTGTTTGGATTGGTTGCTTTGTTCTTGGCATGGGGGGTAAGCAGGTTTGTATTCAGGGAAATTTTAGGTACTGTAGAAAAAGTATCATCGCCCAATGTGAAGCTAAAAATGGTAAACTCCCTGTCTCATAAAATTTACCGTTTAGATCAGCTGCAAACCGACCATAAACCCCATAGTTCAAACTTTGTTACCGAAACCAAAGCCATAAGAAAAGCATTAGATACTTTATCTATTCTCTATAAAGATGATAGCCAGCAGCTTAAACGGATTAACTCATTAAAGCGTTTGCTAACTGATAGAAATAAACAATTCTTATCTTATTTAGAAGTCAAAGAAACCTTAGTTAATACAAAATCATTTTCTGATGAAGTTCAAAAGCTATCAGAGATGTTTGCACAGCAAAGTAAACAGATAGATAGTGCAACCTATACTACAGAAAAATCTACATCTACCACCACGGTAGCACCCGCGCAACCCGAAGAAAAATCAAAGGGATTTCTAAGCAGGTTGTTTGGTAAAAAGAAAGCAGAGGTTTATGAGATCATTAAAGAAGAACTTACCATAAAAAAGGATACTCTAAATCCTAAAATACAGGATAGCCTTGTACAAAACATTGAAACCACTTTAAGAAATATTGAATTAGAGCAAAAAGAAAAAAGTACACTATTTGTAAAAAAAGAAACAGAATTAGCCTCTTCCAGTCATGCACTTACCAAACAAATGTTAAACGTATTAAAAGAGGTTGAGGCAGAAGCATTGGCACAGGTTGATCAGAAAGGCTTAGATGCAAGAAATACGGTAAACCAGGGTATTCATGAAATTAAACTGATCATGATTTCTTTTTTGTGCATTACCCTTATTTTGGGCTACCTCATATTTGCAGATATAGCCAAGAGCAATAAGTACAGAATAGCGTTAGAACAAGCTAAAGATGAGGCCGAGTATCACGGAAAAGCCAAGCAACGTTTTCTTTCGAACATGAGCCATGAAATCAGAACGCCTTTACAATCTATTTTAGGTTATTCAGAATATATCCTTAGACAAAATACGCCTAATCCCAAACATGTTGCGGCTATACACCAGTCTTCAGTACATTTATTGCAGATCGTAAATGAAATCCTTGATTATAACCGGATCATATCTGGAGAGTTTTCTTTTGTAAAAGAAACTTTTGAAATGAACAGCGCAATTAAAGAGGTAATAGAGGCTATGCAGCCTTTGGCGCAGCAAAAAAATCTTTTATTAGATTATGAAATAGAAACAGATAAGACTTTTTGGCTAAAAGGAGATGTGTTTAGGCTAAAACAAATATTGTATAACTTGATAGGAAATGCTATAAAATTTACGATTAAAGGAAAAGTGATTTTAAGCTTAGAGAGTAAATGGCAAGAAGAGATGTTGCATTGCTATTTTAGGATAGAGGATACAGGGATTGGCTTTTCAAAAGAAGACGCAGAGCGTATTTTTAATGAATTTGAACAGCTTGAAATACCACAGAAACGGGTTTTAAATCAGCATGGTTCTGGTTTGGGCCTTAATATTGTAAAGACATTGATTGATGCGCAAGGTGGTAGGATCAGTGTAAAAAGTGAACCGGGTAATGGAACGGTAATTTCTTTCTATTTGAAATTTGAAAAAGGAGAAACAGCACAGAAGAAATCAGGTTTACATTATATTTCAAATCAGCATTTTAACCCTTCAACAACAGTTTGGGTTATTGATGATGATCAGTTGATATTAGATTTATGCGGACTGGTCTTCTCGCTGAATAATATCAATTATGAATTGTTTAACAATGCCATTGATATTTTAAATGCTGATATTCCTGATCATTTAAGTCATGTTTTGATAGATATACGCTTAAGAGAAACAAGCGGAACAGATTTGATAAAGCGTTTAAAGAAAAAATTACCTGTAAATATAGCCTATTATGCAATCACAGCTCAGGTGCTGCCAGATGAACAGCAGAATATCCTTAAAAAAGGCTTTAAAGATATCTTAATTAAGCCTTTTAAAACAGAAGATCTGCTCAGTTTATTGAAAATAGCGCCCCAAGAAAAGCAAACGGAAGAACTTGATATGGGAAATCTGCTGAAAATGGCTATGGGCGATCAAAAAATAGTAGCAAGCATTTTAAAGACCTTTATCAAAGATTGTGAAGAAGACTCTGAGTTGTTAAAAAGCAGCTTAAAAAAGCATGAACTTGAAGAAAGCAGGTTAATTGTTCACCGTTTGGCCGGAAGGATTAGTCAAGTTGGTGCAGGAGAGTTAGGTCAGGCTTTCAGAAGCTTTGAAATGGAAATTGAACAAAAAGGTCAGATTGATACTGGCGAATGCCACAAGGCAACTCAATTACTGGAAAGATTAAAATTGCTTGTGCGTAAAATATGTGACCAGCAATATATAAAAATTGAAGCATAATAAAAGCATATGAATCCCATTATCCATATGCTTCCGAATAAGATCATTTAAGAAAATCTTTGTGCATAAAAGCAGGATTGGGATATTTATAAAATCCTTCACCTGTAGCTACTCCTAATTTACCCTTATCTATAAAATCATCTTTAAGCTTGTTTGCAATTTTAACTTTTACAGGATCATGTGTAGCATCGGCAGTCATTTTATTGATGTTATAGGCTGTGGTTACGCCAACTACATCTAATATACCGAAAGGGCCTAGCGGAGCACCGGTAGCTACCATCCAGGTTTTGTCTATTGTTTCAATATCTGCAACTTCGTTGATATACAGATCTAAAGCGGCGCTTAAAAGTGGTACTAATAAAGAATTGACAATATAACCGGGTTGTTCCTTATGTAAGGGTAATGCTACCATTCCAATAGCCTTTGCAAATTCAACCAGCTCATTAAAAACTTTTGGATCTGTTTTAGATTGCCCCATAATCTCGGCCGTGTTGTGCTTCCATATTTCGTTGGCAAAATGTAAGGCCAAAAACTGGCTTGGTCTTCCGGTGGCTTCTGCAAACTGACTTGGCAATAAAGTAGAAGAATTGGTAGCAAATATGGTTTTTGGTGGAGCTACTTTAGCCAGCTTTTGATAAAAATCAATCTTAATTGCGGGGTTTTCAGGTACCGCTTCAATAAGTAGATCCGCATCTTCTACCGCTTTGGCAAGATCAGAAGTATAGCTAAGTTTATTACGGGCGGCTTCTAATTGTTGGGCCGTAGCTTTCAAATCGGTTTTAAAGGCCTCACTTAGAATTTCGAATTTAGACTTGGCTTTTTCTAAAACTTCATCATTAATATCGTAAACAATTACATTGAACCCATGAAATGCTGTTTGGAAGGCTATCTGATAGCCTAAAACACCGCTTCCGGCTACGGTTATGTTTTTGAAGGTCATATTTTTTCTGTTTGAAAATTAATTAAGATATCTGTGTATGTAAACAGATTTAAACACATCTTGTTTAATTTCTTGGCACAAAAAAATATTTATTCTATTCCATATCGTTCCATTTTGCTGTAAAGCGTTTTCCGGTCTATGTTTAAAAGTTTTGCTGCTTTAGATTTATTATATTTTACCTTTATTAGGGTTTCGGTAATTAATGCTTTTTCGTTACTTTCATTAACTGCCTTTAAATCCGAAGGGTTATTGACGTGGCTTTTAGCAGATGCAACGGCTATTTTCATTTCATCGGGCAGGCTGTCTGCCGTGGCTAAAATACCCGGAGTAAGCAATACCATACGCTTAATTACATTTTTCAGCTCACGTAAATTACCTGGCCAGTCATATTGCAATAAAAGAGAACGGGTTTCTTCATCAATCTCCTTTACATCCCTTTTCAGCTCTTTATTAGAAAGACGGATGAAATGGTCGATAAAGATATCTAAATCTACTCCTCTATCGCGTAAAGCAGGTAATTGTATTTTAAATTCGTTTAAGCGATGGTAAAGATCTTCTCTGAATTCTCCATTTTTGATGCTGTTCATCAGGTCATCATTGGTAGCCGCTACAATTCGTACATCAACTTTAATCTGTTTGTTACTGCCTACTGGTTGGATTACACGTTCCTGTAGAGCACGCAGAAGTTTTACTTGGACTTCATAGCTTAAGTTGCCAATTTCGTCCAAAAAAATAGTACCGCCGTTTGCTTCTTCAAAACATCCCTTTTTATCGTTAACGGCGCCTGTAAAGGCACCTTTTACATGGCCGAAAAGTTCACTTGCCGCCAGCTCTTTAGATAAAGCCCCACAATCCAAAGCAATAAATTTTTTATCACATCTTTTACTCTGTTGGTGTATGTTTCTTGCTGCAACTTCTTTTCCCGTTCCACTTTCTCCCTGTATCAATACCGACATATCGGTGCCGGCAACCAAATCTATATACTGGTAAAGCCGTTGGGCAGCCTCGCTTTCTCCTTTAATAAAATCGCTTATGTTTTTCTCAATATCTTCTTCATAGGCCCTGGCTTTCAAGACTTGATTAATGACCATGAGTAATTCATCGGGATTGATGGGTTTCGTAATGTAATCTGCCGCACCCAAATGGATTGATTTTACAGCGGTACGTACATCATTGAAACTGGTCATAATGATGGCTGGGGCAGTGATGCTGAATTCTTTTCTGAAGTTCAGGATGTCGGTTCCATTACCATCGGGTAACCTATAGTCAATTAAAAGCAGTTCAAATGAATCTATCCTCAGTATTTCAATTGCTTTTTTGATACTGTTAGCCCATTTTACGATATAACCATTTCTGGTTAGAAACGCCTCAATAATCTGGGCAAAGGTGCTGTCGTCTTCAATGATTAAAACCGTAGGCATATACAAAAATAACAAAAGCCGGATAAATCCGGCCTCTGTAATTATTGCGATATCTGAAATTATGACTATTCAATAGGTTTACCATCGGCAGTAAAGTTTAAAGACTTAGTCTCTTCTTCTTTTTTTACATCTACCTGATAGTATTGTTTATCGCCTTTTTTTACTGCAAATGCAGCAGTTGGCATCCAGTCTTTATATGGGTCAGATTGTAAAGTGGTTTTAATGGCATCAGGTAATTCTTCTAATTTGATAGGCGTTTTGATTACGCTGTCTTGAACAGCTGTAATTTTTGTTAACTTAATTTCTGAGGCTTGTGATTGAGTTGAAATAAAACCGGCCGCTGCTACTAATGCTACTACAAATAATTTTTTCATAATTATTAATTTTTTAAGGTTATACAATTTTAAAACACTTGAAAAACACTGTAATATAAGAGTGCCAGAATAGTAATTAATATGTAAATCATTGATATTTAGATAGTTGATATTTGTTTTTGTAAAATGAAATTGTAGAGTTTCTCTACAATTTGTTGATGTTTTCTGCAACATGAAACAGTTTTCTTTTAAAAAGAAATCTCGTTTATTTGTAAAGTGGTCAATTACGTTTCAGCAAATTACATTTATCCGGTTATAGCCCCACCCATTAAGGATGGTGTTATTGGGTTTAAATCCGACGGTACAATAACAGGCGTTTATACTCAAGAAGAGGCCCTTGAGCTAAATATTACCGATATAAGGTATCATGAAGGTATACTGGTTCCAGGCTTTGTAAATACACATTGTCATCTTGAGCTCTCGCATTTATTCAAAAAGATACCTCAAAAAACAGGTTTGCCTGCTTTTGTAAGAGAAATTGTGGCGCAACGTGAGCAGCCTGAGGAAATTGTTTTATCTGCAATGAAAGAAGCAGACAGACAAATGTTTGAGAACGGTATTGTTGCGGTAGGAGACATTTCAAATGTGCTGGTTTCTAAAGCAATAAAAGAGAACAGCGCTATTTATTACCATACATTTGTTGAAGTATTTGGATTTGACAGGCCTTCAAAGCCTATTATAGATAATGCTTTAAGCATTTGCAAAAACTTTGGACCTTTACCGGCTTCCATTGTTCCGCATGCGCCCTATTCGGTTTCAGAAGAATTGTTTACGGCAATAAGAAACGTAACCGGGTTTAAAGATGTATTAAGTATACATAATCAGGAAACAGCTGCGGAGAACGAATTTTTTGAATTGGGTACCGGACAATTTGCACAGATGTATGAGCGGTTAGGCGTGCAAAAGTCAGCCTGTCATGGTAACGGAAAAAATTCCTTAAGGTATCATTTACCTCAATTACCTCAAAATAATCTTCTTCTGGTGCATAATACATTTAGCACAAAACAAGATGTAGATTTTGCCCGTAAACAACATGGCTTTGTGTTTTGGTGCATATGTGCTCATGCCAATCTTTACATAGAGAACAATTTACCCGACATAGAAATGCTGTTGAATGAAGATATTAAAATTACCCTGGGCACAGACAGCCTGGCCAGTAATCATCAGTTAAGTATCTTGGCCGAAATGCAGGTTATACAGGAGCATAAAAATATTTCGTTTGATCATTTAATTACATGGGCTACCTTAAACGGTGCTAAATTTTTAAATATAGATCGGCAATACGGGAGTTTGCAGGTAGGTAAGCAACCCGGTATCAATCTGCTCAATATCGGGCCGGATTTAAAAATCAATAACCATACAAGGGTTATGCGTTTAGTTTAGATTTTTATGAACAACAGAATAACATCTCTTTTTGGTATAAAATATCCTATTATACAGGCTGGCATGATCTGGTGTAGTGGATGGCGTTTAGCTGCTGCAGTTTCAAATGCCGGTGGTTTGGGTATTATAGGTGCAGGCTCAATGTATCCTGAGGTTTTAAAAGAACATATCCGTAAATGCAGGGCGGCTACAGAGCGGCCTTTTGCGGTGAATGTTCCTTTGCTTTACCCAAATATTGAAGAGATTATGCAAATTTTGATTGAAGAACAAGTCAAAATCGTATTTACATCGGCAGGTAATCCGGCTACGTGGACAAGTTTCCTAAAAGAAAAAGGGATTACTGTAGTGCATGTGATTGCCAATAAGAAATTTGCCATAAAAGCGCAAAATGCCGGGGTTGATGCTATTGTTGCTGAGGGTTTTGAAGCCGGTGGGCATAATGGAAGAGAAGAAACAACCACACTATGTTTAATACCAATGATAACCGAAGCTGTAAATATTCCTGTAATTGCAGCTGGGGGAATTGCCGGAGGTAAAGCAATGTTAGCGGCCTTTGCTTTAGGCGCAGAGGCTGTTCAGGTTGGTTCGGCATTTGCGGTAGCCGAAGAATCATCGGCACATTACAACTTTAAAGAAAAGATTATCCACGCTGTAGAAGGAGATACCAAGCTGAGAATGAAAAAGCTGGTGCCGGTGCGGTTGCTGCAAAATGACTTTGCTGAAGCTATTGCTCAGGCTGAGGCAGAAGGGGCGAATGCAGATAAATTAAGCGAACTTTTAGGCAGGGCGAGAGCGAAAAAGGGGATGTTTGAGGGCGATATGCAAGAAGGCGAACTGGAGATTGGACAGGTATCGGCTATGCTTCGTGAAATAAAACCTGCAGCAATTATACTGGAACAAATTTGGCAGGAATTTATAGAAGAAAAGAAAAGAATATCGGGCTTAGAGATTTAACCAAGATGTTCCACATGCTTTTGTTAATTTTGTGAAATTATAAATCTTTATCCCTATAATTTTACGGAGATAAAGGTTAAAAAGTTAAAATACGATGCGGCATATTAATATTAAGGTTACGGGTAAAGTTCAAGGTGTTTTTTTCAGAGCAAGCACTAAAGCTGTGGCCGATCAGATGGGCGTTAAAGGAAAGGTGAAAAATGAAAAAGATGGTTCGGTACTGATCGAAGCAGAAGCCGATTCTCAAACTCTGGAAATGTTTATAGAATGGTGCAATGAAGGTCCGGAAAAAGCAAAAGTAGAAAAGGTAGAGGTAAGCGAAGGCGAATTACAGAACTATAACAACTTTGTGGTGATTAAAAAGAATCTATTGTGGTAAGCTTAATTCAAGAGCCTCTTATTAAAAAAAATAGAATACCTTACGCATGAGATCAGATTTTAAAACTCAAATCAGAAATAAAATTGTCAGTATATAAAAAGTTTTTAGGGCAAACAGCCATATACGGGATAAGCACGGTTTTATCAAGACTGTTCAATTTTATCTTAACCCCAATTTATACAAATGTTTATCCTAAAGGAGTGTATGGCATTTTTACAAATATGTATGCCAACGCATCTATTATCAATGCTATCCTGGCATTTGGTATGGAAAGCACTTATTTTAGGTATCTCAATAAATTTGAAAACAGAAAAGAACAGGTTTACAATAACTCATTCCTGTGCATTGCGTTTATATCCATCTTATTCCTGATTAGCGGCTTAATTTTTATTAATCCAATAGCCTCTTATTTAGCCAGTGAAGCAGCAGATATTGCTTCTTACAGGCTTTATACGCAGTATTTCCTGTGGATTTTATTTATAGATGCCATATGTGTTATACCTTTTGCCAAATTACGTGCCGATGGGAAGGCCGCTAAATATAGCATCGTAAAATTTCTTAACATCGGCACTTTTGTAGGCTTTAACCTTATATTTCTGTTTGTTGTTCCCGCATTGATCAAAGGGCATGGGTGGTTGGCACAATGGCTGGCCTCATGGTATCAGACCCAATGGATAGGTTATGTATTTATCTCCAATTTAATAGCCAGTATAGTAACGCTTATAGCATTGTTACCAGAGTTTGCTAAAATTAAGTTCAGCTTTGATAAAGTCTTGTTTAAAAGTATGTTTACTTACAGCTGGCCTATCTTGGTAGCTAACCTGTCGTTCATTATCAATGAGAATCTCGATAAAATTGTTTTAAATAAATTATTACCACCATCTATTGCCGATGGAGAAGTAGGAATTTATGGCGCTGTATGTAAGATAGCTATATTTTTAAGCATTTTTATTACCGCTTTCAGGCTGGGTGCAGAACCGTTTTTTTATAGTCATGCCAAACATAAAAATGCCAAAAATACTTATGCAATCATTTTACAGTATTTTGCTATTGCATTGGCTATTATGTTTTTAGGTTTGGTGGCCAATATAGAAATTCTGAAACACTTTATACGAAATGAGCAGTATTGGGTAGGATTGCCTGCTGTGCCGTATTTATTATTAGGTTATGTATGCTTAGGAATTTACATGAACCTTTCTATCTGGTATAGATTGTCAGACCAAACCAGGTTTGGATTATATATTTCTGTAATAGGAGCTATCATAACCATTGTTTTCAATTTTGTTTTGATCCCCAAGTATAGCTATATGGGCTCTGCCTGGGTAAGTATGATTGCTTATTTTGTAATGATGGTCATCTCTTACATTCTTGGGCAGAGATATTATCCCATACCGTACAATTTAAAGAAAATAAGTACGTATTTAATTGTAGCCACTATTTTATCGTTTTGTTCATTTTTTGTGTTTAAACGTAACATTTATATAGGTAATGCCTTATTAATCGGTTTTATAGGGGTGATTGTTTATCTTGAAAAAGATGATTTAATCAGATTTTTAAACAAAAAATAATCTCAAGTGAAAGTTAATATTATTAACACATCCAGCCATCCTCTGCCTGCATATGAAACTGATCATGCGGCAGGTCTGGATCTGAGAGCATTTATTCCTGAACAGATTACAATTAAACCTTTGCAACGGTTTTTAATTCCAACAGGTATTTACATAGAATTACCAGTTGGGTATGAAGCACAGATAAGACCACGTAGCGGACTGGCGTATAAGTACGGTATAACGGTATTGAACTCACCAGGTACAATAGATGCCGATTACAGAGGTGAGGTAAAAGTATTAATGGTTAATTTATCAGATACTGATTTTATCATCAATAACGGAGAACGCATTGCGCAAATGGTTGTAGCAAAACATGAAACCATCACCTGGAACGAGGTAGAAGTATTAACCGACACCAAAAGAGGACAGGGTGGTTATGGACATACAGGTAAATAATTCGGCTAACCGAGGCTGAAATGAAGAGAAAATAATGCAGGTAAAAAAGATTTTTTTAGGTGTTTTATGTTGTTTTAGTAGTATTGCTTTTAATGCCTATGCTCAAAAAGAGGTGGTTTTAAAAGATACAAACGCTGTAAAAGAACTTTTTTTTGCAGGGTTAAGAGATAAGATGACAGAGAATTATCCCAAAGCGGCAAGCAGCTTCTCTAAAATTGTAGATCTCGACCCTCAAAATGACGCTGCATTATTTGAACTGGCAAATCTCTATTTTAAGCAAAACAAATTTATGGAGGCCGAGATTGCCGTAAAAAAAGCAATCGCAATTAAACCTGCTAATATCTGGTATCTTAAATTGCAGGCCGATGTTTACAGGCGATCAGGAAACCCTGAAGCACTGATCCGTATTTTAGACCAACTTATAACCCTTGATGAGAATGACAGGTTTTATTACTTCGATAAAGCCAATGCTTTATATTTCTCAGGCAAGAAAGCAGAAGCAGAAAAACTTTATCAGGACATAGAACAAAAATTCGGCTCATCCCGGGAACTTGAAATGGCACGTCAGCGTTTTGCTTTTCAAAGTAAGAATGCAGAGAAACAATCATCTGATGAAACAGTTAGTACGAGTAACTATCTTTTAAAAGGCGCACAATTGTTGGAGAACAATAAGCCCTCAGAAGCTCTTGCTGTACTGCAGAAAGCCAGACAGGCAGAACCGCAAAACTTTGAAATAGATTTGGCGATGGCCGATGTTTATCGGGAGCTGAAGCAAAATGATGCTGCCATTGAGGCTTTACAAAATGCATTTAAAAACCCTGAAATGCCTCTTAATGCAAGATTAAGCGTACTGGGTAAAATATTGGCAAAACCAGCAGGAGTAATTAAATCTAAAAATATAGCAGATCTCGCATTAAATACTCTAAAAGCATATCCTGATAACACTAAAGCTATACTCATGTATGGAGATCTGTTGTATCAGACAGGTAATCTTGCAGCTTCTAAAGAAGAGTATATAAAGGTGGTAAAAACAGAACCTCAGCTTTATATAGCATGGGAAAAATTACTGGCCGTACAAACTTTATTGGGTAATTACGAAGAAGCCATAAAAGTAGGCGACGAGGCTTTAACTTATTACCCTAACCAGGCTATTCTTTATTATTATAAAGCTTTTGCTTTGCATCGTAACGGGCAGAATGCAGAAGCCGCTTTTGATATTAAAAATGCGTTGCAATTAGATGCAGAGGATAAAAATCTCAATGCAATGATTTTGGCTCTACAAGCAGAAGTTTTTATAGATCAGGGTAAACTTAAAGAAGCCGATGAGGCTTTTGAAAAGGCCATTGCCCTTGCGCCCAACAATTACCTTACCATGAGTAACTATGCCTACTATATGGCGCTTAGAAACCATAATTTAGATAAAGCAGAAAACCTGGCTTTAAAAGCAGCATCTGCACATCCGGCCAATGCATCTGTATTAGATACATATGCTTTTGTTCTGCTCAAACAAAACAAGCTGGATGCGGCTTTAGAAAATATAAAAAAAGCCTTACAGTCAGATCCTTCAAATGGGGTTTATATAGAGCATCATGGAGATATACTATATTTAAAAGGAGATAAAGATAAAGCGTTAGAACAGTGGATAAAGGCGGGTTCCATTGGAAACGCGTCTGATAAATTAAAAAGAAAGATCAATGAGAAAAAATATATTAAATAGCTTTTTAGTTACAGCGATTGTGTTTACGCTGGCAAGTTGTAAGGCAAAGAAGATCATTGTTGCTACACCTCCGGTAGCACAACAGCAATTGCCCGAAACCAATAAAAAGCTGGAAAATCTACAGGCTTTACAGGCAAAAGATCTGTCTTTTAATACATTAGCATTGAAAGGCAAAGCCGATTTGGACATAGATGGTGATATCAACAGTGTTACCATGAATATTAGGATAAAAAAAGATCAGACCATATGGGCAAACATTACTGCACTGGGAGGAGCTTTGGAGGTGGCAAGAGCAATTGTGACACCTGATAGCATAAAGCTGATTAACCGTATGCAAAAAACATATACCAAAAAACCTTTCAGCTATATCTATGAATTCACCAATCACCAGATTGATTTTAGTTTGCTCCAGTCGGTATTTTCAGGCAATACTATTAAGGTTTTTATGAATGAGAGTTCAGATTTAAAATTTGAGAACGGAGTTTGGAATTTAAGTGGTAAAAAAGAAGATCTGGTGTATGCTGTACTTTTTAATACACTTTTAAAACCAGCCGAAACCAGTCTGAACGATGCCGAAGCAGGCCAGGCCCTTAAAGTTTCTTACGAAAAATACACACCTTTAAACGGAGGTTTATTCCCTTCAAAACTGAACTTACAATCAATGGCGGGGCCTAAGAAAATTGCATTAAGCCTTGAGTTTACAAAGATTGAAGGCAATACAAATGTTGATTTTCCGTTTACAGTTCCTAAGTCTTATCAGCTAATCAAATAATTTTTTTATAATTTTGGATAATGAAGCTACAAACTATCCTGATTCTCATTTCGTTAATTTTAGGTTTTACAGGCGTAAAGGCACAATCGAGTAAAGAGCTGATGCGCAAAAAAGAAGCGCTGCAAAGAGAGATTGAACTGGCCAGGAAAAATCTTGACAAAACCACATCTGGTAAAAAACTTACGATATCACAGATCAATGCGTTGAAAGCGCAAATCAGACTACGTCAGGAGAAAATAGCTGTCATCAACTCAGAGATTAAAAATATAGACAGCAAAATAAATGAGAATACCGGTAAGGTAAGAGATCTGCAATTGCGCTTGTCTGATCTGAAAAAAGAATATGCGGGTATGATTCGCTTTGCGCAACGCAATAAAAATGCCTATGATAAAATGATGTTTGTTTTTGCTGCAAAAGATTTTAATCAGGCTTATAAACGGATTAAATATTTACAGCAGTTTGGTCAGTATAGAAAAAAACAGGCAGCTTATATACAAGGAACTCAGAAAGAACTCAACAACCAGATTGTTGTTCTGGATAAAGACCTAAAAAACAAATCGAATTTACTTAAAGAGCAGGAAACAGAAAAAGGCAGGCTCGATAAAAACAAGAATGAACAATCTGTGGTGTTAAACCAGTTGACTAAGCAGGAAAAACAGTACAGGCAAGATATTACTAAAAGAAAACAGCAGCAAGATGCCATTAGTAGGCAAATCAAAATAGCAATAGACCGTGAAATTGCTGCAGCACGTAAAAAAGCTGAGGAAGAAGAGCGTATCGCTGCGGCTAAGGCAAAAGCTGAGAACAAACCAGCCCCTGCTACAACAGGTGGCAAACCAAAAACAAGCAGCGATGTGTTGAGGGCTACTCCTGAGGCGGCCAGACTTTCTGAAGCATTTGAAGCGAACAAAGGTAGTTTGCCAGCTCCGGTAGCTAACGGATATATTACAACTCACTTTGGTGCCTATAAGGTTGATCAGGCATCGGGTAATAATGAAGGGGTCACTTATCAGACCAGTGAGGATGCAACTGCAAGAGCTGTATTTAAAGGAAAGGTATCAACCATTACCCAACTGCAAGGAAGGTATATTGTTATTATTAAGCATGGTGAGTATTTCACCGTATATTACAACCTTAAAAGTGTGAGTGTGAGTACCGGAACAGAAGTTGCCACAAAACAAGCCATAGGTGTTGTAGCCATTAATGAAGGCGTGCCCGAGCTGGGATTTAGGATAACACGTGCCGGAGTTCCGCAAAACCCCGAAAGCTGGTTGGCACGTTAAAAAGCTGTTATTTTAATTATATTTGTATAAAATTGGCTTAAAGATGTATTCAGCAACGTTATTAGAGTTCTTAAACATAGGCGGAAGTGAGATGATGCTTATTGTTTTGGCTATACTTTTGTTATTTGGAGGTAAAAAATTACCTGAACTGGCACGAGGATTAGGTAAAGGTATAAGAGAATTCAAAGATGCTTCAGAAGGAGTAAAGAGAGAAATCCACCGCAACATCAACTCGTTTGATGCAGACGTTGACAACAAGTCTACTGCGGCTGATCACACCTACCGTGAGCCCGAAACAGATCAGGGATATTCTATTCATGACAAGGAAACCCCATTAACAGATTCTGCAACAGAGGCCAACGGAACACAAAAAGAAGATAAGGAACCTACCAGTTCATATTAAACAGGTTTAAAAATATTTAAAATTAAAACATCATGTTACAACCAACAATTTTAGGAGCATTAGGATCATCAGAGATCATTTTAATTGTAATCGCACTTTTATTGCTCTTTGGAGGTAAAAAAATTCCAGAATTAATGCGTGGTTTGGGTAGAGGCGTAAAAGAGTTTAAAGACGGTAAAGACGGCGTAGACTCTGATAAATCTACACAAAACAACGGTTAATTACCTTTTAAAGCACTTTTGTTGGTTTTGAAAAAGTATAGCTCTTTAAATGAGATAAAATCCCTTTTAGAAAGTAAAGCGCTTACTCTTCAAGACCTGTTGGCTTATTATTTTAAGCAGATAGAACAGCATCAGCACCTCAATGCATTCAATGAGGTGTTTTTTGATTCTGCCACTAAGCAGGCTGAAACTATACAAAAAAAAATCGATGCAGGTAAAGCAGGCAAGCTTGCCGGAATGGTAATCGGTATCAAAGACAATATTTGTTATACCGACCATAAAGTTACTGCATCATCAAAAATGCTCGAAAATTTTGTGGCCCCCTATTCTGCCACAGTAGTTGAAAAACTTTTACAGGAAGACGCCATTATTATAGGCCGGTTAAACTGCGATGAGTTTGCCATGGGAGGATCAAATGAAACTTCTTATTATGGGGTGGTAAGAAATGCCGCAGATCAAAGCCGTGTAGCAGGGGGCTCATCGGGAGGTTCGGCTGCTGCTGTTCAGGCAGATATGTGTTTGGCCGCATTAGGTACAGATACTGGCGGATCGGTACGACAGCCGGCTGCTTTTTGTGGTTGTATTGGCTTAAAACCTACTTACGGACGTATCTCGCGATATGGCGTAATCGCTTATGCTTCTTCTTTTGATCAGATTGGAACAATTACCTCATCGGTTACAGATGCAGCACTACTTTTAGAAGTGTTATCAGGTGCAGATCATTATGACAGTACCGTTTCTACCCAGCCGGTTCCTGCTTATCAAAAAGATTTAAATCAACCAGCCACCCCTAAAAAAATTGCTATTTTAAAAGAAACAATAGATAATCCTGCGTTAGATGATGAAATCAGAAATTCGATCCAAAATGCAATAGAACATCTTCGCGAACAAGGTCATCAGGTCACTTATGCTTCATTTGATTTGTTAGATTACCTGGTGCCGGCTTATTATGTTTTAACTACTGCCGAAGCATCTTCTAATCTTTCTCGTTATAGCGGAGTACATTTTGGCTACAGGAACACCGATGCAAAAAACCTTATTGATTTATATAAAACATCGCGTGCAGAAGGTTTTGGAGAAGAAGTAAAACGTCGCATTATGCTAGGTACATTTGTACTAAGTGCAGGTTATTATGATGCTTATTATCAGAAAGCACAACGCGTTCGTAAACTGATCAAAAGTAAAATAGAAGAGCTTTTAAGTACGCACGATATTTTATTAAGCCCGGTAACGCCAACCCCTGCATTTAAAATAGGTGAAAATATTCAAGACCCTTTACAAATGTATATGGCAGATGTTTATACGGTTTTAGCATCGCTTACAGGAGTGCCGGCTATTGCTTTACCTTTGGCCAGCAATGCACAGGGATTACCTTTAAGTATACAGCTGATGGCCAAACATTTTAATGAACAGGAACTTTTAAATCTATCCTATCAGTTTTTAAAAGAAGCTTAGCGTAAGTTAAGTATAGAAGGCTTTGCTTATGAGAAAAACCATACTTACAATTTTTATATTTTGCAGCTCTTTAAACGTTTTTTCGCAATTTAAAACTAAACAGTTATCAGTTGATTCGTTGGGTCAGGAAAAACGTACAGATACAATATCTGTTCCTGAACTGAGGCAAGCTCTTCTAACTTACAATCAAAATTATATTTATAAGCTACGCCTTGATTCTATACAGCAAACGGTACCCTTAACCTATAATGAATTTGTTCAGGGTTATATAGATGTCTATTCAAAAAGGAAAGATATGTATGGCAAAATGTTAGGTTTGTCTAGCTACTATTTTCCCATCTTTGAGCAGGCACTTAAAGCTTACAATATACCTTCAGAAATCAAATATCTTCCCATCATCGAATCTTCCATGAACCCTCACGCTATTTCAAGAGTAGGTGCAACCGGTTTGTGGCAATTTATGTTTGGTACGGCAAAAAATTATGGATTGAACATGGATAATTTTGTTGATGAAAGAAAAGATCCTGTTCAGGCCAGTTATGCGGCTGCAGCTTATTTTAGAGATGCATATAATGAATTAGGTGACTGGTTGCTGGCAATAGCCGCTTATAATTGTGGAAAAGGCAATGTTACACGAGCCATTGATAAAGCAGGTTCAAATGATTTTTGGCAGATAAGACCATATTTACCTAAAGAAACGAGAGATTATGTGCCTGCATTTATTGCTGCAGTTTATGTAATGAAATATGCAAACAGACATGAAATTACAGCACAAAATAATTCATTTAGCTTTAAAACGGATAGCATCATGGTAACCAGGTTTGTTGCGCTAAAAGATCTGGCCAAAGCAATTAATTATGATTCAACCACATTGATAGCGTTAAACCCTTCATATAAAAAGTTTATTGTAAATGGCACACCAGAGCTGCCTAAACGTGTAATAATCCCAAAGGTAGATCCAGCATTTTATACAAAGATATTTGAAATCGTAAATACAGATCTGGATATAGATAAAACTTTAATAGCAGCTACAACAGATGATGTAAGAGATCTTAGAAAACTCAATAAAACCTCTGTAAAAGACCAGAAAACCAAAACACAGATTCATAGTGTAAAAGCAGGTGAAACGCTAACTGTTATTGCTGGTAAATACGGCATAGAAGTTCAGGATATAAAAGTTTGGAATAAACTTAGCGAAACCTCTATCATACCCGGGCAGAAACTGATTGTTGCTAAAACTTCTGATAGCTTAAAAAATAATAAAAATGCAACTGCTGATAAACAAACGGTTTATAAAGTAGAGGCAGGAGATACTTTATTTGCTATTGCAGAAAAATTTAAAGGCGTAACAGTAGAAACTATCCAAAAACTAAACGGGCTTAAGAGTCATGCCATTAAAGTAGGTATGCTTTTGAGAATTATGTAGCCCTGTTTTTCTTAGTAAAATTTATTAGGCACTGTAGAAAGTAGAGGAATAAATAATTCATATCTCTTTAAAAATAAGTTGTTTTTCACAAATAACATCTGCATATTGGCTGTTGCTTAATAAACCAGCCATCTTTTGCGTAAGCACTAAAACTAAGTTAAAGAGAAGTTTCAGTTTCATTTAAAACAATAACTGATACGAAAAAGGAACCTTATCATTAGTAAAAATTGTAAATTTGACCGCACACAAGAATTAAGAAGAAAATGAGCAAAACAAATAGAAAACAAGACGCTTTAGACTATCACTCACAAGGAAGACCGGGAAAGATAGAGGTAGTACCAACTAAACCTTATTCTTCTCAAAGAGATTTGACTTTGGCCTATTCTCCAGGTGTGGCAGAACCTTGTTTAAAAATTGCAGAAAATAAAGAAGACGTTTATAAATATACATCAAAAGGCAACCTTGTAGCGGTAATCAGTAATGGTACTGCTGTTTTAGGTTTAGGAGATATCGGCCCTGAAGGTGGTAAACCTGTTATGGAAGGAAAAGGATTGCTATTTAAGATTTTTGCTGATATCGATGTTTTTGACCTAGAGCTGGATACAAAAAATGTAGATGAATTTGTAAGAATTGTAAAAGCGTTAGAACCTACTTTTGGAGGAGTTAACCTTGAAGATATCAAAGCGCCTGAATGTTTCGAAATAGAGCGCCGTCTTAAAGAAGAAATGAACATTCCGGTTATGCACGATGATCAGCATGGTACGGCAATCATTTCTGCGGCAGCGTTATTAAATGCCTGCGAGCTCCAAAAAAAGAAAATAGATAAAGTTAAAATTGTAGTAAACGGAGCAGGGGCAGCGGCAATTTCTTGTTCTCGCTTGTATGTGTCATTAGGCGCTAAAAAGGAAAATATTGTAATGTGCGACAGAAGCGGAGTAATTCGTGCTGATCGTGAGAACTTAGACCCTATTAAAGCAGAGTTTGTAACCAAACGTGATCTACATACACTTGCTGATGCCATGAAAGATTCTGATGTGTTCATCGGTCTTTCTTCAGCAGATTGTGTAAGCGTTGAGATGCTAAACTCAATGGCCAAAAACCCTATTGTAATGGCCATGGCTAACCCTAATCCTGAAATTGCTTACGAAACGGCCATAAAATCACGCAAGGATATTATTATGGCAACTGGAAGATCTGATTATCCTAATCAGGTAAATAACGTTCTGGGTTTCCCTTATATTTTTAGAGGTGCATTAGATGTGCGGGCTACAGCCATCAATGAAGAAATGAAGATCGCTGCTGTTAGGGCTATTGCCGAATTGGCTAAAAAATCAGTTCCGGAAGCAGTAAACATGGCCTATAATGTAAAAAACCTGAAATTTGGTAAAGATTATATTATCCCTAAGCCAACAGATTTTAGATTAATGACCAATGTATCTATTGCAGTGGCTAAAGCTGCGATAGAGAGTGGTATTGCACGTAAAGTAATTACAGATTGGGACGCGTATGCTGAGGAATTGAAAGCCCGTTTGGGCGGAGACGATGCGCTAATGCGTGCAGTAACTACTAAAGCTAAAACTGACCCTAAACGTGTGGTTTTTGCAGAGGCTGATAATTACAAGATCTTAAAAGCTGCGCAAATTGTTAAAGACGATAACATTGCCATTCCTATTTTATTAGGTAATAAAGAAAGAATACAAACCATTATTGATGAAAATGCCCTTGAACTTGAAGGCGTTCAAATTATAGATCCATTACAGGAGGCTGAGCGTATTAAGAAATATGCGCAAGCCCTTTATGAAAAACGTCAGCGCAGAGGAGTTACCTTAATTGAAGCTACTAAGTTTATGCGAGACAGGAACTATTTTGGCGCGTCAATGGTAGAGTTTGGTGAGGCTGATGCCATGATTTCAGGGCTTACTAAAAATTATGCGTCAACTATAAAGCCAGCCTTACATGTAATCGGGACAGAACAAGGTGTAAACCGTGTTGCCGGTATGTATATGATGATGACCCAAAAAGGTCCAGTGTTCTTTGGCGATACCACAGTTAACGTGGATCCAACGGTTGAGGAGTTGGTAGATATTACCTTGCTAATTGAAAAATCGGTTCGTAAATTTAACGTACACCCAAGAATAGCCATGCTTTCTTATTCTAACTTCGGGTCAAATCAGGGCGATATACCTGAAAAAACCCGTAAGGCCGTAAAGATTTTGCATGAAAAGTATCCAGAGATTATTGTTGATGGAGAAATGCAGGGAAATTTTGCTATCAATAACACCATGTTAAAAGATAACTTTCCTTTTAGCCGTTTAGCTGATGCACCTGCAAATACTTTAGTATTCCCTAATTTGGAATCGGGTAATATTGCCTATAAATTATTACAGGAATTAGGGGGGGCAGAAGCTGTTGGGCCAATTTTACTGGGAATGAAAAAACCTGTGCATATTGTTCAGTTGGGCAGCTCGGTTAGAGAAATCGTAAACATGGTTACCATAGCTGTGGTTGACAGCCAGTCTAAAAGCGAAATTGATAACCAAAAGAAAAAAGGTAAACGCTAATACATAATACTACATGTACGATTATATTGATGGAAAACTAGCCTTTAAAGGCCCCACTTATATTGTAATTGATGTGGGGGGCATTGGTTATCATATCAATATTTCATTAAATACATACAGCGTTTTGGGAGATAAGGAGCGATGTAAAATTTATACCTGGCTTCATATTAAAGAAGACGCTCATACAATTTACGGATTTGCAGATGAAGGAGAGCGTAAGCTCTTCTTACATCTGATTTCTGTATCGGGCATAGGCCCAACTACTGCAAGAATGATGCTGTCGTCAATGTCACCGGCAGAAATACAGCAGGCAATAGTAAGCGCTAATGTTGCGGTTATCCAGAAAATAAAAGGTATAGGAGCAAAATCTGCACAGCGCATCATATTAGAATTGCAAGATAAATTGAAAAAAGACGGCATAGAATCATTAATTTCAATGCCAATTCATAATACAATTAAAGATGAAGCGTTATCAGCTTTAGTCATGTTAGGCTTTGGCAAGCAAATTGCTGAAAAAGCATTAGATAATGTGATAAAAAAAGCTGAAGGGAGTTTGACGGTTGAGCAGATGATTAAAGAAGCATTAAAAAACCTATAAACAATTTACCTTTGATAAACCAAATTAAGCTTTGTGCGCTGTTCTTAACGCTCTTGCTATGTTCTCATCTATACGCTCAGGAGAACAAGCAGGTTAATGTTATTGATTCTGTTAAGAACACATTTAACCCCAAAGAACTTAAACAGTTAGGCTTACCTGTACAAACCAATCCTTTTTTTATCAGACCCCAAAACGTTAAAAAAGAAGTTCAGTACGATCCGGTTACAAATCTCTATATCATTAGCGAACGTGTAGGAGGCAAGCTCATTTCGTTGCCACAATATTTAACGGTAGAGCAATACATGCGCTTGGTTAATAGCGAGATAAAACGCGATAACTGGCGTATGCTGTCAAACCAGGAGGTGGCCGATATCAGAAAATCGGGTATTATTCCAGAAGTGAGAATAAATAGTAAAGCTTTCGAAAAAATATTCGGCAGTACCCTTATAGATATACAACCTAGCGGAGAAGCAGAACTTACTTTTTTAGGCCGGGTTAATAAAAACGAAAATCCTTTATTTAACGAGCGACAACGCGTACAGACCAATTTTGATTTTAACCAACGTATCCAGATGGATGTGGTAGGTAACATCGGTACAAAGATGAAAATCAAAATGAACTATAATACAGAAGCCCAGTTCGATTTTGAAAACCAGATCAAATTAGATTATACCGGTGGCGCGGATGATATCATAAAGAAAATTGAAGCCGGAAATGTGAGCCTACCACTTAACACTTCATTGATTAAAGGAACACAAGCCCTTTTTGGAGTTAAAACACAGTTTCAATTTGGTAAATTGGGCTTAACCACGGTTTTTTCGCAACAAAAATCACAGTCTAAAGAAATACAGATTAGTAATGGAGCCCAACAGAACGATTTCAGGATAAGTGCAAGTGATTACGAAGCGAATAAGCACTACTTTCTTGCACAATTTTTCAGAGATCGCTATAACCAGTCTTTGACAAATCCACCTACCATTTTATCAGGTATAAATATCACGAAAATAGAAGTATGGCTTACCAATAAAACAGGAAGCACGCAAGACTCAAGAGATGTTTTGGCATTCTTAGATTTAGGAGAGAATACACCCTATAATCCTATGTTAATTGGAGGTGGTTCTGTACAGCCATCGGGCTTTTTAAATCCAACTTATCCTCAACAATCAAATAACTTATTGGCAAGCCTGTCTCCTGATGCCCGCCTCACCAATTCCAATGCAATTATAGGATTCTTTAGCGGTAGCGGTGGTACGGATAACTTTGCCAAGCTTACTTATGCCCGTAAGCTTACAGATCGCGACTTTACTTTACAACCTCAATTAGGATATATCTCTCTGAATATGCAGCTTAACACGGATGAGGTTTTGGCAGTTGCTTATCGTTATACTTATAATGGGGTAGAGTATCAGGTAGGTGAATTTTCTACCGATGTACCTTTTGACCAGAATACACCTAAGGTATTATATACTAAATTGTTGAAAAACGAAACCATTAAAACCAATTTACCTACTTGGAATTTGATGATGAAAAACATCTATAACATAGGTGGATATCAGATCAGCAGTCAGAATTTTAAACTTGATATTTTCAGATTAGATGAGACTTCGGGAGTTGAAAGACCGATTATAACTGAAGGTGCAAATACCATTAATAAACAATGGATCAATGTAACAGGTTTAGACCGGTTAAATTTACAAAGAGAGCGTAAGCCAGATGGGGTGTTTGATTTTATTGCAGAAAACAAGCCATTTGTAAATACCATTAACAATACCAATGAGTTTGGTGGTGGATTAAGCAATAATGGGAGTAGCAGTGCTGCCGTGCCAACCAATACCAGTAATGGCTATATTACCATAGAACCTATAAACGGCAGAATTATTTTTCCTATCCTCGAACCCTTTGGTAAAGATTTAGCTGCTCAGTTTAATCAGTCAGCAGAGCAGGCCTTGATCAATAAGTATACTTATCCGCAACTGTATGATTCAGTAAAGGTTTCTGCCCAGCAGAATTTTCCGGGCAAAGACAGATATATTATTAAAGGAAGCTACCAGTCAGATGTTTCGTCGGAGTTTAACCTTAATGCCATTAATGTTCCCGAAGGATCGGTTAAAGTGTTTTTGGGTACCATGCCTTTGGTAGAAGGTGCAGATTATACCGTAGATTATATGAGCGGCAGAGTTAAGATTTTAAACACTGCCTTGTTGAGTTCAGGCCAGTCTATTAGGATATCAACAGAAAATAATGAGCTATTTGGGTTACAACAGCGATCTTTATTTGGGGTGAGAGGCGATTACAGGGTAAATAATAAACTTAATATAGGCGGAACGCTAATGAACCTTACCGAAAAACCTATTTCTGCAAAGGTAAATTTTGGCGAAGAACCTATTTCCAATACCATGTGGGGTTTTGATGTAAATTATACATCCCCGTCCAGATTTTTGACAAAATTGGTCGATAAGATTCCTTTAATTTCTACCAAAGAAAAATCTACGGTTACATTTTATGGTGAGTTTGCCCAGCTTATACCGGGGCACCCTTCGGCATTAAATTTTGCCGGAACAAAAAGAGGAACCAGCTATCTAGATGATTTTGAAGCCTCAAGATCTGTTATTGATTTAAAGAGCGCTATTTCATGGCAGATATCAGGAACGCCTCAATTATTCTCCGAATCACAATATATTGATGATCTCCGCTATGGATATAACCGGGCTAAGATTGCCTTCTATAATATAGACCCTACATTTTATAACCGTGGGGGCTCATCGCAGATACCGGCTTCATTACGGAACAACAAAAATGAAATGTCTAATCATTACGTTAGAGAAGTTACAGAAACCGAAGTTTTTCCCTATAAGCAAATCAGCACAGGGCAGCCGATTACATTACCTACTTTAGATTTAGCTTTTTATCCTAATTTGCGAGGGCCTTATAACTATACTGCAACAGGCGTAAATGCTGATGGTACGTTGCAAAACCCTAAGCAGCGTTGGGGTGGTTTAATGCGTAAGATAGATGTCAACGATTTTGAATCACAGAACATAGAATATATTGAGCTCTGGTTAATGGATCCGTTTATGTACAAACAAAATTCACAGGGGGGAGACTTATATTTTAACTTGGGGAATATTTCTGAAGATATTCTGAAAGATGGTAAAAAATCGGCTGAAAATGCTTTACCAGCAGATGATGACCCTTCAAAATATGAAGAAACCAATTGGGGGAGAGTAGTTAAACTGCAACCTGTGGTTCAGGCTTTTGACAATGATCCTGAAGTGCGTAAAAAGCAAGATGTAGGTTTAGACGGATTATCCAGTCAGAGTGAAAGAGCGAAGTTTGCCAGCTTTCTTACCAGCATTAAAAATATTTTAAATCCTGCTGCCGCTGCTGCCATAGATAACGACCCCTCATCAGATGATTATAGTTATTTCAGAGGTCCTGAGCTAGACAGGATCAATGCTGGCATCTTGAAACGTTATGAAAACTATAACGGTACTGAAGGCAATTCAAAAACGCCTCAACAGTCTATGGCCGAACTGGGAGTAGAGAACTCAGCTTCAACGTCTCTGCCTGATGGCGAGGATATCAACCGTGATAACAATATGTCGCAATCAGATGACTACTTTCAGTACAAAGTTTCTATGCGCCCCGGAGATCTTGTTGTGGGACAGAACTTTGTAACAGATAAAGTAGTTACACCTGTTAAATTAGCTAACGGTCAAACGCAAAACACCACTTGGTATCAGATCAGAATACCTATTGCACAAGTTCAGCAAACAGTAGGCAATATCCGGGATTTTAAGTCGATCAGATTTATCAGAATGTTCATGACCAATTTTGCTGATACGGCAGTATTGAGATTTGCCAAAATACAACTGGTAAGGGGCGAGTGGAGGCAGTACAATGCCAAAAATGAAAGCAATCAGGTTATTGTAGACCCATCTTTGATTCCTGCTCCGGCAGATAATTCAACCATGGAGCTTTCTACGATTAACATAGAAGAGAATGGTAAACGTAGCCCTATACCTTATGTGGTACCCCCGGGCATAGAACGCGAAAGAGATTTTAGTAATTACAGAGGAGATACCAGACAGAATGAGCAATCGCTGGCAATGACGGTTAAAAACCTGAAAGACGGTTATGGAAGAGCAGCCTTTAGAACAGCCCTATCAGATTTCAGGTCTTATAAAAGACTGGAAATGTTTATCCATCTTGAAGCAGTAGGCAATAGTGCCCTATCTGATAACGATCTTCAGGCTTTTATAAGAATTGGGACTGATCATAATGATAACTATTATGAGTATAACCAACCTTTAAAAGTAACGCTACCTAATACTAGTGACCCCTATGCCATCTGGCCGGATGCCAATAAGATGGATATAGATTTAGAATTGCTTCAGCAGGCAAAAATTGCAAGGAATAATGCCCGTACAACAGCCGGCATGCCATGGCCTTTAAATGTACCGTTTACTTATGTTGTAGATAATAAAACCATTGTAGTAAAAGGTCAGCCAGATATGAGCAAAGTGAGGGTTTATATGTTGGGAGTAAAGAATCCTTTGCGTAACCCGGCATCTTCTTCAGGCGATGATGGACTAACAAAAGACGGTATGCTTTGGTTTAATGAGTTGCGTTTAACCGGTTTTGATGAAAGAAGCGGCTGGGCCGCTACGGCCAGAATGAGTGCTAAACTTGCCGATTTTGCTGATGTAAATATTTCAGGAACTAAATCTACTGTAGGTTTTGGGTCAATAGAAAGCAGGGTAAGTGAGCGCAAACGTACAGATGATGAGGCCTTTGATATCTCATCTAATATAGAATTAGGTAAATTTTTACCACAAAGGAGCGGGGTTAAAATACCTATGTTTATAAGTTACTCAAAGCAAATAGCCACACCACAATTTGATCCGCGAACACCAGATATAGAACTTTCAAAAGCATTAGATAATGCCAACAAGCAACAAAAAGATTCTATTTTAAACTTTGCGCAAGATTATACAACACGTAGTAGTATTGCTTTTACCAATGTACATAAAGAACGTAAGCAAGATGATAAGGTAAGATTGTGGGATATAGAAAACTTTAATGTTACTTATGCACAGACTAAACTTTCACATCGCGATTTTGTGATCGAAAGAAATATTCAGAATACCTATAGGGCTTCGCTGGCTTACAATTATGCCTATACGCCTAAGAGTTACCAGCCTTTTGATAAAATTATTAAGTCTAACAACCTTAAACTGTTAAAAGATTTTAATTTCAGTTTATTACCTAACAGTATAAACTTCAGAGTAGATGTAGACCGTTATTATGCAGAAAATACTTTGCGCAATAATGACCCAAATAATTATATCCCTATTCAGACCACGTACAGTAAAAATTTCTTAATGTCGCGTATTTATGGTATCGCATGGGATTTGACCAAATCTTTAAGTCTTGATTTTGACGCCACAAATTATTCTATAATTGATGAACCAGATGGTAAGATAGAAGGTTTAAAGCGAGATACTTTATGGAATAATTTAAAAAATTTAGGACGTACAACAGATTATAACCACAGCCTGAATGTACGCTATAGTGTGCCGATAAATAAGATCCCGGGTTTAGACTGGGTTAACGTAGCTACTACCTATGGAACTACTTTTAACTGGCAAACAGAACCATTGGCAACCCTACGTGATCCGAACATTAATCTGGGTAATACCATACAGAATTCAAGAACCATACAGATAAATCCTACATTGAATTTTGTAAATCTCTATAATAAATTCGGTTTTTACAGAAGAGGCTCAAGAACAGCAGATAGTACTTTTAACCTAGGCAAATTGGCAACAGGTATTTTAACATCAATTAAAAGTATTAATGTGGCCTTTACACAAACAAAAGGTATATTTTTACCGGGTTATTTACCACGAACAAAATTTTTTGGTATTGACGATGTAACTGGTGCACCTGGCTTGGGTTTTGTTTTCGGAAGCCAAAGAGACATCAGGATGATGGCTTTAAATAATGGCTGGTTAACCACAGATCCGTATCAGGAAAAACTTTATGTAAATACACTTAGAGAAGATTTTCAGCTTACCTCAACCATAGAGCCAATCAGTGATTTGAAGATTACCTTAAATGCCAGTAGAAACAGGACATTAAATTATTCTACCAACTTTAGATATGACAATGTTACGAACTCGTTTAAAGATTTTAGCCCTAATACCACAGGTGATTACAGCATTTCTATTATCAGCTTAAGAACAGCCTTTAAAGAAAAAAGAGGCAGCGTTGTATCAGAAATATTCAATCAGTTTATGACTAACCGTTCTGTGATATCTCAGAGATTGGGGAACCAGAATCCTAATTCAAATGGTGAGGCAAACGGATATGCAGATGGTTACAATAAAGATGCTCATGATGTAATAGTAGAAGCCTTTCTGGCGGCTTATACGGGTAAGAATGCGAGTACAATGAGACTTAATACTTTACCGAAAATTCCGTTGCCTAACTGGCGTTTAACCTATTCGGGTTTAACCAAGATTGCGTTCTTGGCCGAGCGTTTTTCTGAACTGAGCTTAAGACATGGTTATCGCTCTACTTATAGCGTTAACGGTTTTAATACCTTGTTAAAATACCAGGAAACAGATGGCTACGTAAGCAGCAGGGATGTTAACCAAAATTTTCTGCCTTATTACCAGTTTGCGCAAGTAAGTATTTCAGAACAGTTTGCACCTTTAATAGGGATTGATGCCCGCTTAAAAAGTAATCTGACTGCTAATTTTGAAATTAACAGAACCCGTCTTCTTGGATTAAGTTTATCAAACAGCCAATTGGCCCATTTATCAGAGAATAATCTTGTGTTTGGGTTAGGCTATAGAACTAATAAATTTAGATTCCCATTTGGTTGGTTCAGTAATCTACGTTTAGATAACAACATGGATTTTAAATTAGATGTAGCTGTAAGAGATAATAAAACGGTTATTTATCGCGCAGATATCAGTGAGGCAGAAGTATCATCTGGAGCAAAGAATATTTCTTTGAGGCCAAGCGTAGATTATGTACTGAACCAACGGTTTAATTTAAAAATATTTTACGATTCTAATATTACCAAACCTTATACCTCACAATCGTTTAATACATCTTTTAGTAATTTTGGTTTTAGCCTGCGAGCTACCTTAAATTAATGCCATATAATTGCAACAAATGGTTAACTTTGTGGGCAAAAGAAACTTTAACTAAATTATTATAAAATGAACTTTCCATCAGAATTAAAGTACACTAAAGACCATGAATGGGTAAAAGTAACAGGTGAAGAAGCTGTTGTAGGTATTACAGATTTTGCTCAGCGTGAGTTGGGAGATATCGTTTATGTAGATATTAACACTATTGGTAGCGATGTAAGTAAAGACGAAGTTTTTGGAACGGTAGAAGCAGTAAAAACAGTATCAGACTTGTTTATGCCCATTACTTCATCGGTACTTGAATTTAACGCTGCGTTAGAAAGCAACCCTGAATTGGTTAACACAGATCCTTATGGAGAAGGCTGGATGGTAAAAGTTAAGATCAATGATCCTTCAGAATTGGATACGCTATTAAGTGCTGAAGAATATAAAGCCTTAGTAGGAGCATAATTACAGATGAGTTACAAAGCACTAAAAAGCTATCGTTGGGCCTTTGTCTGGGTGGTATTTATCTTAGTGCTTTGTAATATCAATTTGTCTGGAGCGGGCAGCTCAGATTTTTTCTTTACTGGATTTGACAAATTGATGCATCTGGGTTTCTTTTTTGTGCTGACAATATTATTGTTTTACGGAAAAATAAAATACCAGCACAATTACAGCTTTCGCTCTTTAACCATATTTAAAATCATTCTTATTTCTGTTATTATTGGTGGTGGAATTGAGCTGCTGCAATGGAAAGTGTTTACTTATCGTTCTGCGGAGTGGTGGGATTTTGCCTGTGATATGATTGGAACTTTTATGGGAGTATTCAGTTATGTATTGCTTCATAAATCCAATTTCAATAACAAATAAGTATTTAGTTAACGCTTAATTTAAAACAACTGCATAGGGTTTAATGCGAAGTAATAAAAAACGCTTAATCTATTCCTTTTAGCTTATTATTCCGGTTATTTAAATTGATTTCCTGTATTTTATGGTACGGGTTTTGGTTGATAACTGCCTGTATTTTAGGTGTCTGTGTGTTGTATTTAAAATGTTACCTTATTTTTTAAATCATCAATCAAACTTTTCTCAGACTTGCAAGTCTGATAGATATAAAATTTATAAGAAATATTATAATTAATAAACATGAAGAACAAGTTTTTACAAACTTCAATGATTTTTATCCTTACGTTAACCACGTTTTTTGCTTATGCGCAAAACAAGGGTTCGGTAAGTGGTAAAGTTGTGAACGCGAAAGATAAAACCCCTGTAGATTACGCCTCTGTGGCGGTAAAAAAGATAAGTGATTCAACTACTGTTGGAGGCACGAATAGTGGCTCTAATGGAAGTTTTACCATTTCTAACCTGGCAGCAGGTAAATACAGATTATATGTCGCCTTTATAGGCTTAAAAACAGCTACCAAAGATTTTGAAATTACTGCCTCAAAAACAAGTGTAAACGTTGGCGAAATTTCAATGGAAAATACTGGGGTAAACTTAAATACTGTAGAAGTAAAAGCAGAAATACCTCCGGTTGTAGTTAAAAAAGATACTTTAGAGATCAGCGCCTCTACGCTTAAAGTAAAAGAAAATGCAGTTGTAGAAGACCTGCTTAAAAAAGTTCCGGGTGTAGAAGTATCTAAAGATGGAACAGTAACTACACAAGGCGAAACCATTAAAAAAGTACGTGTAGACGGAAAAGATTTTATGGGTAACGACCCGCTTTTAGCTACAAGAAATTTAGCTGCCGATATGGTAGATAAAATCCAGATTATTGATGACATGTCTGAACAGTCTAAATTCTCAGGCGTAGATGATGGTAACCGTGAAAAGATCATCAACATCGTTACTAAAAACGGTGTAAAAAATAAAGGGTACGTGGGTAACAATAGTGTAGGCTATGGAACTAACGATAGATATGATGTGAACCTAAGTATCAGTCGTTTTGATAAAGCGCAACAATTAACCTTAATAGGCCAGTTTAATAATGTAAATAAACAAAACTTTGGCGGAGGTGTTGGCGGTGGCGGTGGAGGTATGCGTGGCATGATGGGTGGAGGTATGGGCGGAGGCCAGCAACCACAAGGTATTACAACTACCAATGCAGCTGGTTTTAACTTTGCTGATACTTACGATGATGGTACACAAATTAGCGGAAGTTATTTCTTTAACAAAACCCAGTTAGATTTAAATACCAGTTCATTTACACAAAACTTTATTGGTGGCAATACCACAACCAATAAAAACGAAACAGAGAGCCTAACCAAACGTTTAAATCACCGTTTAAACTTTATGGTTGATACCAAGATAGATTCGAGTACATCTATCAGGGTACAACCTAGTTTATCTTATACAGATAACACAGCTCAAAGCTTACAGAATTATACCAGAACAACTTTAGCAGGTACTTCGGTTGGTAAGCAAATACAGAATAGCAATACAACAACGCCATCATTTAGCAATAGTATCTTAATCAGAAAGAAATTTGTGCGCCGTGGCCGTACATTATCTTTAAACATCAACACTAGCATCAATGATAGCGATGCGGATAACTATGTAAATAACCCTGAAACGCTTACACCTGTAACCGGACCTATAGAACAGAAAGGTTTCAATCAATTAAATGACAACTCAACCTCGTCATTAAGCAATACAGCACGTTTGGTTTATACTGAACCTTTGTCTAAAACCCTTAGTCTGGAGTTTAACTATCAGAACGGTTACACGCGTGACAATAAAAAGCGTTTTGTTTATGATTTTAATAATGCTACAGGGCAATACGATCTTAAAAACATAGATTATAGCAACGAATTCCAAAATACCACGTTAACCAATGCTTTAGGTTTTAGCTTTAATGGTAACGAGAAAAAATACAACTGGAATGTTGGTTTAGCGGTACAAAGAACCAATCGTGAAAATGATAACCTAAGTACAGGAAGAGAATTTAAACAAAACTTTACTAACTTAACACCTTCTGCACAGTTCAGATATAACTTTAGCAATAGCAAACGTTTGTTCATCCGTTACGATGGCCGTACCAATCAACCAAGTATAGATCAGATACAACCAATCAGAGATAATACCAATACACAAAGTTTTCCGGTGGGCAATCCTGATTTAAAGCCATCGTTCGCTAACAACATAAGAATCATGTACAACAACTTTGATTTTGCGAGTTACAGAACATTATTCTTAGGCGCATTTATTACGCAAACTTTTAATGATTTTGGCAATAGTCAACGTGTAATTACAGACTTGAGCTCTCCAGATGCAGGTAAGATAGAAAACAAATATGTTAACGTTGATGGCAACTTTAATGGTAGTGTATTTGGTACTTTAGGCCTCCCAATTATTAAAGGCAATAAACTAAACTTGCAAATTAATGCAGGAGGCTCATATGGACAAAACACCTCTTTTACAACAGATAGGAATGATATTACAACTAAAAATATCACTACAAGCTATAGCTTAAGTAATGGATATAAATTGGTGTCTAATTTAGAGAAACTCGATTTAATAGCAGGTATTTCAGGTCGCATGGATCGTTCTACAGTTACTTTTGGTAACAATACCCGTTATTATACTTTAGCACCTAATATTGATATCAGCTATGTATTTCCTGGTAACATCCGTTTGCAAACAGATGTTACTTACAATAAATTAACTGGGGGAGGAACAGCAAATAGCAACCCTGATTACACCTTATGGAATGCTTATATCAGCCGTCAGTTCTTTAAAAACAGAGGTACATTTAAATTTGCCGTTAACGATTTATTGGATCAGAACACAGGTGTTTTACGTAACGCATCGGCTAATTCAATTTCTGAGCAAAACTTTAATGTGTTAAAACGTTATTACATGCTATCATTTACTTATTCTTTAAGCAACATAGCAGGTACACAGGGAAGAGGCCAGCAAGGTCAGGGTAACTTTAGAATGGGCGGCCCGGGCAGATTTTAATAATTTCATGTTTTAATTATAACAAGAAGCGGCTGCTATACTTAGCAGCCGCTTCTTTTGTATCCGCTATGTCATTCATTAAACTCTTATTTGGATTTGATATAAATAAGAATTAACTTGCGCCTGTTTTAAAAATGCCTCTTTAAGTTTAAACAGGTTAAAATATACACATATACATCATGAAACTTTCACAATTAACACCGGGACAAAAAGGTACTATTGTTTCATTCACAGATTTAGAAATGTCTGTGAAGTTGATGGAAATGGGATGTTTACCCGGCGAAGAAGTGGAAGTAGAAAGATATGCGCCTCTCGGCGATCCAATGGCCATACGCATATCAGGATACCAGCTTTGTTTACGCAAAAGTGAGGCAGCAGTAATCGTAATACAATAAAACTCCTAGGATTTGAAAGTTGCTTTAGTTGGAAACCCAAACACTGGAAAATCTACTCTTTTTAATCTTTTAACAGGATTAAATCAAAAAATAGGAAACTTTCCGGGTATCACAGTAGATAAAAAAACAGGCTACTGTAAATTAAGTAATCATATAACAGCAGAAATTGTTGATTTACCCGGTACTTATAGCTTATACCCAAAAAGTAAAGATGAACAGATCGTTTTTCAAGTATTGGCCGATAAAACTAATCCGAATTATCCTGATCTTATAGTCCTTGTTGCAGACTCTACCAACCTCAGAAGAAATTTACTTCTTTATTCTCAGGTAGCAGATTTAGGCCTGCCCATGCTGTTAGTGCTCAATATGAGCGATATGGCAAAAAAAGCGGGATTAAAAATAAATATCGATAGACTTGCTGAACGTTTAGGCGTAAGGGTTGTGGCGGTATCTGCCAGAAAAGGCGAAGGATTAAATATACTTAAAGCAGCCATTGCTCAATATACCCCTATAGCTACACAAAATAAAACTATAGATGTAGATATCTTTGCTCCGGAAGCGATTAAGCAGGTTAAGCAAAAACTAAATACAGATAACAGTTATTATGCTTTGCAGGTGTTGCATCAGCATGAACATTTAGATAATTTCACGGAGCAGGAACAAGATGAGATTGAGCATATAGAGCGATCTAATGGTTTCGAAACCCATCAGCTGCAAACAGCTGAAACTATAGCCCGTTACAGGCATCTGAATGCTATCCTTAGTGAAGTGGTTTTAGATACAGGTGCAGAAAAGAAATTTCAGATAACTGATAAGCTGGATTCTATACTTACACATAAGTTCTGGGGTTTCCTTATCTTTTTTGTGATACTGTTTTTCATATTTAATGCCATATTCTCTTGGTCTTCAGTACCTATGGATATGATAGAAGGTAGTTTTGCCTGGCTTACAGAATATGGCCATCAGCATCTTCCGCCTGGCGTACTTACCGATTTGTTAATGGATGGAGTTGTAGCCGGATTAGGAGGCATTGTAATATTCATTCCACAGATAGCGATTTTATTTGGCTTAATATCGATATTGGAAGATACAGGCTATATGGCCCGTGTTACGTTTATGATGGATAAAATCATGCGTAAATTTGGGTTAAGTGGAAAATCTGTGGTTCCTATGATCGGTGGGATTGCTTGTGCGGTTCCTTCTATTATGAGTGCCCGTAATATTGAAAACTGGAAAGACAGGATTATTACCATAATGATTACGCCTTTGGTAAGCTGTTCGGCCCGTTTACCTGTATATACCTTACTGATTTCGCTGATTATTCCTAATGAGCGGATATGGGGCATTTTTAGCCTGCAGGCTTTGGCTTTAATGACCATGTATGTTATCAGCATAATTACAGCTGTTTTAGCAGCATGGGTTTTTAAATTCATTATTAAGGCCAGAGAGAAATCATATTTTATCATGGAGCTGCCGGTTTACCGTATGCCAAGATGGAAGAACGTGTTTTATACCATGTTCGAAAAATCAAAAACCTTTGTTTTTGAAGCAGGTAAGGTGATCATAGCCATTTCAATTGTCTTGTGGGTAATGTCTAGCTACGGGCCTTCTAAACGATACGAGGCTATAGATCAGAAATACGAAGCCTTAGAAGCGAAAATAGCAGACACGATACAGGTAGCTTCTCTGGAGAGAGATAAGGCAGCAGAGCGCCTTGAAAACTCTTATGCGGGTATTCTTGGGCAAACTATAGAGCCGGTTATTAAGCCTTTAGGATACGATTGGAAAATAGGGATAGCCTTGATTACATCTTTTGCAGCCCGTGAAGCTTTTGTAGGTACAATGGCCACGATATATAGTGTAGATAGCGCCGATGAAAATGCAGCCGAGCTTAGGTTAAGAGATAAGATTGCTGCAGCTAAAAATCAGGCTACAGGTTTGCCAACGTTTACTTTTGCAACCGGCCTTTCTTTGATGTTGTTTTATGCCTTTGCCATGCAGTGTATGAGTACGGTAGCTGTTGTTTACAGGGAAACCAAATCATGGAAATGGCCCTTGATACAACTTACTTACATGACGGCTATGGCATATGTGGCTGCATTAATTGCCTATCAGTTGTTAAAATAATAGTTAGGTTTAAACAGCTTTAATCGTTGTTGGTGTAAAGCGCAACTTGTAAAGCGAAAAATCGTAATTTGCAGCACATGACCAGGCATTCTGATAAAGCAGTTATTTTGGCACAGTACATGCCGCAAGAGGCAGCCCCTGTTATTGCCCGTTGGATAGATTATTTTCAGTGCGAATTCAAAATATCTAAAAAACGAAATACAAAACTGGGAGATTACAGGCATCCATATCGGGGCGAAGGCCATAAAATATCTGTTAACAACGATTTAAATCCTTATGCTTTCCTGGTTACAACGGTTCATGAATTTGCACACTTGCTTACATGGAATGAGCACAAGAATAAAGTAAAGCCTCATGGGAGCGAATGGAAAAACAATTTTAAAAAAATGATGAATCCTTTTTTTGAGATGAATGTTTTTCCGCCCGATGTATATCAAAGCATAACCAAGTATTTAAATAACCCATCAGCTTCAAGCTGTACGGATCTGGTACTGGCAAGATCACTCAAGAAATATGACCAAAAAATAGATAAGGTCCATGTAGAGCAAGTTCCTTTAAAGGCTGTATTCAGGTTAGAAGATGGGCGCAGGTTTGAGAAAGGAGAACGTATCCGCAAACGTTACCGTTGTATATGTTTAGACAATCATAAGGTTTATTTGTTCAATCCGCTGGCAGAAGTTATGCTGGTTTCAACGCATATAGATGCTGAAATAGCCTGTACAGATACTTCTGGGAGTTTAACATGACTAAAATTAATCTAGGGTTACCCTAATTTATTTTAGATTCTATAATACCTATTTCTTCTGTAAATCTTTGATACATTCTTCTCTTATAGCCCAAATTTGTATTAAACTTAAAGGAATATTTGCTGTTTTAAGCCATTCAGAAAAGAAAGCTTGATGAAGATTAATTTTATGTTCAGTAATTTGGTTGAACTCAATAATTTGCTCTGATAAGAGCTTATCTTCAAAATCCGAATAGCTTGAATTAGGATAGGTAAAATCATAATAAGAGCCATCTATCTTCAGATAATTATGTGCTTCGGGAATATAATCTATCTGATATCTTTGAAGCGTATTCTTTATTGATGGAGCATAAACAGCATCCATTTTAAAAATACCTAAAACCAGTTTTATCTCATACTGGTTATTTTCTATGGCTAGTTTTCTTAAAGCTGCATGTTTGGTGCTACAAGTACCAAACTTGTCTTTAAGTATACAGGTTACTTCACTTTTATTGATATTTCTCCTGTATGGCAAGATAGATACGAAACCACAAGCCATTTTAAAATCTGTTATACCTTCTTTTAAAAAAGCTGCTGAAACTTCGCCCTTGGCTTCAATTATAAAGTTTTTCATTCTGAAGTATGATGAGAAGCTTACTTTCAGAATTTTAATACTTCAGTAACTTTTCAACGGTATCGTTTAGTTTGCTTTTAGCTAAGAAACTATCTTCTAAAACCTTGCTCATTGGTATAGCCGTATCTAAACTTGCACAACGCATAATTGGTGCATCAAGATGTTCAAAACAGTGTTCCGCGATCCATGCTGAAAGTTCTGCACCAAAACCATTGGTAAGGGTATCTTCATGTAAGATCAGCACTCTGCCTGTCGATTTTACCGCTTCGGCAACGGTTTCCTTATCCCAGGGCTGTAGGCTTACCAAATCAACCAAAGTAGCTGATATTTCAGGATTTTTCTGTAGATAATCTAAAGCCCAGTGCACACCTAAACCATAGGTAATGATACTTAACTGTGTGCCTTCTTTTAAAATATGTGCTTTACCTATAGCTGTATGGTAATAACCTTCAGGTACCGGTCCGGTTAAACTGCGGTAAAGGTATTTATGTTCAAAATAAATCACCGGGTTAGGGTCGTCTATAGCTGCGATCAACAAACCTTTTGCATCTTGGGGAAAAGCAGGGTAAACTACTTTTAAACCCGGAGTTTTGGTAAACCATGCTTCGTTGCTCTGAGAGTGAAAAGGCCCTGCGCCGGTTCCTGCACCCGTAGGCATACGAACCACTACATCAGCTTTTTCGCCCCAACGATAATGTGTTTTAGCTAAGTTATTTACAATCTGATTAAAACCACAACTTACAAAATCTGCAAATTGCATCTCTACAACAGCTTTATAACCATTTATAGATAAGCCCAGGCCAGCTCCTACAATAGCAGATTCACAGATTGGGGTATTGCGTACCCTGCCTTTGCCAAATTTATTCACAAAGCCATCGGTAATCTTAAAAGCCCCACCGTATTCCGCAATATCTTGGCCCATTAAAACCAGATTATTGTGTTTTAACATGGCTTCGTTCAAACCATCTGTAATGGCATCTATATATCTTTTTTCGGTGTGTTCTAGGGCTGGAGCAATCAAAACAGTAGGGTTGGGAGCAAACATATCCTGTATTTCAGCATTGTCGTCAGCCTGAGGTTCAGTTTCATTAAAGGCAATTTCCACATCATGGGCTATGCCTTTGGTCATTTCTTCTCTAATCTGTTTAACTTCTTCTTCAGTTAAAACATCTTCTTTTAAAAGATACTCCTCATAGTTTTTTACAGGGTCTTTTTTGCCCCATTCTTCAAATAAATGTTGAGGTACATACTTGGTTCCCGAAGCTTCTTCGTGTCCCCGCATTCTAAAAGTTAAACACTCAACCAATACCGGACGTGGGTTTTGCCGAATATCTTCAGCCAGACTGCTGATGGTATCAAAAACTTCTAAAATGTTATTCCCATCAATCTGTACGCCTTGTATGCCGTAACCTTTAGCTCTATCAACAAGGTCTGTACAATTAAACTGTTCGTTAATAGGGGTAGATAAACCATAACCATTATTCTCAATCAAGAAAATAACAGGTAGGTTCCATACTGATGCTACATTAATGGCCTCGTGAAAATCGCCTTCGCTTGTTGCGCCTTCACCTGTAAATACCAGGGTGGCTTTATTGCGGTTTTCCAAAGTATCTGCCAAGGCAATACCATCAGCAAGAGCCATTTGAGGCCCTAAATGAGATATCATGCCTATAATTTTATATTCCTGTGTGCCAAAGTGAAAAGAACGGTCGCGGCCCTTGGTAAAGCCGCTTAGCTTACCTTGCCATTGCGCCATTAATCGTATAAGAGGCATATCACGGGTGGTAAAAACACCCAAATTGCGGTGCATAGGTAAAATGTATTCATCAGCTTGCATGGCCAGTGTACTTCCTACAGCTATAGCTTCCTGTCCTATCCCCGAAAACCATTTACCTATACGGCCTTGACGCAAAAGGATAAGCATTTTTTCTTCAATTAAACGCGGATAAAGTAAACGTTTATAAATACTTTTTAATTGGTCATGGTCTTTGCCTTTTTTATCGAATTGCATGGTATAAGTTTAGGAATAGGTTCGTAGTTATATAGAAAGGTCGTTATTGTTTTTTTGATATTCTTCCCATTGTTTAGAGAAAGATTTATCCGCTATTTCAGGCATATTGCGGTACTTGCCCCAACTCTTTTTGAAAAATGTTTTTAATAGAAAGTTTTTTGTCTTACCTCCAAAGAAATCCATCAAACTACGTTTTAACATCGCCCGTTTCCATAAATTCCAGCCGATTTTTTCAGTTGATGAATTGATGCCCTGAGCAGCAGCGTCTCTGCGGTTAAGCAATAACATTTTATGGATATCTATTTTTACAGGACAAACCTCGGTGCATTTTCCGCATAAACTGGATGCGTAACTTAAATGTTTAAAATCGTTCATCCCTTTAAAATGTGGGGTAATAATAGAACCGATGGGTCCGCTGTAAGTAGTGTTGTAAGAATGACCGCCAATATTCTTATAAACAGGACAAGCATTTAAACAGGCGCCGCAACGTATGCAGTACAGGGCCTGACGTTGTTCTTTTTGGGCCAGCAGGTTTGTACGTCCGTTATCTAACAGAATAACATACATTTCTTCGGGGCCGTCTGTTTCATTTTCCTGACGTGGTCCACCCAGAACAGTATTGTAGACGGTAAGATTTTGGCCCGTGCCATGACTGGCAAGCAAAGGCCAGAAAAGATCGAGATCGGTAAGAGACGGCACTACCTTTTCTATGCCTACTATGGCAATATGCACTTTAGGAAAGGTGGTAGTAAGACGGGCATTACCTTCATTTTCTGTAAGTGCAATGCTGCCCGTATCGGCTATTAAGAAGTTGCCTCCTGTAATGCCTATATCGGCTTTAAGATATTTCTCACGAAGAAGTTCACGCGCTTTTTGTGTTAATTGCTCTGGCGTAGCATCGGCAGGTGTACCAAATTTCTCATTGAAAAGCCTGGCAATATCCTCTTTACTAAGGTGCATGGCTGGAGTAACAATGTGATAAGGGGGTTGCCCCAATAATTGTACAATGTATTCACCCAGATCACTTTCAAGGGACTCGATGCCATGCTCTGCCAAGAAATCATTCAGGTGCAACTCTTCAGTTGTCATCGATTTTGATTTAATCACACTTTTGCCATTATGCTTCTGTATGATCGATAGGATTTCTTTTTGGGCCTCTTTGGCATCGTTGGCCCAGATTACCTTTCCGCCTTTTCTTTGAAAATTTGCTTCAAATTCAGGTAAGAACTTATCTAAGTTTTCCATTACCCGCCATTTGGTTACATGCGCCTTACGTTTTGAAGCTTCTAAATTCTCAAACTTAGATAAACCACGGGCAACAGCAGTATTGTACTTGCCAATATTGAAGTTAATCGTATTTCTGTGTTGAGTATCAAAAGCTTTCTCGTCTGCTTTCGCCAAAAAATCCTCTGCAAAGTTCATAAGCACTCAAATATAAATAAATCGAAAACGCTTAAGAAATTAAATACGGATATTTGTTTATTAAGGCTACGTACAGGATTTTCATAGCCTTAATGTTGAGTTTGGCCTCGCTTCTAACTTTTGGCTTTTAATAATGTTTCTAATTCGTTTAAGGTCATTGTAAAACCTTCTTTGAAACCCATTTCAATCATCTTTTCCATGCGTTCAAGAGAATCATTGTATATCGTTATGCTTACTTTGGTTATTCCATTTTGTTCACTGAAATTCAAATCCCAATCAGAACCCGGCAGATTAGGGTTTTCATTTTCATCAGCAAATACACTTAAAAATTTAAAATTGGTTTTGGGACTTATTGAGGTATAATCTTGTATCTGCCAGCTTTTTTGCTGCCCATCCGGACTTACCATTGCATAAAATCTTCGTCCGCCAACTTTAAAGTCCATTGATTTAGTTTCTGACTTCCAAGGTTTAGGAGCCCACCATTGGTCAAGGATCTCTTGTTTTGTAAAAGCATCCCAAACAAGTGGAAGCTCAGCATGAAATTCTCTGCTTACATGTACGGTTTTGGCAGCTTTGTCAACCGTAAAATCAAATTGTAAAGTGTTCATTTTTTGTTTTTTTTAATTGTGGATAATAAATTGTCTAATTGATTAAATCTGGTTTCCCATATCTTTCTGAATTGCTCAATCCACTTGTCTATCTCTTTCATCTTTTCAATTTCAAGAGAATAATAGATTTCTCTTCCTTTTTGTTCTTGTTTTACAAGCTCGCATTCAGTTAAGATGCGTAGGTGTTTTGATACAGCTTGTCGTGTCGTACTGAAGTTTTCGGCAATGGCATTTGGTGTCATTGCCTGTAATGCTATTAATGCTATTATAGCACGTCTTGTTGGATCTGCAACTGCTTGAAAAATATCTCGTCTCATTTTGGAATTCTAATTATGCAACTAATTAGTTGCTAATATATGTGCAATCATTCGGTTTCGCAAATTTTTCTTAACTTTTTTGAAAATCACACGAAATTGTTAGCTGGTAAGGTATTGCAAAAATTACGGCTGAAAGTTTTTAAGTAACTAATACCTGTTAATAAAAAAATCCCGATAGGTATAAACCTTCGGGATTTTTTTATTTGGTTAAAAAGATCTTAGTTAATTTCTTCCTCTTGGTGGAGTTTCATCTTTTTGATCAACAACCGGTCTGTTAGGCATATTTGCCAGTTCCCAAGCTGTATAGTAAATTAGCTGGGCACGTTTTGCCAAAAGGTTAAAGTTGATTTTGCTAACCTCATCACCAGGTTGGTGGTAGTCTTGCTCTAACATACCATCGTAATAGAAAATGATTGGAATACCAAGTTTAGCAAAGTTGTAGTGGTCAGAACGGTAATAGATACGTTGAGGATCTTTAGGATCATCAAATTTATAGTCTAATTTTAATTTGGTATAAGTGTCATTAACTTTTTCACTTAATTTACCTAGGTCGGTACTTAGTTTGAATGAACCGATAGAATACACATAATTAGCGCTGTCTGGTTTACCTAAATATTCTTCACCAATACGACCGATCATATCTGTATTTAAGTTGGCGATGGTATTTTCTACCGCAAAAACAGGATGCTCAGAATACCACTCAGAACCTAAAAGACCTTTTTCTTCACCGCAAACAGTCATGAACAAGATACTTCTCTTAGGGCCATTACCTGCTTTTTTAGCTTTAGAGAAAGCTTCTGCAAGTAACAGAACACCTGTAGTACCAGAACCATCGTCATCGGCACCGTTGTTAACTTTATCTTTAGCGTTAGGGTCTCTAACTAAACCAATGTGATCATAGTGGCCTGTAACTACCAAAACTTCGTTTTTCAATTTTGGATCTGAGCCTTCAAGGAAACCTAATACGTTTTCGGCACGTACTTCGTTTTCTTTCTTCTCTGCTTTAATCGTGATATTAGCTTTTACAACTTGACTTGCAGGTTTTACTGTTTCAGCGATTTTTTTCACTAAAGCATCTATAGTTGTTCCGCTAGATTTTAAGATTTCATCAGCAGTAGCTTTAGAGATGGTAACAGAGGTATAGGCAGGAACTTTTTGTATAGCAGCTTCTGTAGCAGCATTTTTTAGCATTAATCTTCCACTTGCTCCGGCTTCTTTCATCCATAGCGGTGTTTTATCGAAATTAAGGTCGATTATTAAAAGTGCCTTTGGTTTTCTTTTGGCAATCTCTCCTAATGCTTTTTGTCTGGCCATCATAGCAGCTCTCATGGCTGTTCTGTCATTGCTCTGCGCATCAGCTGCTGCTTGTGGATTGGTTGGATCTCCAGCAGAGAAGATCATTACTACTTTGTCTTCAAGGTTTAGACCGTTTAATTCATCAAAGCCTTCTTTTGAAATTCCGTAGCCAGCAAATACCACCTCATTTGCAGAAATGTTTAAACTGCCAACAGGGACACTATTATTTGAAACATTAAAATCTTTGTAAGCTTGTAAGGTTTTTCCGTTAATGCTAAAACCACTGCTTGCCAAATCATAACTTACTAAACCAACTTTTTGGAAATAGGGATCTTTGCTGTTTTTAACGGGGCCAGCTAAGCCAAAACTTTGAAATTGCTTTTTGATGTACTCGGCAGCCATCCAAGCACCTTTTTTACCGGTTTCACGACCTTCATATTCATCGGAAGCCAAAATAGACAAGTGCGAATAAGCCCTGTCTTTATTAACGGGCGCACTGAACCTCATTGCGTTCTTGTCTTGTTGCGCCATTGCACCGAAACTTAGCGCAAGCGCCAGACCGGTATAAATAAACTTTTTATTCATTATCAGTTTTAGGTTATTTGTGTAACAATTTCTCTTAACAAGAGATTTTATTTACTCTGTTTTCATGTCGGCCACCTTCAAAAGCAGTTGTAAGGAAAGTGGTTGTCATCTCTTTTGCCAAATAGGTTGATACAAACCTAGCAGGTATACAAATAATGTTAGCGTTGTTATGTTGTCTGGCTAAGGCGGCAATTTCATTTTCCCAGCAAATAGCAGCTCTTATATGCTGGTGCTTGTTTGCTGTAATGGCTACACCGTTAGCACTTCCACAGATTAAAATTCCAAAATCGAACTCTTTGTTTTCAACTGCACTTGCTACTGGATGTGCAAAATCGGGATAATCAACAGAAGCGGTTGAATGTGTGCCAAAATCTTTGACTTCATAATTGGGAGCTAAGAAATCTTTCAGTACTTCTTTATATTCATACCCTGCATGATCAGCGCCAATTGCAATTTTCAATTTGTTAGATGACATATCCAAATTTAATTAAGTTAACAGAATTATACCGTAATATTTTTGTTGTGCTAATGCTTTTAATTATGCTTTATAAACAGCTAATTGGTTTTTCTTACGATTATTCTCTATTCGAGCCGAAATAATTATACTTAACTCATATAATAGATACAAAGGTAGAGCCACAATCATCATGGTATAAGGATCTGCTGTAGGCGTAATTACCGCAGCTATAACTAATACCAGTACAATAGCGTATCTTCTGTTGGTGCGCATAAATTTAGGTGTCATAATACCCAGTTTAGAGAGAATGTATATAATAACAGGTAATTGAAAAATGATACCACTACCTAAGGTTAAAGTGAAAACAGTTGATAGATATGAAGAAATGGTAAAGGTATTTACAATGCTGTCATCTACTGTAAAATTGATCAGGAAGTTAACTGATAAAGGACAAATAATATAATATCCAAATAAAATACCAATAAAAAATAGAACAGAAGCAAAGAAAACAAAGCCACTTGCCGATCTTCTTTCTGTTTCATGAAGCGCTGGTTTGATAAATAACCAAAGTTCAAAAAGCAGGTAAGGAACTCCTAAAATTAAACCAGCAGTTATACACGAATTCATTTGAAGTGTAAACTGACCGGCCATCTCTGTATTGATGATCTTTGCATCTATTTTGGTAATACAAAACTCCTTACCAATAGAAGGAAAAAGATCAACCAGTTTACACATCATTCTGTAGGTCCAGAAATCAGGGTTTTTAGGTGCCATAATAATATCATGCCATAAAAAATCTGTGAAGTAAAAGGCCAGGATCACAAAAAGTGTAACCACAGCAAGTGTCCTTAATAAATGTTTTCTCAAAACATCCAAATGCTCAAAAAAGGACATCTCAGCTTCAAGACTTTTACCTTTGTTTTTTATTGATTCGATTAAATCCTTACTTTTTTTCTCGCTCATGGTTAAGATTTGAAAACAAAAATACCATTCTGTTTTAAATAGAATGGTATTAAGACTTTTATTATTGCTAAAAGATTATTTTACTCTGAAAAATTGAAACTTTCCATGAATTTGGTGGTAAAGTTACCTGCCCTAAAATTAGGGTCTTTCATCAGTTTCAAGTGAAACGGTATAGTGGTTTTTATGCCTTCAATTACAAATTCACTTAAAGCCCGTTCCATGGTGCAGATAGCTTCTTCACGTGTTTGTGCTACGGTAATAAGCTTTGCGATCATAGAATCATAGTTTGGAGGAATTTGATAACCTGCATACACGTGTGTATCTACACGAACGCCATGTCCTCCCGGCGAATGGAAATTGGTAATCTTTCCAGGAGAAGGGCGGAAGTTATTAAATGGATCTTCTGCATTGATACGACATTCGATGGCATGCATATCAGGAGTATAATTTTTACCAGATATTGGAACTCCCGCAGCTACTTTAATTTGCTCTTTGATCAAATCGAAGTTAATTACTTCTTCAGTAACAGGATGTTCTACCTGGATACGGGTATTCATTTCCATGAAATAGAAATTTCTGTGTTTATCAACAAGAAACTCAATAGTTCCGGCTCCTTCATAGTTAACCGCTAAAGCACCTTTAATTGCGGCTTCTCCCATCTTCTGACGTAATTCATCAGTCATAAACGGAGAAGGCGATTCTTCTACCAATTTTTGGTGTCTGCGTTGAATAGAGCAATCTCTTTCAGATAAATGGCATGCTTTACCATATTGATCACCGATAATCTGAATTTCAATGTGGCGTGGATCTTCAATATATTTTTCTAAATAAAGCCCGTCGTTTCCAAATGCTGCTCCAGATTCCTGACGTGCGCTATCCCAAGCGTTTTCAAATTCTTCATCTTTCCAAACTACACGCATTCCACGGCCACCACCACCTGCAGTTGCTTTTAAAATAACAGGATAGCCCATTTCATTGGCTAATCTGATACCTTCTTCAACACTTTGCAATAAGCCTTCAGAACCAGGTATGGTTGGCACACCTGCTTTTTTCATCGTTTCTTTTGCAGAAGACTTATCTCCCATAGAATTGATCTGCTCAGGAGAAGCTCCAATGAATTTTATACCATAATCACGGCATACTGAAGAAAATTTAGCATTTTCAGATAAAAAACCATAGCCCGGATGAATAGCATCGGCGTTGGTCAGTTCGGCAGCTGATATGATATTGGGGATATTAAGATAAGAATCTTTACTTGGAGGTGGCCCTATACATACAGCCTCATCAGCAAAGCGTACGTGCAAGCTGTCTCTGTCTGCAGTAGAATATACAGCTACAGTTTTAATGCCCATCTCTTTACAGGTACGTATTACACGTAGAGCAATCTCGCCCCGGTTGGCAATTAATATTTTTTTAAACATAGTCTCGTTCCTTTTCGTCAGGTCTTTTTAAAAGAGCTGACGTCATGCTGAATTTGTTCAGCATCTAAAATGATTATTTTAAAAGAGACCCTGAAACAAGTTCAGGGTAACGTTAATAATAATAGAAGCTTAAATAGGCTCAACTAAGAATAGTGGCTGATCATATTCAACCGGCGAAGCATTGTCAACTAAAATTTTAACGATGCGTCCTGAAACTTCACTTTCAATCTCGTTGAAAAGTTTCATAGCTTCTATGATACACAGTACCTTTCCTGTACCTATTTCGTCACCAACGTTTACAAATGCTGGTTTTTCAGGACTTGAAGAACGGTAAAATGTACCAATCATAGGAGATTTTACAGTAATATATTTAGAAGTATCTTCTGCGGCCGGAGCTTGAGGTGTGGCAGGGGCAGCAGCTTGTGGTACTGGGGCAGCAGGTGCCGGAGCTACTGCTGGTTGCGCTACAACCGGAGTAGGAATTGCTGCATTTACATAAACCGGATTTTGATTGGTCTTTATAGTGATTTTGAAGTTTTCTTGTTCAATAGCGACTTCGTTTACACCCGAACGCGAAACAAATTTAATAAGTTCCTGAATTTGTTTAATATCCATTCTTTTGCTGTTATGTTAAAAAAATTGGTGTATTGTTTGTTTAACTAAGTTAATGTTTTTTGTTTTTATTTTGTTTACGAGGGCGTTATATTTAATAGTTTAACTATTGTAAGCCCATTTTAGATACACAGAACCCCAAGTAAAACCACCTCCAAATGCAGCGAGAATTAGATTATCGCCTTTTTTAAGTTGTTTTTCCCATTCCCATAAGCAAATAGGAATAGTTCCGTTTGTGGTATTTCCATAACGCTCAATATTAACCATTACTTTCTCTGAGCTTACTCCCATACGAGTAGCTGTGGCATCGATTATACGCTTATTAGCCTGATGAGGCACTAACCATGCAACATCATCTGAGCCTAGTTGGTTACGTTCCATAATTTCTGCTGCCACATCAGCCATGTTGGTTACAGCAAATTTAAATACGGTTTGCCCTTCCTGATGTGCAAAGTGTTCTTTAGCATCCACAGTTTCATGGCTTGCTGGTTTTACAGATCCACCTGCTTTCATGCCCAAGTACTTACCTCCAGATCCATCAGTTTTTAAAATGGCATCCTGGATACCTAAACCTTCAGTATTTGGCTCTAAAAGAACACAACCGCATCCATCTCCAAAAATGATACAGGTGGTGCGGTCTTCATAATTGATTATAGACGACATTTTATCGCCACCAACAACCAATACTTTTTTGTGCTTACCCGACTCAATAAACTGAGACCCAGTTGTTAAGCCAAAAATAAAACCTGAACAAGCGGCCTGTAGGTCATACCCCCAGGCATTGGTAGCGCCTATTTTATCGGCAAGAACATTAGCCGTAGCAGGAAAAGTAAAATCTGGAGTGGTAGTACAGAAAATGATCAGATCAAGATCTGTAGCTTCAATTCCTCTTTTCTTTAACAATCCGTTTACAGCCTCAACGGCCATATCAGATGTACCTAAACCTTCACCTTTTAATATTCTGCGTTCTTTAATGCCTGTTCTGGTCGTAATCCATTCATCAGAAGTATCAACTATGGTTTCCAATTCTTGATTGGTTAAAACATAATCGGGCACATAGGCATTAACTGCGGTAATGGCAGCGTGAATTTTACTCATTTCTTTTAAATTATTTTATTGGAAAGCGGCTTGTATTTTTTGTACCAGTTGCGTGTTTACCATATCACGCGATTGGAAAATCATATTTTTGATTGCTTCCGGACTTGATATGCCATGACCAATTAAAACAGGAGCATTTACGCCCAATACCGGGCTGCCACCATAATTCTCATAATTAAAACGATCAAAGAATTCATCCTTTAATCCTTTTTTAATGGTAAGTACATAAAAAGACTCAGCCAGTTTAAGCATTATGTTTCCGGTAAATCCGTCGCAAACAATCACGTCTGCTTTATCATTAAATAAATCCCGGCCTTCTACGTTCCCAACAAAGTTAAAAAGTTGTGTTTCTTTCATTAAAGGGAAAGTTGCCAGGGCTAACATATTACCTTTTTCATCTTCTTCTCCAATGTTCATTAATGCAATTTTAGGATGGTTGATTTGCAGAACATTTTCGGCATATAAGCTACCCAGTACACCAAATTGTAAAAGTGTATCAGGTTTGCAGTCTGCGTTAGCGCCTACATCTAAAAGCAGGCCTACACCGCCTTTTAATTTAGGAACGATAGTACATAAACAAGGCCTTATAATGCCTGGGATAGTTTTAACGCTGAAAACAGCGCCAACTAACATTGCTCCAGAATTACCTGCGCTGGCAAAAGAATCTATTTTACCCTCTTTTAAAAGCTGGAAGCCTACAGAAATGCTTGAATTGGGTTTTTGAAGAATAGCCTTTGTGGCATGTTCGCCCATACCAATAACTTCGGTGGTATGTACGTATTCAAAGTGATCAGGATTGAAACCCTGTTCAGAAAGTAGAGGTTTTATTTGCTCCGTGTCTCCAATAAGCACTAAGTGCTCATTTGGTGATAATGATTGATGGGCTGCTATTGCTCCTAAAACCACTGCTTTAGGAGCATAGTCTCCGCCCATAATATCGAGACCTATTTTCATAGTAAAAAATCTTTTGCGTAAGGCTTTAGCCTTTTAAATTCAATTGGTCTAAGTTAAAGCTAAACGAATTGAAAACACAAAAATTTTTCAGAAAATTAACCTATTGAAGTATTTTCTACTACTAATTTACCGTTGTAGTATAAGTTACCATCAACGTTATAAGCATGGTGAGGAACATGTACCGCACCAGTAGTTTGGCATGTTGCTAAAGAAGGCGCTTCAGCTTTATAGTGAGTTCTTCTTTTATCTCTTCTTTGTTTAGAAACTTTGCGTTTTGGATGTGCCATTTCTCTGTTATTTTAATTTATTATTTTAAATTTTTTAATGCAGCCCAACGAGGGTCTTCATTTTGTTCTTTGTCTTCTTCTTTATCAGTAGCAAGCTTAGCTAATGTTGCTAACATTTCAGGGTCGCATTGCTGATCTGCCTGCTCACATTTGTTAATAAAAGGAACAGCCACAGTGATGAATTCATATATCAATTCTGAAACATCTATAGCAGTTTCCTTTCGGGATATCGTCACAATCTCCAGATCATCGTTGTCCCCCTCTTCTTCATCAAACTTTACAATCTGACGTTCATTTAAGTCAACTGGCTGGTTAAAATCTGACAGGCATTTATCGCAGGTAAGCTGAATTGAACCCCATATATGGAAGGTTAAAATCAGCATAGTTTCCTGTTTGTCAAGATCAACCGTAGCTTTAAGCGTTCCTTTTTTTACTAAGGAATGCTCAAATGCGTCAAAAAAGCTATTGTCAATTTCGAAATCGAATTGATGCTTTCCCAATTTTAAGCCGGAAAACGGTATCGAAAATTGTTTTAACGCTTTCAATTGTACTTAAATTTTAGCCTGCAAAGGTAGGAATTATTTTTTGATTAGAAAATATTTTTGAAAAGAAACACAAAGGTTTGGTGCTTTTTGCGATTGGTTTTTAGAGTTTTAACATCAAAACCTTTTTCTTAATTTGAGCTCCGCTAAATTATACGTTTACCTAAAAATAATAATAGATGCCTATAACGTTAAGTAATAAATACTTAAATGCCGAATTTGAGCTTAAGGGTGCAGAGCTAACCCGGTTAAAAGATATAAATAATAACAGAGAGCTGTTGTGGAATGCCGATTCACAATATTGGGGTAAGCATAGTCCTATACTGTTCCCAATTGTTGGAGCGCTTAAAGATGATACTTATTATTATAATAATATAGCTTATAAATTACCCCGTCATGGTTTTGCACGTGATATGAATTTTACTTTGTTACAGCAAACAGAAAATGAAGTTTTGCTGGGTCTTTCGGCAACAGAAGAAACATTTAAGCTCTATCCATTTTTATTTCAGCTAAATGTGAGATATCAGCTGAACGATTATGAATTGGTCTGTAATTACGAGATAGAGAATTTATCACAAATGCCTTTGTTATTTTCTATTGGCGGTCATCCGGCTTTTGCCGTACCTGTTAACAAACAAGGAACTTATGAAGATTACTACCTCTCATTTGATGAAGATAAGCAGTTAAATTGCTTGAATATAAAAGATAACCTCATAACAGATGAATTCACAGTTATTGCGCTTAAACAAGGTAAACTTCCTTTAAAGCATGAACTGTTCTACAATGATGCGCTGGTGCTTAGGGATCTGAAAAGTAAAAAGATCTGTCTTAATAACACTAAAAATGAACATGGTTTGTGCTTTTCTTTTGAGGGCTTTCCTTATTTTGGCATTTGGGCGGCTCATGATGCTAATTTTGTGTGTTTAGAGCCCTGGTGTGGTATTGCCGATGGAAAGCAACATAACCAGCAATTAACAGATAAAGAAGGAATCGTTAGCTTAGATGGAGGCGGTAAGTGGAAGAGATCATGGAGTGTGAGCTGTTATTGAAATAAAGAACAGATTAAATATCTATAATAATGAATAGCAGAAGAGAGTTTCTAAAAAGAACAGGTTTATTATCGGGAGCAATAGCATTACAAAATGTCCTGCCCCATGCTATACAAAAAGCAGTAGCTATATCACCCAACCCAGGTACTACTTTTTACGATGCAGAGCACGTTGTTTTTTTAATGCAGGAAAATCGCTCTTTTGATCATATGTTTGGCAAGCTTAAAGGCGTACGTGGTTTTAACGACCCACATCCCCACATCTTACCTAATGGTAATAAAGTTTGGCTACAAGGCGATAAAAATGGCAATGTGTATGCTCCTTTTAGGATTGATTTAAATAAAACCCGTATAACATGGCAAGGAGGATTGGCGCATTCATGGCCAGATCAGACTGCAGCAAGAAATAAAGGAAAATATGATAAATGGGTTCCTGTAAAATCTGCAATGTGCCTTGCGCATTATGAGCGTGAGGATATTCCATTTTATTATGCCCTAGCAGATGCATTCACTGTTTGCGATCAGCACTTCTGTTCTTCGTTAACCGGTACCACTCCTAACAGATTGTTCTACTGGACAGGTAATGTACGTGCAGATACCAATGGTTCTGATAAAGCTGTGGTTAATAATTCGCAGGCAGAATCGAGAAACAATACTTTTATAGATTGGCAAACTTTTCCAGAAGTTTTGGAAGATAATGGGATAGATTGGAGGGTTTACCAAAATGAGGTATGGACTGCCAATCTAAAAGGCGAAACAGACGATTGGCTGGGAAACTACGGTGATAATGCCCTGGAATATGTAAAAAGACATCATGTAAAACTCTCGGCATATTTCAGAAAAAATGGAGATAAAACTTCAAATCCACCGTTAACAGCCGGAGAAGTAGAGGCAAAATACCAAAAGCTAAGCCCTAAAGAAAAAAATTTGGTAGATAGAGCATTTACAACCAATATCAATAACCCTGATTATCTGGAACTGGTACCTTTTAGTTATAAAGATGACGAGGGAAAAACGGAAACCATGAATATACCCAAAGGAGATATCTTTTACCAATTCAGGAAAGATGTAAACGAAGGTAAATTGCCTATGGTTTCATGGCTGGTAGCACCACAACGCTTTTCAGATCATACAAGCTCGCCTCTTTATGGAGTATGGTATGTTTCTGAAGCGTTAAATATTTTGACCGAAAATCCGGAGATATGGAAAAAGACCATTTTCATTGTTAATTATGATGAAAATGATGGTTACTTTGACCATATTCCTCCTTATGTGGTTCCCCAAAAAGGAATTAACGGAAAAGTATCAGAAGGTATAGATGTTCGTTCGGATTTCGAAAAAGAATCGGGTAACCCTATTGGTTTAGGTTACCGTGTGCCCATGATCATTGCCTCGCCCTGGAGCAGGGGAGGTTTTGTAAATTCACAGATTTTTGACCATACCAGTACGCTTATGTTTCTGGAAAAATTTATTGAGAGAAAAACCGGGAAAGCCATAAAAAGTGACATGATCAGTTCGTGGCGCAGAAATATCTGTGGCGATCTAACTTCTGTATTCAGACCTTATCATGGAGAAAAAACAGACCAGCCTCAACCTTTGGTAAGAGACCAGGTTCTTGATCATATTCAACAATTAAAAAGTAAACCTAAACAGAATATCCCTGCAGGGTTAGGCACAGATCTGATTCACCAGATTAATACGTCTTCAGACCTGAAAAATATTCCTGTAATAAGCAGGCAGGAAAAAGGATTTAAACCAGCCTGCGCACTACCTTATCATGTAAAGGCAGATGCGGCATTAAATGCACAAAAAAATAAGCTGATTGTAAACTTTGAGGTATTAAAATATAGTAGTGGAGTACCTTTTAATGTGTCTGCACAAAATATTTATAATGGCGAACAGGGAGCTAACTGGTATTATGCGGTAAAATCAGGCGATCAACTGTCAGATAATTGGGATATTGATCTGTTTGATGAGGGAAGATATGAACTTTCTGTGCAGAGTGCCAACGGATTTTACCGGAAATTTAAAGGTAACCACCTTGATCCGGATTTAATTGTAGTTTGCCAACCTGTTCAAAATAATGGAACAGGTAAAGCGAAACCCAAATTAAGTATAAGATTTTTTAACGAAGGTAAACAAGCTTTGAAAGTACGGATTTATGATGATAAATACCATGTCGCTAATCATAAAATAGGGCCGGTAAAGCCTAAGTCTGATCTTGATTTTGAAATGGATCTACAGCCAGGCAATGGCTGGTATAACTTTAAAATTAAAGTTGAAGGTTTTGATTCTTATCTTAGGCATTATGCCGGTCATATAGAAACAGGTCTGAATTCTATTAGTGATCCGCTTATGGCGGAGGGATAAGTGCTGGTATCATAAAAACTGCTTCTGCTTATGTAAGAATTACCTGATCTGATGCTGTAACTTCTGATGAACTAATAAAGTTATCTTTTTGCATCTTGTTGTTATTGAGGGTTATATGTTGAGAAATATTTTGAAAGATAGAGGTAAAAACGTATATTTAATTATTGCGAGATAACGGAAAATATTTTTAACGCTTCCTTTCTTTATTCTTCTTGCTGATTCCTTTTCTGGTTGTTTCGTAGTACACCTATCTACCTATATCTATGAAACTACCTTTGAAAGAGGCCATTGGGCTTGCTATAGCCTTATGCGTTAGTTTCTGTTGCACGCAAAGCTCTGCGCAGCAGATCAGTAAATATGCATTTAGCAGTACTACCAGTACATTCTCAAGTATTTCAGGCCTTTCTCTTTTGCAGGGAGGGTCAAGTAATTATGTGTTTAATGATGTAAACATAGGTTTTGATTTCTGGTACATGGGTAATCGTTACACCAAGCTATCAGTAAGTACAAATGGTTTAGTAAGATTGGGTGCAAATCTTACTCAATCTTATCCCGCTAACGACTTTGTATCTGTTAACAGTGAAGGGCCGGTATTAGCTCCGCTTTGGGATGATCTGGTTCCTTTAGATTTATCTCTTTTAAGTCCAACCAATTATTCAACTAAGGTAGAAGGAACCTATCCTAATAGGATTTTTACTGTTGAATGGAATAAAATAAGATGGGATAAAAATGCACAGGGAATATTATTGGTGCTTCCTGTAAATGTTTCAACTATAACATTTCAATTAAAAATAATTGAGAATGGAAATGTTCAATTTAATTATAAGCAGGAAACCACGCAAACAAACACTAACAACAGAAGTGCTACGGTCGGTATAGGCGGTCCGCCGGGGAAAGGGTTTTTATCGTTAAATAATCTTTCTAATACGGCTGTGGTAAGTAGTGTATCCTCTACGAATTCCATTAATGGTATGCCTTTAAGCAATCAGGTATTTGTGTTCGATCCGCAAGAAACAACCGCCCCCAGCAATCTTGCTTTTACGAGTATCGGTACAAACGTTGTTACTTTAAATTGGACAGATAATTCCAATGATGAACTGGGATTTGCCATATACCGCTCCACTACTTCAACAGGGACTTATGATTATATTGGGCAGGTAGCTCCAGATGTAACTTCTTTCAATAATACTGGGTTATCTACCGGAACTACCTATTACTATAAAGTTTTTGCTATTAGAGAAAACCTCAGTGCATCGGTTGATGGGACGGTTAAAACCTTAGTTAGCTGTAATGGTAGTTTATGGTTGGGAAACACAAATACAGACTGGACAGAGCCCAATAATTGGTGCGGGGGAATTGTTCCAAACTCTTCGGCAGATGTGCTTATTCCTGCTTCCTCTCCAAGATTTCCTGTTATTTCTTCTCTTACTGTTGCTGCTGTCCGGAATCTTAACATAGAGAATGGGGCTTCGGTTCAAAATAACGGAACCATAAAAATTGCAGGACAATTGAGTAATACCGGTCAGATTATTGCAAATAATGGTTCGGTTGAATTTAATGGAGCAACTATGCAGACGCTTTATGGTAATGTTTTTCAGCAAGCTGTAATTTACCGTTTAGTGATCAATAACCCTGCTAATGTAACCCTTAACGGCACTTTAAATATAACAGATTTGCTTACAGTTGAAAATGGTATATTTTATACCAACGATGGATTGGTGTTAAAATCTACCCAAACGCAAACAGCGGCAGTAGCTCCTATTGCAGCTAACAGTAGCATAAGAGGTAAGGTAATGGTAGAGCGTTTCATAAAAGGAGGCATGGCTACTCCTTATCGTACTTATAGAATGTTGTCTTCTGCAGTTTATAATAATACAGATAATTTCATTAACACCGATCTACCCGGAAATAGAACATACATCTTGCAAGACATAAAAAATCATGTTCTTGTAACTGGAGCAGGAGGAGTAGCTGCCGGATTTGATTTTTCATATAATAATGATTATCCGTCTTTATATACGCACAATGGTAATTTTGTAGCGGTTACCAATATGCAGCAATCAGTGGCTTCGGGTAAAGGAATATACCTGTTTTTCAGGGGGAATAGAAATAATCCTGAAACTAAGATAAAAGCTCCTTATGCTAATCCGGAAGACGTGGTTATGGGTTTTAGAGGAAATCTTAATCAACAGGATGTTACAGTTAACCTGGTTTATAATAATGCCCTAACTTTTAATCTTTTAGGTAATCCCTATGCTTCTGCTATTGATTGGGATTCTACAAACTGGGGAACAGATAAGGTAAATATAGAAGGTACGGTCTGGATTTATAATCCCGTGTTCCATAATTACTCAACTTATAAAAATGGCATAGGAGTGAATGGAGGGGATAGATTCATCGCCTCAGGCCAGTCGTTTTTTGTTCAGGCTAATGCAGCCTCGGCTAAAATTAAATTTAAAGAAGGAATTAAAGCTTCGTCTGTAAAACCTGTTGCCATGCTCAATACAAATGAAAGCTCAGCTGGGGTTGGTAACCAAGGTAAACTTTCTTATAATTCTATCACCGATGCGTTAAGCAATAACATATTACGCATAAAAATGAAAGGACTTAGTATATATAACGAAGACGAAATTGCTTTGGTATTTACAGGCCAATCAAATGATGCATTTGACTCAGAAGATAGTTTTAAACTGGCTGGAGAAACTATTGCCTTATCCAGCCTTTCTTCAGATAAAGAACCTTTGGGTATCAATTTTATGTCAACCATTAACGAAAGTAAAATAGTAAACCTAAAAGTAACTTCAAGCGTTAGCGGGCAATATTTTTTGAATTTTGATTTGAAAGAGCTCGATCCTAAATACACTGTAAAATTGCAGGATAAATATCTGAATGTTATTAAAGAGCTTGCAGATGGAGGTACTTACGACTTTGAAATCAATAAAAATGATGCTGCCAGTCAGGGAACAGAGAGATTTGCCTTGATGTTTGAGCTTGTGCAGACCTTACCTGTAGAACAGGTTAAATTAACAGCATCTAAAACAAATAATTCGGTTGTTTTAAAGTGGGATTACTTGAAAGATACGCAACGGTTTATTGTTGAAAAAATGGGCGTTGATGGTATTTACCGCACAATGAAAGAGGTAGAAGCGTTAGCACATCAGTTAAAATATGAAGTTACAGATTTCTCTCCTGATAAGGGAGCCAATTATTATAGGCTTATACAACAAAAAGTTGATGGACAAGTAATCTCAGACCCCATTTATGTAAAGTTTGACCTATCTGAACCAATCAAATTTATGGTTTGGCCTTCTCCCATAAAGCATGTTATTAATTTGAAATATAATGGTGTGTTGAAACAGGAAAAATATGAAGTAAAAATTTCAGGAATAGATGGTAAAAAAGCTGTTGAATTTAAGGTGACAGGAAAAGAATTGGTCAATGGAGTAGAGAAGAGGTTAGATTTTTTGAGAAAGGGTATTTATGTGATTGTACTTACCGGTGAAAATCATACAGTTAAAATTGGGAGTTTAAAGATAATAAAGGAGTAAAGATGGATACTTTTGATTTTTAACATGCTGTTTTTTAGTGTGTTGTGATGTTTCTTGGAGATAAGGTTGGATACTGAGATAAGTTTTCCGCAAACTGGGGAAAAAGAGCCTTATTCTTTTTTGTGCACATGTTCATTAGATCTACACTCATAATATAAAAATTACCTGTTTTCTAACTGAAAGGGCATAAAAGATGGAGTTAAGTAGCGGTTTTTTACAACTGGCTTGTTTTTTGGTTTTCTATATAGCCGAATGAAATCATTCGGAAAAACCAAATGAAGATTAAGCATATACTCCTTTTTATAATCTCTATATTTCTACCTGATTTTATTTGTGCACAAGTATTTAGCAGTGCGGGTTATTATTACAATAATTTTAATGGCGGTACTCTGGGTAGTGGAATTACCCAAGTAGGAATAAATAACGCATTAAATCTATCTTCAACCAATAATCTTACCTATAACGCAGGTTTTGCCTGGGCAAGTACTGGTAATGGACAAGCTGCTACCTACCAGTTGTCATTTATAACCGCGAATACCAATTTAGATAATGAAACATTTGGCTATGAATGGACGCTGTTATACAAAAATAATGGAGGAAATACAGATAATTCTGATGAAATAAACAATGGTAAAAATGCCTGGAAATATTGGTTACTTGCAGAAAATAGTAATCTACAGACAGCTAAGGGTGTTTTTTTAACGCAAGTTGGCTCTACTTTATACCTAAGGTCTAAATATGATAACAGCATCTACGCAGATCACTATAACAATCTGGTTAGTGTAGATTTATCTAAAATATCAGGAAACAATGCTACTTATGCTATTCGAGTGCAACGTTTGAAAAGAGGAGGACAGTTTGTTTGGCATCTGTATGTAGATGGCTATTCGGCCTCTAAAACTGAAGCTACCACAGATAGGGGAGAATCATATATCAATAACATCAACTACTATGGCTATTCTGCTATGCAGGTTTCATCAACAGCAGCAGGTCGTTTTGTTTTTGATGAAATGAAATTATATAGCATGCAAATTAATGTTAGCGGAGCTAATGATACATCCAATGGTATTTCAAAACCATTAATTGCGGGCACACAAAATGCAGTTATTTATGGAATGAGAGTACAGACACGCGGATTTTTTGACATGTCGCAGCTTAAGTTCTCTGTTTCTGGTAATATAACCCAAGTGGTTACCGGTAATATGTATCTAAACAGATCAACAGATGATTTTTTTGGCAATGCTGATGATGCAGTGGTTTCGAAGCTTGATTATTACGATGGAACTATCCAGAATTATAACATCAAAGAAACTTTTTATTCTATAGGCAATGCAGATGGATCTTTGGTAAACAGTGCTTTTTATTTTATCACCGTGGGGATAAAAACTAACCCAACTCCAGGAGCTACTTTTGGTATTACAACAATTACAGATATGGTATCATCCGGTTCTCAGATCAATTATCCAAATTCTGGAGGTGTTGTTGAAAACGTACAGACACCAAGTGTTGCTGCGGGTAAAAATCTTGACTGGGTAGGTTCTTCTTCATCAGAGTGGAATTTGGCTTCAAACTGGTCCCCTGCCAGTGTTCCTACTTCTAATGATCAGGCAAGAATAGGAGTAAATACTTTTACCAATCAACCTCAACTTAGTTCAGCACAATCTGTAGGAGCCTTAATTTTTGGGAACGGAAAATCAGCAACTTTAACCATTAATAATGCAACATTAACGGTTACTTCAACTGCAACGGCAGAAGGTTCTGCTACAATAAGTGGAACAGGTACATTGGATATAAAAGGTAATTTTACAATTTCTCCTAAGGGAGCTAACACGATCAATGCTAATGTATCTACATTGAAAGTAGAAAAACTGCTGTTTAATGCAGCTTCTGCTACAAGCGCTGTATTTAATATCAGTTCTCCTGCTTTTTCGGTGAATCAGTCTATCCAGAATTTATCAACTGTAAAAGGATATACATTTAACCTCAATCAACAGGGAGGTTTATTGTTGTACGGAGCCATTCCATTGGTTATAAGTGGAAACGAAACATTGAGTTTTTTGGGAAATGTGCAATACCTGTCAAATACTGCACAGAGTGTTATAGGAGCGATTTCTTATAAAGATATCGTGTTTGGTGGTTCTGGTAAAAAAACAGTTTCAGGTAATAGTCTTAATATAAGCGGAAACTGGACCTCTGGAGGAGGCAACATAGATTTGATTACCAATAATACTTTATTAGTATTTAATGGGCTCAACCAAAGCATAATAGATAATGGCTCTAACTCGGGATCAGGATTATCATTAAAAGAGCTTAAAATTACAGGAGGTGGTAAAAAAATATTAGGCGGTAGTGGAATTTTTACTGTTCAATCTAATGGTAATCTGTATATAGATAATAACAGCACTTTAAATGCGGCAGGTAAACTGGTGTTGAAATCAGATCATTACAATTCTGCTTCGGTAGCGCCTATACCTCAGGGATGTGCAATTACAGGAGAGGTAATTGTAGAAAGATTTGTAACCGGTGGACCAAAATCAATGTACAGGACATACCGTATGCTTTCGGCTCCCGTATATGACAATACAACCAGTTTTATTTCTGATCAAGGGCAAGGGATAAGAACTTACAGTGCAAAACAGCTAATTGAAGCTATGATTATCACAGGTCCAAAAGGACCTGAAAACGGGTTTGATACTTCACCAAGTAATGGTACCACCGTTTCTACTCACAATGGAAGTTTTGTGCCTATACCCAAACTTACTTCACCTGTAGGGATTGGAAGAGGTATTTATGTTTTTTACAGGGGAGATCGTTCTAATATGGACGATAAGTTAAAAAGCCCTTATGTTGATCCTGAAGCTACCACAATTAAATTTAAAGGAATCTTAAACCAGCAAAGTATAACCGTTCCTTTAAATTATGTGCCATCTGATGGTACTACCGATGGCTTTAGCTTAGTAGGCAATCCTTACGCTTCAAAAATAGATTGGTTAGCTGTTGAACGTACAGGAAATATTAAGAAGATTGTGCGTATTTGGAATCCTGCTACACGCCAATACTCTATTTTTAATGGAGAAGATGAGGTAAATGGAGGTTCAAGATATATTGAGTCGGGTCAATCTTTTTTTGTTATGGTAAGCAATAACAATTCACCTTCAATTACTTTTACTGAAAACGCAAAAGTTTCCAATGCAAATGGTTCGATAACAGGAAAATCATTATTAGGTGTAGCCGATAACGTTTTAAATGGAACTTCTGCTGTTTCTTCTAAAATTAAAATAAAACTAACTAAAGAGAATGCATTAAATGAGGTTGAGACCCTCATTGTAATGAAACAAGGCGCAGAAAGTAAAGCTACAGAAGAAGATGTTCAGAGTGCGCCGGGAGAAGAAGTTTTCTTGTCGAGCTTATCATCAGATGCTGTATCTGTACCGATGGCAATCAATTATGTGCCCGAAATACAAGAAGGCACTAAAATTAAATTATCTGCTAGTGCCGCAACTTCGGGTAATTATAGTCTGCAATTTAATCTTAGCAATATCCCTGCCCAGTATGAGGTTAAGCTCTCTGATCATTATCTAAATACAGTAACAGTTCTTAAAGAAGGATCAGTTTATACCTTTAGCATAGATAAAAATATAAAAGAAACACAAGGAGATAATCGTTTCGAAATCTGGATTAATACAGTTTCAACCTTGCCTATAAAAGTTTCTTCTTTTAATGCCCTGAAAACCAATAATGGTGTACAGCTTAAATGGGAAACTTCTGAAGATGTGCGTGAAGGCCACTTTGAAATCGAAAAAGCAACAGATCAATTAGGATTTGTCTATTTAACAAAAGAAAATGTTAAAGGAGCAGGTGCTTATACCACTGTTGATAAAAATCCTGTAATCGGGACGAACTATTATAGACTGTGGTATGTTGACGGAAATGGCGATAAAGCACAGGTTCTGAATGAACAAAGTGTTAAATATGACCTTCAAAAAAATAATTTACCAATATCTGTTTCCCCGAACCCAGTAATTACTATATTTACACTTACATACAATGGCGAGCAATCGTCGTCTACCTATACAATAAACATATACGACCCGGCAGGAAAATTAATAGATAATAAACGAGTGCAGAAACAACAGCTGCAAAGTGGGTTAAATATTGATTTTAGTGCTAAAGAAAAAGGGGTTTATGTAGTTAAATTGGTGGATACGATTACCGGAAAGCATCTGAGTTCTGCTAAATTCATCAAGAACTAACTACATAAGCATTTTTGGCGATAATAAAAAAGATACTTATAAATAAGTATTTGGCTGGAGTGTGTTGTAAATAACTATCTTTTTTTAGAAATTCGCCCACTTGATTAGTTTACAACGTGTTATAGTCTTAAGGCTTATAATCTAAATAATAGCTTATGCAACTTTATACTTCTGGTTTAAGGACAATATTCCTTGTCTTTTGTCTTGTTTTTGTGGGTCTTTCTGCCTTTGCAGATGTTGTGGTTACCATGCCTACAGGAGGAAAGAATATTTCTAATGATAAATCTAGCGTAGGCCCAAGTCCAGCTTATACTGCCTTAGGAGATATTGTAATTGCTGAAACTGCTCCAGGGGATTTTACAGCTGGATCTAACCGGACACTAATTTTCACAAGACCTGCTGGATGGCAATTTAATACGGGAGTAGGAACTGTTATTGTAAATGGCCCTAATATTAGTAATGCTGCTGTTTCTGTGGGGGCAACTTCATTGATAGTTAGTTATACCGTAACAGGCAATACAAATGGAGATAATTCAATTACTCTATCAGGAATTGAAGTTCAGTCTGTCACTAAAACAATAAGCCCTGAAATTCTTCTTACAAGAAGTGGAGGGAATGGAATAATAAAGGGCTTTGATGTAGGTGCAGCTGTAGCACCTTTGTCTAAAGTGCCAGGGGCTTTTATAAAATTAATAGCCCTTTTACCTACTGAAACACTAAACCCTGGATCAACAACCGGTAAATTATCTACTGAAGCTACAATAAAAAGCACAGGAGAAACAGTAGATGTTACAATAAATGCTGTAGATTATGCATGGAATTTGATTACTACTGCTGCAGATGAAATAGCTATTACATCAAATGACACATATGCGGGATTACCTGTAAATGCCAATTTAGTTGGAGGTATAAAAACATTTACAGTCTCTCTTCCTACCGCTAATGCTTATAGATATATAACAGCTATGAGTGTTTCAAATCCGGCGATATTACCTTCTAACACTACCAGCTTCAAAGTAAATGTTGGCGCTTTTAGTAAGTTATTAATGGTCTTACCAGGTGAAACTTTTGAACCAGGTTCTGTTACGGGTAAAGCAGGGTCGCCAACTGCCCCTATAGCTGGCAGTAATTATAGAATAACAATTTATGCCGTAGATAACTACTGGAATAAGGTAAGTGTCACTGATAATGTTGCCGTGAATTCTACTGGAGTTAGTAATTATACAGATCCTGTGGCTGTTAGTCTGAGTGGAGGATCTGCTACCCGGGATCTGAATTTTAAAATTGCAGGAGAAACTCCGGTTTCAACAATTAAAGATAATACAAACAATACCATCCTTTCTTATAGTGGATCGTTGCCAGCAGTTACAGCAGGAGCTTATGCAAAAATACAGGTATTGTTACCTAATGAAACTGCAGCTCCAGGAACATCTACAGGAAAAATTACTTCAGGAGTGTTTTCTACTACTTCAGGGAGTAATATAGCCGTCAGAGTTAATGCTGTAGATGCTAATTGGAATATTGTTAACTCAAATAATTTAATTACAATTACCTCAAATGATGCTGCAGCTGTTACACCTCCTGCTTCGAACTTAGTTAACGGAACAAAAGTTTTTAATATAACAGTTAATACCGCAACAACCTCATCGGTTATAACCGCATCAGATGATAGTTCGCCTGTTAAAACTGTTAATACATCAAATTTTACAGTTGTATTAGGGAGCTTTCGAAAACTTTTGGTTGTATACCCAGGCGAAAGCTTAGATCCGAGTTCACCTACTGGAAAATCAGGGCTTCCTTCTGAGCCCATTGCAGGAATAGCTTATAATGTTACAGCTTATGCGATGGATGATAATTGGAACAATGTAGCGACTGCCACAGATAACATTGCTGTACAAATTGCAAATGTTGATAATTTTGTTGCTCCAGGAGCTAAAAACTTAGTTGCAGGAAAAGTGTCGTTTACTTTAACTTTTAATAAAGCGGGTGAAACTCCAGTAATTACAGCCAAAGATCAGACCAACCCAACAGTTACTAATTATAATGCTTCTTTGCCAACAGTTGTTGCAGGAGCTTTTACCAAACTTGTAATGATTTTACCTGGCGAAAGTTTTAGTCAGGGAGTAGCTGCTGGGAAGACGGGAACACCAAATAGTGCAATTGCAGGAAATTCTTTTCCGGTAGTGGTGAGAGCGGCTGATGCCGTTGGGAATTTAGTAAATTCAGCTATAGATGTAGTGGGTATCACAAGTAATGATGCGAATGCCACTATGCCATCTAATGTGACGTTAGTTAATGGAGAGGCTACTTTTAACATATCTTTAGTGACCGCAATTTCTTCAGCAACACGTACATTGACTGCTGTAAATGTAACTGACGGATTAAAGACTTCAAGTACAAGCCCAGGTTTTTCTGTAGCGGCTGGAGAGTATGCAAAGCTATTAGTATTATTACCTAATCAGAATATTGCTCCAGGTACTATAACAGGTAAAACGGGAAATCCTATTATTCCTGCCAGAGGTAAATCTTTTCAAATTAAAGTTAGAGCAGTAGATCAATTTTATAATCCGACAGATGATATTACTAATTCTATCTCAACAAGCAGTTCAGATGCAGGAGCAACAATAAGCCCAACACTTACAGATCTAGTTAGTGGTGGATATAAATTTATAAATGTTAATATTGTTGCTGCTGGCAGCAAAACAGTTACAGTAAAAGATAATATACACGCCCCTCTAATTCAAGAGACTGTAATTATTCCTGATCCAACAACCTCAAGTATGGCTTCCGACTATTTCAGATCCGTTGCAAGCGGAATCTGGAATAATTCCCAAATTTGGGAAACTTCTTCCAATGGCATTTCTAACTGGTCTCCGGCAACCTTGGTGCCAACTGTAAATGCCAGCAAGATCACTATCTTAAATGGACATACTGTAACTATAACATCTAATATTTCATCTATAGACGATGTAGAGGTTCAAAGCGGAGGTACTTTAGTTATCCAAACAAGTACCGCACTTTCGGGCCAAGGAATCATTATTAAAGGAATATTAGTACATAAAGCAGGTCTTAATATTACTAATGGTAAATTAACCATTGATAATGGAGGTAAATATGTACATGATATTGGTAATTCTAGCACAGCCATTCCAAGTGGTGCTAATATGATCTGGAATACAGGGTCGATCTGTGAAGTGGTGGGCTATACTACTTTTGCTTCCACAATAAATGGAACATCTCAATCATTCTCTGATTTTATATGGAATAACCCAGGACAAAACGTTTCTACAGGCCCAATTTTACAAAGTGGTTTTTCAGCTCGGGATTTTAAAGTTATTTCAACAGGTAGTGGAGCTTTAAATTTAACAGCACCCGGAGGCGCACTTGTTATTAGGCGTAACCTTGAAATACAAGGAGGAACCATTAATATTTTAAGATCAAATGGAGATGGTACATTATATGTAGGAGGAAATTTTAATATAACCGGAGGGACATTAAAAGCGGGGCCGGGTACAGGCACCAGAACATTAATATTTAATGGCGGTACTACACAGAAATTTAACAGAACCGGAGGTGGTTTTGAAGGCTTGTTAAATTTTTCGGTAGCTAACAATGCTATTGTAGATTTTGGTATTTCTGTTATTGATGGTACAAGTGGTAACTTTACTATGGGTGCCGGATCTACGTTAATTACTGCACATGCCAAAGGATTTACCGCTACAGGAAATTTAAACGGAACCCTGCAAAATACAGGAACTAAAACCTATGGACTGGGTAATTTTATATATAATGGAGATGTTGCCCAACAAACAGGAGATGGTTTGCCTTCTATTATAAATAATTTAACAGTTAATAATGATAAGGGTGTTGTAATCTCAACGTCTTCCGTTACGTATACTGTAAACGGCCAGATTTCAATAGGTCCTATGGCTACTGCATCCCTGAATTTAGGAACCAATATTTTAGCTGGATCTTTTACGGATATTGGTGCGGGCAAATTAATAACAAGAGCTAATGGCGGTTTGCCCGTTGGAAGAACATGGACTGTGGGTGTAGAATATGCCGGAACAACAGCGCAAAATATTTTAGCAGGAACATATAATGGAGCATTTATTACTTCAGGTAGTGGAGTAAAAACAGGAACTTCAGGTACACTTAATATTGGATCAAGCTGGTTATCTTCTGGAGGCCGTATTAATCTTGATAACACTGATCTGGTATTTAATGGCAATAACCAAACTATAACAGATCAAGGCTCTGATAGTGGTAATGGCCTCTCTTTCAAAAATGTAAGATTTACCAATGGTGGCGTAAAAACTTTAAGTTCAGGTAATTTCTCGGTTAAAACAGATGGGATATTAACCGTTGATGCCAATACTGAATTAAAAACTAACGGATTGCTTAACCTGAAATCAGCATCCAGTGGTTCGGCCACTATCGCTTCTTTACCTGCAACGGCTAAAATTACTGGTTCAGTAAGAGTAGAAAGGTTTATTAGTGGAGGATCTGTTGATCCTTATCGTACCTATCGTTTACTGTCTTCACCTGTTTATGATAATACAACTTCGTTTATAAATACCAATAGTTATGGTAACCGTACCTATAGCTTTAACCAATATATTGATGATATGTGGTTAACAGGTATTACCAGTACAGCGGGAGGTTTTGATGAACCTTTAAGTACAGCCGGTAGCATATGGAAATACACCAGTGATTTTGAACCGATAAATAATATAAACGAAAGCGAAAATATTGGCAGGGGAACTTATTTATTCTACAGGGGAGATCGAATAAATAATCTGACCAATAAAACGCAAAAGCCATTTGCAGATCCTGAAAGTATAGTGATGGATTATAAAGGAATATTAAATCAAGGATCTATTACTGTTCCTCTTACTTATTATGCATCAACCGGAGGATTTAATTTATTAGGTAACCCTTATGCGGCAACCATAGACTGGAATAGCGGAGGCTTGGATAAATCGGGTTTAATAAATAACTCCGTAAGACATTATAATCCTGTCGAAAAGAAATATGCCGTTTATGATGGAGATACCAATACAGGTATTAACGGAGCCAGTAGATATATTCTTTCAGGAGAAGGATTCTTTGTAGAAAGTAAAACGAACGGTGGCAATTTTACCTTTAACGAGAGTGCAAAGGTAAATTCTCACTTATCAGTTCCTTTAATGATGGCTGTTGATAATCCTGTATCTATGGTTTCAGGCAACTCAGGTAAACTCTCTGTGACGGCAACGGGTTTATTTTCGGAAGCTTTACCGATGTTAAAGATAAAACTGTCTAATAATGATCGTACCATTGATGACGAAACAGCCGTTTTATTCATGAAAGGAAAAAAAGCAGAATATGATGGTATAGAAGATATCAGATTTATGCCGGGAGACAGACAAGGCCTGGCCCTTTATACCAGCTCTATTGATGGAATAGCTTTAGCTATTAATAAAATGCCTGATGTTAATGAGTTAAATAGGCCTATTCAACTTACACTTAAACAAGCCTTAAAAGAAAATAATTTCCTGCTTGAGCTTAATCCTTCAAATATTCCATCGGGATATGTATTACAATTAAATGATAAGCTCTTAAATAAAGCAGTTCCTTTACGAGGAAACACAATTTATAAATTTACTATTGATGCCGATGCAAATACAGAACTTATTAATGATAGGTTCTATATTTCGACTGTACATGAAGGAAGCTTGGCTGAAACAACTAAATTTATCAAGGCAGTTAAATCTAAAGAAAGTGTTGAGATGAATGTTCAGAAAGAATTAAACTTATATCCAAACCCAGTACAGACAGACTTTACTTTAAAATATAATGGAGCGGTGGCTTCAGACTTTTACACTGTAAAAATAATTAGTCTTTCAGGACAAATACTACTTACTAAGAATCTTAAGGCTAAAGAATTAATAGAGGGACATAGTTTAAATATTACAGGATATGCTACCGGAACTTATATTGCTGAGATTTACGACGCTAAAGGTGGTAAAAGATTAGCTGCTTCTAAGTTGATAAAATTGTAAGACAATGGTTGTTAAAGATGCGATAATCTTTTATAAATGAAATAAGGAAAAAAATAACAGGTTGATGGGAGGGGTTGTTTTATCAAAAAATGGTATACTTGTAATTAATTGCTACTAAGAACAATAACAAACAAAGTTTTGAAGAGTATTTATAAGAAAATTGTATATGTGTTTTTAGGATTGTTGGTTTTAACAACAACAGTACATGCTCAGGGCTTCCCATGCCCTGATCCTGATGAGCCTTGCGATCCGGATGATGTGAATGTGCCTTTTGATGGAGGAGCAAGCCTGCTTATTGCTGCGGGTGTAGCTTATGGCCTGAAAAAAATTAACGATAAGAGAAAAGAAGAAAGTCAGACTACTGAAAAGGTTTAATAAAATTAAACACTTTGGAGTTCCCCCTCTCTTTTTAAGATGTATTCAAAAATACCCTCAACCGGCTTTTGTAAGATTTTTCCTATTTTAATATCATTCGCCGCAAAAACTGCTTTAAGTTCATCCTGATAATAATAAGCAATTGAACCTACAAAGCTGCATTCTAATAACCTGTAGTTCTTATAATCTTTAACATTACTATCTATAAATTCCTGAAAACCGTCTCTGAGCAGGCTTTGAATAAAAGGATGGGATTTGTTAGCAGCCATGAATTTGCTAAATGCTGCCAGATATGAATTAGGAAAAGGCTTTTGATAAATGTGCTCTATTACAATATCTTTGGTTACCGGATAAGCTTGCTTAAACTTATCTCTCAATTCTACGGGCATTGTTTTATAGAGATAAGATAAAAGCACTCTCCTTCCGAAAAAAGTGCCTGAACCCTCATCGCCTAAAATATATCCTAAACCATGTTTGCCGGGATAAACATCTTTGCCATCATAATAGGCTATATTAGAACCTGTTCCTAAAATACATGACAATCCTTTCTTATCGCCACATGTTGCATAAGCAGAGCCTATCAGATCATGATCTACGCTCACATAAGCATTCTTAAAGAAAGAAGATAAGGCATTAGATACCACCTCCCGTTTATCAGGAGAAGAGCAGCCTGCACCAAAAAAGTAGATTTCCTTTACATCCGCAGCTATCTTTGAAAGATCTTTATTCTTACTTAAGATCTTTATGATCTCCTGCGAATTTAAAAAATACGGGTTAATGCCCTGGGTATGGAAATCTAATGTTTCTTTAGAATTATGAGCAATCCAATCTGTTTTGGAAGATCCGCTATCGGCAACTAAAATCATGCTCTAAAAATAATAAATTAATTCAAATTTAACGTTCCGCTAATTTGTTTTAAACTCAACTCAGCAAGCTTGGCCTGGTACTTGGTTTCCAAGAATCGGTTGTTGGCATCTAATTCATTTTTTTGTGCCTCTCTCAGTTCAAGTGGAGTGATACTCCCCAGACGGTATTTTTCCAAGGTAATGTCTAAATTCTGTTTAGCGATATCTAGATTATTCTTCTCTAATTTGATCAGGTCTAAAAAAGTAATGTAGTCCTGGTAGGTTGAAGCCAGTTTAGTTAAGATATCCTGCTTGGTCTTATCTATTTGTATTTGTGATGAATTGATCTCTACTTTTGCATTGCGTTCATTTTGGCGCTGCACAAAGCCATTAAATAAATTAATACTGGCCGTTAGCCCATAACTAAATCCATTAGATCTAAACTGTGTGTTGAAACCCGTAGGAGATTGGCTGCGGTTGAAATCGTAGCCACCGTTTACACTGATCTTTGGATAACGATTGGCATAAACCTGTTTAAGAGATAATTCAGCAATCTTTTTGTTGATTAATGCGTTTTGTAAAGCGGGGCTTAGTTGTTCTGCTTGCGTTATCAGCTCATTGTAATTCAAGGTAGCTTCTAAATCTATTTCTCTGTTTACCGTAAAAGAAGTATTGGCATCCCGGGCTAAAAGATTATTCAAAGCAATCTTATAATTATTTAGTAGATTTTTCTGTTGTAAATAATTAGATGTATCTGCATTGTAATCTACGGTAGCAGAAAGTACATCAAGTTTAGAACCTTTGCCTATTTTCAATTTATTCTGGGCAATTCTAAGCCGCATGTTAGAGATATCCAAACTGCTATCGGCTACCATTACCTGCTGTTGTTGTTTTACAATATTGTAATAAGCAGCTACAACATCGGCTATACTGTTCAGTATCTGTATTTTTAGATTGCTTTCGCCCTGTTTCTCTAAGGCTTTAAATTTATCATAACTGGCAAACATCTTAAAACCATCAAATATGGTCCAATCTAAGCCTATTCCATAAGTAAGGTTGCTGTTTTTAGCACCATCTGTTACACGTTGTGTACCTGTTGATTGAGTTTGTACCGTATTTTGTATACTTCCGCCGGTACCAAAATTTCCCGTAGCTGTAGGCAACATTCCAGAATTTCCTAAAGTTGCATTGTTTTTAGAAATCTCAAGGTCATTCTTTACCAGCTTAATATCATAGTTATTCTGTAGAGTAATCTGGATTGCATCTTTTAATGAAAGAACATTTTGAGCAAATAACTTTTGCTGCATCAGGAATACTAACGTTACCAAAAATATGATTTGCTTATTTTTCATTTGTTAATTCTGTGTCTGGATCTGCACTACTCTGCTCGGCAGAAGCTAAAGAGGCTTTAAGCTCCTTATTTTCTTTGTGTTCTTTAGACCAAAAAGAATAAATAGCAGGTATTACAAATAGGGTTAATATTAATGAAAATAAGGTGCCGCCAATAATTACCGTACCCATACTCATTCTACTTTTAGCTGCGGCCCCTAATGCTAAAGCAATAGGAAGCGCGCCGAATGCAATAGCCAAACTGGTCATCAAAATAGGTCTTAGCCTCGAAACCGCAGCTTCTCTGATGGCTTCCTGTACAGGTTTCCCTTGTTCTTTTAGCTGGTTGGCAAACTCAACAATTAAGATACCATTTTTGGTAACCAAACCAATCAGCATGATTGTTCCTATCTGGCTGAAAATGTTCCAGCTTTGCCCACATAGCCATAGCGATAGAAAAGCACCTGCAACGGCCATCGGTACCGTTAAAATGATAATAATTGGATCTTTAAAACTTTCAAACTGTGCTGATAATATCAGGTAAACCAATAATAAGGCTAATCCAAAAGCGAACATAGTGTTGGATGAGCTTTCTTTAAAGTCTCTCGACTCTCCGCTCAGATCTGTTGTAAAACTATCATCCAGAACTTTTGCCGCAATTTTATCCATTGCTTCAATGCCATCGCCAATACTTTTGCCCGGAGCTAAACCGGCAGATATAGTAGCGGAGATAAATCTGTTATTATGGTACAACTGTGGAGGATTACTCTGCTCTTTTGAAACAATCAAGTTATCTAATTGAATAAGTGCTCCTTTGTTGTTGCGTACATATACAGAGCTTAAGTCTAAAGGATCTTTTCTGTCGCTAACATCAAATTGCCCAATAACCTGATACTGCTTGCCATTCATAAAGAAATAAGAAAAACGCTGGCCACTTAATCCTAATTGAAGGGTCTGAGCAATATCAACGGTAGAAACACCAAGATTTTTTGCCTTTTCGCGATCTATGGTAAGATTTATTTCAGGTTTGTTGAACTTTAAGTTAACATCAGAAGTCGTAAATGTTGGGTCATTAGCCACCTCATCCATAAATAACGGCAATTTTTCTCTTAGTTTTTCAAAGTTTTGGGCCTGTATAATATAGCTTATAGGTAAGCCTCCACGTCTTCCTACCGATATAGTAGGCTGCTGAGTAACGGTTACCTTACCCTCAGTATATTTACGGGTAATTTTAGTTAGCATCTCAGCGATGTCTTTTTGGCTTCTTTCCCGGTCTTCGGGATCAACGAGACCCATTCGTACAAAACCAGAGTTGGTAGAAGAACCGCCAAAGCCAGGCGAAGAGATTGTAATGTTAACGTTTTTCTCGGGAACAGAATCTTGAACCATTTGATTAATCTTCATGATAAACTTATCAGTATAAGCAAAAGAAGACCCTTCTGGTGTGGTTACGTTCATGTTTATAGCACTCCGATCATCATAAGGGGCAGTTTCCTTTTTTAACAAGTTCCAGAAAAGCGCAATCAATGCTGTACAGATTACTAATATAGGAATGGCCAACCATCTACGTCTTAAAAATGAATTAAGACTGTGTTTATATGTTTCATTCAGTTTAATAAAGTAAGGCTCGGTAAACTTATAAAACTTAGAGGGTGCATGCCCACCTTTTTTCATTAAGTAAGCATTTAACATTGGTGTTAAAGTTAAGGATACAAATGCCGAAATGAGTACTGCGGCGCCGATTACTACACCAAACTCCCTAAAAAGCCGTCCTACAAAGCCCTGTAAAAAGATAACCGGTAAGAACACTGCAGCCAAGGTTATAGAAATAGAGATTACTGCAAAAAAGATTTCATTAGAGCCCTTAATGGCTGCCTCAATAGGACTGTAACCCTCTTCAATTTTTTTAAAGATATTTTCAGTTACCACAATACCATCATCAACTACCAAACCAGTAGCCAAAACAATAGCCAGTAAGGTAAGTACATTGATGGAAAAGCCAAAAATATACATGATGAAGAAAGTAGCAATCAAGGAAACCGGTATATCAATCAGCGGTCTAAATGCAATTCCCCAATCTCTAAAGAACAGGTAGATGATCAGGATTACCAACACCAAGGAGATGAGAATGGTTTCAGCTACTTCGGTCACTGATTTCTTGATGAACTTTGTTGTATCGAGTGAAACCTTTAACTGTATATCCTGGGGAACATCTGTTTTTAATTTCTCAAGTCGTTTATAAAACTCTTTGCTAATATCCAGATAGTTTGCACCAGGTTGGGGGATAACACCAATGGCAACCATCGGCTTGCCCGATTCTCGTAAAATGGTTTCCTCGTTCTCAGAGCCTATTTCGGCAACGGCTACATCCTGTAATTTAACCACATTGTTGCTGTCTGATTTTAAGATAAGGTTGTTGAACTGTTCGGCATTAGTCAATTTTCCCATTGTTTTTACCGTGAGTTCAGTAGAAGCACCTGTAAGTTTTCCCGAAGGCAGCTCAACATTTTCGCGATCAAGGGCCGATACGATATCTTGAGTGGTTAATCCATAGGAAGCGAGCTTGTTAGGATCTATGCGCAAACGCATTGCATACTTACGTTGTCCTTGTATCTGCATGCTACTTACTCCAGGAATGGTTTGTATGCGGTCGGCAATTACATTCTCTGCAAAATCACTCAGATCGGTTACACCCCGCTTATCACTTTGTATAGTCATGGATATGATGGCATCAGAGTTTGCATCTGCTTTACTTACAGTAGGTAAGCCATCAATGTCTTTAGGAAGGCTTCGAGCGGCTTGCGATACCTTATCACGTACATCGTTAGCGGCTTCGTTAATATCTTTTCCTAAATTAAACTCTATAGTGATATTACTTGAGCCTTGATTGCTAGAAGAAGTAATGTTCCTAATTCCATCTATGGAATTAATAGATTTCTCTAAAGGCTCGGTAATCTGTGATTCAATAATGTCTGCATTTGCCCCGGGGTAAGAAGTACGAACAGATATAATGGTTGGATCTATGGATGGATATTCTCTGATACCCAAAAAATTATAACCTATTATACCAAACAGTACAATGATCAGGTTCATTACAATTGCCAACACCGGGCGCTTTATACTGGTGGTAGAGATACTCATGGCAATTCTTTAATTTACAATCTTAACTTTTACAGAAGAACCCTGCTTTACAGCCATAGCGCCCGTAGTTAATACCGTATCGCCGGCATTTAAACCTGATTGGATCAGGATACTGGTAGCTGTTCTGGTTCCTGCCTCTACATTTACTTTTTGGGCTTTACCATCTTTTACCGTGTAAACCATTTTGCCATCTAAAATAGGAATAATAGCTTCTGTTGGAATTAAAATGGCATTGTTGATGGTTTGTAGATCTAAACTTACTTTGGCAAAAGACCCCGGCACAAGTTCATTTTTATCATTTCTGGCAAGAGCCTTAACATTTAGTGTACGGGTTTGCTGGTTAATGCCAGGCTCTATAGCAAATACACGGCCTTCAAATGTTTTATGAGAAGCATCAATGGTAAATTTGATCGGTGTATTATTCTTAATCTGTGCAGCATAACGTTCAGGTAAAGAAAAAGAGATCTTTACCGGATTAGTGCTCAATAAATTCGCTATTATTTTATTAGGGGTAAGGTATTCACCTAAAGAAATAGAACGTAAACCAATCTTACCACTAAAAGGCGCATAGATGGATGTTTTAGCTAATTGCGCTTTTAATACCTGTGTTTGGGCCCTTATAGATTGAAGATCTGCTAATGAAGTATCATATTCTTCCTGACTGATAGCTCCTTTTTGTAAAAGTTGTTTAGCTCTATCTTCGTTTGTTGCCGCAAGCTTTTCTTTAGTATTGATATCTTTGATCTGCGCCTGTATATCTTTATCGTTGATCTTAACTAACAGTGTTCCTTTAGATACATTAGAGCCCTCTGTAAAATAAATTCCGGTAACTAACCCTGAAACCTCGCTCTGTAAACTTACAGCTTCATTAGGTTCTATACTGCCTGTCAGTTCAAGATTATTGGTAAAGTTCGAAGTTTTAACAATTATACCTTCAACATTTAACGCCGGACCCCCACCTTTTTTATCTTTTTTAGGACCGCCGTTGCCCGCACCGTCTATTTTTTTGTTTTCGCCAATGCGGTAAAAAATCAGGTAAGCAAGACCCGCAATCAGCAAGAAGTAAATAAAATATCTTTTTTTCATAAATTGAGCTTGTTATGCTAACATACAAAAATATTTAAATGTTTTTTTACAAAGCCACTTGTAGTAAGTATGTTACAGCAGTTAAATAAAGCAGGTAGGCCAATAATTTATTTTAAATTTTAAATTTGTGGTAAACTTAAATTATGATGATAAAAAGAACTGTTTTAGGATTGGTTTTACTACTATCAATTGGCATGACAAGCAAATCGCAGGTAAAAATAGGCTTCGAAATAAGCTTTAAAGAACCACAGGCACATTATGCAGAAGTTGAAATGAATGTTTCGGGCATTGCTGCAAAAAATTACATAGACCTTAAAATGCCAACCTGGACACCAGGGTCTTACTTGATCCGTGAATTTTCCAAAAGTGTTGAAAGTTTTGGCGCAAAAGCAGGCGGAAAGGACCTTAAATTTGAAAAAATCAGTAAAAATACTTGGCGTGTACATAATGTAAAAGCCAATGCCGTTAAGGTAAATTATCGCGTATATGCTTTTGAAATCTCTGTTCGTACACCTTTTATTGATGAATCACATGCATTTTTATCGCCGACAGGTATCTTTATGTATCCTGATGGAATGATAAAAACATCCAGTACGGTTAAGATCGTTCCTTTTAGTACCTGGAGTAAAGTAAGCACTGGTTTGGAACCAGTAAAAGGTGAAAAATTCACTTATACCGCTTCAGATTTTGATATTCTTTTTGACAGCCCTATTGAAGTTGGTAACCAGGATGTGTTTGAATTTGATGCTGCGGGTGTAAAACACGAAGTGGCTATGTATGGCGGAGGTAATTACGATAAAGAGCGTTTAAAGGTAGATATGGCTAAAATTGTTGAAGAAGGTACTAAGATTTATGGGGAAAACCCTAATAAGCATTATACTTTTATTGTTCACAATTATGAAAGAGGAGGAGGTGGTTTAGAACACTTAAATTCAACTACCTTGGGTGCGTCAAGAAATGGTTATGGTTCTGAACGCGGATATAAGAGCTTTCTTTCTTTGGTAGCTCATGAGTATTATCACTTATGGAATGTTAAGCGCTTAAGGCCAAAAGCTTTAGGCCCATTTGATTATGAAAACGAAAACTATACTACAAATTTATGGGTTGCCGAAGGGTTTACTTCATATTATGGAAATAAGTTAATGATCAGAGCGGGGCATGTGGATTTAAATGGATTTATTAATCCGTTATTGGGTAGCGTAGGCACGGTATTGAATACCCCGGGTTCTAAAGTTCAATCTGTTGCATCATCAAGTTTTGATGCATGGATTATTGGTTACCGCCCTAATGAAAATTCTAATAATAACTCTATTTCTTATTATACAAAAGGTGAGGCGGTAGGCATGTTGATGGATCTTGAAATTATCAATGCTACAAAAGGGACTAAAAGTTTGGATGACGTAATGAAGGGCATGTACGACCTTTATTATAAAAACTTAAAAAGAGGCTATACCGATGCGGAATTTAAAGCGATGGTAGAGAAAATTAGCGGAATTAGTTTTACAGGTTTTTGGGATAAATACATTAATGGTACAGACGACATAGACTATGCGAAATATCTTGCTATGGCAGGTTTTAATGTAGTAAATGAGAATGCCAATAGAGAAGTGCCGTTTTTGGGTGTAACAACAATGAGAAAAGATAATAAAGTAGTTATTGCTACAGTATTGCGTAATTCGGGTGCATGGATAGATGGTATCAATGTAAATGATGAGCTGATAAGCATAGACGGTGCCCCGGCAGAACTAGCGGTTGAACGTATGACTCAAATTACAGGCAAGAAAGTAGGAGACCTTGTTAAAGTAGTGGTTGTTAGAGATGGTTTGAAAAAAGAATTAAATGTTAAACTTACAGCAAACAAAGCAATAAGATTAACATACAGTGAAGTTCAAAACCCTACTCCTTTACAACTGGCAGTACGTAAAAAATGGACCGGTCTGTAGCGTATAAGTCTTTAAATAAAAAAGCCTTCACAATATTGTGAAGGCTTTTTTTATGATATGTTCTTCTTAGAAAGTGAAACGTACACCTAAGCCTACATCACCAGCCCAAAAGCCAGTATCAGGCGTTAACTGTAAGGCAGGGATCCAATCTAATGATAAATTGATAGGAGCACCGTTAAATTTATAATCCAATCCTAAAACGCCATTTGCAGATAAATAAAAATCACCGCTGTAACCTTTTACTTTTGCTGAACCAATAGTAGCACCACCTCCGTAAAACCAGTTCAAACCAGGTGCGCCGTTAATTGGGTTATAAACTTCATATAATCCGGTTAAGTTAAAATACTCAACACTTTTGTTGCTTCTAAAGTTACCGATCAACTCCAGCATAGCGTTTTTCTTCAAGCTGGTTTTGAAACTCACACCGTTTGCAGAACCAAATCTACCACCTATGGCATTTTTGTATTCCTGGGCATTCGCATTTGTAGATGTTAAAGTCAATAATGTGGCAGCTGTAATAAGAGTAAATAATACTTTTTTCATAATCATAATTAAATTAAAATGTAACTTGAAGTTCAATTAGCAAGTTTTGTGCCGATATTGTAAAAATTTGACAAAAAAATTAAAAAGCAAAAATATCAGAGCTGTTTTATTAACTAATTGATGGCAAATTGAATGAAAAAATTATGCTTGCATAGCAATTCTGCATTAAAAAATTGCTAAATTAGTATCACTATAAACGCAATAGCTTAAAATTTTGTTTGGTCTTTAAATACTAAATCATATGCCTGTTACCATAACCCGTGTTTTTGATCTTATTAAACACAATCTCGAAAACTTTCCTAAAGACGAATTTATCAGTGGCAAAATTAATGGCAGCTGGAATAAATACAGTACACAATCCTTTGCCCAAGCTACCGATCTGTTGAGTAAAGGATTGGCTGTAAATGGTATTAAGAAGGGATCGAGAGTGGCGCTGATGTCTGCTAACAGGCCTGAGTGGAATATCTGCGATTATGCAGTTATGCAGTTGGGTGCATATCAAATTCCTTTATATCCAACCCTGGCAGAACATGATGTAAAGTTTATTATTGAAAACGCACAAGTAGAAGTAGTATTTGTTGGTGATGAAGCGCTGTATCATAAAATGCAGAATGTTTGTGCAACGGTAGATCATCCTGTTAAAATCTATACCTTAAACGAAGTTGAGGGAGCCGCTAACTGGAATGAGCTGATTGCGCAGGGAAAAGAAGCTGATCACATTGATCTAGAGTCATATAGAGAGCAGGTTAGTGCAGAAGATGTTTTAACTATTATTTATACTTCAGGTACTACAGGCACACCTAAAGGCGTAATGTTAACCCACAACAATCTGGTACAGAACTTCAAGAACTCTGCAATTCTGTTACCCCCAGATATTAAAAAGACTTTAAGCTTTTTACCGCTTTCTCACATTTTTGAAAGGATGATATCTTATCTATATGCTTATTTGGGTCTTTCTATTTATTATGCAGAAAGTATGGATACCATTGTGGCCGATATTCAATCTGTAAAACCAAATGGTTTTTCTACAGTACCAAGATTGCTTGAAAAGGTCTATGATAAGATCATGGAAAAAGGTAAGGAATTAACAGGTATCAAAAAAGCCATATTCTTTTGGTCTGTAGCGCTTGCAGAGCGTTATGATGTAACAAATACATGGTGGTATAACGTTAAATTAGCTGTAGCTCGTAAATTAGTTTTTAAGAAATGGCAGGAAGCATTGGGAGGAGAGATCAAAGTAATCATTTCGGGTGGAGCTGCTTTAAACCCTAGACTGGCCAGGATATTCTGGGCGGCAGGATTACCGGTATTTGAAGGATATGGTTTAACGGAAACCTCACCCGTGATATGCGTAAATAACTTTGATGCCATTATGTTTGGAACGGTGGGCAGGCCAATTAAAGGAGTTGAGGTTAAAATTGCTGAAGATGGAGAGATTTTAACACGTGGTCATAATGTAATGAAAGGCTATTACAACCGCGAAGATCTTACCGCAGAGAGCATAGATCAGGAAGGCTGGTTCCATACTGGTGATATTGGTGAGCTGATAGATGGTTATCTGAAGATTACCGACAGAAAAAAGGAAATATTTAAAACCGCAGGAGGCAAATACGTAGCTCCTCAAATGCTAGAGAACAAGATTAAGGAAACACCTTTTATAGAACAGGTGATGGTACTGGGTGAAAACCGTAAGTTTCCTTCGGCTTTAATTGTGCCAAACTTTGAGACCCTGAAAAACTGGTGTGCGGTAAAGGGGATAAGCTATACCACTCATCAGGAAATGATCAAAAATGAGCAGGTGCTGGATAAATTTAACCGACTTATAGAAGTGGCAAATAAAGATTTTGGAAGATGGGAACAGGTAAAAAGATTTGCGCTTTTAGATAAAGAATGGAGTATAGACGGCGGAGAACTTACCCCTAAATTAAGCTTAAAACGTAAAGTAATACTTGAAAAAAATAAAGATATCATAGAGAAAATTTATAAAGATGCAGAGAACTATCATCCGTAAAACCCAAACTACATTTACCAAAGTATTTTTAACAATATTTATTTTTTCGAGCGGTTTTTACACCTTAAAAGCTCAATCCCCTCAAAAAGCCCGGGAGTTTAAAAAAGGAGCAGTGGTAAGTGCTCACCCCGAAGCGACCAGAATAGGTGTTGAAATTTTAAGAAAAGGGGGCAACGCGGTAGATGCAGCAGTGGCGGTACAATTTGCTTTAGCGGTAGCCTATCCTAATGCTGGAAATATCGGCGGAGGTGGTTTTGCAGTTTATCGCTCAAACAAAGGCGAGATCAACAGTTTAGATTTCAGAGAAAAAGCTCCTGCTGCAGCATTTAAAGATATGTATCTGGATGAGAGGGGAAACCCGATCGTAGATAAGAGCTTATATGGCCATTTGGCATCAGGCGTGCCGGGATCGGTTGCTGGTATGGTAGAACTACATAAAAAATATGGTAAACTAAAATGGGCTGATTTGGTGGAACCAGCAGAAAAGTTAGCTAAAGATGGTTTTCAAATTACCGAACAACAAGCCGGAGAATTTAACAGACACAAGGAACGTTTCCAGCAACATAACCCATTGGGAACTGCATTGGTTAAAGAAGATACCTGGAAAAAAGGAGATCTTTTAATCCAAACAGAACTAGCCAATACTTTAAAACTGATTAAAGAAAAAGGATTTAAAGGATTTTATGAGGGCCCTGTAGCCGATTATATAACAGAAGAAATGCGGCGGGGCGGAGGTATTATAACCAAAGCTGATCTTAAAAATTATAAAGCTGTATGGAGAAAACCCGTTACAGGTTCTTATAGAGGGTATAAAGTTATTACTATGCCGCCTACATCAAGTGGTGGAATTGCTTTAATACAACTCTTACAATCTGTGGAACCCTATCCTTTAAAAAGATATGGCTTCTTATCCGATTCAACTATACAGGTCGTTACAGAGGCCGAAAGGCGTGTGTATGCCGATAGGGCAGAACATTTGGGTGATCCTGATTTTTGGAAAGTACCACAAAAAGAGTTGTTAGCTCCAGATTACAATGTATCCAGAATGGCTAATTTTTCTTTTAACCAAGCCACTCCAAGCTCAGCGGTTAAAGCAGGCGATTTTAATGTAAAAGAGAAAGATGAAACTACCCATTTTTCAATTGTAGATGCAGATGGCAATGCTATTTCAATTACAACAACAATCAATGGCTCATACGGTTCGTTGGTAGTGGTAAAAGGTGCAGGCTTTTTACTGAATAATGAAATGGATGATTTCTCGGTAAAACCCGGAAGCCCTAATTTATTTGGCCTGGTAGGCGGCGCGGCAAATGCTATTGCTCCTCATAAACGTATGCTAAGCTCTATGACACCCTCTATTGTAGAAAAAGATGGTAAATTATTTATGGTAGTAGGTACACCGGGAGGTTCAACTATTATTACTTCTGTTTTTCAAACCATTGTAAATGTTTTGGATTTTGGAATGGATATGCAGGAAGCGGTAAATGCTAAGAAAACACATCATCAATGGTTACCAGACAGAATAGATTACGAGCAGGGCGCTTTAAATGAAGAGCAGATCAAAAGACTTGAAGCAAAAGGATATACATTTTTTAAACGAGCAGCTATTGGAAGGGTAGATGCTATTTTGGTTAAACCAGATGGTACTTTGCAAACCGGAGCAGACCCGAGAGGAGATGACGTTGCCGGTGGATGGTAAATTTTAGCTTTTTAAAATATCTAAAGCAAATGCAGGAATTATTCCTGCATTTTGTGTTTAATTACAGATCGATTTATGCATATGCTCTAGAGATTTAATCGTTCTTAGAGAGTGTTTTGTATAGAAAAATATACAATTATAGCTTTGTGTAACAATAAAGTTATTTTTGTAAAATATTGATTTTTAGTTGTTTGTGTATTTTTTGGTGATGCTTGGTACACCTATTGCCAACTGTTAGGGGTAAAACGATTTTAAATCTAACGTTATGAAATTACATTATCTAAAAACAATATCAGTTGCTTTGACTGGTATATTCATTGGAGGCATTGCCCAGGCACAGGATAATCCGAAGCCTCAATTTAAAACATGGTCTATAGGTGTAAATGCCGGTGCATTAACGGGTGTTTCTCCCTTAGGCGGTAAAAATGATTTTTCAAACTGGAAATCAAGTTTTGGTTATGGTTTGTACATTAAAAACCAAATTACACCATCGTTCTCGTTACGCTTAGACGGAGTAAGAGGAAAAGTAAAAGGAGATAATTCGGAGCCATTTAACAGTGGTGCTGTAATTACTGGTAGTCCTGTTAGTGCTTATTCAACAGATCTTAGGTACTCGGCAACCTTAAGTGGTGCCCTAAATCTGGTTAACTGGAGCATGTTTAAACAACAGAACAACGCACAACTTTATGCAAGCGCAGGTGCAGGTTTAGTTAATTTTGAAACTACTACCACTGCTACTGGAACTGGAGTTCAAACCACTAATCCCGCTATTAACAAATTGGTTATTCCTGTGGGTGTTGGCGCTAAATTCCGTTTATCTGAAGGTGTGAACTTTGATTTAGGCTGGACAATTAACTTTGTTGATGCTGATAACTTTGATGGTTTATATGCTAATAACAACAATGATAAATATAACTATGCTTATGCAGGTTTAGAGTTTGCATTGGGTAAAGGTAAGCAATTGGCTTTCCACAGCCCGGTTGCTGCTACTTATCAGGAAGCTTTAGATGCAAAAAATACAGCTAATTCACTTAGATCTGATCTTGATGCACAGAAAGCTGAAAATGCGAAATTGCGTTCTGATATAAACGAATTATCTAAAGATAGTGATGGTGACGGAGTGCCTGATAAATTTGATAAATGCCCTGGAACACCTGCTGGTACAGTAGTAGATGGTTCAGGCTGTCCTATCAAAATGCCTGCTCCGCAAGTAACTGAAAAAGTGATTGTTACAGAAGCAGATCGTAAAATAGTTAAAGACGCTATTAGTAACTTGGAATTTGATCTAGGTAAAGCTACTATCAGATCTAAATCTTATGCAACTTTAGACAGAGTAGCTGCCTTATTGGTAGAGAAAAACTTTAGCCTTAAACTAGCTGGTCACACAGATAATACTGGTTCAAGAGAATTGAACATGCGTTTATCAAAAGAAAGAGCAGAATCTGTAAAATCTTACTTAGTTTCAAGAGGTGCAAATGCTTCACGTATTGAAGCTACAGGATATGGTCCTGATCAACCAATTGCAACTAATAAAACAGCAGCAGGTCGTCAGCAAAACAGAAGGGTAGAATTTACACTTTATTAAGTATAATATATCTATGAAAAAGCCCGGTAGTTAACTAACTACCGGGCTTCTTATTTTTTGAGCTATTTACAAGTTTTTTCTTCGAAAGTAAATTTACCTCTTTCAAAATTAATCGGTTTGCCCTTTACAAAATAAGAACGGCCATAAGCTGTTTCTATCTGGCCCACACCCATAAATAATTTGCCATCTTTTTTTAAGAAGGCTAATGGATTAGCGTAAGTGGCTTTATCGTTTTCACCAATTTTATAGGTATAATCTACGTATAGAGTGTCGCCCTTAAATTTGCCCTGTACAGTGCCTACATTGGCAGGTTTGTTTTCATAGTTTATGGTTAAATCGCCAAGCACATTAACTGTGTCGGTGATTTTAAGTTTCAAAAAAGCGCTGTCTTTTTCATAACCTGCAGTATAGCATTGCTTAACAGTATCCAATACGGTTTTTTTGCTTTCAGCCTTATTACCATTTCCGCTTTGCTGGCAGCTAAACATAAATGGTAACGTTGTTGCCAATAAAATTAAGGTTTGTTTTTTCATTGTATTGAGATTTAGTTTTAATCAATAAACTTATTATATGCCTAAATGTTTTAAAATGACGATGTTTACTATTTCAATACCCACTCAATCTCATCACTGAAGGTTCTTCCATTATTTTTGACTGTAGCTCTGATTTTATTTTTTCCTTTTTTAAGCGGTACGGCATTAAAGATATAATGAACAGCCGTTTCACCATAAACAGGAGAAGTATTTATTTTTTTACCATTTACAAACAAACTAGGCTCGCCCTGATTTGAATATACTGTAACAGGTGTTATTGCATTTTTACGTTCAATGGTTCTTCTTTCAGTTAAATATATAACAGGTTCTTTACTCCAGTTGGCTTTATACCAGAAAAATGCATCTTTTTTTATTTTTCTATCAAAAGAAACCAATCCTTTCATATTACGGGCGGTTAAGCTTCCTCTGTTCCACATCGGCGTAGCAAAATCGAACATGTTCCAAACATATGAAGCTAGTATTACTGGGTGTTTGGCAATAATTCCCCATTGTTTTTCATGAGTCTTGGTTTCAAAATTCTCCGGATAGAAGGAAGAAGTATAATCCCATTTATCTGGTAAAGTTGCTTGTTCCTGTTGCTGGAAAATGTTACCATCGGCTCCATATTCAGATAAGATTAAGTTATAACCCTGATAATTTTTCTCTATGTTTTGTGCCCATTCTTTCAGATCACCTATATTACCACCGTACCAGCCAAAATAATGATTGATGCCTTGTACCTGTGCGTTTAAATTGGTAGGTCTATTCATTTCGGCATAGCCACTTACTGCTCCGGTATAGCGGTTAGGATCGAGTTTTTGTGCAAGGTCATTCAAATTACGGGTTAAAACAGCCGGGTAATCTGCTGGTGTTTTGCCATAAACTTCGTTATGTAAACCCCAAATATAGATAGAAGGATGGTTATAGTTTTGTTTAACCAATTCTTCCATTTGTTGCTTTGCATTATCAGCTTCATCACGGGTAAATGTGTTTACAAATGGAATTTCTGCCCAAACTAGGAAACCAATAGAATCTGCCTTGGCATACATATACTCGGCTTGCTGATAATGAGCCAACCTTATGGTAGTTGCACCCATTTCTTTAATGATCGCTAAATCTTCAGCGTGCTGTACATTGCTTAACGCACTGCCATAAGCCCAGCGATCCTGATGTCTGGCTACGCCGTGCATAGGATATTTTTTGCCATTAAGAAAAACACCTTCTCCTGCAATCAATTCTATTTTTCGTAAGCCTAAAGGCTGATCAATATGATCTATAATTTTATTTTCTTTAAGTATTTCTGTACTTACCTTATAGAGGTAAGGATTTTCAAGTCCGTTCCATAATGTTGGGTCATTTACAGTAAGATCTTGCGTAATCTCTTGTCTGCCCATTGGCGAAAGTAAATGTTGAGTGATTTTTTGTGTTACCTTTTTGCCCAGGCTATTGTAAATGGTGTTTCTTAGACTAATAGATGTAGGTTTCCCGCTAAGATTTTCTACTTTAACGGCAATACTAACATCTGCCTTTTGTTTACTTACGTTCTTTTGAGTTATGTAAACCCCTGAAGAAGCATAATCGGTAACAGAAATGTTCACCAGATCTGTAATGATAAGGCTTACCGGCCTGTAAATGCCTCCATAAATTCCGAAAAGGAAATGATTAACAGGAATGACATCTGCACGGGCTTTATTGTTTACCTTAATTTTAATCAGGTTGTTTTCACCATATTTAACAGCATAAGATATATCAAAAGCAAAAGCACTATAGCCCCCTTTGTGGCTGCCAATTAAGCTATTGTTAACATATAAATCGGCAACCTGCCCAACGCCTTCAAAGCGTATAAATATTCTTTTTCCTTTTAACTTTTCATCAAATACATAGCTTTTCTCATACAAGGCTTCGCCTTCATAAAAATTATTGCCTGTTTGCATATCAACGGCATTCCAAGTATGAGGAAGGTTAACGTTTTGCCAATGATCTCTGGTTTGTGCAGTATCAGTTATTTTTGCAAATTTCCAATTGTTATTAAAAGGTATGTTGAGGCGTGTGTTTTGCGCCTTGCTTGTATTTGGGCAAAGTAAAATGAACAGCAATAAGGTTACGATGTTTGTAACTGCTTTAGCAAACAACTTTTGTAGGAGATTAAAATTCTGCATATCGTTTTTTGGCAACTACGAATTATCCTAAAAGAAGATCTTCATCATCTTCGCCCAGACTGAGTTGAATATTGTCACTTCCTGAGATACCTTCAATAGAACCTCTGATATGGGCAGCGTTTAAGAGTACCTTTTCTAACTGTTTCTCTCTTGATTTCCATAGTTTTTCCATGGCATCTCGTTCGCGTTGTATGGAAAGTTTCATACTCATAAAACCTTCTCTTATGGCTTTCCATTGCTCATTAAATTCATTACTGGTTAGATAATCATAGAGCATATGCATCTTATCGCCTTTGTTTTCTTGCGATTTTGAAGCATTAAATAACTTAATTATACCATCTCTTAAAATGTGGGCAACAGCCTTGACCTCATCAAAAGAGCAGATCCATACACCATCTTTCTCACCAAAACTGTTCATTCCTTTAGGGTAGGTCTGGGTAACAATAAGCGCCACGTCAACGTTCATGCTGCGCATATCTTTTTTCAGCTTTTCTATCCATTCCATAGAGAAATCTTTGGTGCGCTTACTTTCATAAATAATAGAACCACATTCCTGTCCAAACTGGTTTCTGATTTTATGTATACAATCTGCACCACGCACGCCTTTGCCTACTTCTTCAATCAGATCAAAAGGGAAAGCTACTCTGAGCAATTCTTCAAGAATCAATTCCTGTATTTCGCCTTGTAGCTGCATTGAGCCTTGTTCGGCTTTGCGCTTCATTTCTTCAGCCAGTTTTTTCTGGTCCTCAAGCTGTTTTTCTTTTTCGGCCAGCTTGAGTTTAAACTCTAATTCTATCTGTTGTAAGCGTTGGTTTTCGATATTTCTGATATCAACCGCCATTTTCTCACGTTCTTCTACTAGTTTCTTTTGTATAGAAAGCTCTAGTTCTTCTTCACGACGTTTAATCGCATTCTCTTTTTGCAGGTATTCTAATTCTTTCTGACGGGCAATTTTTAATTTCTCTTCATTTTCTTTATTGGCTTCGTCAAGAACTTTGAGTTTATTTTCAAAATCGGCAGTAACCGATTTTCTTATGTTTTCTGCAACAGCAGTTTGAGCTGCGTTTTTCTCTTGTATTAAGCGTTGCTCAAAAGCGAGTTCTAATTCTTTACGCTGGTTTTCAAATGCTTCTGTTTTTTTCTTGTATTCTTCTTCCTTTTGTTTGGTAAAAAGCTGCATCTTTTCTCTCAGGTCTTTTTTATACTCTTCGGCCATTACCTCCTCAATAGGGAACGTATGATTACAATTAGGACATTTGATTTCTGTTGACATAATAATTTATCAGGGAAAAGCTGAATATCAAAAATACAGAATAGATTTCATGATTGAATAGTTAATTTTGGCATTCATTCTCATCACATGCTTGCAAAAATTATAAACGCCTATAAAACATCTTTTTCGGGTTTGAGCAGACAAACCTGGATTTTAAGTGTGGTAATTTTAATTAACCGTTGCGGGTTTATGGCCGTACCTTTTATGGGATTATATGTAACTCAGGCATTGCACAGACCTGAATCAGATGCAGGTATCATCATTTCACTGTTTGGCTTTGGTGCTATTGCCGGTGCTGCGGCAGGTGGTAAACTTACCGATGTTTTTGGGTTTAGACCGGTGCAAATCATAGCTTCTTTGGTAGGTGGTTCATTTTTTCTGGTGTTTGCGTTTATGAAAGACTTTAATACGCTTTGTATGCTGGCATTGGTCATCAGTTTTTTTTCTGAAGCTTTTAGACCGGCAAACTATGCGGCTATTGCTTCTTATGCAACCAAAGGAACCGAAACCAGATCGTATTCGTTAAATCGTCTGGCTACCAATATAGGCTGGGCGTTTGGGGTAAGTATGGGAGGAATATTGGCATCCATCAATTATAAACTGCTTTTCTTTGTAGATGGCACCATTAGCATATTTGTGGCTATTGCTATATATATGGTGCTTCCAACTGTAAAAACCGGTTTAAAGCATGCCAAAGAGAAAGTGCTTGCTAAAATCAGGAAACCATGGCAAGATATTTTGTTTATTAAATTTCTAATTCTTTCTACTTTATTTACCACATGCTTTTTTCTGATGTTCAGGGTAGTACCGGTATTTTATAAAGATGTATGGCATTTAGATGAAGCATTGATTGGTTTTGTATTGGGCTTGAATGGAATTATTATTGCCATTTTAGAAATGGTAATGATTAGCAAGATTGAACATAAACGATCTTCTATCTATTTTATTGTGATGGGTGTAATAGTGGTAGGCCTTTCATTTGCAGTATTGATGCTGCCAAAATTTGCACCTTTAGTTTTAGCTATTATTAGCATTATCCTGTTTACCTGTGGAGAAATGCTTTCACTTCCTTTTTTCAATAAGTTTGTGGTAAATAGGAGTAATGATAATAACAGGGGATTATATGCCGGAGGTTATACTTTAAGTTGGTCTGTTGCGCAAGTGGTAGGGCCTTCAAGCGGTTTTTATATTGCCGAAAAGTTTGGATATAACGTGCTTTGGGCAGGTATTACCGTTTTATTATTAGGTTGTGCCTATGCATTTAGCCTGCTACGAAACAATTCGGAGTTTTAGATGATTAATCTATTATGTATATTTAGACCAATCATAAAAAAATACATCACTACATGAAAAAGCGCATCCATATTTTAGAAGACGACCACGATATTGCTTACATTATTGAGTATCTGTTAAGTGACCAAAATTACGAGGTACAGATCTCATCAAGCTTTGCCGAATTAAAAGAACAGCTAAGAGACTCCATTCCACATTTGTTTATTCTGGATGTGATGCTGCCCGACGGAAATGGGATAGATATTTGCAGAGACCTCAAAAATGACGAGTTTACCAAACATATTCCGGTAATTGTAATGTCGGCAAATGTAAAAGGTAAAAAAATGAGCGAAGATGCCAGCCCTGATGCTTATATCAGTAAACCTTTTGATCTGGATGAGATACATGCCACAATCAAAGAACTCATAGATTAACTAGGTTTTCGTAAAAGAAATGTAAATACAGTAGTTAAAATTGCAGCTCTACGGTTAAAAAACCTCAAAATGTGTAATTTGCAACTGTTAGAAATGCCATCAGGAAAAACCACATATTACAATGATACCAAATTTGTAAAAACCAATTTACCGGGGTTTTTAGGCAATGTTATGCATTTCGAAAACTGTAGTTTTTCTACTATAGATTTCAGTGAAATAAACCTTAACTATTGTGCATTTGTAGATTGTGAGTTTGAATACTGCAATCTGAGCATGCTTAAGTTAAATGGTTCCATACTAAACAACGTAACCTATAGAGATTGCAAACTAACCGGTACAGATTTTAGTCGTACTAACGAGACCTTTTTTAGCGTTAACTTCTACAACTGTTTATTAGATTATGCAGTGTTTTTTAAAAGAAAAAACAAGAAAGGTGTATTTAAAGGCTGCTCGTTAATTGGTACAGACTTTACTGAAGCAGATCTTAGCGAAGCCGTTTTTGAAGGCAGTAATCTGGATATTGCGGTATTTATGCAAACCAACCTAAGTGGTGCAGACTTTAGGCAGGCAATTAATTTTGTAATAGATCCTGAACAGAATTTAATTAAAAAGACTCGGTTTGAGCTTTGGGGTTTACCAGGCTTATTGGCTAAATATGATCTGAAGATTGATAAATAGAAGAAAAATAATTAAGAAAACAATTTAAAATGAATAAAAATCAAATTAAAAAACTGGTTGCGCTTGCTCTTTTGGCAACGGCACCGTTTATGTCTTTTGCACAAAAAGAAAAAGCAAACTGGCAAAATCTTGATCTTAAAACCGACAGCGTGTTTGGTATCAGTACAGAAAAAGCTTATACCGAATTGTTGAAGGGCAAAAAATCTACACCAGTAATTGTAGGTGTATTAGATGGAGGGGTAGATTATCTACATGAAGATTTAAAACGGGTAATGTGGGTAAATAAAAAAGAAATTGCTAATAATGGCAAAGATGATGATAAAAATGGTTTTATTGATGATATACACGGGTGGAATTTTGTAGGGGGTAAAGAAGGTTCAGTAAATTATGAAACCTTAGAGTTAACCCGTTTGGTTCGCAGAGATAGTAAACGTTTTGCCAATACTACCGTTCAGAATGTTGCAGAAAAAGACCGTGCAGCTTTTGAGGCTTACTTAAAAAATAAAGAAACACTTGAGAGAGATCTTGAAACTGCAAAAAGTGGTTTGGAAGGCGCTACAAGAGTTAAAAATCTGATTGATGATCTGGTTAAGAAAGTAGGTAAAGATAATCCTACTGTTGAAGAACTGCGTGCTTATACGCCAAGCGGACAAACAGAAACCAATATCCGCAACAACGTGATCAGAAATATGGGTAAAGGCGATTTCAAAACCTTTTATGAAGAGCGTATCAAAGGCGCGTATGATTATTACTATAACCAGGTTAATTATAACTTAAATCTTAACTATGATCCGCGTGGGATAGTAGGTGATAATCCGGATAACAGCAATGAGAAAAACTATGGTAATAATGATGTAAAAGGTCCTGATGCATCGCACGGAACCCATGTTGCAGGTATAATTGGTGCTGATCGTACCAATAATTTAGGTATAAAAGGAGTAGCTGATAATGTGTTGATCCTTGCTGTACGTAATGTGCCAAATGGCGATGAGCGTGATAAAGATGTGGCTAATGCTATCCGCTATGCGGTAGATAACGGCGCAAAAGTTCTGAACATGAGTTTTGGTAAAGCTTATTCATGGGATAAAAAAGTGGTTGATGATGCTGTGAAATATGCCGTAAGTAAAGATGTTTTGTTGGTACATGCAGCAGGTAATGATAACAAAGATTTAGATGTAGAAAATAACTTCCCTACCAATAAATATTTAGATGGAGGTGTAGCCAGTTCATGGATTACTGTTGGAGCTTCTACCCCTACAGATAACCAGAACCTGAAAGCAGGCTTTTCTAACTACGGAAAAACAACTGTTGATGTTTTTGCCCCAGGTTATAATATTTATTCTACTTATCCAGAGCAGCAATATAAAGATGAAAATGGTACAAGTATGGCTTCGCCTGTAGTTGCGGGTCTTGCGGCTTTAATCCGTTCTTATTACCCTAAGTTAACCGCTGCACAGGTTAAAGAGATTATCATGAAATCTGTAGAGAAAGTAAATCATAACGTAACCGTAATAAAAGACGGAAAAGCTGAGAGTGTACCTTTTGCAGATCTTTCTGTAAGTGGTGGTGTTGTAAATACTTACAATGCTTTAAAGCTGGCGGCAACATATAAATAACTTCTTCTTGAGAGGTTAAATAAAAGGGTTGTTTTAAAAGTTGGTCGTTACCCTGACCTGAAAATGCTTCAGATTCTGGAACAAGTTCAGAATGATGAATTTCAAGACTTTTGAAGCAACCCTTTTTATTATTTAATCTAAGGGTAAAATACCTAAGGCCTGGTATATCTCTGCATACAGCAATCCGCCTCCTCCGCCGTAATGTTTGGTTACGGGTATATTAGGATAGTGTGTTGTAAGGAATTGCATGAATTGCTCTTCATCTGTTGTATTTATGCCCGCGCCTATTAGTATAAGACAGAGAGCATGTTGCTTGCAGGTCTGTATAGCTTCGGCTATATTGGTAGCAGTTTCAGCAATAAATTGCCCGTTTTTTTCAATTAAACGAGTAATTGTTTTTATTATAGGTTCATTGGTGCCAATGATTAGGATTTTTTTCATTTTAGAAATGTATAGGTACTTCCATCAATAGAAACTTACTGTTGGTTAAAGCTTTGATTTCTACATTATCTGTATTCCAGATACCAAAGCCATCTCTGGTTTCGATGGTTTTGCCATCAATTTCAAGGTTTCCTTCTAACAAAAAGATGTAAACACCATTATCTTCTTTATGGATTTTATAGTTTTTTGAAATGCCCGCATCAAAATTGCTTAAGCTAAACCAGGCATCTTGATAAATCCATACTCCGTTATCGTTACTGTCTGGAGATAAGATCTGTACAAACTCATTTTTGGTCTGGTCATCAATTTTTTGCTGATCGTACCTCGGGGTTACATTCCTTTTGTTGGGAAATAACCAGATCTGAAGAAATTTAACTGGTTTTTCAGGATTCGGGTTATACTCAGAATGGTAAATCCCGGTTCCGGCACTCATTACCTGTATTTCACCGGTTTTTATGGTTGCTGTATTACCCATGCTGTCTTTATGTTGTAAATCTCCTTCTAGAGGAATAGAGATAATTTCCATGTTATCATGAGGATGCTCGCCAAATCCCATGCCTCCGGTAACAAAATCATCATTTAAAACTCTTAAGGCTCCGAAATTTATTCTTTCGGGGTTATAATAACCGGCAAAGCTAAAGGTATGATAGCTTTTTAACCAGCCATGATCTGCCGCTCCGCGACTGTTGGCTTTATGAATAATTGATTGTGACATTTTTTCCTCCTGTTTTAATATGACAAAGTTAAGGAGCTGATTGTTTATGGTTATTGATGTAGGTTAAGAAATAAGACTACAAACATGGCTTTGTAATGTTTTAAAATAGTTGACTCATGCCCTTAACTTCTTAGCTTAAATCTTTAAATTAGAAACATGATTAACAGGGCAACCTATCAAGCCGCAAAAATTGTAGCACCTTTAGTAGAAGAGCATTTCGCCACCTTACTGGAAGAGGCTAGTGCTGCCGGAGAGATTGATCTTGCTCCACAACCTCCCGCCAGAGTAATAGAAGCTATTGTAGATGCTGCTTTTTGGGTAAGCTTACGTAAGGAAGAAGGACATTCTGCCAAAATATCTTTGGCTTTCTTACCTCCTGAGCAATCTGGCAATGCCTTACTGTTTAAGCATAATTTACCTCTAAGTCCTAATATTTTAACCAAAATAGCGCCGGGCGTAGAGCGCAGTGGTGTTTATCTGGGGGTTTGGCACGATGGTTATGATCTGTATGTTTGGGGAACTACGCTTACTATGCCTAACTGCTGTTTGGTAGTAGATGTTTCAGATCCGGCGCTCTTAGTAATCAAGCACAGACGTATTCATGGTTTTGGAAAATTTACCAATGTGGCAGTTTTAAAAGGCGAACAGATTAAACTCATTAACCAGAAAAAAGCTGAGAAAATAGGCGAGTGTCCGGGCATATTAATTTCTTTGTTAGACCTTGCAGGCCCTTCTGATCATAATGATTACCTCAATGTAATGATACAGCTTGCGGTATCTATGCGGGCGCATGGCAGAGGCGGAGCTGTTTTGGTTGTCCCGCAAAATACACGTGAGTGGGAGCATTCGGTCATTCATCCGATAACCTACCATCTTACGCCTTCTTATAATGGCCTGGCTAATCTGGTAAGGAAAGACCGTAGCGTAGCCAGCGAGATTTATTTGCAGGCTGCTTTAAAGAAAGAAATAGAATATGTAGGTGGCTTAACCGCTATTGATGGTGCTACGGTTATTACCGATGAATATGAATTGTTAGCTTTTGGTGTAAAAACCAGCAGGGCGCACAGTAATGAACATATACAGGAAATCTTGTTTTTTGAACCAATAAATGATGTTGCTGCGGTAGTTATCCATCCTGCTAAGATTGGTGGTACAAGGCACTTGTCTGCTGCCCAGTTTGTATTTGATCAAAAAGATGCGTTGGCTTTGGTTGCATCACAAGATGGGCACTTTACTGTTTTTAGCTGGTCTGAAAAATTAAATATTGTACAGGCACAGCGAATTGATGCTTTATTGTTATAGACTTAATATAGCTACTTATATAGAAGAGAATACAGCCGAGCATATGGTTAGGATAAGCATAATTAACATTACCAGACGGTCTGTTTTTACTCTTTCCTCATAGGTACTTTTAGTAACTGCTTTTTTCTCGCTTTTCTCAAAAGCCTGGCTAATGGAAAAACCTGTTTGACGTGCTTCTGCTAACATATGCTTAAAATTAGGTAGATGTTTACAGGAAGTAAATAAACAAAACCCAAGCCAAAAGCAAAGCTTTAAAACTTATAAGTGTTAATAAGTTGAAAAATACTGCTTTTAAAAGTATTATATTCTTTAATGTGATGTGAAACCAGTTCTTTAACAGTGTTTTATAAACATGAAAGAGTTTCGTTAAAACCAGATGACCCCAAAAACGGGCAGAGATTTTCTGCCCGTTTAATATTATTTGACATTTACCCTTATACCTTCTGAATAAGTTGTAAACTCAGGGGCATACATGCTTTGCAGCGAGGTAATACCATTGCTGAAATTACCTGCATGGCTCACACGTAAAGGATATTCAAATACATAAGTGCCTTTTGGCATATAGCTGATAAAGAAATTTGTACTGGCATCTTTGGTACTTTCATAATAGCTTAGGCCATCCTGATATTTATATCTTGATATTACATTTACGGGTTCAAAGCCAGAAGAACGCATGTCTTTCAAATGCAGATATTCCATAGCCCTGTCGGCATAGATTTCTATACGCACTTTAACCAGATCGCCGGGAGTAAGTACCTGATCTTTATTTAACGGAACCAAAACATTGCCATTATTAGCTGTTTTTTGAAGGAATAACTGCTTTATAATTTTTATACCTGTATTTGATGGCGTAATCTTATCTAAATTCTCAAAATACTGCCAGTACAAACCTCCCCAGGCTATCCCTGCATTGTTGTTCTTGATTTCAACTTTACCCATTTCCGGTCTGGCATCTGTAGCATTAATGGTAATTTTTTCATAACCTGTTCCAGCTTCTTTTACTGCATTGGGTTTTCGGTAGTGGGCAATAGCTGTATTACCTATTTTTATTTCGGGTTCGTTATGGTCTGCTAATAAATTATAACCCCGCATCAGCAGAGCATAGCAGGCTGCGGTAGTTGCTTTGGTGGTTTTCCAGTCGTTGGTCTGCTTGTTTTTCAATAACCAGATCTTCATTTCTTCTACGGCCTTTTTATCATCGGCTATTTCATCAAAAGCTTCGATTAACAGCGCTTGGTTCTCTATAGGGTTCTGGTACCACCACCAGCCGTTTTTATTGGCTACCCAGTACATGCCCATTTCGTTGCTTTGTTGTGCAGTTTGTTTAAGCAGGTTAATGATCTTTAAAGCTTCGGTTTTCTGGTTATTGCGGTATAATACTAAGGCAGCCTGTGCTTGTTGGTAAGTATCCATGGTTTTCCACTCTAAACCAATTTTGTTCAAATAATAATTAAAGGCTTTAGCAAAATCTTCATTGGCATTTTTCTGCTCAAAATAGCTGCGTGCAAACAGGTAATGTAAAGGCAGGCGGCTAAAACCGTTATTTTTGATTTCATCGTTGTAATCCTGTACCAACTGGTTATCTAAATAGATCATAGCTTTGTTGGTTAGGGTTTTAAACGTTGGAAAGGCTTTCTGGTCAATGAGCCCGGCTTTTTGCAATTGGCCTATACCCATTACAATATGCTGTGTAATATAGCGGTCTTCACGCATGCCTGTAAACCACGGGAAAGCCCCATTGGATAATTGCATGCCCTGCAACTTATCAAAATTGTTTTTCAATTCGTAACGCATACGGTTCAGGTCAAATAAAACAGCGATACGTTTTTTGCGTTCAGTTTCGTTACCTGCGTTTCTTACCCAAGGTGTTTCTTCCAGTAAGATGGTTTTTAATTCCGCATTCTTTTCAAGGTTAGATAACAGCGCTTCGCCGTTTGGTATGTTTTTCCATTGGTCAAATACCAATCTGATCTGCGGCGAGCTGTTTACAATACCTGTAGCAAAACTGTTGGCATAAAAGCGACTAAAAGTCTGTTCAGCACACTCGTATGGATATTCCATTAAGTAAGGCAGGGCCTGTACCGCATACCATACAGGGTTTGAGGTATATTCAAAAGTGATGGACTGCGTACGTAAGGTAGAAGAATTACCCGATTTTAACAGTTTATCCAAGGTAAAGGTCTGACTGGTATTTCCTCTTACGTTTAGCGGAAGACTTTCAGTTATTAAAATAGCATTAGGCAGTACAGGTATGTTCATTTCTTCTCCATCGCTGTATTTGCCAGATTGCGCAATCAGTTTGTAGGTAATTGCCTGTAAGCCGTAAGGAATATGTAAGGTCCATTTTAAAGCTAAGTCTTTCTGATCTAGGATAGTAAAAGAACGGTCTAACGGAGAATTAGCTTGATTGATATGAATAATCTTGCCGCTTAACGCATCTCTTAACTCTAAAGTAACTGTACCGTTAAGCGCTTTACCTGCAAGATTGTTAAGTTTTGCACTAAATACAATCGTATCACCCTCACGCAAGAAACGTGGTGCGTTGGCCATAACAGCCAACTGTTTTTGCGTAATAAGCTGTTTGCTAACAAAGCCAGTTTTAAGGTCTTTGGTATGCGCAAAGCCCATCATTTTATAACGGGTTAATGATTGGGGTATGGTAAATTCTATGTTGATCTGACCTTGTTCATTTGTTTTTAACTGAGGATAGAAAAAAGCCGTTTCATTAAAATCGGTACGTGGCATAACCTTATTAATCATAGATTTATCTGCGTTTGGAGCTGGGGTTTCCATTGCATTAAAGCTATAAACCGTGTTATCTTGAACAAGTTCTTTATTCTGAATCTGAATACCGGCTGCTTGTCCCTGTAAGGCGGAAGTAGAACCTCGTAGCTTTATTTGATTATTGCCTGCACCAGCAGATGTAAGAACCACCTCATTCAATACATTTTCATCGGGTTCTAAGTTAATGTCTATGCGTTTTTGCTTACCCACCATAATGGTTTGGGTTTTATAACCTATAGTTCTAAAGCTTAGCTTGTCGCCAGGCTTAGCATTTATGGCATAGGTGCCATCTGTTGAGACGGTTATTTGTATAGGTTTTTCGTTAAGGCTAATGCTTACACCTATTACAGCATTTGCCCCATCTTTAATTAAGCCGTAAACCAGTTTGCCTTTTGCCAGTTCCTGTAATTTCAGATTTCTTTTCTTTTCCTGTTCTAAATTCTGTAAATAGGAATGGTAAGCACCATTATATCCCCCATAATAATTAAAGCCATATAAATTAAGTTCTGGGTATTGTCGGCTGGCAAAATTGTAATAAAAGCCACTGTTGTAGAATAGCCACAAGCTATAGTTCACATAGCCCTGGTTATTATTCCAGATATATTTATAGTAATTGAAAGATGGCTTGATGTAATTGTTATTCCAGGAAACACTTTTAAAATTGTCCAAGCTGCTGTCATAAAGCGTGGCTACCATTTCTGCCATTTCCTTTTCGCCGGCTTTATTGCTGATCTGTAGTTTCCAGGTTTCTTTTTCGCCGGGTTGTAACTTGTCTCTAAAGGTTAAAAACTTAATATCAAGTTGTGTCTTTGGATCAGTAATCTTAACTTCTTGCATACTATTGTACCTTATGCCATTGTTAATCATAATAAACTGTACCGCAAACCCATCTGTATATTCTGGTTTTGCAGCTATTTCAATAACTTTTTGCAAAGTATTTACTGTTACCCATTCTGTATGTTCAATCCTGTTTTTATAATAGACTTCATAATATAATTTACTGTCTGCACTTAAACCAGCAACCCTGAACAAGGCTTTTTCATGAGGAGCTATAGTTATTTTTTCGGCTGTAAGCCATTCTCCGGGTACTAAAATCTCAGAAGGTTTCTGGTTAAAGATCCGGATATACTGATCCACTGTAACAGTATCATTTAAGGCATTTATGGCGTGACTTACTACTTTATAGAACCCGGGCAGGAGATTGCTTTCATTAACTTTAATATTAAACTGGCCATTATCACTGCTCAGTTGCTGAAGCCATACACTTTTACCTATAGCCCATTTTTCAGGGTTGTTTTCATAGCCATATTCATCATCAGGAAAAGCCTTGATAAACTCTTCGCGGCTTAAGCTATATTTTTCGGCACTGAACAGGCTGTTATTGGTTAAGCGTGCGGGAGGGGTTAAAGCAAACCATTCGGTTTTGAGCGTGGCTTTTACAGGCTGTGCGTTTAAGTTAGTAGCTGTATAGGTAATGGTATCGGTTTGTTTGCTTAAAATAAGCTGCTGACCCAGGCTACTGTTCAGTAAAAGATCTTTTTTGCCAATGATTACGGATTGGGTGCTTTCCCGGGTTTCGCCATTTCCATCTGTAATCACTGCTTTAATGTCAAATACATAGTTTTCGTTCGGGTCATCGGCTGAAGCCAAAAAACTGATTTCGAACTTACCCCCTTCTTTTGTTTGGGTATTTCCTGATGCGACCTGTTTTGTACGGGCCCCTATATACCTGAAATTATTGAGGCTGGGCGAGGCATACTGCATAACTGTATAAGCAACGCCAGCATCGGTAACTGGGTAGCCTGCAAAAGAAACAGCTTTCCCATAAATTTTAACACTATCGTTTAGCTTATACTTTTGTGTTAAAGGGTTAAAAACTACCTCAAAGGCAGGACGTTTATACTCTTCAACCTGTATCCTGATATTGCCATAAGATGTGGCAATGGTCATTTGTCCGTTTAGTTTGCCCAAAGGAATATTAAATGAGCCCTGAAATGAGCCAAAATCATTGGTGGTAAGCGTAGTTTTTTCTATTTCTTTGGCGTTAACATCCCTAAAAATAACTTCTATCTGCTGCTGTATTAACAATTGACTCTTTTCTTCGTTACCTTCTAACAAAATACCTTTGTAATAAACCGTCTGTCCGGGACGGTAAATAGGCCTGTCAGTAAATAAAATAACCCGTTTTCTTTTGTCAGGCTCTTTGAAATAGCTATTGTAAGAATTAATGATCAATGAATCTCCATTATGTGAGATCAAAGCGTTTACAGACTGGGATGAGGGTACGATACTGATGCCTTTATTGTTGGTACGATATGTATTTTGATCAGAAACTTTAAGATCGTTTTGCAGTTCTTCTATTTTTACATTGCTAAGAGGCTCTCCATTTTTGGCATGCAAAACCTGATATTCTATATGGCTGGCGCTTTTTGCACGTGTGTTTGCAACCATATTGGTTACCCAGATAACATTATAACGGCCTGTTGTTGCCTGATCAGGTTTGTCTTTATCTAAGGAAGTAATTAGATAGTTGCCAAAAGGTAAGCCTTCTAATTTGGTAATGTAAGTATGGGTCTCATAGTCGTTATACTGAGGTAAGATGAGGCGTACTGATCTGAGTGGCTTTTTATTCCGGATCCATTCTTTATAGTTCGCATTTACCAGCTGTCTGGATTTAATGCCTGCACTAAAAGGTATGCGGTAAATATCCAGATACAGCGTATCTGTGTTTTTGTACGAGATGTGAAGTTGCGTAGGCTGATTTTCCATTATATAGGTTCTTACCTGTAAGTTCAGTTCTTTTTCTTTGATCTGTGCTATAAGTATTCTCGAATTTTGTGCACCTGTACTTGAAGGAAATGCTTTTATGGCTTTTTCTGCAAGTTCTACTGCTTTAATGAAGTTTTTTTTGCTATCTGCCTGCATTTGCCTGTTTTGATGCAATAATGCCTGCTCGTATAAAAAATCAGCATAGATTTCTGTGTTTTTGAAACGGTTCGCCATTTCGGCTAAGGCGTTATAGTAAATTTGTACTTTGTTGGCATCTAAGCTGTTCTGGTTGATAAATTTTAACCTTTTAAGCTCTATATCTGCCAATGCTGCCTGGTTTTTGTCTTTTTCATGCAATTTGATCAATTCCTGAAAAATCTTAAGTGCCTCAATATTAAAATTGTTGCTATCTATAGTATTAAAATTGTAGTCTCTAAAATCAGCAGTTTTACTAAGGGCAGAAAAAGAGAATCGGCTTAAATCTAAAGGAGTAATACCATTGGAGGTATTGGAGAAAATATCGAGCGCTCTATGTGCCAGTACATCGTATAATGTAGGCCGCAAATCTGTATTGGTGCTATCGTTTTTAAGCAAAGACTTTACTTGTTCTGTATCTGTTTTACGCAAGATTTCTTTCTCTGCCAGAGAGGCAATTAAGCTGGCTGTCGCCTCTTTGTTTATTTGCTGTGCAGACCAGGTTTTGATGTTATCGCCAATGTTAGCCTCTATGATGGGTGTTCTTTGCGCTATCTGATAACGGTTCTGAAGATAATAGTTCCAGTACATCTGCCCTAAGACCGATTGCAGGATGCTTTTTTCAGGTTGTTTAGCAATGGTAATGGCTCCTTTAAGATCTTTTAAAATTTCAATGAAAGCATCTTCTGTAAGATAACTCTGAAATAGCATGCGGTAGATTACAGATTTAACCAATAAGTTGGTATTGTGGGTTTTCTGTGCATCCGTATAAAGCTTGTTGATCAAAGCCAGCGCTTCTTTGGGCTGTGCATTAAGTGCTAATGAATCTACTTTGGCAAAGGGATCTGCTTTTTGCGCATTTACATTAAGTGTTAAGGTAAGAAGTAGGATTGTGCTTAAAATGAGCCGTACTGATGCTTTCATATTTTTCGATTTTTTAGAGAAGATGTTGATCTGGTCAGATTTCCATACCTGTTGCTATCCTTATGTTCAAATATATGTTTTATGCGCTTAACATAGAGATGCCTGGAATAGAAAGTTTTAAGGAGCTTATTAAAGAGAATCAGGTGTTTAGAGTTCAAAGCTTAGAGTCTAAAGTCTGATGACATAACCATTATCATCATGCTGCCCGTCTGTTCGTCATATTGAACTTGTTTTACTGCGTAGCTTTACATTTCGCTCTAAGTCAGTATCAAACCAGACAGGAGAAAAACTTCGAACGAGTTAGGAGTGACGGAGCTATTATTGTCACTCTTTCTCGTCATGCTGCCCCTTTGTTCGTCATGCTGAATTCATTTCAGCATCTTTAATTGCCTTGACAATGCTTCTAGGCAGGAGATAGACCCTGAAACGAGTTCAGGGTGACGTGACGAGATGATGACGGGTAGACGGTGGAAAGAGGAAAGAAAAGTACCAAATTCTATTTCCGTCATGCTGAATTTCATTAAGTGTTTTTGTCTTCAATGGCATTCAGGAAGGCTGCGCCGTTTATTTCAGCATCTAATTAGGGTGATAGACCCTGAAGCACGTTCAGGGTGACGTGACGAGTTCAGAGCTTGCCCCGATTTTCGGGGGTGAGGTAGGGTAGTAGGGTGACGTGATTGGCGTTAGAATGGTATGCAATAAAAAAATAAATAGAGAATCATAAAAATAAATTCATTGATAATCAGATTGTTGTGAATTGTTTGTGAGAATTTATAGTACTATGTATTGCATAGTACAATATAAAGCATATATCTTTGTATTATGATAGCAGAAAATACGCAAACCCAAATGCGCAAGGGCATACTTGAATATTGTGTGCTGTTAATCATCTCAAGAGGAGAGATTTATGCGTCTGATATAATAGTGGAGTTAAAGCAGGCCCGATTGCTGGTGGTAGAGGGCACGCTTTACCCGCTACTTACCCGCTTAAAAAATAACGGGCTTTTAAGTTATAGCTGGGTAGAATCTACATCTGGCCCGCCCAGAAAATATTATGTGCTTACCCCCGAAGGTAAACAGATTTTGAGCCAGCTGGATAAAACCTGGCAGGAACTGGTTTATGCCATAAGCACATCTAAACAAGAGGCCGATACCCAAAATCCCGGAAATTAAAAATTGAGCATCATGAACAAAACGATTATCATAAATATTGGAAATTCTATTATTCATATAGAAGAAGAGGCTTACGAGGTTTTAACCAAGTACCTGAATGAAATTAAACAGCACTTTGCCAAAACTGCCGACGATTTCGAAATTGTAAAGGATATTGAGAACCGCATTGCGGAAATGTTTGCCGAAATACTGGCTAAAAAACAAAATCAGGTGATTGAAATGGCCGATGTACAGGATGTTATTGCCCAAATGGGCAGCGTTAAAGATTTTAGCGATGAAAGTGAAGAGCCTGAACAAACCTATCATTACGAGCAGTTTGTAGGTATTAAAAAACTGTACAGAGATACTTATGAAGGGGTATTTGCAGGAGTGTGTAGTGGTTTAGGGCATTATTTCAATATAGAGGCCCGCTGGATCAGGTTAATTTTCTTTTTACTGGCCTTTGCCGGAGGAACCGGACTTTTGGCTTACCTTATTTTATGGATAGCCATGCCAAGAGCTACCACACGTTCTGAGCGTATGGAAATGAAAGGCGAAGCTACCAACTTATATGGTTATAAGCGCAGTTTTGAAGAAGAGCTGGCAGCCATAAAAGCCAATATGAGATCGGCCGGCGACCAGTTTAGACCATTGGCACAAAGCTCAGGAAATGTGATTACCCAAATGTTTAGAGGTATAGGTAAATTAATTGGTGCTATGGGTACGCTTTTAGGCAGAATTATAGCCTGGTTTATCGTGGTATTTGGCTTCTGTGCCTTATTGGGCTTGATTATAGCTTTAGGGGCATTAATGGGCTTTTGGAGCGATCATATTTACAGTGATTTTCCTTTCAATATCATTAATAGTCCGTTTAAAGGAGAGTTCGTACTCAGCGCCTTTGTAACTGCGTTTGTTCCTTTACTGGCCTTGGTGCTGTTTGCGGTTAAAACCATTAACCAACGTTTACAGATCAGCAAATACGTATGGTTTGCCATGTTGGTAGTATGGCTTATAGGTGCGGCAACAGTAAGCTTTAACGTGGCCCGCATCGTTTCTGAGTTTCAGGAAGAAGCAGAAATTGCACAAAAAACAGAACTTAAAGCCTTTCCTTCATATACCATTGCCGTAAACCCAAACATGGTTTTTTCTAAAAAAGACAGTGTTGATTTTAACCTGAAAGATTATGCGTCGGGTTCAAATATTGTAATAGATAATTTTGATGAAGGACCTTTTAGAAGTCCGAGAAATGTAAGGGTAGAGTTCGATAAAAGTGAAGATGGTAAAGTAAGCATTATGAGATCTTATAAATCTAATGGCAAAACCTTTAGAAATGCTTTAGAGAACGCTCAGAACATGGAGTATAAATATATCATCGCAGATTCGCTCATTACTTTAAACCCACGTGCTATTTTAAAGGAACATGCCGTATGGAGAGACCAGAATGTTGTATTGACTATTAAAGTGCCTGTAGGTACCAAGATCAATATTAACGATAACCTGTACAGGTATTTAAAATTCTATTATTACTGTCATGGAAATGATAACGAATACAATACTTACAGGACCTGGATCATGACCGAAGAAGGGCTGAAGTGTAAATATGATGTAGATCATGCCAACGATAAGGAAGACAACGGCGACCAATAAAATATTTAGATATGAAAAGGATAAGCTTATTGGCTGTAATTTTACCGCTTACTTTACTGGCCTGCAATTTTAATGAGGGCCGCAGATCTTTTAAAACCATTAAAAACGATAATGGGATTTCATTTACAGGTCTTTTCCCAGAGGATGAAGACCCCGTTCTGGACAATTATCTGAATAAGGCCTTAAGAAGTGAAAGCGCAAGAGTTTTAGATCATACTTCTGAGAGAAAAGAAATTGTTATGCCGGGTAACGGAACTTTTTACCTGAAGCATCAACCAGGTGTAATTGAAATGAAAATACTGAGCCGCGAAAACAGCATGCAAAATATGCAGGATTTTGAAAAGATTATTAAGGATATTAGGAGAGTGTTGAGGTAGAAGAGTTAGGTTTGTGAAGGAACCCTTTACATAAGCCTTTTCTACCCTCATGCCGGGTAGCTTCAGTTACTTTTTTATCGCAATAAGTAATCAAAAGCGCCCGGCTTGAGCATTTTCTTTTAAAGCTCAAGTTGAAGCAGAAGAGCTGCCTGCCGAAAATCTTCACAGGCCGGTTAGATCAGTAGAACGGTTGTTGTTACGTTTAGCAAGATGAATGATTACATTATTAAGTAACTTTTGTCTTCAAGCTAAAAATCTTTGCTTTTTGTGATAAAGTTAAGATGTTATCGTCTCATTGGCCGGCGTGGCCTAATCCTTTTTATGGAAAAAGGACCAAAAGCCACCGACTGCGCCTGATACTACAATATATCTGCTTAGGCCTATTACTGCCTACCGCATCAGCCAAGGTCGGACTTTACCTTAAACGAAGATGTTTTAGGGCTATCGCTATTAGAAAATAATTAATCTGAACTCATAGACCCCGAAACAAGTTCGGGGTGACGGGAAAGCAATAATTATGAACTCTTTATTTAACGCTATACCTTAATACGGTACGGGCTACATTACCGTTTTTATCAAATCCTTCTACCACAACTTTATAGGTTCCTTTTCCATCGGCATTGTAAAACTCCAGACTTGTATTGCCTTTTTCGTCGGTAATTACTTTAGGGTTCCAGTAAATGGTAGTTCTCAAATCGTTATTGGTAACAGGTGCGTTAGGCAGGTATTTAGGCGAGTAAAACTCACGTTGTTTGCTATAACCCATCGGACTGTATTTTGCCTCGTATTTTTTAGGGATCATATCTAAAAACTCTTGTTTAGATATTTTTTCGCCTTTAGGTGCTTTCTTAACATTAACCACAATAACACCCTTGGTATTGTACGTTCTGTCTATAGTACCCAGCGGATCGCTTAAAAACAGTTCTATAGATTCAACTTCACCACCATTGAGGTTACCCAGAGCAACGGCATCTACCGGCATACCATTTAAAAATATAGATGCGGGAATACGGCTGCCTGTATTGTAATCGCGTGATACATAGAATTTCTGTTCATTAAAATCGTAAGTAAAGCTACCGGTAAGCGCTTTTAAGCAATCTAATACAGAGCTGCAGCCTGTAAGCATGGCGGCATCTATAGAGCGATCAGGGATTGGGCTTAAACCTGAAAGTGCAGGGTAGTCACGGTAACTGGCTTTTTTAATTACAGAACCCTTAATTTCTACCTCTTTTAAGGTACGCATAAAGCGGTATTGTTTCTGGCTATTGGTTAGGTAAGAAGATAAAAGTGTATCAATGTTTTCACGTTCATCTGCCCAGCGCAGATTGGTTCCTTTTGCTGCAGATGGTATGCCATCTAACATAATCATAAGATTGGTGTAATTAGGGTTGTAACGAGCTGTAACCACCACTTGTGATGAATCTGGAAATACAAGATTATTAAAATGGAAAACGCCTACATTGCTGGTTACGGTCTCGGCAGATATAGGTTTTCCGGTAACCATCATACGCATAATGCCTTTTTTTACTGGCATACCGGTAAGATCTCTTAACGTACCACTTATACTAATGCCTTGCTCAGGTAATAAAAACACCTCAGGGTATTTATTATCCATGATGTTTTTATAGCTAAACCTGCGGTAACCTTGTGTAAGCATTAAGCGGTCTAAATCTGCCAGTTTCTTATCATCGGTTTTATTAAAATAATAGTTGGGTTTTTCTACATAACCCTTTAGGTCTGAGGTAAGTAACAGCGAACTTAAAATGGTGGTTTCATTGTCTTCATCAAAAGGTACTTTCTGCTCATCTACCACACTTACAGAAAAATCGCCTGCTACGGGTTGTTCTTTGCTTTTTGCGTCTAAGCTCAGTTTTACTTTCTGGCGAGGTTTATATTGTGGCAAATCTGCTTTTGCGGCAATGTTTAACGCATTTTTATGCAATACAAAAACCAGGCGCTCGCTAATAGGTTCTTTATTTTCGTTAAAAAGCGTAAACTGTGCAATACCCGAAGGGAAGTTCTCTTTGGAGATTTTGGCATTAACCACCTGGCTTTTGAGGCTTAAAGTAGCGCCATAGCAAACATTATTGGTGTTTTGGCCCACCAGGTAAAAGGTTTTGTCTTTGTTTTTTTCAAAATAACCGGCATTGGTTAAAATCCTCAGGTTAATGATATCGGTAACATTATGCTGTACCTGTATGCCAATACCTTCCTGTTGTGCTGCAGGCAGATCAATGGTTTGTGTACTGCCATCTTTTAAAGTATATCTTGCTTTGTATTTTTTTCCGGCTGCAGGGGTAAAATAAAACGAGCCTATGCCTGCAAAAGAAGAGGCAAAGGGTACAACTTCGGTGTTTTGCTCATCTAAAATACTCCCTTTAACATCAATACCTAAGCCATTCGTACCTACGGCCTTAAAGCCTATTTGGTTGGGTACATCGGCAAGGAGTTCGCCACCTTCCGGAAAAAACTGAAAATCTACTTTTTCAAGGTTTTGCTTTAAATTAAAAGTTGCACTGGCCAGATTTTTTTCACTAAGGCTTACATCGGCCACTATGCTGCCTTTGGTTATAGGCTCACCCGCTTTGCTGGTTACGGTAACTGTTAAATAACCATTGGCATCGGTTGTACCCTTGCCACGTGTAAATACATCGTAATTATGAAAAATGCGCCAGTTAACTGTTTTATTGGCCAAAGGTTTTTTATTGATGTCTTTAAACTGGATGCGGGCAGTGGTTTTAATGCCTTTATCGGCTGCCACGTTATTATAACTAATATTGGTAACCAGTTCTTTGTCTATGGCTTCGCCAATTAAAATGCTTTTGTTAAAGAAATAATCAGGACTGCTGTTTAACATCCATAAAGTATAGGCCCTTATATAATAATTGCCTTGTTTATAGTTGTTCATGCTGAGTGGCATATTGCCATAGGCCACGCTGTTTTTTACGGGCAGCTTTACCGTTTGTACTAATGAATCTACCTGATTGTACATTTCTACATATACAATCTTGCTCAGTTCTGAAGGGAAATTATGTGTGGTGGTAACATAAGCTTTAAACCATACCGTATCCGCTACGGCATAGTAGGGTTTATCAAAGTGCAGGTAAACTTTTTCTATAGGTTGTTCTGTAGCTAATTTCTTGGTTTTATTGATAATGGTTGATAAAGCCGCGGTATCTGCCTGTTGTGCAAAGGCCGTGGTTATACCCGTAATAAGTAAAAGAAGAAAGATTTTAAATTGTTTCATCTGATCAGAATTGATGTACCTGCGCTAAATATATTGATTATTATGCAGCAATTGCCCAATGCCTGATGATGTTTAACAAAATTTTACAGTTGGTAGGTACTTCACCAAGGTCACTTTATACCACTGCTGTTACCCACTACACCGTCACCCTGAACTTATTTCAGAGTCTAACCCCTCTTTGGTAAGATGCTGAAACCAGTTCAGCATGACGCATGTATTTGAGGGGTGATGCCCAGATGGGAAATGTGATGAGGGTATTGAAGTTACTTATAATCCTCCCGTCTTCTGATTTAAAGTAATTAGAGATGCTGGAACACCTTGTTCCTTTACTTCGGGAAGTTTAGCATAACGTGTTATTAAGCCATCTCATAATAATCACAGTCGCTGATTATAACTACAGCCGTCATCTTAATTCTATATCCTCCACCGTCACCCTGAACTCGTTTCAGGGCCTATCTCTCATTGGTAAGATGCTGAAACCAGTTCAGCATGACGCATCTATTAAGGACGTGTTATAATAATCACTGTTGCTATCATAACCGCTATCGTCATCCCGAATTCATTTCGGGATCTGTTTCCTTATAGTTGTAGACGTTGGCTTAGGATGCTTAGGTACTTAAACCAGTTCAGCATGACGCATGATGGAAAGGCATGGCGTGAGTTTGAAATAATTGAACTCTAGTCAAAAATGAATAACTTGTGTAAATGGAAAGAGGCGGCTGCGTTTATATCCTAACCAATTACACCCATACCACCTTGTATGTTGGTGTTACTTCAGAACTGTATTTCAGAATACAGGAGCATAAAGATAAATATGATCCTAATTCTTTTACGGCTAAGTATAATTGCAATAAATTGGTGTACTACCAACAACTTGCCACTATAGAAGAAGCCATTGCAGAAGAAAAACGACTAAAAAACTGGCATAGGCAATGGAAACTTAACCTGATCAAGGAGCATAATCCTGAGTGGAGAGATCTATTTGAGGATTTGGATTGAGTTAGAAGCATTTATCGCTGTCTCCTGCTCCTGATTGGGAACGATTAAAGATGCTGAAACCAGTTCAGCATGACGCATCTATTAAGGCATTTCATAATAATCACTGTTGCTATCATAACCGCTATCGTCATCCCGAATTCATTTCGGGATCCGTTTCCTTATAATTCTATACACAGACTTAGAGCGAAGCGTAAAGCTGCGGAGTAAATTCGTATCAGGGTCTATCTCTCGTTGGTAAGATGCTGAAACCAGTTCAGCATGACGCACAGATGGGAAGTATGTTGAGCAGAAAGCTCAGTATAGTATTTAATAAAGAAAAGGTTGTTTAAAATTGAGTGTCACATTGAGCTCGCCGAAATGCGACACTTATTCAATGCAGCAGCATCCTGCTTTTAAACAACCTTTTAAAAAATTGTGCTTATTTGTATTCTATTACAAAATCTGCTAAAGACTGACGTACTTTTTTAAGGTTAACCAACCAGTCGTTTTCTGCATCGCGGTAACCGATGGTTAAAATGCTGACACTTCTCAATCCTTTTTCGCGTAAACCTAAAAATTCATCAACTTTGGCATTGTCAAAACCTTCCATTGGCGTGGTATCTACTTTTAACATGGCGGCCTGAGCTATAGCCATACCCAAACCGATATAGGCCTGTCTGGCGGCATGCTGAAAATTCTCTTCAGCGGTACGTGGTACCAGCATTCCCTTTAAACGGGCCACATACTCTTCAGTAGCGCTGGCCGGAATACCTCTTTCGGCATTGGTGCGGTTAAAAACCTCGTCAATATTTTCATGGGTATAATTATCCCATGCGGCAAAGATCAATACATGCGATGCGTCTACAATTTGCGACTGGTTAAAAGCCAAAGGCAACAATTCTTTCTTTTTATCGGGGTTACTAATCGCAATGATTTTAAAAGGTTGTAAGCCCGATGAGGTTGGGGCTAAACGCGCAGCCTCCAAAATCATATCTACTTTTTCTTGTTGAACGGCTTCACCATTCATTTTTTTAGTGGCGTAACGCCAGTTTAACGCTTCAATTAAGCTCATAAATTTTTAATCGTTGATATTTTTAATAAAACCTTTAACGGCATCTAACAATACCTGTTTTTGCAGGGTATCAGCGGCGCCGGTTATGTTAACCATGCTAATAGAGGCCAGCCCGTGCAAAACCGACCACAGGGTATGGAACTTCAGAAAAATACGCTCATTGCTAGCTGCAGGTATGAGCCTGCCCAGTACCTCAAATATCACAGAGGTAAAACGCTTGATCTCGGCAATCTCATTTACCTGCTGGCAACCGGGTATGCCCAGCCCAAACATGAGCCTGTAATAACAGGCATGGCTAAATGAGAAATCGAAATAAGCCACGGCTAGTGCTATAAGCTGTTGCGCGGGTTCGGTTTTTGTTGCAGCTTGCAAAACAATACAATCTGTAAGCAGGTTAAAGCCCTGTTTAACAAATTCTTTCTGTATGGCTTCCTTGTTTTCAAAATGCGTATAAACCATAGGCAGGCTGTAGCCTATACGTTCGGCAATCTTGCGTATAGATACGCTTTCCCAGCCTTCTTTTTCCAGCAACTGGCGGGCAGCTTCTACAATGGCCGCGCGTACTTTTTCTTTATGAACCGTTTTCTGCGAAAGGTCTTCCATGCTTGTGGTTAACACTGTTAGCAAAATTACAATATGTAGGCTTTACCGCCGTATCAAAAAAATGTTTTTTACCAAAATATGATGTTTCAATTTTTCCTGAAAATTGAAACAAAAGCATAAAAACAGCGTTTATTTTTATGCAAGCATAATATTATGCCTGCCACCTTAAACACAAAACTAAGAACTATGAAAAAGTTATTATCCGCTGCCTTATTGCTGGCAGGTACTTCTGTTGTTACTTACGCTCAAACCGATAAGGGTTTTTATCTAAAGCCCGGGGCCAGTTATTTTATGAAAGTTACACCTGTTGAGTTTCCGGCGTTGAACGGTAAGCCTGCCCGCGATAGGGTGTTTACCATTAATCCTACCACAGGTGCTACCAGTACTGTATCTGAAACCGCATTAACCGGATCATTTGGGCAGGGTTGGCGTGCTGGTTTGGCCGGTGGTTACCAGTTTAACCCTATACTGGGTTTAGAGCTGGGGGTTAACTACTTTGAGAGTGAAAGTCAGGATATGATGAAAATGACCGGGATTATGAACGGCAATACCGTTTTAAGCCTGTACTCTAAAGGTAAGGTAAAAGCTCTGGATGTTGCTCCATCCTTAGTACTAAGAATTCCAGCCAAAGGCGATTTTAAACCTTATACCCGAGTAGGGGTAATTGTGCCTGTTTATGGCTACCTGCAGATCAATACCGCTGTTAACGATAAAACCGGGACCATAGCCAGAGAAAATGGCTTTACTTCGCCCCCGGGTACACAGGTTAATCTGGTATTAGACCGCGAAGAAAAAATTAATCCTAACGCAACTATTGGTTTTCAGTCGGCTATTGGATTTGATTATAAGCTGGGTAAAAACATCAGTCTGTTTTCTGAGCTAGAATACCGTAACGTATCGGTAGGGGGTAAAGATAAAGAGCTGAAAAAATATGATGGTACAGCTACGGTTGTGGTTTCGTCTACCGGAACAGTGGTAGGTTCGCAGCAGCTTACTCTGGCTAACCAGGCTAACGGCGATAGAAATGTGAATTACCATAAGACTATTACTTCTGATATGAACGTTAAAGGTTCTGCCAATTACGATTCTTCTAAACCTTCTGATGATTTGCGTTCTTATGTAAACATTGGTGGTTTGGGCTTAAATGTAGGAATCAAAATCGGGTTTTAAGCTTTAAAGATTTTTTTCAGTGCGGGGTCTGGCTTAAGCTGGGCCCCTTTTTTTTGAGAGTCGGGTGTCTGATGACGGAAGTCCGAAGTTGATAGTTAGAAAGACCGAAGACTGATGTCCGAAGTGTGTAGTCAGGAAATTTATAGTCTGTAGTCCGAAGACTGATGTCCGAAGTTGGTGTGCCTTTCTATAGTTTAATATCTGCGTCGTGCTGTGTGCTCCCTTCACGTCATGCTGAACTTCCCGAAATGAGTTCGGGACAGGCTGTTTCAGCATCTTTATACTTAGCATTGTCACATTGAGCCTGTCGAAATGTGGGTACCCCTGCAAGTTAGGCTTTGACAATCCCGATAGCTATCGGGACAGCCTGACACAGTCCATTTTAGGTTATAACATGCTTTCCTATTTCCGTCATGCTGAAATTTGTTCAGCATCTTTAAGGGTAAATAGACTCTGACTTGGAGCAAAGCGGAAAGCTACGCAGTAAAACAAGTTCAGGGTGACGGTAATGGCAACAGTATCTGGCTATTTCTTTAATATTCCATATATTAGTATACCGAAAAACTAAAAAATTATGAAGAAGATCATTTATTTATTCATGCTTGTATCTTTATATTCATGCAAAGACCAAAAAACCAAGGATATAGAGAAAATGCAGGCCTCTGTTGATAAGGCACTTAAAGATGCTATTTTTAAGCAGAACCTTGAAGCCGATATTAAGGAGTTTAGCGTTGTTAAAGTAGATACTTTAGACGAAAACAGGTTAGACTCTCTCAGAATGTTCAATAACCAGAAACGGATTGATTATTTTATCGAAGAGTCTAATCGTTATATAGCGCTCATGAAAAATGAGCTCAGCCAAATGGAGTTGCAACAAAGTATAGGGATGACAGAGGGAGTAAATATCTCTAAACGCGATTTTGAAGAGCATAAAAACAAAGCCACTATGCTAAGCGATTCTGTAGGCTATTACCAGAATATTAATGATAGTATTGAAAAAAGAATACAAGCCCGTAAGAATCCAAAAACCATATACGAACTTAAAATGTTTGTCAAGATGATCTTAAAAAAGGGTAAAGAGACTGAAAATGTTTTAGATACCACCTATCATCATTTTGATGAAAACATCAACCTGATTAAAGATTAAATAAGCTAGTTTGTATTTAGCAGTTAAATAAAGAATTGTTTATCCCTATATAACTATTTCTGAAAAATTTAACCTTAAAAAGATGGAAACTCATGAATATGATAAAGGTGAAATTACCGTGATATGGAAACCCCAGCTTTGCCAGCATTCGGGCATTTGTGTAAAAATGCTGCCTCAGGTTTACAACCCTAAAGAACGCCCCTGGATCAAAGCCGGAAATGCGAATGCGCAGCAACTCAAAAACCAGATAGAGCATTGTCCTTCGGGTGCATTGTCTTATAAGTTAAGATCCTGATATGGCGGTAAAAGTAAAAGCAACCTTAGGTCTTGAGAAATATTATACCGAGGTAATTGCGGGCGAGAATAGTCTGATCACTGATGAACCTGTAAAGAACGGCGGTGGTAATAAGGGCTTTAATCCTTACGAAATTCTGGCCACTTCTCTGGCAAGCTGTACGGCTGCTACCTTGCGCATGTATATAGAACGTAAAGGCTGGAATATCCCTGAGATCAATGTAGAGGTAGAGCTTGAAAATTACCCGCATATACAGACAGCACAATTTACCAGAACCATCAGTTTTGGAGGCGCAGTAATTGAACCGGGCTGGGAAGATAAGATACACAAGATAGCTCAGGGCTGCCCTGTGCATAAAATACTGAACGGAAACATTGAAATTCAAACTTTATTGGATTTCTGAAAGCTGGTGTAGGCAGGTACAGGTGCAAAAAAGACTGAACCCTTAAAGCAGCTTGAAGTATATAAGAAATTTATGTACCACATTTAATAAATGAACATCATTCTAATCTTAATTAAACTCGCATGAAAAAACTTTTACTCTCTATTTTTATGGCATTTTATGCTATAAGCACCTATTCGCAGGCCACTATATTTGTTCAAACTCCTATTAGTACAGCTGGAACGTCAGCTCTCAGAGCACCCAACGGAACAACTGCCCATACCACTTTGAGAGCGGCATTTATTATTCCGGCAAGTGAACTTAATGGTATCCTTAATACAAATGCCGTTATTAAGCGGCTGGGCTTTGTTTATGAAACGGGGGTAAGTTCAGCCGCAGGGGGTAATTTTAAAATCTACCTGCAAAACACTACCGATGCAAGCTATTCAAAATCTAATGTTTGGGCCACTGCCATTACTGGGATGACACAGGTTTATGATGGTAATTACAACCTTCCTGTAGGTGCAACTACTGCTGCAACTACAGATATTGGCCTAAACAATAATTTTACCTATACCGGAGGAGGCTTATATGTTGCTTATGATTATCTTGGCAGCCAGTTTGCGACTACCTCCGCAATATATCGTTGTGATAATTCTATTCCCAATTCACTTGCCAATGCTTCAAGCAATACCACTACACCTCCGGATAGCTTTACAGCGAGTAGCAGTTTCAGGCCTTCACTTCTGTTTGGTATGGATAATCCTTATCAAAATGATATTGCGGTTAACATCTTAGATATTGGCTATGGAGAAACAGATAGAATAGTTCCAGGAACTATTACGGCTATTGTACAAAATAAAGGTGCCCAAAATGCCAGCAATATTCAAGTAAGCCTTAACGTTACAGGCGCAAATCCCAATAGCCAGATTTTTACGATCCCTAGTTTAAATGCAGGGGCAAGTACACAGGTATCTTTTAACATGGTTAACGTTAATGTGGGCACCCAGAACATCGTTGTGAGCGTACCTAATGATGAGAGGAACACGAACAACTCAATGCAAAAAGCACAACAGGTAGGTTGTGGCGAACTGGCTTCCTATAATTCTACTGATGCTCCTTATGATGGCATCGGTTTTGGTTCCACTGCTGGTTTACTTGCGTTAAAATACCTGTCGCCGGCAGTGGGGGTCAGTATCAGTAGTGTCAAAGTGCATATTACCACAGCTACCACCAGCGTAGGTAAACAGATCGGTGGGGTGCTGTTAGATGACAATGGTGTTATTTTAGCCGAATCTCCATTGCAGACCATTACAAGTGCAATGCTCAATACCAAAGTAGTTTTTAATTTTCCAACTGCTGTTAATATTCCGGCCAACACCAGTTATTACGTGGCCATAAAACAAACGGCTGGTTCCCCAGATTCTTATTACCCTGTGGGTACCTTTGCTCCTGCTAATATTCTTGCTGGGCGTGTTTACTCTTTTGCAATAACCGGTGGTGCCAAAATAGAATATACCAATTTAGGTACTTTAATGATCGGTGCTACATTAAATCCTTATGCAACAATCAGCAGCTCAACTACAGGTATAATCAATTCAGGCACCAGTGTAACCTTTACAGCAAGCCCTAATTTTAGCCAGTATATCTTTAAAGTAAATGGCAATGCAATGCAAACCGGAGCAGGCAACACCTATACCTATACGCCCTTAAATAATGATATAGTAAGTGTAGAAGCTGCCTTAAATGGCTGTAGTGCTCCTGCGGCAAGTATTACCATGCAGGTTGACCCCAGTTTGCCTATCCGTTTATATAGTTTTACGGTGCAAAAAGAACAGCAGAAGGTAAAAGTGAACTGGCAAACATTAACCGAAACAAATAATAAGGAATTTATTGTTGGCCGTTCAACTGATGGTATTCATTATACCGAAATTGCCAAAGTACCGGGAGCCATTAACAGCCTTGGGCGCAAATACTATCAGGTGGTAGATGCTACTCCTGCACCAGGCATTAACTACTATAAACTGGAACAGTTAGACTTAGATGGGCAACTGACTGAGATTGGCATTAAAGCTTTAGATTTTAGCTTTACAGGTAACCAGCTTAGTCTTTATCCAAATCCGGTAAAAAATGTACTTAACATTAATTTTGTGAGTAATACATTTAACCAGTTACAGCTCTCAGATGTTACCGGAAAGGTAGTTTATCAGGCACAATTGAATGCTCAAAGCCAAGCGTATCAAATTAACCTGTCGGGTTATCCGGTTGGCGTTTATATTCTTTTACTTAAAGGTGCACAACAACAATTGCAGCAAAAGGTAATTAAAGATTAATGTTCGAAGTCGGGAAGGTTGGTAGTCCGAAAGTCTGAAGACGGAAGTCTGGATTCAGAAAGTTGGTAGTTGGGAAGTCCGATGACGGATGTCCGAAGTTGGTAGTTGGAAAGTGTAGAGTCGGGAAGTCTGAAGACGGATGACCGAAGTCCGATGACGGATGTTTGAAGTCGGGAAGGCTGGTAGTCCGAAAGTCTGATGACAGGAGTCTGAAGTTCCCTATTGTGCGTCATGCAGAACTTGGTTCAGCATCTTTACTTGTCACATTAACGGTGTCACATTGAGCCTCCCGAAGTATGGGGGCAAGTTGTCGAAATGTGGATGCTCCTACAAGTTAGGCTTTGACAATCCCGATAGTTATCGGGACAGCCTGACACGGTGTGTTTAAGTTGTTATGATGTTTTCCTCTTGTGCGTTATGCTGAACTCCTCGTTGTATCGTCATGCTGAATTTAGTTCAGCATCTATATAAAAACAGTAAACAGACCCTGAAATAGCTTGTCCCGAACTCATTTCAGGAAATTCAGGGTGACGGTAGTAATTGGATGGTGACACCAAAGGGTTCTGGGCAATGAAAGAAGGAACATGAGAAAGGAATGGTGTGAGTAGTTTAACAATTTATCAATTAAACAGTTAACCAATTTATGGGCAAGGGTGGTTCCGGGCTACAAAAAGACATCAGAAAGTCAAGCCCGGTAAGATTAAATTTTCTTACCGGGCTTTGTAATCAGGTAATGCTTACCGGACCGGTATAAATACTGTCGGCAATTTCCTTACCATTCTCGCTAAAGAAAGAGATGTAAGTCTCAACCTCCAGTCCGGCAAACTCAGGTACTTCCAAAATCAGGTGCTGGTCTTGTCGGGTAAACTCACTGCTAAACCTGCTGCATATAGCCAGGTCTTTTTCGGGGCAATAAGCCGTAACCAGACAAATATCGGTATCAAGCGCCTTACCACTGCCCGCATTGTTTACCCATGTAAACTCAACCGTACCGCCTGTACCTGCCGCGGCCTGTGGGTTCTGTGCATTGGGCAGATCGCCACGGCTTAACAGCACCATGTTATAGGCCACTTCGTAATTGGGGAAATCGCCCGTAATGCTGTTCTTGAGGTTGTAAGAAAGACCGGCATTGATCGGGGTCATGTGTATGGCCAGATTATGGTAGCCTCGGTTTACAAATGCGCTCATCTTACGCATAAATTTTACCATCAGCAAAAAGCGCATTTGCTGTTCTTCCTGTTTAAAGCTGGAACCCTGCCTTTTGCTGGTGCTCTTGCCACGCATGTAAGTAATGCCGCGCCACTTTGCGCCCACTACCGTGCCTACTGTACCCGAGAAACCTCCCAAGATACCTTGTTTAATAACTCCCATAATTTTAATTTTTAGTAAAACAATTGATTAATTAGCCTAAAGGTAGGGGCTTGTTATGTAGAATATTGTTATTCAGCTTGTTGTGAAGGTGTTTTGCCCTTTTAAGACTGTGCTTTACCCCGTTAAGCCCAGGTATTGCCCTCTTTATTGCGGAAAAAGGCCGTTTGTTCGGCATTACTAAAATTTTTATGGGCTTTTAGTAGGTTGCCTTAGGGTGTTAAGAACTGCTTCTGCTAAGGTGTAAGGCCTGTTATTTGCAAGGATATTGCTGCGTAACCGGCTTTGCTTTTCTCCACAAGCTGCCGAAGATGTTTCGAACAAATCTCAAATGAGTCCCGGAGCAGTCTGGGCTAAAGTCATATAAATTTGCTTAAGTGCCTTTTAGTTAATATCTTGCGGGTTAAGGTTTGCTTTTTTGTCTAAATTATACGCTTATGAACAACAGTAAATCAGATCAGCCGGTGCCGCTCAAGCGCATTACTTTTAAGTCTAAAGGTTTACAGTCTTTTACCAACGAAATTCTCGATAAACATCAGGTAATGGAGATCCTCAACATTAGCGAGCGTACGCTCAAAAATCTGGTAAGCCAGGGCTATTTGCCTTACTCGCCCATTGGTAACCGTTATTATTATTTGTACAGTGATCTGCTGCGCATGATGCAGAGAAATAGGCAGTGGGGCAATGGCGAGAAGAAGTTTTAAGGCATGAGATGTGAGATTTGAGGAGTTAGAGGGTATTAGTGAGCTTAAACATTTAGAGAAAGAAAACAAAAATGCCCCGCAGATAGGCGAGGCGCTAAATGTTTTCACAACGGAATAATCCTTATTGTGATTTGCTTTCAATAACCAAATATACAAATATCTTTTAAGGCTAAGATACGGAAAACCGTAAAAGAGTACTTTTTTTATAAGTATCTTTAAATGCCATCAAATAAGATGATTATGAAGAAAATTATATTAGGACTTGATTTAGGGACCAACTCTATCGGGTGGGCGTTGGTTCAACAAGATTACGACAATAAACAAGGAAAAATTCTTGGCATGGGAAGTCGGATTATTCCGATGACACAAGATGTATTAGGTGAATTTGGCAAAGGAAATTCTATTTCTCAAACAGCCGACAGGACAAAATACAGAAGTGCAAGAAGATTACGAGAGCGTTATTTGTTAAGGCGTGAGCGTTTGCACAGAGTATTGAATGTGTTGGGGTTTTTGCCCGAACATTATGCGAAAGAAATAGATTTTGAAAAGCGATTGGGACAGTTTTTGGAAGAAACCGAACCAAAAATTGCGTGGAAGAAAAACGGGCAAAAGGAAAACGGGAAAGACAAATTTGAGTTTTTGTTTCAAAACTTGTTCCAAGAGATGTTAACTGATTTCAAGCAACATCAATCAGACTTGCTAAACCGAAAAAATATTAAAGGTGAGAAAGCTAAGATTCCTTATGATTGGACAATTTATTATTTGCGTAAAAAAGCTTTAAGCCAGAAAATTGAAAAAGAAGAATTGGCTTGGTTGATTTTAAATTTCAATCAAAAGCGTGGTTATTATCAGTTGCGTGGCGAAGAAGAAGAAATAAACGACAATGTAAAAGAATTTGTAATTGCTCTAACCATAACGAAAGTTGAAAAAGGCGAAGTTGATAAAAAGAATGACAAACGGACCTGGTACAAAATGACCTTGTCAAATGGTTGGGAATATTCTGCGACTTTCACGACCGATCCGAAATGGGAAAATACAGAAAAAGAATTTTTGGTTACAGAAGAATTAAATGAAAATGGGGATATTAAAATAGTAAAAGACCGTAAGTCAGATACAACTGGTAGGGAGAAGCGAAGATTAACGCCATTACCTACATTTGATGAAATCGCTTTGATGAGTAAAAAAGATCAAGATAAATTCTTTAAGAAAATTAAAGCACGTACTGAATTAACAATTGCTAATTCCAATAAAACAGTCGGAACTTATATTTACGAAAACTTATTACTCAATCCAAAACAAAAGATAAAAGGGAAATTGGTTCGCACCGTTGAGCGTAAGTTTTATAAAGATGAATTAACGCAAATCCTTAAAAAACAAAGTGAATTTCATTCAGAATTTCAAAACGAAGAATTATACCATGATTGTATAAGAGAATTATATAAAAACAATGAACAGCATCGCGAAATACTTTCATCAAAGAATTTGGTGCATTTGATACTTAACGATATTTTGTTCTATCAAAGACCTTTACGAACCCAAAAGTCTTCCATTGCTAATTGCCCTTTTGAAAGCAGAAAGTCTAAAGATGGTATAGTATATCCAATCAAAGTGATTTCAAAATCCAATCCTTATTACCAAGAATTTCGATTGTTGCAATGGGTTAAGAATTTGGAGATTTACAGAAAAGACGATGATGTAAAAATTACCACTGAATTTATTTCGACTATAGAAGACCAAGAAGCTGTTTTTGAATTTTTAAATCAGAAAAAAGAAATTAAGCAAGAACAATTGATTGAGTTTCTGTTGAAGAAAAAACTTGACTTGAAAAAAGTTTCCAAAGCCGAAATTGAAAAATATCGCTGGAATTATGTTCAAGACAAAATTTATCCGGGAAATGAAACCAAATATTTAATTCAAAGTCGTTTGGATAAGGTTGAAAATACACCACAAGATTTTTTGACTTTTGAAAACGAAATGGCACTGTGGCACATCATTTATTCGGTAAACGATAAAATTGAGTACGAAAAAGCTTTAAAGAAATTTGCAGAAAAACACCATTTAAATACAGCACAATTTGTAGGTTCATTTAAGAAATTTCCACCTTTTAAAAGCGATTACGGCAGCTTTTCAGAAAAGGCAATCAAGAAATTATTGCCATTGATGCGATTTGGTAAACAATGGAATCATGAAGCAATTGACAGTATATCAAAAGAACGCATCTACAAAATTATTACAGGTGAATATGATGAAAAAATAAAAGATCGTGTTCGTGAAAAAGCACAACACCTTTCTACAGAAACCGATTTTAAAGACCTGCCTTTATGGTTGGCTCAATATGTTGTTTATGGTCGCCATTCCGAAGCTTCGGTTGCAGGTAAATGGAATTCTGTAGAGGATTTAAATGAGTTTTTAAACGACTTTAAACAACATTCCTTACGAAACCCAATTGTGGAACAGGTAATTGCTGAAACGCTGCGTGTTGTAAAAGATATTTGGAAACATTACGGGAAAGGTGCAAAAGATTTCTTTTCTGAAATTCATATTGAGTTAGGTAGGGAAATGAAAAATACGGCTGACGAACGCAAGCGTTTGACCAATATGGTTACTGAAAATGAAAATACCAATTTGCGGATCAAGGCGTTGTTGGCAGAATTGGCTTTAGACCAAAGTGTAGAAAATGTTCGCCCGTTTTCGCCAATGCAACAGGATATTTTAAAGATTTATGAAGAAGGTGTTTTGAATGCAGAAGAAAATATTGACGAAGATATTTTAAAAATTAGTAAAACGGCACAACCATCAAGTTCAGATTTGAAACGTTACAAGTTATGGTTAGAACAGAAATACCGTTCGCCTTATACGGGGCAAATGATTCCATTAAATAAATTATTTACCCACGAATATGAAATAGAACACATTATTCCGCAAAGTTTATTTTTTGATGATAGTCTGAGTAATAAGGTAATTTGCGAATCGGCTGTAAATAAGCTAAAAGATAACCAGATAGGTTTGGCTTTTATCAAATCGCATCACGGAGAAGTTGTGGAATTAGGAAATGGAAAATCAGTCAAAATTTTAGGAGTTCAAGATTATGAAGATTTTGTAAAACAAAATTACAGCAAGAACAGAACGAAACGCAGTAAGCTTTTACTGGAAGAAATTCCCGAAAAAATGATCGAAAGGCAATTAAACGATACCCGCTATATCAGTAAATATATCAGCGGAGTTTTATCTAATATTGTTCGTGATGATAAAGCAGAAAGTAAAGATGATGGTGTAAATTCTATAAATATTGTTCCAGGCAATGGAAAAGTAACTGCTCATTTAAAACAAGATTGGGGATTGAATGACATTTGGAACGAGTTGATTTTACCGCGCTTTGAACGGATGAACGCAATTACACAAACACAGGATTTTACAGCTTGGAATGAAAATCATCAGAAATTTTTGCCAACAGTTCCAATTGAGCTATCAAGAGGTTTTTCCAAAAAACGTATCGATCATCGCCATCACGCCATGGATGCCTTGATTATTGCTTGTGCAACAAGAGACCATGTTAATTTATTGAACAATGAAAGTGCAAAATCAGATACGAAGAGATATGATTTGAACCGCAAATTAAGGAAATACGAAAAAGTAGTTTATGATGATGCTAAAACCGGTAAAAGAATAGAGCGCGAAGTTCCGAAAGATTTTATGAAACCTTGGGAAACCTTTACTGTTGAAGCAAAAAATGCTTTGGAAAATATTGTAGTAAGTTTTAAACAAAATCTAAGAGTTATCAATAGGGCTACAAATTATTATGAGAGCTATAAAGACGAAAACGGAAACCTACGATTAGGACAAGACGGAAAACCCAAAAAAGCTTTGGTTTCTCAGCAAGGTGTTAATTGGGCAATCAGAAAATCATTGCATAAAGAAACCGTTTCCGGACAAGTGAATTTAGATAGAATAAAAGTAACAAAAGGTAAAATTTTAACCGCAACAAGAAAATCTTTGGACACTTCGTTTGATGCGAAATCCATTGCTTCAATTACCGATACAGGAATTCAAAAGATTTTATTGAATTATCTAAAAGCAAAAGATAACAATCCCGAAATTGCTTTTTCGCCCGAAGGTATTGAGGAAATGAACCAAAATATTGCGTTGTATAATGATGGTAAAAATCATCACCCCATATTAAAAGTCAGGGTTTTTGAGCAGGGAAGCAAATTTGCATTAGGAGAAACAGGAAATAAAACAACAAAATTTGTAGAGGCAGCCAAAGGAACCAATTTATTTTTTGGCGTTTATGCAGACAGATCAAATAAACGAAGCTACGATACCATTCCATTAAATTTGGTTATAGAAAGACAAAAACAAGGCCTATCAGCAGTTCCCCAGACTAATGAAAAAGGTAATCAACTATTGTTTAGTTTATCGCCAAATGATTTAGTTTATGTTCCGGAGGAAGGTAAAACTTTTGATGAGAATAACATAAATATTGAGGGGTTATATAAAATGGTTTCGAGCACAGGTTCTGAATGTCATTTTATCAAAAACAACATTTCGTCGTTAATCAAAAGTTATGATGCCAAAACAAAAATAGGGGAATTAGGAAGTTTGAATAAACTTGAAGTGACAATTGATAATCTATATAGGATTAAAGAAGTTTGCATCAAACTCCAAGTAGATAGGTTGGGTAACATTTCAAAAGCTTAATCCTATGATTAAACGAACGCTTCTTTTTTCCAATCCGGCTTATCTTAATCTAAAGCAAGGGCAATTGCAAATAGATTTGCCTCATTTAAAAGTGTTGGGTGAAAATGAAAGCAAAAAATCTGTAGCTGTTGAAGATATTGGAATGGTAATACTAGATCATCAGCAAATTACCATTACACAGGCTTGTATGGCTGCTTTGCTAGAAAACAATGCGGCTATTGTTACCTGTAACGCCAGCCATTTACCTACAGGTTTATTACTGCCTTTAGATGGGCACAATACCCAAAGCGAGCGGTTTAGATACCAGATTGATGCTACGCAACCCCTAAAAAAGAATTTGTGGCAACAAACTATACAGGCTAAGATCTTAAACCAGGCCGCGGTACTTTATAACAGAGGTATTAATTGCGAAAATATGCTGTACTGGGCCAGGTCGGTAAAATCGGGTGACCCGGATAATTATGAAGCAAGAGCCGCAGCCTATTATTGGCAAAATGTGTTTCCTAAAAAGATGGAGTTTTTTAGGGGCCGAGAGGGAGACCCACCCAATAACCTCCTCAATTATGGTTATGCCATTTTACGGGCTATTGTAGCCAGAGGACTGGTAAGTTCGGGCCTTTTGCCTACATTGGGCATACACCACCGCAATAAATACAATGCCTATTGTTTGGCCGATGATGTGATGGAGCCTTACCGGCCTTATGTAGATGAGCTTGTACTGGGGATTATAGATCGGGGAGAAAATTTTTTAGAATTGGGCCAGTCCATTAAATCGCAATTGTTGGGCATTGCTGCGGTAGATGTATTGTTTGATAAAGGCAAAAGTCCTTTAATGGTAGGCTTACAGCAAACAACGGCTTCATTGGCAAAGTGTTATGAGGGTAGCGTACGTAAAATAGTGTACCCTCAAATGAAGAACTTTGATAAACAAGCCAGACATTATAGATTGAATGATGGAGAACTGCCTATGGTAGCCGAAAGTAAGGAAGACAAGCCAGATGATGAAGGAGACGGGTTACCATTTTAACAGAGTATTTTTATGGTATGCGTTTAAATGAATATCGTATTTTGTGGATACTTGTTTTTTTTGATTTACCAACCGAAACCCAAAAAGATCGGAAATATGCCAGCAAGTTTCGCAAAGAAATGTTGCGAGATGGCTTTAGCATGTTCCAGTTTTCTATTTATCTGCGCCATTGCAGCAGTAGAGAAAATGCAGATGTACACATTAAGCGTATCAAAAGGATATTGCCTCCTAAAGGGCATGTGGGTATGATGACCGTAACCGATAAGCAATTTGGCATGATGGAACTTTTTTATGGAAAAGAAGAAAAATCCTTGCCTAATACGCCACAGCAACTGGAATTGTTTTAAGAATAGGATGGATAAAATCCAATTAGAATAAAATCCGATGAATTTTTATCATCGGATTTTTTAATGCTAATTTTTGGTTTAACTGGCTGATTTTTAGTTTTTTGAACTATGGTATGTTGTTGTAAATATCAGTAGTTCAAAGAATGAAAGCAAATCACAACTTATGCCACGAGTGAATAATCGGTCAAATAGTTGTTGTAAATATCAGTAGTTCAAAGAATGAAAGCAAATCACAACTTTTGTTGGTTATACCGGATCTAGTGTTATGTTGTTGTAAATATCAGTAGTTCAAAGAATGAAAGCAAATCACAACTTGCAGCCTCGTTGTTGGTCTTTGCCTTAGGTTGTTGTAAATATCAGTAGTTCAAAGAATGAAAGCAAATCACAACTAGTACGGCTACTATTTACCCAAACGAAAAAGTTGTTGTAAATATCAGTAGTTCAAAGAATGAAAGCAAATCACAACCCATCTATAGATATATCGCAAGCCGTTTCGGTTGTTGTAAATATCAGTAGTTCAAAGAATGAAAGCAAATCACAACGGATTAACGTTTTTTATTATGGAAGAAAAGTTGTTGTAAATATCAGTAGTTCAAAGAATGAAAGCAAATCACAACGAGCACCATCTTAGCATTGGTAAACTTAATGTTGTTGTAAATATCAGTAGTTCAAAGAATGAAAGCAAATCACAACACTCTCATTTTAACGGTAGGTTTGAGACTGGTTGTTGTAAATATCAGTAGTTCAAAGAATGAAAGCAAATCACAACATATGAAGATATACTTCAACGAGTTACTAAGTTGTTGTAAATATCAGTAGTTCAAAGAATGAAAGCAAATCACAACAGTGTCGACAATTAAAAGTTGCCCGCTCTGTTGTTGTAAATATCAGTAGTTCAAAGAATGAAAGCAAATCACAACGATAAGCCTGAAATGGTGTTGAAACAAGAGGTTGTTGTAAATATCAGTAGTTCAAAGAATGAAAGCAAATCACAACTACCAATATGGGATATAAATGCAAATCAAAGTTGTTGTAAATATCAGTAGTTCAAAGAATGAAAGCAAATCACAACTGTTCGCTTGCCTTTATATTTTGAATATTGTTGTTGTAAATATCAGTAGTTCAAAGAATGAAAGCAAATCACAACGTAGTTCTTACCCCCTCAATAATAGTAAAGGTTGTTGTAAATATCAGTAGTTCAAAGAATGAAAGCAAATCACAACAATGAATATCAACTACTGTTATCTCTGCTTGTTGTTGTAAATATCAGTAGTTCAAAGAATGAAAGCAAATCACAACACGAGAATGCTTTGATAAGGTTGGTGGCATGTTGTTGTAAATATCAGTAGTTCAAAGAATGAAAGCAAATCACAACTTCTATTTTAACTGTTTGGCGCTGTGAATAGTTGTTGTAAATATCAGTAGTTCAAAGAATGAAAGCAAATCACAACGGAACGAGATAAGGCAGTTATAAAATTAGAGTTGTTGTAAATATCAGTAGTTCAAAGAATGAAAGCAAATCACAACTCTTTCTGGTCTACTTTGTTAGACTGCTTGGTTGTTGTAAATATCAGTAGTTCAAAGAATGAAAGCAAATCACAACATTGGTCATCGTATTTTTTGTCGGGTATATGTTGTTGTAAATATCAGTAGTTCAAAGAATGAAAGCAAATCACAACGTCGGGAAGTTGTTTAATTAAGTCAAAACAGTTGTTGTAAATATCAGTAGTTCAAAGAATGAAAGCAAATCACAACAGAACAGTATTCGGTTATCATCGCCAGCGAGTTGTTGTAAATATCAGTAGTTCAAAGAATGAAAGCAAATCACAACTATCTGCTAATCCTAAATCCCTAGCAATAAGTTGTTGTAAATATCAGTAGTTCAAAGAATGAAAGCAAATCACAACAATGGATAAATTATATTATTTATACTAGGGTTGTTGTAAATATCAGTAGTTCAAAGAATGAAAGCAAATCACAACCTCCGGTTGCTTTATCTGTATTTGTTCTAGTTGTTGTAAATATCAGTAGTTCAAAGAATGAAAGCAAATCACAACGTAATGGCAAGAACCGAGATAGATCGTTAAGTTGTTGTAAATATCAGTAGTTCAAAGAATGAAAGCAAATCACAACGGTTGATGCTGACACTTTGAAAGCGCCTATGTTGTTGTAAATATCAGTAGTTCAAAGAATGAAAGCAAATCACAACTCTCTTCTGTATTTCCACCGGAAATATGTAGTTGTTGTAAATATCAGTAGTTCAAAGAATGAAAGCAAATCACAACATTCATCTGTCAATACTCCGCCTGATATACGTTGTTGTAAATATCAGTAGTTCAAAGAATGAAAGCAAATCACAACATTACTACCGTATTCAGATAGCTTCAATGGTTGTTGTAAATATCAGTAGTTCAAAGAATGAAAGCAAATCACAACGATCAGGCAGGATGGGAGCTAAAACCTTACGTTGTTGTAAATATCAGTAGTTCAAAGAATGAAAGCAAATCACAACATCCTTTGCTTAGCTTTATTTAGCTGTAAAGTTGTTGTAAATATCAGTAGTTCAAAGAATGAAAGCAAATCACAACATGCGGCTATTGGATTGGCTAGCAAGATTAGTTGTTGTAAATATCAGTAGTTCAAAGAATGAAAGCAAATCACAACGGTCGGTCTTCTGATCCTTACTCAACGTGTGTTGTTGTAAATATCAGTAGTTCAAAGAATGAAAGCAAATCACAACTGTTCATTTATGCAGTTCTGAAAATTCTTGTTGTTGTAAATATCAGTAGTTCAAAGAATGAAAGCAAATCACAACTATTTTTATGGAAAAACAAATAAAGCGCATGTTGTTGTAAATATCAGTAGTTCAAAGAATGAAAGCAAATCACAACAATTCTGAATTATCAATCAATAGACTTGAGGTTGTTGTAAATATCAGTAGTTCAAAGAATGAAAGCAAATCACAACTTCTTAACCGCTTCTTTCCATCCAAAGTATGTTGTTGTAAATATCAGTAGTTCAAAGAATGAAAGCAAATCACAACATGCTGCTAAGTATTTGTTCGAGGGTGGTGTTGTTGTAAATATCAGTAGTTCAAAGAATGAAAGCAAATCACAACAAGACAGTCCAAAGGTAGTAATAACAACAAGTTGTTGTAAATATCAGTAGTTCAAAGAATGAAAGCAAATCACAACCTTTTCGTGGATAACCTCACGCTTAGGAAAGTTGTTGTAAATATCAGTAGTTCAAAGAATGAAAGCAAATCACAACGATATGTGTGTCTTTTTGCCCTTCCTTTGGGTTGTTGTAAATATCAGTAGTTCAAAGAATGAAAGCAAATCACAACACGTAGCTTTGAATTATCCTGGTCCGCCTTGTTGTTGTAAATATCAGTAGTTCAAAGAATGAAAGCAAATCACAACACTCATAAATGCGTTTGCAATAAATTGACTGTTGTTGTAAATATCAGTAGTTCAAAGAATGAAAGCAAATCACAACGCCATTCTGTTTTGACCATCACATACCACTGTTGTTGTAAATATCAGTAGTTCAAAGAATGAAAGCAAATCACAACACCTGATCTACTACATCATGTACTACAAACGTTGTTGTAAATATCAGTAGTTCAAAGAATGAAAGCAAATCACAACAGGTTTTTATAAATTTCTCCCTTATGAGTAGTTGTTGTAAATATCAGTAGTTCAAAGAATGAAAGCAAATCACAACTAAAGGCAACAAGGTTCATTTCATATTTAGTTGTTGTAAATATCAGTAGTTCAAAGAATGAAAGCAAATCACAACGCAACGCCACCTATAAATGAATGGAACTTTGTTGTTGTAAATATCAGTAGTTCAAAGAATGAAAGCAAATCACAACGATATGTGTTCAAAGCAATTTAAGCATGTGTTGTTGTAAATATCAGTAGTTCAAAGAATGAAAGCAAATCACAACGTGCCTGTGCTTGTTTTAAATTCCACGTATGTTGTTGTAAATATCAGTAGTTCAAAGAATGAAAGCAAATCACAACAGCTATAGAATTAATTAAACCTCACTTTCTGTTGTTGTAAATATCAGTAGTTCAAAGAATGAAAGCAAATCACAACACTGTAGCCATTTTTTCATTGGCTCAATAAGTTGTTGTAAATATCAGTAGTTCAAAGAATGAAAGCAAATCACAACACAAGAAAACAAATTAATTGTTAATTGGGAGTTGTTGTAAATATCAGTAGTTCAAAGAATGAAAGCAAATCACAACCGTCTACTGTGAACCCTTCCATAATTTCATGTTGTTGTAAATATCAGTAGTTCAAAGAATGAAAGCAAATCACAACCAACTCTCGAAACCTCGTCGTAAGAGATAGGTTGTTGTAAATATCAGTAGTTCAAAGAATGAAAGCAAATCACAACAATTTTTGGCTGATTTTTTAGAGGCTTAAGGTTGTTGTAAATATCAGTAGTTCAAAGAATGAAAGCAAATCACAACGTTTGGAGAAGGGAAATTTAATAATAACTTGTTGTTGTAAATATCAGTAGTTCAAAGAATGAAAGCAAATCACAACAAATTCAAGAGCTTGCCGAAAGTTCATTTGGTTGTTGTAAATATCAGTAGTTCAAAGAATGAAAGCAAATCACAACGTAAAACTACAAAAGCATCCCAGGCATCCAGTTGTTGTAAATATCAGTAGTTCAAAGAATGAAAGCAAATCACAACATACATTGGTAAAGTTGGTGTATGTAGAAAGTTGTTGTAAATATCAGTAGTTCAAAGAATGAAAGCAAATCACAACAGCTACTTTGATCATGATCGTGATAATTTTGTTGTTGTAAATATCAGTAGTTCAAAGAATGAAAGCAAATCACAACGAATTCAGGTTTACAATAGATCAGTACCTGGTTGTTGTAAATATCAGTAGTTCAAAGAATGAAAGCAAATCACAACAGAAAATCCTCGTAGTTCATATTCTTATACGTTGTTGTAAATATCAGTAGTTCAAAGAATGAAAGCAAATCACAACACCAAATGATACTTCCATATAATTGACTATGTTGTTGTAAATATCAGTAGTTCAAAGAATGAAAGCAAATCACAACCCAATGGATCCAATGCTTATGGAAGCTGGAGTTGTTGTAAATATCAGTAGTTCAAAGAATGAAAGCAAATCACAACAGCGTATCTTCTAGGCTATCTCCTAGTAGTGTTGTTGTAAATATCAGTAGTTCAAAGAATGAAAGCAAATCACAACACTTTGGTAGATCATCTGTCTAATCCCAGCGTTGTTGTAAATATCAGTAGTTCAAAGAATGAAAGCAAATCACAACAATATATGTTATCACCTGATCTAAGGATTAGTTGTTGTAAATATCAGTAGTTCAAAGAATGAAAGCAAATCACAACGTACGTTTTTAAATTATTTTATCTGCTTTTGTTGTTGTAAATATCAGTAGTTCAAAGAATGAAAGCAAATCACAACTTATCTGGTTGTAGCTGTCCCCAAAGAATGGTTGTTGTAAATATCAGTAGTTCAAAGAATGAAAGCAAATCACAACGGTATTTGATATGTGGACTATCCGCATTTTGTTGTTGTAAATATCAGTAGTTCAAAGAATGAAAGCAAATCACAACATAGTCTTAAATCAAAAGAAAAAGCTAAGGTTGTTGTAAATATCAGTAGTTCAAAGAATGAAAGCAAATCACAACGGTTTTTTGCTTGTTCTGTTATTAATCCTAGTTGTTGTAAATATCAGTAGTTCAAAGAATGAAAGCAAATCACAACTTGTAATCTAAATGTCCATAAAAAGGGCTTGTTGTTGTAAATATCAGTAGTTCAAAGAATGAAAGCAAATCACAACAGTGTATCTTCTAGGCTATCTCCTAGTAGGTTGTTGTAAATATCATTAGTTAAAAGAATGAAAGCAAATCACAACCTATTTTTAGTTGTTTTTTTAATTTATTTAGTTGTTGTAAATATCAGTAGTTCAAAGAATGAAAGCAAATCACAACTGAGTGATGCACAACTGGCAACTATAGTAGGTTGTTGTAAATATCAGTAGTTCAAAGAATGAAAGCAAATCACAACAATATCCTCTCTGTATATCTTCAAAGGTTAGTTGTTGTAAATATCAGTAGTTCAAAGAATGAAAGCAAATCACAACAATCATAGGTTATATTAATTTCAGTGTTTTGTTGTTGTAAATATCAGTAGTTCAAAGAATGAAAGCAAATCACAACGGTCAATCATTTTTTGTAATCTTTCGATTTGTTGTTGTAAATATCAGTAGTTCAAAGAATGAAAGCAAATCACAACGTACTGTAGTGTTCATTTTTTTTGATTTTTGTTGTTGTAAATATCAGTAGTTCAAAGAATGAAAGCAAATCACAACTAAAAACGGTGTCGATTGCGTCCTGCGCCAGTTGTTGTAAATATCAGTAGTTCAAAGAATGAAAGCAAATCACAACCACGTTATTATCGGAAGAAGATATATACAGTTGTTGTAAATATCAGTAGTTCAAAGAATGAAAGCAAATCACAACGGCGTAAGAGGTTCTTTGGCTGTTTTTAAGTTGTTGTAAATATCAGTAGTTCAAAGAATGAAAGCAAATCACAACGAGTATAATTTTCTAAAATACGTGTTGTTAGTTGTTGTAAATATCAGTAGTTCAAAGAATGAAAGCAAATCACAACACAGTCCTCCTACATATACCGGTTTTAGGGTTGTTGTAAATATCAGTAGTTCAAAGAATGAAAGCAAATCACAACAAATAGAAAGTAAAATAGAAAGTAAAATAGGTTGTTGTAAATATCAGTAGTTCAATAATAATTCTATCATTAAAGATACCACAAAATATTTTGATTAAAATTTAAATGCTTATTTTTAAATCAAACCCAGTTTTAATGCTAAACCTGAAACACCTGCTTTCTGCCTTACTGCTGTTTATTAGCCTAAATGGTTTAGCGCAGCTTAAAGCTATAGTTGAAATTACTGCCACCAATTTAGAAGGCAAGACCCTTGAGCTGAATATACAGGATAATAAAGGTTTTAGCTTTATTCAAAGCCAAAAGCAAACCTTACAAAAGGGGGTAAATACCTTTGTTTTTGAGCTGGGCCAGCCCGCTAATATGGCCAGCATAGGAGTGAAAATAGCAGGTAACACCATAAGGCAGACCCTGGTTATAGACAGCGGGAAGAATGTTTTTAATATAGCTTTTGCAGATAACAAACTGGCGATTACAGCTTTTGAAGCCAAAGGTTATGCCATACGAAAGGCCATGGCCGATAGGTTTGTTGATCAGATGAGGCAGTACCGCGAAACCAGCGGCAATAAAGAAGCCCGTACATTGCCTGTTAAGGAAATGAACGACTTTTTTATGTGGAGCCTGAACCTCATAGAAAAAAATCCCGGTAATTATTACAGCCTCATCACACTTTACCAGATCAGTGGGTCTAACCGATCTATAGCATTCTCTAATGCTGTGCTGGCTACGCTTAAAAAGCTCGACCCTGCTTTACAGGCAACACCTCTGGGTGAGCAGGTCTTAAAAGATAACCTGGAAATTATTAAAAGCATAACTGCGGCCAAGACAGGTAAAGAAGTACTGCCCTTTACCGTGAACGATATTAATGGTAAAGCTTTTTCAAACAAGAGCCTTGCGGGACAAATTTATATCATTGCTTTTTCTGCCACCTGGTGCATTCCTTGTCAGGCGCAATTGCCTAAACTGAAGCACATTTACGATCAGTATAAAAGCAAGGGTTTGAAAGTAATCTATTTTAACGATGATAATAAAACAGATCTATGGAAAAAGCATGTAAAAGAACATCAGTTAGACTGGATCAATGTTTCTGAATTACAGGCGCCGGGCAAATCTAAAATTTCAAAGTCTTTTGGGGTATATGCCATACCCAGTTACCTCATTATTGACAAAGCCGGGAAGATCTTTTATAACTCAGATGATACCGACCACGAGCTGCTTAAATTTGAACAAAAGATTAAAGAATTGTTTGAAGGATAGGGAAGAGTAATTTAATCTTCTCTTATCATTTGCTGGGCCTCAACGGTTTCTCTGCCTTTAAATTTCATTTTCCCTGACCATGTGCCACCGCCCCAGTCATATATATATAACATATCATTATCAAAGGTATAATCATCAAAATCTCCCGGGTTCATTTTAAGGTTTTCTTTATTGGTCTTATCTGAATATTTGTAAACGACTATTTTGTATCCGGTATAGTTTGCCAGATCTTTAGCTCTGTTTTTATAGGCAAAGCTGTCAACAGTCCGTTCATTTTGAAGATTGTCTTTATAGTTTTTTACAATGTAAACATCTTTCTTATAGTAATATGGCTTTCCATTATCAGGCATCGTATCAATTTTTGAGAATTGATCCAGCTTGATAAATTCCAATGGCTTTTGCTTACAGGAAAAGATAAATCCTGCTATAATTAGCAAAAAAGGTTTAAAATACGTTTTCATGACTTCTTAATATCTGCCTTCAATTCTTGTTTTAATAGTAACTTTAGTTTGAAATGGCTTGTAACCTCTGGTGTGCTGCAATAACCACCATGCCGCAAAGCCAGCGTGCTTACCCTGATAGGTTAGCGCATCATTTTTGTCTAAGTCGAAATTATTCTCAACTTAGTCGACCCATAGTAGTGATTTGTAATAGTCTTCAAATTCTTCACCTCCAGCCTTTAATGCCGCAATGTAAGCAACTCTTTTGAACGTGCATTTCTCATTTCTTCAGTATAGTTACTCCGTGATTTTTCTGTCGAAAATTTCATAACTTCTACAAGAGCATCCAAGAATTTCTCTGAATTTTCTGCGCAATGAAACAGTATCTCGCCCGTGTCGAGATTGTAAGCGACTATTCTGCCGCTGGGTTTATATAGGGCAAGCATATTTGGCCCCGTATCAGAACCGAAAAACAAATTTTCATCATCTTCTTCTATATCTTGGAAGGAAATGTTATTGACATCTAAGGTACTGACATCATAGTTTATAACTAAGTTTATTAGCGGATCATTATGCTCTGCATTTGATTTCCTCTTAATATCATATTGTCTTAAAGTATATTCAATGAAGAAACCTTCAAGTCCATGTTGTGCCAATTCATCTGCTGTCGGCTTTAAGCTCGCTATTGCTTTTACAAATTCTTTTGCAGTCATAAACAAAGTCGCTTATAATTCATCATAAATCATGTTGCCCATTAAAATATGTAGCATTGTCTTTATAATAAGCAACCAATCCTAACCAATAATCAATGCCGCTCTTACCTGCTCCCTCTGGGTCTATGGATAAGAAATGAGGAATGATTTCGTAATCCTTTTGAGTTTTAATTTCATTCAGGAAATAGGTCATACATTCCAATAACTTTGAAAAAGATGAAAAAATGATTTCGCTTATAGCTTCGTGATCATAAAGAAATTCATAATAGCAAACCCTGATCGGATAATCATGATGGCTCCTTTTTTCTCGGGCATCAAATACCAAAGCTCCCTCATCATTACCCCCTTGTGCAAAAGGGTATAACTTCTGTTTAATTAAATGCTTAGCAAAATCATTATCTAATTCATCAATAAGCTGCTCTAATGGTCGATTAGGTTCAGAATATGGCAATCTCAAGATTGAGCAGTCTCCATCCATAAAGAAATAAGCTTTATGCCACTCAATAAAACTTTCCGGAAATTTCATACTGAATTTATCTTCTACGGCATGATATTCCATGATATTAATTCTTCCATTTATTGGCTTCCATCTATACCAACCCTCACTATCGATAGGTTCGGCCATCATCTCGGGCGAGGTCTTTCCCAACACATAAACAGCTTTCATGTCTGAAAAAGAAAAAAAAGCTTTAAAGAAACTTTCTATTATATCTGTCATATTGTTTAATACTAGATATTAATGCCAAACGGCGTTTCTATCGTAAGTGGTATTAGTTTCTAAATTAATATATTCCGTAAATGTTCCCAATTTAATAACTCCCATATAACGCTTTTCATCTTCATCCCAGATATAATCGTCATAAACATCATAAGTAACTACAGCTTTTATGATTTTACCGCTATTATCTTTTGTGGTAACCTGTTGAGTTATTTCAAAATAAACATTTTTCTCTGGCAGTTTGTAAAGTTTACCTACATCTTGATGTGGTCCAAACCAATTTATCCATGCATCAGGATTTCCTGTTTGGATATCAGTAAACAACGTGAATACTTGAAAAACACTTAACAATCCATTTATCTTTGGTCTGATTCCGGGTATCTTACCAGTCCTTCTATATTCGTGCAAAATAGAAGTCCATTTTTGGTGTACTTTTCTAGGTATTGCATAGGCATATCTTCCTTGTCCTTCGTGATGATGATGCAATGGCTCGTTTAAAAAGTTTTTGTGAGTTGGATTGTATTTTATCCATTGTGCATCAACAATTGGCATTTTAGATGGATTACTTAAAATACGTTGTCTATTTTGCGAACTAAACATCTGTGGCTTTTGTTCAATTACTTGTTTCCAGAAATAGGTTGCATTTCGAGGATGACCTAAAGCTGTTCTTCCTTTTACTGGGGCATTTACCATATCCACCCTTACACCATTTTTGTAGTACATTTCGGGTATCATACTTGATAGCGGGGCGTTCTCTTGAACAAATAAAAGTGCCAAAGCATCTAATTCAGCTTCATCATCGTAATATTCCAAAGGATAGCCAATCTCAAAATCTAAAGGCAAGATTATCGGCTCATTTTCATCAAATACAGGTTCAACCGGAGGTAAAACAGGTGGCGGATTACCATTACAGTCTGGTACCTGATGTACCATGAGCTTAGCTCCAGTAGCGCCGCTATGTACCTGAATTGGGCCTGTTGGCGGTTGCGTGGTATCGCAGGGATCATAATCAGGTGGAGTTGAGGGTGAGGTTCCGCCACCACCTCCCGATCCGCCCCCTGCACCGCCACCACTTCCGATCCCATCATCGTATTCATAGCAATCGGTAATGTCTTTGGATGATATGCGCCAGCCCGCCCTGTCATCACCTTCCATTCTGCACTCTTCCCAGGGCCAGTGATGATCCCCCGTACATGTGTATGGCGTTATGTAATAATAAGTGGTGGTATAGCAATCCTGATAAACCATACTGGTTTTACCGGATGTGCCGGGCTTAACAGCTCCGCCCATTACTTTGGTTGTTGAGTTTTTATTCAGCTCACCATTGGGTGATGCAGCGCCTATGCCCGGCAAGCCAGTAGAGGCCGACTTTAAATAAGTAACGCTGATATTTCCCTCAAACTCGCCCGGGTTTCCGCTGCGCCATCTGGCAATCCATTTTTGCGTTGGTGCATAGGTATTGATGAAAGTGAGCGTTCTCTCGGGAGTTACATCAACCGTTAGGTTCTGGAAAACGATCGCTCTGTGATTGGACAGCTTAACGCTGAAGATATAACTGGTACGATCTCCGTTTTTTATGATGGTAACACTATCCGTATTGATCTGGAGGCCCTCATAAGTTTCTGGCGTATTAACGGCCATTGTTTTGGCCTTGGGGTTAGCTGTTGTGAGCATTTTGCCCACGTTGCCCAGGACATTGAGATCTGTTTTAGCCCTGAAATTGTTAAAGCTGACCTTTTCCATCTGCGGACCTTTGCGGTACCCGGCATTTCTTTTAACAAGGTCAGGATTACTGTGTTCTTTTCTACTTTGATCAAACAGGTCCTTTTTACAGGAGAGGACTGCAATTGCAATAAATGCAAGAAAGGCTAAAAAGAGGCAGCCTCTTTTATGGCCCGAAAGCGCGGGTTTAGTCATTGAGGGTATTAGTTTAGTTTGGGTTACAAACCCAAGTTATCAATTGAATGCCAAATAAACAAAATAATTACAATAAATATTTTGTGTTTATTGCATAAAATTTTGAGTAAATAAATCTCACTAAACTTAACTGTAGTGCTTTCTATAGAAGAGGATGGGGCAGTACCGCCCAGCTTTTTAGCTTTTTTCCAGTCGCCACATGCACTGATCAGATTGCACAAATGTTTACAGAGACCCCTCTTGTATAGATTTTTGGTATCTTCAGGGTTAACTTCAATGGCTTCGTCATCGGTCTTCTGGCTTTCTGTCTATCAGTTTCCCGGCTACAAAACCTGCGATCTCCGGACGATTAAACTTTAATGCTTCAACTTGTTCTTAAACAGTTTCTCTAACTTCTCTAATTTAGGTAAGATGACCAGGCGGCAGTAAGGTTGCTCGCCATTGCGGCGGTAATAATCCTGATGGTAATTTTCGGCTACGTAAAAAGGCTGCGCTTTTTCGATCGAGGTAACCACGGGCTTGCCAAAGGCATTTTCTTTATTGAGCAGGGCTTTGTATTTTTCGGCCAGGGCTTTTTGCTGTTCGTTATGGTAAAAAACCACCGAGCGGTACTGTGTACCCACATCTGCACCCTGGCGGTTAAGCGTGGTTGGATCATGGGTTTTCCAGAAAACCTCCAACAGTTCTCCGTAGCTGATCTTGGCGGGATCATACTGCATTTCGATCACTTCGGCATGGCCGGTAAGGCCGGTGCATACTTCATCATAAGTAGGGTTGGGCGATTGCCCGCCCTCATAACCTGAGCGTACGTTGGTAACGCCATTTAAACGTTGAAAAACAGCTTCGGTACACCAGAAACAACCCATACCAAAGGTGGCGGTTTCTAATCTGGGTTTCTGGGCACCGGCGTTAAGCATAGAAAATAAGATGAGGCTCATGAGCAATAACTTTTTCATGTTAAATATAGGCTAACATGTAATATTACGAAAAAAGCCCCGTATTAGTGTGTAAGCAGAATGTAAGATTTAGCCACCTACCACTGAGGTATAGCGCTATGCTTTTTCTGTTTAAGCCAGTAAGGTGTTTTCATGGCTAAAATGCCCAGTCCGGCACCAAACAGTACATCACTTATATAATGTTTGTTATTGGCCATGCGCAAGGCGCCAACAGAAGTGGCTACGCCATAAGCGGCATAAGGCACCCAGGGATAACGGCTTTTATATTCTTCACTTAAAAAAGTAGCGGCGGCAAAAGCCTGTGTGGTATGTCCCGAAGGAAAAGAATTAAAGCCCGATCCATCCGGACGTACCTGACGACAAATATTTTTTAAAAGAAAACTGCTGCCTATGGCCAGTACCTCGCCTTTTAGCAGTAGAAAAGAACGGGTCTGGGCGGGATTTTTTGAAGCAACGCCCATAGCATCTAAACCGTAGGCCATTGCAATAGGACTAAATTGCAGGTAATCGTCTATTTTGGCCCTGAAGTTGGGCATATGGTTATTGCGGAACTCCACAATCTCGTTTTTAACAGACTCCGGATTGTTGGAATTGAGCAGCACCCCCGAAACCATTAAAGCTGCGGGCACCAATACCGCTTTATAGTTAAAATGAGGAGTTCTCACGCTATCGGTTTCCAGTGCTTTGGCATTGCACCACAAGATTAAACCGCATAGAAAAAGGCTTAACTGCTTCATCAGATTTTTAGTTTGATCTAAAGTAAGTATTGAATATAAACTTTTTATCAATAACAAATTATATTTAATTGAAATTTAATGCGTTGGTTTTTATTCACTGTCGTCACTCTGAACTCGTTTTACTGCGTAGTCAGGGTCTATAGGTAAAGATGCTGAACAAATTTCAGCATGACGTGAAGGGAGCACACAGCATGACGCAGATATTAAACTATAGAAAGGCATACCAACTTCAGAACTCGGTCATCGGACTTCTGACTCTCAACTTTACCGCTGTTAATAACTTAAAATATTGTTTTATAGTAATTTGTGTGAATTAAAAATAAAATAATGGCATTTGTTAACATAACTTTTCTAATTTTAGATGAATATTAAAAACAAAGAATATGTCAACACCTTATATTCCGTGTCTTGATCTCGACACTTATGTTAACGGAACAGAAGAGCAGCGTAAGCAATTTTCTGACGAGTTAGGTAAAGCTTTTAACGATTCGGGCTTTGTAACCATTACCAATCATGGAGTTAGCCAGGAACTGATAGACAAGCTTTATAAAAATATACAGCAAATGTTTGCTTTACCTGTAGAGGTTAAGCGTAAATATGAAAAACCTGAATTAGCCGGACAACGTGGTTACACCAGCGCCGGTAAAGAAACCGCTAAAGGCGCAAAAACTGCCGACCTAAAAGAATTCTGGCAGATAGGGCAGACTGTAAGCGATAACGATCCGATTAAGGACGAATATCCTGATAACGAGTATTTGGAAGAAATTCCGGAGTTTAATACCGTTACCCGCGAGATTTACCAAAAGCTGGAAAGCAATGGTAAGCACCTGTTAAGAGCCATTGCTACTTATTTAGGTTTACCTATCGATTATTTTGATAAACACGTACATAATGGCAACTCTATTTTAAGAGGTATCCATTATTTCCCGATTGAAGATCCGGATTCGATACCTGATGACGCGGTACGTGCCGGGGCACATGAGGATATTAACCTGATTACCCTTTTAATTGGCGCAAGTGCCGATGGTTTAGAGGTATTAACCCGCAGTAACGAATGGTTGCCAATTAAAGCCCACCATACTGATATTGTGGTGAACGTAGGCGATATGCTGCAGCGCTTAACCAATAATAAATTACGTTCTACCACGCACCGTGTGGTAAATCCGCCGCGTGAGCTGATGAAAACCTCGCGTTATTCGGTACCTTTCTTCCTGCATCCGCGTAGCGAAATGGATCTAACCAGTTTAGATTCATGTATTGATGCGGCACACCCTAAAGTATATAGCGATATGACCGCGGGCGAATACCTTGACGAGCGTTTAAGAGAAATAGGACTGAAAAAATAAAATATTAAAAATAAAGCAGGCGAAGATCCGGACAGTCTGTAACCTGGCAGTCTGGTTATCATAAGCAAATTGTAAAAGCGAAGCGCAAATTTGTTTTTTATTTGCTTTTATAGATCAAGGCTTTTATCTTCGTTAAAATCAGAGCAAGACTATGCAGGTACACCCCGTATAGTCTTGTTTCTTTTTTAGAGGATTAACGTAAAGAATAGTTATGGCAGAAATTACTTATTATACCAAAGAAGGGTTAGAAAAACTTAAAGAAGAGTTACACTACTTAAAAACGGAAGGTAGAGCGGCAATTGCCAGAGCCATTGCTGAGGCAAGGGATAAAGGCGACCTGTCTGAAAACGCTGAATATGATGCGGCAAAAGAAGCGCAGGGCCTGCACGAGGCTAAAATTGCTAAATTAGAAAGCACATTGGCCAGTTCAAGATTGCTGGATGAATCTAAGATAGATACTTCTAAAGTACTGGCTTTGTCTATCGTAAAAATAAAGAACATAAAGAACGGTGCAACCATGACCTACCAATTGGTGGCAGAGAGCGAGGCCGATCTGAAAAGCGGAAAGATCTCCGTAAAATCGCCGATAGCACAAGGCTTATTGGGTAAATCTGTAGGTGATAAAACCGAAATACAGGTGCCTGCGGGCAAAATTGAGTTTGAGATCTTAGAGATCTCGAGATAAGTATTGCAAGAGAAATCAGAAACAGATTAACAAATGAGCACTATTTTTTCAAAAATCATTGCCGGCGAAATACCGGCGCATAAAGTAGCCGAAGATGAGCGCTATCTGGCTTTCTTAGATGTTTTTCCGCTGGTACATGGTCATGTACTGGTTATTCCTAAACAGGAAGTGGATTACATTTTTGATATGGATGACGAACACCTGGCCGGATTGCATGTTTTTGCCAAGAAAGTAGCCACAGGTGTTAAAAAAGCATTTCCTTGCAAAAAAGTAGGCGTTGCGGTAATCGGACTGGAAGTTCCACATACGCATATACATCTTATCCCGATGAATAATGTGAGCGATATGAACTTTGCCAAAGAGAAATTGAAGCTAAGTGCCGGTGAACTGAGCGCCGATGCTGAAAAAATAAAACTTGCTTTAGCCTAAAAAACACTATATTTATATAAATAAATAGCGCAATTAACTAAAACTAAATACGAAAAGCTGAGGGTTTACTTCAGCTTTTCGTTGTTTTTATGCCTTTCGGCATCTCTTCTGGTTTTCTTTTCCAGATTTTTCTGTAAGGCCTCATGCAGATCTATACCCGTTTGATTGGCCAGACAGATCAGCACAAAAAGCACATCGGCCATTTCATCGGCCAGGTTTATCTCTTCATCACTTTTCTTGAACGATTGCTCACCGTATTTACGGGCCATGATACGGGCTACCTCGCCCACTTCTTCCATTAAAATGGCGGTATTGGTTAACTCGTTAAAATAACGTATGCCAGTGGTTTTAATCCATTGATCTACGGTTTGCTGCGCTTCTGTAATGGTCATCTTTTTTAACTGAATGGTAAAGCCACAAAGATAAGTGCTATTCCTGTTAATGCTTAATGCAAGCTTAAAGAATTTGATGTGGCTACTATTGTCACTCTGAAATCATCGCGTCACCCTGAATTTATTTCAGGGTCTGCCTTCCTTAATTAGATGCTGAACCAAGTTCAGCATGACGTAAATCAATCTATTTTACCCATACTATACTTTTAAAGAAAGGCTTGATCTGGTATTTGATTTCTACAGGTAAAGGAAGTGATTTATCCTTTAGCCTATTTAACTGCTGAGCATTCTGTAAAGAGTATTCTACATCACATGAATCGAGTGTTTCCCGGCCATTTAAATCAAATTTATAGTAGAACTTAATCGAATTGATTTTTGTGCTTGTCACAGTGAGTGACTGGTTCATGCCATAGACGGGTTTTCTGGCAATTAAAATGCCTGTGGTTTGGTAGGGCATGTCTCTACCCAGCCATAGCATTTTAAGGTAAGCAAAGTTGAAGAAGAAAAGCAAAGCCAATGATTTTCCATATAAGATGGCCCGTCGTAAAATTCTATGCGTTCTTTAATCGGTTTAAACATGCAAAATATTCTATAAGGTTTACATGTAAAGTAAACTTAAGAAATATTTATTTCAGGGTCTATATCTTGTTAGTTAAATGCTGTTGGGAAATTAAAATGCCGAACCAAGTTCAGCGTAGTCTTAGGAAGAAATCCAATATAACAAGAAGAACGACTTTACAAAGAGAAAAAACCAACAAAGAACTCAAACTCACAAGCAGAGGAAGGTATGATGAATAGCGGCCAAAAAGATATATGGATTAACTTAATGTTTAAAAAAGGATTAGAGAAGTTAGATGATTGGGTTTTTATTGCTTTCTTTTGAGTGTTATAAATTTAGAATCATGACTAACACACAGAAGACAATTTCGGGAATCATTAACTTATGGGAAGCAGACAAAAAAATTATATAAAACGATCTAGTTACTTAGCATACATGATATCGATAGAAAATCACATCCGCCCTTCTTTTGGTAAAATGACTGATATAGAAGAAAGTGATGTGCAAAACTTTGTAATGCGGAAACTAGCTGATGGCCTGAGCCAAAAAACAATCAAAGATATATTGGTTGTACTGAAAATGATATTAAAATTTGCCGCAAAACAAAAATGGCTGGAGAATAAACAGTTTGATATCCAGTTTCCTACTAAACATGAAAAAACTTTTGTGGAGGTGCTGAGCCGTAGCAATCAAAGAAAGATTATGAACTATGTAAAGGAGCATCTTACTTTTAAGAACTTAGGTATCTTACTATGTCTTAGCGGCGGGATGCGCATTGGAGAAGTATGTGCCTTAACTTGGGCAGATGTGGATGTAGACAACGGCATAATCCGTGTAAATAAAACATTGCAGCGCATATACAGCCTCGAAAATAATCAACAGAACTGGTTCTAGACAGCCCGAAAACAAAAAACTCAATGAGGGAGATACCCATGAGCGGAGATCTGATCAGGTTGTTGAAGCCCCTCAGGAAAATGAAAAACCCCGATTTCTTTGTGCTTACCAATAGTTTAAAACCTACAGAGCCCAGAACTTATAGGATATATTACAAGAAACTGATGCAGAGCTTCGGTATGCCCGATCTAAAGTTCCATAGCTTAAGACATAGCTTTGCTACGAGGTGTATAGAAAGCAAATGCGATTATAAAACGGTTAGTGCGCTGTTGGGGCATTCAGACATTAGTACTACCTTAAATTTATATGTACACCCCAATTTAGAGCAGAAAAAAAAAGTAATAGAGCAGATGTTTAAAGATCTGGGTTAAGTTTTTATGTAAGAGACCGTTATTTTGGGCAGAAAGTATTTTTAATGTAGGAGTTAAAGTATTCATGCACTAAAATGACGGTTTCTTATGTAATAAATTACACTGTTTGCCATCATTAACGAATAAGTTGGGGCAAGCGCTGAACCCGTCGCGTCACTCCCTATCTTGCATCACTTCATAACCACAATCACAAGCGTACCTTATCACCGTCACCTCTAAATTCGTTACGTCACCTTATCACAATACCACGTCACTCTGAACTCGTTTTACAAGACTTTGTTGATTTTCTCTTGCGGTCTTGTAGCTACTTCGTGGTCAGAGTCTATATGAACTAGAAAGATGCCTTTGGTATTAAAGATGCTGAAATAAACGGCATAGCCCTCTTGAATACCGTTGAAACATAAATACTTTATGAAAAATTCAGCATGACGGGAGAGGAGTAAGTTCAGCATGACAGGTCAATCTACTTGCTCCACACCATACTTTTAAAGAAAGGCCGTACCTGGTATTTAACCTCTACAGGTAAAGGGAGTGGTTTATCTTTCAGGAGATTTAGCTGTTGGGCGTTCCATAGTGCATATTCCACATCGCATGAATCGAGTACCTCCTGCCCATTTAAGTTAAACTTATAATAAAACTTAATTGAACTGATTGTTTTTATTGTTCCGGTAGAGGACTGGTTCATGCCATAAACAGGCTTTCGGGCAATTAAAATCCCTGTGGTTTGGTAGGGCATACTTTTGCCTAGCCATAGCATTTTAAGGTAGGCAAAGTTGAAAAAGAAAAATAAGGCTAGCGAAAGAAACAGTAGCAAGCCAATGGTTTTCCATATGGACGGCCAATCGTAAAATTCTATGCGTTCTTTAAGTCGCTTTAACATGCAATTATCTTGGTTTTAGCTTTGCACGATAAAAAATGATAGCAGAAGCAATGAAAAAGCCCAATACTATATAAAATAGTTTATCTAAGATTATCAATCCCTTTGCAGAAAATAGAGTTTTAAATGTTGTTGATAAAAACATAATGTTTAGGCCGATTAATGCAGAAAAATAGAACATTAGGTTTACAAGTTGCTTAAATCTCATCTCGTAGTTTTATCTTTATATGTGGTATAAGCTATAATCAAAATAGAGCAAAAGACTAGTATCATCCATACTAGTCTTATGTAATTGTTCATTTTTGTATAATGGAATATAAAATCACTTATCAATAATATAGCTAATACTATTGAAGACCAATTTGAAATCTTATGCCAATTTGTTTTTTTTAGCATATTGGCTATGGATAAGGATTACCTACAGGTCCAACAGGATTTTGGTCCTTGGGATCAGGATCTTTTGGCGGAGTACCTGGAGGTGTTCCAGGTGGGGTTAAAGGTACAGGTGCGATATCATCATCCCATCCAAAATAATCACGCATTGCATCAAAGAGAGCACCTAACCCGGCTGAAATAAGGGCAATTTTAAGTGCAGTCCTAAAGTCATCACCATTTGGAAAAGGATTCATACCTCCATCGGCATTGTTATAAGGATTGGAAGGTTCTTGCCACGGTTGTCCTCTATCATAGCTATATAAAGTCGATTGGGCATCAAAAATTGCATAGCCTATGTAGCCTAAAATCCCAATAGGTATTAATACTTCTGCTAAAGGAGCTAAAACAGCTGCAAGTGTAGCTGCAAGTTCTGTATTGGTTAGACCCACTGCTAATAAAGTTGCAGCACTTAAATCACTGCTAGTCCCCGTCCCCGTCCCATTTCCGCTTCCTGTCCCACCTCCTGTCCCACCTCCTGTCCCACCTCCTGTCCCACCTCCTCCTCCATCAGATCCTCCAGGTGGGGTATAAGTTACATATCCATCATAATTAAACTGTTCAGGTCTGGTATAACTTCCATTAGGGGTGATGACAACAGTATCTAAATTTTGCCATAGATTCCAAGTCTCTGTACCGGCTACACGCCAATAAAGATTTCCGTTTGGGTCAATGGCATACTCATACTGTTGATTAACATCTACTAGCCCCCCCTTTATACCTCTTAAATTCTCTTTCTTTACTACTTCAAGCTCCTCGGAGAGCTGGTCAAGTTTAAGTTTTAATGTTTTCATACAAATTGAAATCAGGTTTTATTAGGTTTATATATCTAAAATAAAACATTAGTCTTTAATAATCAAAACATAGATATCAATTGCTATTAAATGCTATATATTTGAGATAATTTAATACCATATATAAACTTATGCCCCTTAATAAATTCCCTAGTGACAGGCAACTGGATATGATGGATTGCGGTCCGGCGTGTTTAAAAATGCTGGCCAAATATCATGGTAAATATTATAGCCTTCAATATTTACGAGATAAATGTGGGTTGACTAAAGAAGGGGTTTCTTTTCTAGATCTTAGTCATGCTGCAGAGGAGATTGGTCTCAAAACATTATCTGTAAAAGCTACGATAAATGATTTGCTTTTCAAAGTTCCACTTCCGGCAATTATACACTGGGATAATAGCCATTTTATAGTTGTATATAAAGTAAAAGCCCCGAATGGTCATATTGTTAATAGCGAACAAGTACCCAAAGGTAAAATATATGTATCTGATCCTGCAAAAGGACATATAACATACAATACAAATGATTTTGCTAAAAAATGGATAAAAGAAGAAGATAAAAAGGGATTGTTGATGGCTATTGAACCTCAAGCAGAATTTTATCAAAAACAAGCTGATGAGAAAATGGGGCGAAAAAAAACATTTGCCAACTTCTTAGGCTACTTTAGACCCTACAAAAAAAGCTTTATTAATTTGGCCATTGTAATGCTGCTCGTAACAATACTACAGGGTTTTCTCCCTTTTATTAGCAAAGCTGTAATAGACGTAGGTATTCAGACCCATGATATTGATTTTATTAACATTGTTTTGTTTGCCAATATTGCTATATACGTTAGTATTCTTCTAAGTAATATGGTTAGAGATTGGATTATGTTACATATAACTTCAAGATTAAACATTGCATTAATATCGGATTATTTGATTAAGCTAATGGTACTTCCTATTACTTTTTTCGAAAATAAAATGACTGGAGATATTCTTCAAAGAGCACAGGATCATGAAAGGATACGCAGTTTCATCATGAATAACTCTCTGAATATGATATTTAGCTCTTTAACTTTTGTTGTATTTGGTGTAATATTATTTTTTTATAATACTACCATATTCTGGATATTTCTTGTTGGAAGTGTTCTGTATGTGGTTTGGGTAATGGCCTTTCTAAAGATAAGGAAAAAACTTGACTGGGAGTATTTTGAGCTTATTAGTAAGAACCAGAGTTACTGGGTAGAAACAATCGGAAGCATTCAGGATATTAAAATCAATAATTATGAGAAGCCAAAAAGATGGAAGTGGGAAAGTATTCAAGCAAGGCTATATAAGGTAAACCTCAATGTGCTGAATGTTACAAATATGCAAAATCTTGGGGCTCAATTTATAGATAGTCTTAAAAATTTATTTATTACTTTTTTTTGTGCTAAGGCAGTTATTGCCGGTGAGATGACTTTTGGTGTAATGATTTCTACCCAGTTTATTATTGGTATGCTAAATGCACCGGTAGTACAATTTATTCAGTTTATTATCTCATTTCAATTCGCCCAGATAAGTTTTTTAAGACTTAATGAAATACACCAACTTAAGGATGAACATGAAGATGTTGGTACAAATGCAATTAATCTGCCCGAAAATAAAAGCCTTATTGTTAATAATATTATGTTCCAATATTCACCTACTGCACCAATGGTACTAAAGGGAGTAAGACTTGTTATTCCAGAGGGGAAAGTAACGGCAATTGTAGGGGACAGTGGAAGTGGAAAATCAACGCTTCTTAAATTGTTACTTAGATTGTACAAACCAAGTTATGGAGATATTATGATTGGCAATATGAATGTGAATAATGTAAGTCTTAAACAATGGAGAGATAAATGTGGGGCAGTTATGCAAGATGGAAAAATATTTAATGATACAATATTGAACAATGTTGTGCTTGATGATGAGAAAATTAATTACGAGAAGCTAAAACTGGCATTAGATACAGCTAACATTGCTCAAGAAATAGAAGCTTTGCCTTTGGGGTACCAGACTATGATGGGAGAACAGGGGCGTGGGTTAAGCGGAGGACAGAAACAACGTATACTTATAGCAAGAGCTTTATATAAAGATCCCGATTTTCTTTTTTTTGATGAGGCTACAAATTCTTTGGATACTTTAAACGAACAAAAAATAGTAAATGCACTTGATAATGTTTTTAAAGGCAAAACAGTAATTGTGGTTGCACATAGGTTAAGTACGATACGTAAGGCTGATCAGATTATTGTTATGCAGAGTGGGATGGTTGTAGAGGCAGGTAATCATCAAACCTTAATGGAAAGAAAAGGCAGGTATTTTCAGTTAGTACAATCACAATTAGATTTAACTGCAACTGTTCAGGTAAATTCAAATTAATAAATATTAAGGTAAATGAATGAAGATAAGAATAAATATCATAAAAATACTCGTACAGAAGAGGTACAGGATATTATAGATAAAATGCCTACCTCCTTTGGTGTCCGAGTTACAGCAATTGTAATACTTGTATTTATATTGTTATTTGTTTTTGGGTTTTTAGTGCGTTATCCTGATGTGGTATCTGGGCAGATTACCATTAATGCAAATGAAGCACCAATAAAATTGATTGCTAATACTTATGGAAAACTAAGGTTGACTGGTTCATCATCTATGCAGGAAATTAAAGAAGGGCAAGTTATTGCTTACTTGCAAAATCCTGCTGAGATTTCTGATATTTATAAAGTAGATAGTTTATTAAAAGGATTTAATACTGCAACTGATGTAACTCCAATGTTTATTTCGAACTTACCCATTAAACCTTCTATGGGGGAGCTAAATGGGAAATATAATACTTTTATTAATAGTGTTATTAATCTTAATAATTTTAAAATAGATCAACCACTGGATAAACAGGTAGAAAATCTTAATGCTTTACTCTTAGAACAAAAAAAATCAATTGATATAAGCTCAAAGCGTGTTGAGATGGTTAAACATAACATGGATTATGTAGGTAAGTTTTATAAAAGAGATTCTCTTTTGTTTATAAAGAAAGTTATTTCAGAAGCAGATTTAGATAAAACCCAAATTAGTTATTTTAATGCGAAAGATTCTTACCATAATGCTATGAATACTTTGGTAAATTCGACTCAGCAGATGAAACAAACGGAAGGTAAAATTAAGGAATTGCTAATTCAAAAAAGTGAAAAACTAAGCGAACTTAAAATAGCTTTAGTATCAGCTCATAACGACCTATTAGATAACATAAAGAGTTGGGAACAAAAGTATGTCTTTCGGGCACCATTTAATGGTAAGGTGCAATTTTTAAAATTTTGGGTTAATAATCAGTTTATTCAAAGTGGAGAATCTGTATTTACTATAATTCCTAAAATGGGACACGCTATGGGGCAGGTAAATATACCAACTATAGGGGCGGGTAAAGTAGTTGTTGGACAGGAAGTCATTGTAAAACTTGATAACTTTCCTTATACAGAATATGGTACGATAAAGGGTAGGGTTAATTCTATTTCTCTTTCTACAAATATATCTAAAACAGAAAAAGGAGAGATAGAAACGTATCTTGTGACTGTTGATTTTCCAGATCAGCTTAAAACAAATTATGGCTCTTCTCTTGAAGTAGGGTTAGATGCTAAAGGAAGTGCAGAGATTATTACAAAAGACAGAAGGTTGATTGAACGGTTTTTTGATAATCTTAAATATGCGTTAAAAAAATGAAGCAGATAAATTTAAAAACCTTCCTCATCGTTAAGATATAAACAATTATAATGGAAGAATGATAGATAAATATTAAAAGAAGGTTTGGATTATAGGGACAGACGATTAATAAATTAAAATCCAATAAATAAAACTTTTTTTAATTGCTTTTCAGCTTTACCTCAAACCATTACATATTTAATGGTAAAACAAATGGCTATAATCAAGCATAAAATAAACCAAAAATGCCCCCTAATGAAAAACCCTGAATAATAAGTTCTGTTGGTGTTTTCTGCTGGTTTTGTTTTTTTGGTGAAATAGATTAAAGCGGCAGCAAGAACGTAAAAAATAAGGGCATATTCCATATTAATTTCTTTATTACTCCTTGTTCTTCGTATCGATCAGAATAGTTACAGGACCATCATTCAACAGGCTAATCTTCATATCGGCACCAAAAATGCCGCATTGTACCTCTTTACCTATAAGCGTTGAGAGTTCTTTTTTCATCTGCTCATAAAGCGGAATAGCCTTTTCTGGTCTGGCGGCACGTGTAAAGCCGGGTCTATTGCCCTTTTTGGTAGAAGCAAAGAGCGTAAACTGGCTGATCAGTAAAATATTGCCATTAATATCGGCTAAAGACTTGTTCATTAAACCCTCACTGTCACTAAAAACGCGCATATTAGCAATCTTTTGCGCCAGCCATTGCAGGTCTTCGGTAGTGTCTTCATCTTCAATACCCAATAAGACCAAAAAGCCCTGTTCTATTTTTCCGGTAATTTGTGTTTCTACGGTGCAGCTTGCCTGGGTTACGCGTTGTATAACAGCTCTCATAATGTTTGGGATATGTACGTGCTAAGTTAATTAACCTTTTTTAAATGCTAAATTGTAGCTTTGAATAAAATTTTAAGGTAATGAAGTTTAAGCTTGGCGATTTTGTACGGTTTTTAGATGAGAAAAGAGAAGGTTATGTAACCAATATCATAAATGATGCAACGGTGGGCGTAACCGATACAGATGGTTTTGAAATACCGGTGGCGGTAAGCAATCTAACGCATGTACATGGACACCTGGAAGAAAACGCCGCTTTTAATGGACAAGAACAAGAAGTTCTGCATGATGAGACGTTTAAAGAGCATGGGGTCTTTATAGCTGTTGCCGAAGATGGTAAAGCCAGTGCCGTGGCACATTTGAGTGTAGTTAACCGCAGTTCTTACCAGTTGATGTTTACTTTAAAAACCGACAGAAAAGGTGTTTATAAAGGTGAATTTGCCAGCGTTATTCCTGCTAAAACAGCCGTAACCCTGTACGCAGCCAACTTAGGCGATCTGGATAACTGGCCGGTGTTTGTGGTACAGGCTCTGTATTTTAGCACGGCTAATGTAAAGCCTAAAGCACCTTTGCTGGCAGAACGAAAATTTAGGGCAAAGGATTTTAGTACTTCAAAAATACAAATACCCGAAATTAATAAGTATGGCTGGTTGATCGAACTGGATGAACAGGCGCCTGTTATAGATGCGCAGAAACTTAAAGAGAGTTTTTTTAGTCAAAAGACAGAAAAGCCCAAAGTACTTCGCCCGGCAGATGAGGTAGATCTGCATATCGAAAAACTGCGTGATGACCACCAGTTTTTGAGCGAGAGCGAAATGCTGGATATACAGTTGGCATACTTTAACCAAGTTTTAGATGCTGCCATTGTAAACCAGATGCCTAAGATTGTAATTATACATGGTGTAGGCAATGGTACGTTAAGGCATCATATCCATAAAGTGATCAGCAAGCACCCACAGGTACGTACTTTTATGGATGCTCGTAAAGAGAAGTTTGGTTTTGGCGCTACAGAGATTGTGTTTAAGTAGTTTCTTTTATCGTTATGCTGCCCATCTATCCGTCATGCTGAATTTCCTGAAGTATCGCGACAAGCTGTTTCAGTAATTACTCTGACAAGTGTCTCTACCGCAGGAGACAGACCCTGACCACGAAGTAGCTACAAGACCATAAGAGAAAATCAACAAAGCCTTGTAAAACGAGTTCAGGGTGACGTGAAGAGTTCAGCGCTTGTCCCGATTTTTCGGGAGTGACGATAGGGATTGGAGAATGACGAAATTACGGAGTTTGCTCCTTAACTTCCTTTGGCCGAGCGGGTCATTTGTTCCAGCATATCCCACATTTCGGTTGGGATGGCTTCAAGTCCGCTAAATTGTCCTGCACCCTGTAACCATTCACCTCCATCTATGGTAATCACTTCACCGTTGATATAAGCTGAGAAATCGCTTACCAGAAATGCCGATAGGTTGGCAAGTTCCTGATGATTGCCCGTGCGCTTTAAAGGAACACGGTTTTTAAAATCGAATTTTTGTGCCAGATCACCTGGTAATAACCTTTCCCAAGCACCCTTGGTAGGAAAGGGGCCAGGAGCAATAGCATTTGTTCTGATACCGTATTTACCCCATTCAACTGCCAGTGAACGGGTAAGTGCTAATACGCCTCCTTTTGCGCAGGCCGAAGGCACCACATAGGCAGAGCCCGTAAAGGCATAGGTGGTTACAATATTTAGTACACTTGCTGTTGTTTGTTTTTGTGCAATCCAGTGTTTACCAAAAGCTAAAGTACAGTTTACCGTTCCTTTGAGCACGATATCGATAATAGTAGAAAAAGCATTGGCTGATAAACGTTCTGTAGGCGAAATGAAATTGCCTGCCGCATTGTTTACCAGCGCATCTACCTGGCCAAACGTAGTTGTGGCTTCGTTTAAAAGATGTTCTACTTGTGTATAATCTCTTACATCGCATTGTACAGGTAGTACCTTGCCGCCCGTTTCGGCTTCCATTTCCTTTGCCGTTTCTTGTAATACTTCCAGCTTGCGACTGGTGATTACCAGATTAGCTCCCAGTTGCAGAAAATAGGTGCCCATGGCACGTCCTAGGCCGGTGCCGCCACCGGTTATTACTATGGTTTTTCCTTTTAGGGCGTTATCTTTTAACATGGGTTCGCTATACATATTGTATTTATTTGAGGTTGAACAATTGGTTAACTTTAAGTTTAACGGAAGAGTTTTGAGGAGTATTGTTCCATCTTCTTAAAACAGAACCTGCATTAAAGTATTAACTTTTCTTTTGTAGGTTGTCTATCATTGCTTTTAAAATAGCTCTTGTCCCCGGAGACCACCATTGTTTAAGCATGGTTTCTAACTCTGCACTCTGATCTGAATTGGCTACTCCAATAAGTTTTTTACGGATATTCAGTTTGCTTTGCTGCCAGGTATTCTGCTCAAAAGCCATATATTTTCTTACTTTGCGTTCGGCTGCGGTTAAGATAGTTTCGGGTTTAGTGATTTCATCAACTAGGCCAATCTGTAAGGCTTCTCCGGGATTGAACAATTTACCTTCTAACAGGCTGCGGGTGGCATTGGCCTGCCCTAACCAAAATGCGTAAAGTTCAAAAATGCTATGAGGTACAATAATGCCTACAGGTACCTCATTTAAACCAATAATGTATTTCCCTTCTGCCATTACACGTGCATCACAGGCCAGTGCCATTACACACCCTCCTGCCGGGCTATGCCCATTAATAGCCGCAACAATAGGTTTTTTAAAGCTAATCATGTTACCTATAAAGTTTAAGAACAGTTGCCAGAAACTTTTGGCTTCTTCTTCATTATAATGGTACAGCTCAATCAGATCTAAACCTGCTGAAAAAAAATTGTCTTTTCCAGCAAGGAGCACACCTCCAATATTAGGGTCGTTGGCTATGTTCTGCAACATATTATCTAGCTCTAGAACCATCTCACGGTTCAGGGCATTGGAGCGGCCTCGGTTTAATGTTATAACGGCAAGTTTATCTTTTACAGATGTAGTAATGGTGTTCATATATCTTTCCTCTTAGTGTTATAAAGCTAAGAGGAAAGCATTTATTATGCAAGCATAAAATTATTTTACTTCGTAGGTCAGTACTTTTCTGGCTAAATTACCATGAATGTCAATGCCTTCAATAACCATTCTGTAGATGCCGGCCACATCAGTATTAAAATAACCCACGCTTACATTACCATCTTTATCTGTAACTACCTGCGGGTCCCAAAATACGGTGGTACGCAAGTCTGGGCGACTATCAGGTGTGACATCGTATTTAGGCGAATAAAACTCACGTATGGCAGAAAATCCTTTAGGCACAAAGCTGATTAAGCCAGGGGTATAACGGTTATATGAACTGGTACCCATACCTGTTTTAGTTGTAATTACAATTACACCTGCAGATCCATTCATACCATATATGGCGCTATAAGACATGCTTTTTAAAACTTCTACGGTTTCAATGTCTTGTACTACGATATCATCTAATGAAAAACCATCTGTACCCAGGCTGATGCCATCGAGATAAACAGCCATAGGATTAGTGTTATTTCTAGCATAAGCAAGTCCGTTTCTGATCTGCACTCCTGCAATGCGCCCCTGCAGATATTGCGATAAAGAAAAAGCGTTTTCCAGATCTTTTGCCTTAATAACCATATCTGCCCTTCCAGGTCCGTTTAAATTACTTGAGCTGATGGTAAGAGGCTTTTTCTCTACTATCTTTACTTCATCTAGCAGAATAGTTTTGCTAAGCAGGCCACGTTTGGTCTGATCCTGAAAATACTTATCACTTTGATGCAAATAATCCATAATCGACTCGTTTACATTTTCATCTAAATCTGCCCTGTTTTTATTTTCAGTTACTTTCTGCTTTGGAACAGTATCAATATTGATCTCAACAAACTTTTTGTCTTTATTGGTGCGGGCTTGTACTAAAAATTTTGTACTATCCGGAAAAGAGATTTCATCAAAATTAAATCTACCCTTGCTGTCTGTAAGGGTATCTATCATCATTATTCCTTTTGCTAAAGTAAGTAAAGATACTTTACCCCCTACAACGGGGTTTTTACCTTTCATGATGTTACCACTGATGCTAAGGCCGGTTTCTGCGGGAAAAGTTAGATTTAAAGGAGTATCATTATTTACCTGCTGATAACTTATTTTTCTCCATCCTTGAGTTAATAAAAGGTTGTCCAGATCTTCTTTGGTTTTTTTATCATCATTTAAGAAATAATGATTAGGTTTTTCTACATAACCGCTCAGATCTGAGGTAAGCAGTAAGCCGGTAAGGATATTACTCTCGTTCTCTGGATCTGGCTTTACTGCGGTTGTATTGGTAACAGCCATAGAAAAACTGCCCATAACAGGACTGTTAACATGATGAGCTTTAAATGAGAAGTCCACTTTTTCGCGAGTTTTATAATCGGCTTTTAAATTTACAGGCTCAATACTGATTTTATCACTGGCGTTATTTATAAAAGCTATACGTTCATTTAAAGGTATAAAATCAGCTGATAACAGCGTAATCTGAATAATGCCTGATGGTAAACTATCTTTAGGTACGTTAACAAGGTTAACTGGTTTTAAAGAACTAACCTTAGTATTCAGAAAAACAGAGCCATTATGCTGTAATAATAGATAGTAAGTGCCGGTATTGATCTGACGGTCGCTAAAAAAAGTTTTAATGGTCAGTTTTTTATCGTCTAAATTATTTACACTTAAAACCGTACCCTGACCTTCTGCTTTTGGTAGGGCCAAAGTTTTGGTTGCCCCATTTTTAAGTTTTATAATGGCCTTATACGTTTCGCCGGGAACAGGATTAAGGTAAAAAGATCCCATGCCTAAAGCATTACTTTCTATATGTATAAGCTCCTGTCCTTGTGAGGTTACAACGACTCCGCTTACCATTTCGCCCAGACCATTGCTGCCAATGGCTTTAAACCCTATTTTTCCTGGCAGATTTTCTACTATTTTCCCGCCTTCTGCAAAGAACTGTATATCGGTTTCTTTAGCAGTAGGTGCTATGCTGATCTCCTTACTAATAAGCTGCTTGTTTGGCAGCGTAATGTTTGCATGGATCGTTAAATTTTTATCTGTATTTGGCTGTTTATTTACAAAATTAACTGTAAGCTCTCCGTTGGTATCTGTAATCCCTTTTCCACGATGAAGATTTTTACCTGAATATTTAACCTCGTAACTTACATTACAATTGGCATAAGGATTATTCTGTTTATCTGTAAATCTGATAACACTTTTTATTTCTTCAACATTATTTTGTGAACCTACTGTATTTGTAGCTTTTACAAATACTTTATTTGCCCATGAATTACCAATCTTAATGGTTTTATCGTAGAAAAAGGCAGTACCTGCATTGCGCATCCATTGGGTATAAGACCTGATACGGTAGTTGCCTTCCTTAAGAGAGTCTGTAAGTTTAAAATCGCCCCAGGTAATACCGCTGTTTAAAGGTAGTTTTAGCTGTTGTGCTATGGAATCTTTCTCGTTGATCAATTCTACGTACAAGATTTTGCTCATGGTTGATGGTTCTTGTGTAACACTGTTTACCACATAGGCTTTGAACCAGATATTGTCGCCAATAGCATAATAAGGTTTATCTAAGTGTAAATAGACCTTTTCCTGGGCGTACTTGTGTGTATAAAGCCTAAGTTTATTTAAAAATGTTATAAAAGGATCATCGTAAGCAAATGCTAAGCTAACGCTGAAAATGCTAATAAATGCAAGGATTACGGAGAGAATAATCTTTTTCATAATGGTGGTTCTACATTCTTGTAAATAATGGTAAAAGGCAATAGGTTTTCTTATAAATAAATATAGCCTTTTGTTTTAGAACAAAAGGCTATATTAAGATTGGGTTCACATATATTTGGTTTAAAAATTGTTTTTCCACATCATACTTTCTACCGGGCGTGTGGTTTTGTTGTTATACTTGGCATTTTGCTTAGCATTGTAAAGATTCTCTATTTTACCTTCAACCGTAAAATAAATAAGCTGACCTATGGGCATGCCAGCATAAACTTTAACAGGTTGTGCACAGGATATTTCGAGTGTCCAGGTATTGCAAAAGCCTACATCGCCTTTGCCCGCAGTAGCATGTATATCTATGCCTAAACGACCTGTACTGCTCTTACCTTCTAAAAAAGGTACATGATGGTGCGTTTCGGTATATTCTAAAGTTACCCCTAAATATAAAGTGCCAGGTTGTAAGACGTATCCATCTTTAGGGATCTCGAAATGTTCAATCTGGTTGTGGGCCTTGGCGTCTAAAACACGGTCTTTATAGGTAGCCAGATATTTACCTAAATGTACATCATAAGAATTGGTTCCTAAACACTCCCGCTTAAAAGGCTCTATAATAATGGTCCCTTTTTCTATTTCCTCAAGAATACGCTTATCTGTTAAGATCATTTTTTAACTAATTTGGATAAAATTATGATTAATTTAAGATACTTTTGTATAGATTTTCGAATTAGCGGATGCCGGTAGTTTTTAATAAAAAAATTGACGATCAAACCTCTTTGTCTCTATGGAAAATAGAAGAAACAGAAGAGGAACTGATAAAGGGCTTACAACTTAAGCAACATGAGATAAAGGTTATCGATTCGTTGAGTAAAGGTAAACGGGCTTTACACTGGTTGAGCACGAGGCTTTTGCTCCGGAAAATGTTGGATACACCTGATTATATAGACTGTCATATTGATGAGCATGGAAAGCCTTATCTGGTAAATTCAGATACCAGTATTTCTTTGAGCCACTCTTTTGATTATGCTGCCGTAATCATTAGCAGAAATAAAACGGTTGGGATAGATATTGAATTGATCAAACATAAGATCAAACTGATTAAGCATAAATTTCTTTCTGATTTAGAGCTTGCCCAAAAGCAGATAGGTGATAATACCGAAGGTTTATATGTTTGCTGGTGCGCAAAAGAAGCCGTTTATAAATGGTATGGTAAAAAAGGGCTTGAATTTAAACAGCATATGCACATTAAACCTTTTAAACTAAAAAAAGAAGGCTCTTTGGTGGTTACGGTAAACCTGCCTGAAGGTACCCGAGACCTGATGGTTAATTATTTTAAAACCCCCGATGGTTATATGTTGGGTTATGTGGTTGATTAGATATGAATAAAGAAGTTGCATTTATAGATTGGGGTTTAACCGATTACCAGGAAGCATGGGATAAACAAGAAGCCATATTTAATGAAACGGTTGCTGTTAAAGGAAGAAACCGTACTGAAAATACTAATGAGCCCACAAAAAATTACCTCATTTTTTGTGAGCACCCCCATGTATATACCCTTGGTAAAAGCGGACATGCTGAAAACTTGTTGCTGAATGAAGAAGGACTGGTAGAGAAAAATGCAACTTATTATAAGATTAATCGGGGAGGAGATATTACTTATCATGGACCCGGACAGATTGTGGGCTACCCTATTTTAGATTTGGATAATTTCTTTACCGATATACATCTTTATTTAAGAACACTGGAAGAAGCAATTATATTAACACTTGCCGATTATGGCATTACATCAGGTCGTTATCCGGGCTATACAGGAGTATGGTTAGATGCTGATAACGATAAAGCACGTAAAATATGTGCAATGGGTGTGCGTTGTAGTCGTTGGGTTACCATGCATGGATTTGCTTTTAACGTAAACGCTAATCTTGATTACTTTAAAAATATTGTTCCCTGCGGTATAGATGATAAAGATGTAACCTCTATGCAACGCGAATTAGGGAGAGAAGTGGATATGGAAGAGGTAAAAGCTAAACTTAAATCTCACATAGCCCATTTGTTTGCAATGAAATTGATATAATTCAGGTAATCCGCTTGTGTCAATTACACCTTTTTGTAATATTTTGATTTTCAGTAATTAGTTTTAACTTTAGTTAAACTAAAACAAAAATTACTATGGATTACACAGAACAGTATTCAGAATCTTCACTTCAGGCCTTATTAGGAGTTTGGCTTGTTTTCATGATTCTTTTTAGCCTTGCCATATCTGTTATTACTATCGCAGGTATGTGGAAGACTTTTACCAAAGCCGGTAAACCGGGCTGGGCAGCGCTTATTCCTATTTACAATGTATATGTAATGATACAGATTGTTGGCAAGCCAGATATTTGGTTGCTTTGGTGCCTTATTCCTTGTGTAAATATTGTGTTTACCATCTGGTTACAAAATCTGCTAAGCAAAAGTTTTGGTAAAGAAGAAGGTTTTACACTGGGTTTAATCCTGTTCCCGTTTATATTTTATCCCATTTTAGGCTTTGGGAGTGCTAAATATTTGGGGCCATCGGCAGAAGAAGCTAGAAATATGAGATTTGGAAATCCGAACGATCCCTTTAATCAGCAACAGCCTCCTCATCAATTTTAATGTTTAACATAAAGATTTTATCCGTTTTGTGTCTCAATTTAATCAAGACGGATATTTTTTTAATGCCCTGCCCTATAAAATATGTTACAGGTATAGATTGCCCGGGCTGTGGTTTTCAACGCTCGATATTGGCCTTGTTAACAGGGAATTTTAAAGAGAGCTTTTTAATGTATCCAGCTACAATTCCTTTTGCTGTCAGTATTTTTCTTGCCAGCCTGTCGTCTTTTCTTAAAATACCAGTTGATGCCAAAGTATTGAAAGCGATGTATTTTATTACCGGAGGTATTATATTCATTAACTATCTGTATAAATTTTTTTCAGGACAAATCGTTAGTTTTTGATATTATTGCAGCTGATTAATTATGGCTAAACAACCTGCACTTTCTTATCTGGCTTTAGGCGATTCTTATACCATTGGAGAAGCTGTTGAGCAACATGATTCTTTTCCTTATCAATTGGTTAAATTACTTAATGAGGAAGGGCTACATTTCAAAGAACCTGAAGTTATCGCTCAAACCGGTTGGACCACAGATGAGCTCATGTATGCAATTGAGAAGCGAAATCTTTCGCAAACTTTTGATCTGGTAACTCTGCTCATAGGTGTAAATAATCAATACAGAGGCTATACTACAGTGAATTATCAAAAAGAGTTTGCCACGCTTTTAGCCACAGCCTGTAATTTTGCAGCTGCCGATAAGAAACGTGTTTTTGTAATCTCTATACCTGATTGGGGCGTTACTGATTTTGGTAAGCAAAGCGGAAGGGATGTACAGCAGATAGCTAATGAGATAGACTCTTTTAATCGCATAAAAGAAGAAGTTACGCGGCTTAATGGTGTAACTTATATCGACATAACACCTATATCAAGAAAAGCCCCTACCGATTTTCATTTAACTGCATCAGATGGCTTGCACCCTTCTGCTAAAATGTACACTGAATGGGTAAAAGAAATTATGCCAATAGTTAAAGCTAATTTAAATAACGGTAATCAGGTCTAAGCATTTTCCTTTCATACCAGCTTAAGCCTACATAGCAGTTCTTCGTTCTGCTAAAACCGGCCTTGGCTGATGCGGGTAGCAGTATGTTGCTATAGCAGACACTTCTATAACATCGGGCACAGCCGTGGCTTTTTTTGCATACTTTTTTCAGCTAAAGGAAAAAAGTATGTCCGAGAAGCGACAGGGTTAATAAAATAACAGTAATGAATATTGGCTTAATCTTGAAATTAATGATTGTAATATTTAAATCCATATTTTGTCCCGGGCTTACGTTAAACAGTCAATTCCATTACAATATTAACCCGTTCATAAGCGCTATTGTGTCTGCTTAGATCAAGCTCCCTGAAGCCATATTTACGATACAGGTGTATAGAAGCTTCTAATTTAGTATTGCCTTCTAAGAACAAGGTTTTGATATGAGCTTGTTTCGCTGTTGCTATGCATGCTTCTATCAGCTTTTTGCCAATTCCTAAACCCTGGGTGCTTTCGGCTACGGCAAATTTAGAGAGCTCATATCTTTCATCTGTCACCTTCTTAAGCGCACAAACACCTACAGGCCCATCTTGGTTGAGCGCAACCAAAATAAAACCACCTTTATCAATAATCTGTTCAGGATGATTTAAAGTTTCAATATCGGCTGGTTCAAGCACAAAATATTTATTGATCCAGTTTTCATTTAAGGTTTTGAAAGCGGTTTTGTATTTATCCTGGTAGCCAGTAATTGATATCATAGTGGGGTGCTTATAATTTATTTGCTTTTAGAAACCAGATCGGGATAGTCTGTAATAATGCCATCAACCCCTAAACTTTTAAAATATTGCAGATCTTTCGGTGTATTTACATTCCAAGGTACAACCTGTACGCCTGTTGCATGGCATTTGTCAATTAGTCCTTTCCCTACTAAAGGTAAATAAGGGCTATAAATGGTAGGTTTAAAACCTAATTTCTCAACCAATATTTCAAAATCATTTTTCTCGTCAACACCTAATGCGGTTTTAATTGCAGGGTATTTCTGGTGTATATATTGTAAAGGTCGCAGGTCAAAAGAATAGATAATGGTTCTGTCTTCTATTTTTTTCTGCTTAACTACATCCATTACAAGATCTGTAAAAGCTTTGGGCTCGGGGTTGAAAACCAGATCGCCATTGCGAATAATCTTAATTTCTATGCAGTAAGTTGGTTTTGTCCTTTTGTTTTTCTTTACAAAAGTTTCCACCTTATCGATTAAATCGCTTAATAAGGGTTTGCCTACTCTAAACTTCTCCTGATAAGGAAAGCGAGGATGGGGTTTAGAGCCTACATCAAAATTCTTTACCTCATCATAGTTCATGGCATAGATATTATATTTTTTCTCATCCTTTAAAGTAATGGGTTCGCCATCTTGGTTGAGGGATATTTCATTGTTAAAGAAGGGCTCTGCCGAGGCAATTACTTTTTGATCTTTGGTTATAACAACTTCTATCTTAAGTGTAGTAGCTCCTTCTTCAAGTGCCTTAATCATACCTGGGATAGTATTCTCGGGCATTAAACCCCTTGCCCCTCTATTGCCATATATCTCTAAGGCTGGTTTTTGTGCAACCGCACACAGGGTTGATATTAATAATAGAATTCCGGTAAAAATAGCTTTCATAGCTTTTAAATAGTTTTAGGCTATAACGAAAAGATAACCTTATTGGTACAAGTATAAATGTTTAAGCCCGAAATGGAAGCGTATAAAGTTAAATGTGACAAAAAAGGCTGTAACAATTTGCTACAGCCTTTATATAAATTAATTTTTAAGGATTATTTAATGAAAAAGCTCAGTACATAATAGATGATTGCGGCAAGGGCTGCCGAAACAGGTATGGTTAATATCCAGGCCCAAACCAGTTTTACGGTTATCCCCCATTTTACAGCAGAAACACCTTTAGTTAAACCTGAACCGATGATTGAACCTGTAATGGTATGTGTGGTACTTACCGGTATTTTCATATGTTCGGTAAAGTATAAGGTTAATGCACCTGCAGTTTCAGCAGTTACGCCTTCAAATGGACTTACCTTTGTAATTTTAGAACCCATGGTTTTTACGATTTTCCATCCTCCACTTAATGTACCAACGGCAATGGCGCTGTAACAGGCTAATGGAATCCATGTTGGCATATGACCGGCGATCTCTTCCCCATTTGCATCTTTTGAAGGTAAGATTACGTGTAGCCAATCAGGTAAGCTGTCGGCAGAAATGTTGTTCTGATGTACATATACCATAATAGCCGCAGCAATGATACCCATTACTTTTTGCGAGTCGTTACCACCATGCCCTAAACTGAATGAGGCAGAAGATAGCAATTGCATCTTTTTAAGCCATGCAGTAGATTGGGTTTGGTTTAAGCTGCTAAATATTAAGCAAAAGAAACTGATACAATATATAATGAAACCTACCAAGAACCATTTGATATTATGGGGTTCTAATAATACGCTCAGTATTTCAGATTTAAAACGGGGGTGTTTAATTTCTGGAAAGAATTTCATTTCTGAATAGATCAGCACAGTAGTAAGTATAACCAGTGCTATGGTAAACAATTTTGGCCAGATACTTTTCTTGGAAGAATGTAATAACCAGACTGAAATGAAATAAGATACAATAGCACCTATAACTGGTGCAAGTACAATAAAACCGATGATAACGAGAACGCCTGTTGGCATTTCGCCGGCTTTGCCCTCTTTATACCACAATACAACGTTAAAACCTGCATGTGCAATTGCTGCTCCTGCAAAGCCACCTATAAGCGTATGCGATGAGCTGGAAGGAATACCTAACCACCAGGTTAACAGGTTCCATATGATAGCGGCTATTACACCTGCTAGAATAACCACCAGGTTTATCTGCATAGTATCGGCAGTTTTGGCTACAGTATCGGCAACGCCAAATCCAAAAACCCAATAAGCTAAAAAGTTAAAGAACGCTGCCCAGACAACCGCCTGAAAAGGTGTTAACACCTTTGTGGCCACAATAGTAGCGATCGCATTGGCCGCATCATGAAATCCATTGATGTAGTCAAAAATAAGCGCTAATACAATGATGGTTATTAAAATGCTTAATGTCATGGGTTATGCGTTTTTAACCAGGATAGATTCTAAAACATTAGCAGCATCTTCACATTTATCTGTTGCTATTTCTAAAGTTTGTAATACTTCTTTTTGTTTGATCAGCTCTATAGCGTTGGTTTCAAATTCAAATAAACGGGCAATTGCCAGATTGCAAGTATAATCTGCCTGGTTCTCAGCACTGTTAATTCTAACACATGCATCAGCAATAACTCTGATGTTTTTAAAGCTTCTTAATTCTTTAATAGCCTTTTCAAGATCTATACACATTTCAACCAAGAGTTCTGCCAGTTTAACCATTGGCTCAGTAATTACGGTAAGGTTATATAATTCTATGTTAACCGCTGAAGCCTGGATATAATCTGCAATATCATCAATGGCACTAGCCAAAAAGTGTATGTCTTCTCTGTCAAATGGCGTAATGAAGTTTTTGCTTAACTCAATGAAAATACTGTGGGTAATGTCATCACCAACATGCTCAAGGCGTTCAACTTCTTTGATGGCTTCCTTTCTTTTTTCTAAGTCAGGCGTAGTTACAACCACTAAAAGCGCCTCAGCAATTTTTTTAACGTTGCTGCCTGCTTGTTCAAATAAAGGTTGAAATTTTTTGTCTTTGGGTGTAAAGAAGCTAAAAATACTGCTCATTGTTTTAAATTAAATTTGATGCAAATTTAAAATAGCAATGTTAAGTTAATGTTAACTTTAGGAGGTAGCTTAAACAAATGTTTAAGCCGAGCTTAGCAGTTTAGAGAATTTAGGTTATTTATCGCTCTTTTGTAGTGTAAATGCAAATGTGGTGCCTATATGGGGGGTGCTGCGTACTGAGATAGTTTGCTGGTGGGCTTCTAAAATATGTTTTACAATGGCTAAACCTAAACCTGTTCCGCCTTCCATACGTGAGCGGTGCGTGTCTATCCGGTAAAAGCGTTCAAATAATCTGTTCAGGTGCTTTTCTTCTATACCCATACCATCATCAGTTACCTCTATAAGAAACTGATCATGCAGAGCAAATATTTTAATTGCTGTAGCACCGTTTTCTTTACCGTATTTGATCGAGTTTTCAATAAGGTTGATCAATACCTGTCTTATCTTTTCACGGTCTGCATTAACAAAAGAAGGGGTGGTATATTTATCTTTAATGTATAAGGAAATCTGCCTTTTTTGTGCTCTGTCTTGTAGCAGCTCTATAACTTCTTTGGCCAAGACTGCAAAATCAAATCTTTGGTAATTGATTGGCATTTCGCCCGTCTCTAATTTAGTAATCGCATCTAAATCGCTGATGAGATAGGTAAGTCTTTCTACATTCTTTTCTGCTTTTTTTAAAAAAGAGAGCGCCATTTCCGGATCATCGGTCATACAGTCCTGTAAAGTCTCTATGTAACCCTGTATAGCAAAAAGAGGGGTTTTAAATTCGTGCGATACATTAGAAAGAAATTCTCTCCTGAATTTCTCTTGTCTTTTCAATAGTTCTATTTCTCTTTTTTTAGCTCCGGCCCATTCTTTAACCTCATGCTCAACATCATTTATAGGATCAGAACTCACATATTCGCCTAAAGCTTCTTTTAAATCTTTTCCTAATTTAAGGTTGTGGATCATTTTATAAATGAGCTTAACCTTAGAGTAGATGTATTTTTCGAGAAGATAATAGAATACAATGAAGCTGGTTGTGAAAGAAATCAGGAAAGAAATGAGCATATAATACCAGCTACCCTGAAAGTGGAAATTAACCAGACTTATAGATAAGCCCACAGACAAAGCTGTTATAAATACAAGCACCCAGAGTTTCATGGTATTAATTTTTACGAAAATAGGACTTTTAAATTAAGAAATTGTTAAGCGACATTGTGGGCATGGGGATAAATTAAATGTTTATTTATGGCCTTCCCATTCTGCATAAAACTGCTCAAGATAAGCCAGCATAAAATCATGCCGCTGCTGCGCCATTTTCTTGCCTGTTTTAGTTTTCATTAGATTTTTTAGCAGCAATAGCTTCTCATAAAAATGGTTAAGTGTTGGCCCCGCAGAGTTTTTATACTCTTCTTTGGTCATGTTTAGATTGGGTTTTATTTCAGGATCATACAATACGCGGTTTTTATATCCTCCATAGGTAAAGGCTCTGGCAATGCCTATTGCACCGATGGCATCAAGCCTGTCGGCATCCTGTACCACATTAAGTTCTTTAGACTGATAGGTATTCTTATCGAAACTGGCTTTAAAAGAAAGGTACCTGATAATAAGTTTTACCTCGTTAATTACTTGCTGATCTACATTTATGCTTGTTAAAAACTCTTCCGCTTTTTGAGGTCCAATCTCTTCATCTCCATTATTGAATTTGCTATCTGCAATGTCATGTAAAAGAGCAGCCAAAGCAACGATTAAAGGATTTGCCTGTTCAGTTTGGTTAATAGTTTGCGCGGTTTTAAAAACCCTTTCAATATGAAACCAATCGTGGCCCGCTTCGGCATCTGCCAAAGTATTTTTTACAAAAGCAATGGTAAGATCTAAAGTTTGCTGCATAATTTGTTGTGTTATGCCGGCAATTTACTTTTAAATTGTGTGTATAAGGATGTTTGTTGAAAAAGTCTTATTTCTTAAGCAGATCCACAACCTCTGTGTCTAATAAATGTGCTAAATGGAAAAGCCTGTCTAAACTGATTTTGCTATAACCCAACTCAATTTTACTGTAAGCGTTTTGAGAGATGCCTAATTTTGCAGCTATATAATCTTGTGTATAATTCTTTTTCTCACGAATTTTTCGAATGTTCGTTGCCACACGACGCATTTCGTTTTTATATAATTCTTTCATGTTGTGAAATATTGTTGGTTAATAAAACTCTTTTTAAAGCAAAATGTTTTATCTTTTTCAATAAAATTTACAACAGGTATTAAATCAGCCTGCTTTATTCTCTTAAGAGATATTGGTAGATCATTCAGGTTTGTAGCTGCCTAATGTTTTCTGGGGCCAGAGATGTGGGTTGAAATAAAAGCCTAAAGTAAGCAATAAATAATCTACCTCGAATTTAATCAGAAAATGGGCCTGATGGTGTAGGGAGTTATTACGGTGCTTCCATTTCTTTTTTCAAGAAATATCCCGTTAAACTGATTGGATTTTCTATTAATCCTTCCGGAGTTCCTTCAAAGATGATCTTTCCACCACCAGCTCCTCCTTCTTCTCCTAAATCAATTACCCAATCGGCTACCTTTACCACATCTAGATTGTGTTCAATAACCAAAACGGTATTGCCCTTGTTTACAAGCTCGTTTAAAACGTTAAGTAATACGTTGATATCTTCAAAATGCAAACCAGTGGTTGGCTCATCCAGTATGTAAAAAGTTTTTCCTGTGTCTTTTTTAGATAATTCAGTAGCTAGTTTTACCCTTTGTGCTTCTCCTCCGGATAGCGTAGTAGAAGCTTGTCCTAAACGGATATAACCTAAACCTACATCATTCAATGTTTTTATTTTGCGATAGATTATAGGAAGGTGTTCAAAGAATACGCAGGCTTCTTCAATGCTCATATCCAGTACATCGCTGATTGATTTTCCCTTGTAACGTACTTCTAAGGTTTCACGATTGTATCTTTTGCCGCCACACTCTTCACAGGGTACCTGTACATCGGGCAAAAAGTTCATTTCTATGATCTTCATACCTGCTCCCTGACAGGTTTCGCAACGACCGCCTTTTACGTTAAAGGAGAAACGCCCCGGTTTATAACCTCTGATCTTAGCTTCAGGAAGCTGTACAAACAGATTTCTGATATCAGAAAACACGCCTGTATAGGTTGAAGGGTTGGATCTCGGTGTACGACCAATGGGTGCCTGATCTATTTCGATAACTTTATCTATTTCTTTTAAACCTTCAATCTTTTCATAAGGTAAGGGTTTTTTCTTAGCCCTAAAAAAGTGATGATTTAAGATAGGGTATAGGGTTTCTGTAATTAAACTTGATTTACCACTACCTGAAACTCCCGTTACCGCAATAAATTTACCTAAAGGAAAATCTACCGATACTTCTTTAAGATTATGTCCGGTAGCTTTAATCAGACTTAATTTTTTGCCATTGCCTTCGCGACGTTTTTGTGGTATTTCAATTTGTTTTCTACCGTTTAAGTAAGCTGCGGTAAGGGTATCAGATTTTAAAATTTGCTTAGGTGTACCTTGCGCAACAACTGTACCGCCATGCACTCCGGCAGCCGGACCAATATCAATTACATGGTCGGCTTCTAAGATCATATCTTTATCATGTTCTACTACTAAAACCGTATTACCTAAATCTCGTAGATTTTTTAAGGCTGTAATTAAGCGTTCGTTATCTCGCTGGTGTAATCCAATGCTCGGCTCATCTAAAATGTACATGACGTTCATTAATTGAGAGCCAATCTGTGTAGCCAGGCGTATACGTTGCGCCTCGCCCCCAGATAAAGTTCTTGCCGTTCTGTCTAAGGTTAGATAGTTTAAACCTACATCGGTAAGGAAGCCTATACGTGCCCTGATTTCTTTGAGGATTTCTTTGGCAATGGTATTCTGGCGCTCACTTAAACGGCTTTCTAAATGCTCAAACCACTGTTTAAGTGTGGTAATATCCATTTCAGAAAGCTCGAAAATATTTTTGCCATCAATTTTAAAGTGAAGACTTTCTTTTTTTAACCTTGCGCCATGACAGGTAGGGCAGGTTTCCAAACGCCTGAATGCTTCGAGGTCATCTGCACCTTCGCCACGTTTTTCTTGCTGCTCTTCAAGCAGTTTAATCAGCCCATCAAAAGTAATCTGGTAATTCTGAACGTTCCATTTGTTGTATTCAACGGCCACACTCAATAAATCGGGTGCTCCGTTTAAGATAAGGTCAATGTTTTCATCGCCCAGTTTTTCTAATGGGGTGGAAAGCGAGAAATTGTATTTTTTTGCAAGTGCTTTCAATACCTGAAAGATCCATACATCACGGTATTCGCCCAAAGGAGCCAAACCACCGTTCATAATGCTCAGCTTCATGTTTGGCATTACGCTGTTTTTGTCAACTACAAATACATAGCCTAAACCGTCACAGGTTTCGCAGGCACCATAAGGAGAGTTGAAAGAAAAAGTGTTGGGTTGTGGCTCATCATACGAGATGCCTGTTGTAGGGCACATTAAAAACTTGCTAAAATGCGCAACATTATCATCTTTATCACTGATTTTGATTACGCCTTTACCCAAGCGCATGGCTGTTTGTATGCTGTCGTTTAATCGTTTGCTGTCTTTCTCGTCAATGAGAAGGCGGTCAACTACAATTTCTATATCGTGTATTTTGTAACGATCAACCTGCATTTTAGGCATAAGATCCTTGATCTCGCCATCTACACGCACTTTAACGTAACCCTGTTTCCTGATCTGCTCAAAAAGTTCTCGGTAATGCCCTTTCCGGCCTTTAACAACGGGAGCAAGTATATTGGCGGGTTTGCCACCAAATTTCTGGTAAATGTTTTTCAGGATCTGCTCTTCGCTCAGGCGCTCCATTTTCTCACCGGTGTTATACGAGTATGCATCGGCAACACGGGCGTATAACAAACGCATGAAATCATAGATTTCAGTAATGGTGCCTACTGTAGAGCGGGGATTTTTGCTGGTGGTTTTTTGTTCTATGGCAATTACAGGGCTTAATCCAGAAACTTTGTCAACATCTGGGCGCTCCATACCACCCATAAATTGCCTGGAGTAGGCGCTGAAGGTTTCCATGTAACGACGTTGCCCTTCTGCGTAAATTGTATCAAAAGCCAATGAAGATTTACCGCTACCGCTTAAACCGGTAACTACTACCAGTTGGTTGCGGGGGAAACTTACATCGATATTCTTAAGATTGTGTACTCTGGCTCCATATACTTCAACATCTTTTTGCTCGCCAAGGTCAACGTGGGTCTTGCTCATAGGTTACTTATTCTCATTAAAATAGCTTGCAAAATTAACGAAATAAAAGTACAAAAGCTATTGATTTAGAATGCTTAAATAGATGTTAGTACACTAATATGATCGGATTTTTACAGTTCTTGGGCATAGGTCTGTTAAACCGTTTTTAAAGTTTTTTGCTTGTTCCTTAGCATTAAAATTGCTTTTTCTGCTCTTGTTTGTCTTGTGGCTTCTTGTTTGGCAGAACCTACCCAGTCGCAGTAACCCTGTTTGTATGATTTGGTCAAGGTTTCAAAAAAATCATTTGCCTCTTTATCGTGGTCAAGCAACTGTTGTAATTCTGAAGGAACGCCTTCTATGTGTTCTCCTTTTTTTAACATAATGTATAGTTTTTGTCTGTCAAATATATTGTATTTAATGATTTTAAAATTATAAATGAACAAACTACTTAACCCTTTTACTTTTTATCGTTTAAAAAAAGTGTAATTTGCATAGAATAAAAAATTAGGATAGTTTTGACAAAAAAAGCTGGCTTACCAGTTAAAAAAATAAGCGAATATGATTATTGAACCAAGAATGCGTGGTTTTATCTGTTTAACAGCTCATCCAGTAGGTTGTGCTCAGAACGTTAAAAACCAGATCGAATATGTAAAGTCAAAAGGTAAGATTAACGGTCCTAAAAATGTGCTGGTAATAGGCGCCAGTACCGGTTTTGGATTGGCATCAAGAATTACTGCTGCTTATGGTGCAGGCGCTGCAACCATTGGTGTTTATTTTGAGAAAGAGCCTAAAGAAGGTAAAACGGCTTCACCGGGCTGGTACAATACTGCTGCTTTTGAAACACAGGCTCAGGCAGACGGATTGTATGCTAAAAGTATCAATGGAGATGCTTTTTCTGATGAAGTAAAACAACAGGTTATTGACCTTATCAAAACCGATTTAGGTCAGATAGATTTGGTTATCTATAGTTTGGCATCGCCGGTAAGAACTAATCCTAAAACAGGCGTGTTGCACCGTTCAACCTTAAAACCTATCGGTAATGTATTTACAGATAAAACGGTAGATTTTCATACAGGTGTAGTATCACAGGTATCAATTGAGCCTGCAAATGAGGAAGAAATTGCCAATACTGTAGCTGTTATGGGTGGTGAAGACTGGGAAATGTGGATGGACGATTTAAAAGCTGCAGGTGTTTTAGCAGAAGGCGCTACAACGGTTGCTTACTCTTATATAGGCCCTGAAGTAACCGAAGCGGTTTACCGTAAAGGAACCATTGGTCGTGCAAAAGATCATTTAGAGGCAACAGCCTTTACTATTAGTGATAAATTGGCCGATATTAAAGGTAAAGCTTACGTTTCTGTAAATAAAGCTCTGGTTACGCAAGCAAGTTCGGCTATTCCTGTAATTCCTTTATATATCTCCTTATTATACAAAATCATGAAAGAAAAAGGCATTCATGAAGGGTGTATTGAGCAGATGCAGCGTTTATTTAGCGATCGGTTATATAACGGAGGAAATACTCCGGTTGATGATAAGGGAAGGATAAGAGTAGATGACTGGGAAATGCGTGAAGACGTACAAAGCCAGATCAAAGAACTATGGAAAGATGCTACAGAAGAGAATTTGCCTAAAATTGGCGATTTAGCTGGTTACAAGCATGACTTTTTAAACCTATTTGGATTTGATGTGGCAGGAGTAGATTATCAGGCAGATGTAAATGAAATGGTTGAAATACCGGGTTTACAGCAAGCATAATCCAATGCATAAACATATAGCCTCCGTAGCCCGGGGGCTTTTTTGTGCGTAAAGATTTTATGACTGTGCGCTGAAAAGTATCTGTGTAATACAGAACTTTATTTAAGTTATATTTGTTAAAAGCTAAAAATATGTCAAATATCCAGCTCGTTATAGAGGAACGTCCCAGTTTAATCGGGAATTTCATGGTAGGACGTTTACTGCCATTTAGGGAGAAACGTTTGGTAGGGCCTTTCTGTTTTATAGATCATATGGGGCCAGTAGATTTATCGGGTAATGCAAATATTGATATTGGACCACATCCACATATAGGTTTGTCAACATTAACTTTTTTGTTTGAGGGTAGTATTACGCACCGCGACAGTTTGGGTTCGGTAGTAGAAATTAAACCCGGTCAGGTAAACTGGATGACAGCCGGAAAAGGTATTGTCCATTCAGAAAGAATGCCGGTACATGCTAAACGAGAAGGCCAGATGCATGGGTTGCAGATTTGGGTTGCTTTGCCGAAACATTTAGAACAGATGGACCCTGAATTTTTCCATATTGAGGCGGCAGATATTCCTTCATGGGAAGAAAAGGGAGCATCTTTTAAATTAATTGCAGGAGAGGTCTTGGGCCACCGGTCACCAGTACCTGTTTACAGCCCTTTGTATCTCTTAGAAATTAGAACTAAAGTAAAACAAATCATCAATTTAGGTAGTCAGTTGTTTGGAGAAAGTGGTTTGTATATTCTTGAGGGAGCTGTAGAGAGTGAAGGAAGTGTTTTTGGCCCGAAAAATTTACTGGTAGCTAAAGAAGGCATCCTGTGTGAATTTACCATGGAGGAAAATACCAGCGTTTATATTTTTGGCGGCGAACCTTTTCCCGAAGAACGGTTTATTTACTGGAATTTTGTGGCAAGCGATAAAGCACTGATAGAAGAAGCTAAGAGGAAATGGGTAGCGCAGGAATTTGATCATGTACCCGGTGAAACAGATTATATTCCTTTACCTGCACCGATTAAGCCTATAAAATAAGTTGGACTTTGCTTGTTTGTTGCATTGAGTTTGTCGAAATGTAAAGCTTCGACAGGACTCAGCCTGACATTATACCCTTCTCTTCTTGCCTTGTCATGCTGAACTTGTTTCAGCATCTTGCTTGTTAATAGACCCTGAAACGAGTTCAGGGTGACGTTAATGTAAGGGAAATATACGTTAAACTCCCCGAAGTGAGTTCGGGGTAAGTTATTTCAGCATCTTTAGACATTATGTAACATAAAAAGCCTAAACTAAATGAACTAAACAAAAGACTAGTTCGCGTCATCTTTTACGTCAGCGGCGGTTTCAATGATTTTACCACCTGTTTTAAGTTGGTTGTTCAACATAGCCTCTTGTTCACGACGATTGTTTACAATGTGTATAGCAGCAAATAAGGCTTCCATAAAAGAAGAAGGATTTGCCTGATTTTTACCTGCGATATTGTATCCGGTACCATGATCAGGAGAAGTGCGTACAAAATTTAAACCTGCGGTAAAGTTTACACCTGCTCCAAAAGAAATCGTTTTAAAAGGAATTAAGCCCTGATCGTGGTACATGGCCAAAACGGCATCAAACTGTTTATAAGTGCCATTGCCAAAGAAACCATCAGCAGGATAAGGGCCAAAACAAATAATGCCTTCATCAAATGCTGCCTGTATAGCCGGACTAATGACTTCAGCTTCTTCATTTCCTATTAAACCATTATCGCTGGCATGCGGATTTAAACCTAAAACAGCAATTTTGGGCTTTTCGATCCAAAAATCCTTTTTTAAACTATCATTGATCAGTTTTAGCTTCTGTACAATCTTTTCTTTGGTAATGCTCTTCGCTACATCAGCAACAGGAATATGCCCGGTAACTACGCCAACTCTCAGATCATCACTGATCAAGAACATTAGCGCGTCTTTACTTCCTGCTCGTTCCTGTAAATATTCGGTATGTCCGGCAAAGTTAAATTGTTCAGACTGGATATTGTTTTTGTTGATGGGGGCAGTAACCAATGCATCAATCTTGCCATTTATCAAATCGTCGGTAGCTTTCTGTAAAGATAAAAAAGCGTACTTTCCACCTGTTTCATTAGCTTGTCCAAGGTCTATTTTTACATCTTCTTCCCAGCAATTAATCATATTGGCTTTATGGGCCACAGCAGCTTCGGCATTAGGTATAACGTTAAACATAAAATCGTTTAAGTGTAAAGCTTTTCTGTGAAAGGAGGCTACTTTGGTATGCCCGTAAACAACAGGTGTACAGTAATCCAATATCTTGCTTTCGGAAAGGGTTTTTAAAATTACTTCTAAACCAATGCCGTTTACGTCGCCAATACTGATACCTATTTTTACTTTGCTGCTCATAAAATCAAATTTAGCGCAAATTAGCGATTCTTGTACTTAACCGCAAAAAATCTATCCGGTTTATATGGAGAGAACGTGTCTGTACTTAGCTATTATCTCATATCTGAACTAAAAAAATTACCTTTGCACCTGTAGCATCGGCTATATTGCATTAATATGAGTTCAGTAAAAGCAAAAAAACATTTAGGTCAGCATTTTTTAACAGATAAAGGTATTGCCGAAAGAATTGTAAATGGACTAATTCATACTGATAAATACCATGAGGTGTTAGAAGTTGGACCAGGAATGGGTATCTTATCTGATTTTTTGCTAAATAGGAAAGACCTGCAAACGTACCTGATTGATATAGATATAGAATCTTTTCATTATCTGAAAGAAAAATATCCTCAATTGGGCGATAGGCTCATTAACGGGGATTTTTTAAAACTTAATTTTCAGGATATTTTTTCTGGCAAATTCGCTGTAATTGGTAATTTTCCTTACAACATCTCATCGCAGATCCTGTTTAAAATTTTAGAGAACAGGCAACTCATCCCTGAAATGGTGGGAATGTTTCAGAAAGAAGTTGCAGAACGCTGCGCTGCAAAAGCTGGAACTAAGGAGTATGGTATCTTGAGCGTGCTGATACAGGCTTATTATGAGATCGATTATCTATTTACGGTAAAACCTGGCACGTTTAATCCTCCACCTAAAGTAAATTCGGGCGTAATCCGCTTATCAAGAAATCAGGTTGAAAACCTGCCATGCGATGAAAAGTTATTTTGGCGGGTGGTGAAAGCGGGTTTTAATCAGCGTAGAAAAACTCTGCGCAATGCCTTATCGGCCGTGTTGCCTAAAGAGCGTTTAGGCGAACATCCTTTTTATGAAAAAAGAGCTGAACAGCTTACGGTGAATGACTTTATTGAACTAACTAATTTTGTGGCTGCCATGCAGCTAAAGCATTAGATACAGCGTCTTAATGTATATGAAAAAATGGATACTGATATTAGCCGGAGTAATTTCTTTTAACGCACTGTTTGCACAGAACAGTAACGAGACAGATATAGATGCTTTATACCATGCGATAACACAAACTCAATCTTACAAAGACCAGCTTAAAAACGACAGAACATACCAACAGTTGTACAGTGAATTGAAAAGCTCGCTCACTGATACCAATGAGTTTGAAGTTTTTAAACAGCTTTGCCGTTTAATCATTCCCATTAAGGATAATCACCTAGGATTTTATCGAACACCTGGTACGGCTCATAAATGGCCTGTAATAAGAGCACAATTTGATTTAGAGTATTTAAAGCAAGTTCATCCTGATAGTTTAGAAGGAATTTATGATGCGCAGGGAGCAGCATTTGCAATTTACAGAACCGTAAATGAATATCATATTGCTAACGTTAAAACAGGTCTTTTATCGGGTTATATCTTTAAAACTCCTCACTCCAGTTTTGATGCTATTCTGTTTTCAAACGGTCCTGCTCCTTATATCCTGTTGAGAAATGTAAAGCTTGTAAATGGTGATTTGATTGGAACTCCATTCAGGAAATTTACCACACTAAACTATGCTCTGCTAAATGATGTAAAAGAAAGCTATGAATTCAAATCCTTAAATGAACAAACCGCCTACCTGCGCTTAAGCAGTTTTTCTGCAAGCCCAAAGAATATAGACAAGGCAACCGCATTCTATCAGCAGATAGCAGGCTCCTTAAGGTGCCCTTTTTTAATTGTAGACCTTAGAAATAATGGCGGTGGCGGTTATAAAACATCACAGCAATTTATCTCTCTGTTAAAAAAATATAAAGGCAAAATTTATATTTTGCAAAATGCTTATACCATAAGTAACGCTGAACAGTTTATCTTAAAAGTAAGAAACCTGAAAAATGTGACCACTTTGGGCACCGAAACCAGGGGTCAGATCGCTTATGGCAGTAATTATGGTAATAATGTGGTGTTGCCCAGTAAACGCTTTACTTTTTATCCTACAGATATGAATGGTAAAAAAGAAGAACTTGCGGTTGAGAATATCGGTATTAAACCCAGTGTAAGACTCAATAATACAGCCGATTGGATTGAGCAAACTTTAGATTATATAAAAAATCACCATGAATAAACGCATACTTATTGTTGATGATCTGCACCCTGTTTTTAAAGAAAAAGCGCTTGCTTTAGGTTATGAGGTTGATGATCTGCCCCAGATAACCCGTACAGAAACCTTATCAATCATTAAAAATTATGTCGGCATTGCAGTAAGGACTAAATTTAGGATAGACCGCGAAATGATGGATGAAGCCCCACGATTAAAATTTGTAGCCCGTGCCGGTGCTGGTTTAGATAATATTGATGTTGAGGTTGCAAAAGAACGTAGTATACAACTACTGGCAGCTAATGAAGGAAATATGGATGCGGTTGGAGAACATACGGTAGGTATGTTATTGAGCCTCATGAACAATTTTCGTAAAGCTGATAGCGAAATAAGAGCAGGGGTTTGGAACAGAGAAGGTAACCGTGGCTATGAACTGAAAGGTAAAACCGTAGGTATTATTGGTTTTGGTTTCATGGGTCAATCTTTTGCACAAAAACTAAGGGGTTTTGGCGTAAATATTATGGCTTACGATAAATATAAAACGGGTTTTGGTACCGAGCTTGTTCGAGAAGTGAGCATGGAAGAAATTGTAAAGCATAGCGATGTTTTAAGTTTGCATATTCCACTTACACGAGAAACCCGGCAAATGGTAAATGATGAATACTTTTTTCATTTTAAAAAGCCTATTTTCTTTTTGAATGTAAGCCGTGGCGAAATTGTAAATACGCAGGCTGTATTGAACTGTATCAAATCGGGTAAGATATTAGGCGCAGGCTTGGATGTGTTGGAGGTAGAAAAATTTCCGGCTTTGGGTGAGCAGTTGTGGTACCATGATTTGCAACAAAATGATAAAGTATTGCTAAGTCCGCATGTTGCGGGCTGGACTTTTGATTCTTATCGCAAAATATCTGAAGTTTTGGCGCGAAAACTGGAAAAAATCACATTTTAATCTTAAATTGCCTTAAGAAAATCGAAATCTTATGGCAAAGCAGCATCTTTACAAAACCAATTTGACCTGGGAAGGTAACAAAGGCTCAGGTACTATGGATTACCGTTCGTATGACAGGGATTTTAAAGTTGAAGTTGATGGAAAAGCAGCTCTTTCAGGTTCTTCTGATTCTGTCTTCTTGGGAGATAAGACCAAACATAATCCCGAAGATCTGCTGTTGGCTTCAGTTTCTTCATGCCATATGCTATGGTATTTACATCTCTGTGCCGAAAATGGTGTGGTAGTAATAGAATATCAAGATAATGCTGTAGGCACCATGATTGAAAACGCTGATGGAAGTGGTAAATTTATTGAGATAACTTTAAATCCGGCTGTGGTAATCTCTAAAAAAGAACATAAAGAACTTGCCTTGCGTTTGCATAGTGAAGCGAATAAAAAGTGCTTTATTGCCAATTCATTAAATTTTCCGGTTAAGCATGAGGGCGCGTGTAGAGCCGAGGATGAGTAATTTATTATTCGCTTAGCCTATCCAATCGTCATTTTGAATTTATTTCGGAATCTAATGCTAAAGATGCTGAAACGTGTTCAGCATAACGACCTATTAAAGTAACCCATGTCTCCAACCGTAACCCTGATTTGGCGCGAAGCGGAAAGCTACGCAGTAAAACAACCTATCCCGAATTTGATCAGGGGTTCAGCATGACGCTTTTTTATTAAAGCCGTATGTCAGGCTGAGCCTGTCGAAGCCTAATTTGCAGGAATTACATTTCGACAAGCTCAATGTGACATACTAAGTTTATTTTTTGCCCTTATCAATGGCTTTGTTGATCACATCTTCAATACGTGGACGAATATTCAACCTACCTAATACCTCTGTAACCGTAGGGTTAACGCGGTTTGATAAAAAGATATAAACCATGTTTCTTGCAGGATCTACCCAAACTCCTATACCAGTATAACCTGTGTGGCCAAAGGTTTGTGGGGAGGCCAGTTCTGAAGGATATTTCTTGGTCAAATCTGGGTCCCATCTGTCAAAACCTAAACCACGACGGCTTACATTAGATTGTTTGCTGGTAAAAGTCTGTACCGTTTGAGGCGTAAAATATTGCTCACCACCGTATGTGCCCTGGTTAAGTAACATTTGGTAGTAGATAGCCAGATCGTTGGCTGAGCCAAATAAACCGGCATGTCCGGCAACACCTCCTTTTAAAGCCGCACCTTGATCATGTACATATCCTTCCAGTAAGGTTTTTCTAAAAGCCTGATCATCTTCAGTTGGAATGATTTCATCTTTGCTGAAACGGTTACGCGGTAAAAAACCTGTGCGGTACATCCCTAAAGGTGTATAGAAATTTTCTTGGGTATATTTATCTAAAGGTTCTTGCGTAAGATGCTCTACAATATCCTGCATTACATACATGCTGATATCGCTGTAAACGTAACTTCCTCTGGTTTTAATAGGCGAGTTTAGCATTTTAGGCCACATAAAATCGTTGAAAAATCCTTTTTTGATATAGTAGTTGTCGGCAACTTTTGTAGGATAGGCAGCAGAAGAGTCCCGGCTGTAATCACCTTCCTTAACAAAATTATGAAAAGGAATATAAGGTATAAAACCTGCCTGATGCAACATTACCTCTCGTACGTGAATGTTGTTCATTGGCGTATTGCGGGCTTTAGCAATATAATAACCTATGTTAGTATCTAAATTCAATTTGCCTTGCTCAACCAAACGCATTACACTGGGTGTAGTAGCGGTAATTTTGGTTACTGAAGCCAGATCAAAAATATCAGATAACTTATCGGGCATAGTGTTGGCATAGGTATGGTAGCCAAAGGCTTTATTGTAAATCACTTTTCCATCTTTTGCTACCAAAACTTCCATTCCGGGGGCGGCTTTTTGTTTGATACCATCGAGTATGATATTATCGATTTCTTTTAAGTCATCGCTGTTTACATCCGCATCTTCCGGAACGGTATATTTCAATCTGGTTGCGGTTGTTTTGTAACCAGAACCAATGGTATATTTAGGTGAATGGGCTTTAGTTAAAGTTTGTGAAGCACCTATACCTCCAAAGATAATTTGTGGTGCAACCATTGCAGATTCATTGTTGCTGGAGCTGGTCCATATAAGAGGCATACTTAAATTATCAAAAGAAGCAAGGCTCGAACCATGTCCAAACAAGGCTACAATAACCTGTTTGCTTTTGCTTAAACTGCTGATAAAATTAATGTTCTTACCATTAAGTGCCATTTTATCGTTTAAGGCTATAACAACAGTATTATAGAATTTAAGATTGTCTTCAAGGTCATTGTAGGTTGTAGAATCTTTATACATCCTTCCATCAGCCAGCTTTACATCCGCATATTTATTTAAGAGACTGTCAAAAGCCACCTGATTTTCATAACCTAAATTAACAGATACAAATCTTTTCTGGGCAAGACCTTTTATAGGAATAATATTATCTTGATTATTTAAGAGTACTGTATTGCTGATGGCATTTTCAATCTCTTTTAATCTGTTTTGATTCTTTTTATGTTCCTGCGCACATGCAGTAGTGGTAATAATTGCAGCGAAACAGAGTGTTAACAAGGTCTTTAAATTATTTTTTTTCATATACTTTTTGGCCATTTACGTAGGTTTTTAATACTTTATTCTGTAAAATCTGTTGAGCATCGGCATGTATCAGGTCATTTTCCATGATAATGAAATCGGCAAATTTTCCTGCTTCCAAGCTTCCTTTTTCTTTTTCTTCAAAATTGGCTTTGGCTGCCCAGATGGTCATACCACGTAGGGTTTCCTCAGGTGTTAACGCATTTTCGATCTGGAAACCTCCTTTTGGATAATTTTGATTATCTATTCTTAAAGTAGCAGCATAAAAGGTAAGCATCGGGTTAATATGTTCAACAGGGAAATCGGTTCCTAGGGCAATCCATCCATTTTGTTGTAACAATTGTTTGTAAGCATAGGCAGTTTTGATACGTTCGGCACCTAAACGATCTTTAGCCCAGTACATATCTGAAGTGGCGTGTGTAGGTTGTACCGAAGGAATAACGCTTGCTGAGCCAAATAAGTTAAAATCTTGAGGGGCTACAACCTGAGCATGTTCTATGCGCCAACGCTTATCGTTTTTACCACCCAATACCTGATTGTAGATTTTTAAAATGGTGCGGTTTGCAGAATCGCCAATGGCATGTGTGCACATCTGGAAGCCGTGTTCGTTGATTTTTTTCGCCACCTCTTCAAAATGTTTAGGTTCACTTAACAAGAATCCTGTTTTATTAGGCATATCGCTGTAATGTTGAAGCAGGCAGGCACCACGAGAACCCAATGCACCATCGGCATACACTTTAAAGCCTCTTACGTTTAGGAAATCAGTTTTAATAGGACCTTTTTTAAACAGAAAATCATAATTCTTTTCAGAGTCGGATAGCAGTACATATAATTTCATTTTCAGATCACCATCTTTTTGCAGTTTGTCCAGCGCTTCTACGGTTTCGTAATCCAAGCCACAATCATCTATGGTAGTTAAGCCAACTTCAAAACAGTTCTGCTGTGCCTGCAATAAATATTTCTTAAATTGCTTTTGATCAGGAGCAGGGATTTTATCTGCTACCAGGCCTACAGCATTATCAACTAATAAGCCTGTAAGTTTGCCGTTTTCTTCCACTACTTCACCGCCTGTTATTTTAATGGCTTTGTTAATACCCGCTATATCCAATGCTTTTTGATTTGCAATTGCCGCATGTCCGTCTATTCTGGTTAAGAGAACAGGTCTGTCAGGAAACAGTTCATCTAGTTTATCTTTGGTGGGAAATTTTTTGTCAGGCCATAAATTCTGGTCCCAGCCGCGTCCGGTAAGCCAGCCATCCTTATCGGTTTGAGCATAAGTTTTTAGACGTTCTAAAATTTCGCCCCAGCTTTTGGCAGCCACTAAATTGGCATTTTTGAGACTTTGAGCATAGCCTACAAAATGTGCATGAGCATCAATAAAGCCCGGATATACTGGTTTTTGCTGCGCATCAATACTTTCTTTTGCAGTGTATTGTTTTTGGATTTGCTCTGTGCTGCCTACCGCTATGATCTTGCCATCTTTAATGGCCATTGCTTCAGCTATATCAAAGTTCTGGTTTACAGTATATATTTTACCATTGTAAATAATTAAATCGGCCTTGTTTTGTTTACAGCTTAACAGGGCCGTTGCCAATAACAGTAACAAAATTTTTTTCATTGTATAGTGGTTTATATGGATAAAGATATAAAACTCTGTACGGTTTTGGTTAAAAAGTAAATGTAATACTCTTGTTAATTGTAGCTTTTCGTAAAAATATATTCTAATGGATTTCTTACTCCGGGTAAGTATTATGGGTTATCGCTGATCTGCTATCATTTAGAATTCCATTTCTAAGTCATTTAGTATCAGTAATGTGAAAACAGCCTTTATAGGTACGCCTTATTTTCGCTAAATTAGCAACGGTACAAAACAAATAAATGTCTGATATAATACAACTTTTACCCGATAGTGTTGCCAACCAGATTGCAGCAGGAGAGGTGGTACAGCGGCCGGCATCGGCAGTAAAGGAGCTTTTGGAGAATGCAATTGATGCGGGAGCAGATAAGATACAACTGATTGTAAAAGATGCGGGCAAGGCCCTAATACAGGTGATTGATAATGGCTGCGGAATGAGTATTACCGATGCCCGTATGTGCTTTGAACGCCATGCAACTTCTAAAGTCCGCAAAGCCGAAGATCTGTTTGCTATACGTACTATGGGTTTTAGAGGTGAGGCTATGGCTTCTATAGCCGCAATTGCGCAGGTAGAACTAAAAACCAAACGACATGAAGATGAAGTAGGAACTTTGGTTCAGATAGAAGGTTATAATTTTATTAAACAAGAACCAACTGCTACCCCAAATGGTACAAGTATATCAGTTAAAAATTTGTTTTATAACACTCCGGCACGTCGTAATTTCCTAAAAAGTAATCCTACTGAAATGCGTTATATCATTGATGAGTTTCAGCGGGTAGCTTTGGCCAAGCCACACATTGCATTTAGCCTGCATCATGATGGTAGTGAGATTTACCGCCTCCCGGCGGCATCCATCAAACAGCGTATTGTGCATTTGTTGGGTAACAATTATAACGAGAGGCTAATTCCTGTTGAGGAAGAAACTTCTATTATAAATCTTAAAGGTTATATTGGCAAGCCCGAATTTGCTAAGAAAACACGTGGAGAGCAGTTTTTTTTCGTAAACAATCGCTTTATTAAAGATGGCTATCTTAACCATGCGGTAAACAAGGCTTATCAGGAATTGCTGCCTGATGATAATTTCCCTTTGTATGTGCTGTTTATTGATATTGATCCGGCTAACATTGATGTGAATGTTCATCCCACAAAAACTGAGATTAAGTTTATAGATGAAAAATCTATCTATGCCATTCTGCACTCGGCAATTAAAAGATCTTTGGGCAGATTTAACATTACCCCAACTTTGGATTTTGATCAAGAAACGGCATTTAGCGGAATGATCAGCGTTAAAGCACCTGAAGATATTGTGCCACCAAGTATCAACTTTAATCCGGAATTTAATCCTTTTGGACCTCCTAAAAGCAATGTTGCCGCTCCAAAAGATCCTGCTTTTTCAAAAACTTATGCACCTAAAAAAGAAGTAGAACAGAACTGGCAGTCTTTGTACCAGATCAATCATTTTGAGCAGAATCAGCAAACGGTTATTGATATAGATGATCAGGACGACGATGCTTTTGAAGTACCCAGTAAGCAATATATGCAGGTACATAACCGCTTTATTGTATCGCAGATTAAATCGGGCGTCATGATTGTGGATCAGCAGGCCGCGCATGAGCGGATTTTATATGAGCGTTTTCTGATGCATCTTGAGAACAAAAGAGGCGCTTCACAGCAAAGCCTTTTTCCGCAAACAGTGGTTTTATCTGCCGGCGATTATGAGTTGGCAAAAAGTTTGCTTGAGGACATTAAAAACTTAGGTTTTGATGTGCGTGAGTTTGGTAAGAATACTCTGATTATAGAAGGTGTTCCTGCCGATTTAGGAAGTACAAACGTAAATGAAACCGAACTATTTGAGCACTTGATAGAGGGTTTTAAAAACTCGCAACAGGAACTAAGATTAAGTAAGCGAGAAGCTTTGGCAAGAAGTATGGCCCGTAACAGTGCCATTAAAGCGGGTACGGCTTTAAGCCAACAAGAAATGAACACTTTAATAGAAGAATTATTTGCCTGTAAAATGCCTAATACGGGCGTTAGCGGAAAAGCGACCATACAAACCCTAACACTGGCAGAACTTGCAGCAAAATTTGATAAATCATAAAAAACGCAAAATTATTGTATGAACAATATTCATATTCCACCAGTTGTTAAAAACATACTGATCATCAATGTGATCTTCTTTATAGCCACTATGGTTATAACACGGGTAGATCTGGGTACGGTTTTAGGAGTTTATTATTTCGATTCGCCGCGTTTTGGGTTCTGGCAACCCATCACTTACATGTTCATGCACGGCGGTTTCATGCATATTTTCTTTAATATGTATGCCGTATTTATGTTTGGCAGTGTATTAGAGCAACGCTGGGGGGCAAAGCGGTTTATTAATTTTTACCTGATCACAGGTCTAGGGGCACTGGCTCTGCAATGGGCAGTACAGGCTTTTGAAGTTTACCAGATTACAGGTTCGGCAATAGACAGAGGGCAAATTCCTTTAGATCTGTTTCTAAAAGACAGATTCAATCCTGCTTTATATTCCATGGAAAAATCGGCAACCTTAGCGTCAGTTTATTTCACACCTATGGTTGGTGCATCAGGTGCAGTATTTGGTTTGCTAGTAGCTTTTGCCATGTTATATCCAAATGTAGAGTTGTACATTATGTTTATCCCGGTTCCGGTAAAAGTTAAATACGTAATCCCAGTTTATGTCGTTTTAGAATTGTTTTTGGGTGTGGGTAAATTTCAGGGCGATTCGGTGGCGCACTTTGCGCATATAGGCGGCGCTTTGATTGGCTTTTTACTGGTAAAACTCTGGAAAGACAACAACAGATTTTACGACTATTATGAGTAATATTTGGCATGACATAAAGTATAGAGTGTTTAAATCAGGTAATCCCGTTATGCTGTATATAGGTATCAATGCAGCAGTATTTTTGATAACGGGCATTTTATCGGTTTTAGGGTTCTTTAGTGGTATTAACGGAATGGTGAGCATATTTGTTCGTGAGTATTTTGCTTTTCCTGCCGATCCTCACCTCTGGTTAATCAAATGTTATACTCTGGTTACCTATGCCTTTTTTCATCAGGATTTCTTTCATCTTTTGTTTAACCTGCTTTGGTTGTATTGGATGGGACAATTATTCCTCGACTTTTTAAAAACCCGTCAGTTTCATTTTGTATATTGGGGAGGTGCATTTGCTGGAGCTTTGTTCTTTGCCCTGATCTATAATATTGCTCCTGCTTTCAGAGATGCTGTAGCGGGAGCAACATTAATCGGAGCTTCGGCTGCAGTCATGGCAGTTTTTACCGCCATTGCAACTTTACTGCCCGATTATAGCATACGATTAATGCTGTTTGGAACAGTTAAACTAAAATATTTGCTGTTAGCGTATATTTTGCTCGATATTATCAGTACTTCTTCTTCTGGCATAAATGTAGGAGGCAGTCTGGCACATTTAGGGGGGGTATTATGGGGCTTTACTTATATTAAGTTGTTGCAAAAAGGTAATGACCTGAGTAACCTGTTCAAAAGAAACCCTAAATTGCGGGTTATTAAAAGTGATACAATAAATAAGTCGTCTCAACAACATGGGGCTAAAAAAGCAGATCAAAAAGAAATAGATGCCATTTTAGATAAAATATCAAAAAGTGGTTACAGTAATTTAACTGCTAAAGAGAAACAAACTTTATTCGACGCAAGCAAAGACTAATGGTGAAAAGCAGCAAACTTACATTTATGGATAAACTGATGCTGTTAATTACGGCAGGTTTTATTTTGGGTTTGCTTTTAGGCATGACAGCAGGTAAAATAGATCCACGTAAATTTATTTATATAGCTTTTTTTGGTCTGGCATACAGTTATTTTTTAATAGCAAACATACTGATGGTTATTTATTGGTTGTTGAGGAAAAAATGGCTGTTTTCAATAGTAATTGCTGGTTTAATTTTATGTGGATGGGGACCTTTAACTGCCAGTTACCAGTTTTCGGGAGAAGAAGGTAGCGATGAAAAAAATGACCGTAATGCCTTGAGGTTGATGACCTATAATGTACATCAATTTAAACGTTATGGCGAGAATAATGATATTTCTACCAAAGACCAGATTTTTGAGGTCATTAAAAAGCAGAATCCCGATATCATTTGTTTTCAAGAGTATTATACCCGTTACAAAGGTGCATTTGATATAACCGACAGCGTTAAAAAAAGCTTGGGTTTAAAGTATTATTATTTTCTGCCTTCTGCCCAAAATGATTATGAGGCCTGGGGTGCGGCTATTTTTTCGCGTTACCCCATTAAAAATACCGGGCAGGTAATTTATGGCGCGGTAACCGCAGGTAACGGAAGTATATTTGCAGATATCCAGTTTAAAAATCAAGTGCTCAGAATTTATAATGTGCATTTTCAATCTATATCTTTTGATAAGCAAGATTATGATTACATAGATCAGATATCTAAAAAAATGGATGCTCAATACCGACCTACCAGAAGAATAGCCGGAATGCTAAAATCTGCATTCTTGAAACGAAGCGGGCAGGTAGAGATTTTTACAGACAGTCTGCGCAATTGTAAACTCCCTTTTGTAATTGCCGGCGATTTTAATGATACACCTGCATCTTATGCCGTAAGTAAAGTAATGCGAGGTTTAAAAAATGCTTTTGTAGAAAAAGGACAGGGTTTTGGAAAAACCTATAATGGTAAATTTCCTAATTTCCAGATAGATTATATTGCTACTTCTTCTCATCTGCAGATTAACAGCTACCATATCTCAAAAGCAAAATTATCAGATCATTTTCCTGTGCGCAGCGATATTAGTTTTAGCAATTCTTTACTTAGCGTAGAAGAAAACTAAAGCTGTTTAATGCTAAAAAAATTACCTTTGTAATATGATACAAGAACTTCAGCTATACAATACAATTTCTCGCAAAAAAGAGATTTTTGAACCTTTAAATGCACCCCATGTAGGGATGTATGTGTGCGGTCCTACTGTTTACAGTGATGTACATTTAGGTAACTGTCGTACCTTTATTTCATTTGACCTGATTTTCAGATATCTTACTTATACAGGTTATAAAGTACGCTATGTGCGTAATATTACCGATGCCGGCCACTTAGAGGGCGATAGGGATGAAGGCGATGATAAATTTGCTAAACGGGCCAAACTGGAGCAGCTGGAGCCAATGGAGATTGTACAAAAGTACACACTAGGTTTTCATGAGGTGCTGAGATTGTTCAATACACTTCCGCCAAGCATTGAGCCAACAGCTACCGGGCACATTGTTGAGCAGATAGAAATGATAAAAACCATCATAAATAATGGTTATGCCTATGAGATAGATGGCACTATATATTTTGATGTAGAAAAATACAGCAAAACCTATAACTATACCATTCTTACCAACCGTAATTTAGAAGATATGCTGGCCAATACCAGAGAACTGAATGGTCAGGATGATAAACGCGGTCGTTTGGATTTTGCATTGTGGATCAAAGCTAAGCCAGAAACCCTTATGCAATGGCCTTCGCCATGGGGTATGGGTTTTCCGGGATGGCATATCGAATGTTCGGCCATGAGTGCAAAGTATCTGGGGCAAGAGTTTGATATACATGGTGGAGGGATGGACCTTGCAGCTACGCACCATACCAATGAGATTGCTCAATCAGAGGCCTGTTCTCATGTACAACCGGCCAAGTATTGGATGCATACCAATATGCTAACTGTAAATGGTACTCGAATGTCAAAATCGGCAGGAAACGGATTTTTGCCTCATGAACTCTTTACGGGAGATCATCCTTTATTGCGTAAAGGATATAGTCCAATGACTGTTCGTTTTTTTATGTTACAGGCACATTATCGCAGTACATTAGATTTTAGCAACGATGCCTTAGATGCTTCTGAAAAAGGATTGAAACGTTTGATGAATGCCATGGCTTTACTGCCTAAGCTCGTGCCGTCAGAACAGAGCGATGTAGAGATTGAGCCGATAAGAATAAACTGTATTAATGCAATGAACGATGATTTTAACAGCCCTGTTGCCATTGCAGAATTATTTGAAGCGGCCAGGATCATTAATACCATTTATGATGGTACAAATAAAATTTCGGCAGAGGAACTTGAAAAGCTTAAAAAACTGATGCATGATTTTGTATTTGATATCTTCGGACTTAAAAACGAAGAAGCTGATAATACCAACTTGAATGATGTGCTGGATATGATCATTAGCTTGAGACAAGAAGCCAAATCCAATAAAGATTATGCTACTTCAGATTCAATCCGTATAGGTTTACAGAAAATAGGAATTCAATTAAAAGACAGTAAAGAAGGTACCACCTGGACTAAAATATAGTTAATAAGATGAAAAAAACATGGTTAATACTTCCGGCTATCGCCTTGTTTAGTCTGCATGCATGTCAGCAGAATAAAAATAACGCAGGCCAGGAGAGCACAGAAAACACAGTGAAACTAACATCTCCAGAATTTGATCCAGATAGTGCCTATGCTTATGCCAAAGCACAGGTAGATTTCGGACCACGCATTCCCTCAACAGATGCTCATGCTAAATGTGCAGCTTATCTGGAGCAAAAACTGAACAGTTTCGGTGCTAAGGTTACCATCCAAAAAACAGAGGTAAAGACTTATGATGGTAAAAGCCATACCTTAAAAAATATTGTTGCTGTTTTTGATCCTGAAAAAAAACAGCGTGTATTGGTTACTGCACATTGGGATGCACGTCCTTTCTCAGATCAGGACCCTGATCTTGATATGAGAAATAAACCTTTTGAAGCTGCCAATGATGGAGCTAGTGGCGTAGCTGTGATTTTGGAAATGGCAAGACAAATACAGAAAAGCAAACCAGAAGTAGGCGTTGATTTTATTTTATGGGACATTGAAGATTATGGCAAAGCTAATGATACCAGTCCTAATGAAACCACATGGTGCCTGGGTTCGCAATATTGGGCTAAAAATCCACATATTGCCGGATATAAAGCGATGTATGGTATCAATTTAGATATGGTAGGCGGTAGTAATGCGCAATTTACACAAGATGAGGTATCAAGAAAATACGCAACCAACGTTGTAAATAAGATCTGGAATGTAGGTAATGAAATTGGTTATGGGTCTTATTTTATCAATGTACCTTCAGGAAATATCATTGACGACCATTTCTGGATGAACCAAGCGGGCATACCAACAGCAGATATTATTCATTATTCTGATAATTCGGGATTTTATGTAAACTGGCATACACAATTAGATAATATGAACAATATAGACAGAAATACCTTAAAAGCAGTTGGACAAACTGTGCTTGAAACCATATACCGCGAAAAAACCCAGTAGTATGTTTAATTGTTAAATACTTTTTTAAGCGAAGTAAATACTTAGCTTTATATTCGCTACATCTATTAAAACTAAAACATGAACAAAATTATTATATCAGCTTTAGCTATGACGCTCTGTGCCAGTGCTTACGCTCAAAGATCAGACGGTACCACTAAATCATTAGTCGAAGCAGAAAAAGAGTTTGCAGCTTCAGTAAAAAAGGAAGGAACTTCGGCAGCATTTTCAAAATTTGCAGCTCAGGACGGAATTGTTTTCAGACCTAATCCGGTAAATGCCAAAAAACATTTTGCTACTGCAAAAGATATTTCTGGTTTAAGCTGGGACCCGGTGATCGCCAGGGTATCAAGAAGTGGCGATTGGGGTTTTACCTTAGGTAATTATACTGTAGCCGAAGGAAGTAAAGCAACATACGGACATTATCTAACTGTATGGAGAGCTAATGATGGTAAATGGGAATATATTATTGATATTGGTGCAGATGCTGTTAAGCCTTTTGATAAAAAAATATTAAAAAGCTTTGTTGAGCCTAAAGATAGTTACAGACCAAAATTTGCTTCAGCAAAAGAGCTAAAGGCTTCGGTAGATATTATTTATGCTACAGAAAAAACTTTAAATACTACTCTAAAAGCAATGGGCCCTCAGGCTTTTGCAGGCTTTTTAAATCATGATGCGGTTTTACAGTTTCCGGGAACAGAAACCATTACCGGTAAAAATGATATTTTAGCTTTCAACAATAGAGTTATAGATAAGATTTCTCTTAAAACGGTACAAGCCGATAAAGCTTTAGGAGGTGATTATGCTTATACTTATGGTGTTGCAACCATAGATTATAAAGCTGATCTGAGAGAAAGCTTCAACTATGTATTTATCTGGCAACGTCAGTCGGATGCCACATGGAACATCATTGCTCAGATATTTAATGAAGCTGTAAGGTAATAAACACTTAGTTACAAATAAAAGGCTGTTCAATTTGAACAGCCTTTCTTATGTTAAAGCTTATTATTAAGCTATACCTTCAATATCGAATAAATGTTTTTCTGCATGATAAGAAGAACGTACCAGAGGGCCGCTTTCTACGTATTTTAGACCTTTGGAAAGACCGGCTTCTTTGTACTTGGCAAACTGATCTGGATGGATCCAGTCTACTACAGGATGATGGCTTTTTGTAGGCTGCAAATACTGGCCTAAGGTTAAAATATGTACCCCGTTAGCCACCAGATCATCCATAGCTTCTAATACATCTTCTTCAGTTTCTCCTAAGCCTAACATGATACCGGTTTTGGTGCGTAAACCAAATTCAGAAATTCTTTTCAGACACTCTAAACTTCTGTCATATTTAGCTTGAATGCGCACTTGTCTGGTTAAACGTTTTACGGTTTCCATATTGTGCGAAACAACTTCAGGTCTTTCTTCTAATACGCGGTATAAATTATCCCACTGACCTTTAAAATCAGGAATTAAGGTTTCTAAGGTAGTAACAGGGCTTTCTCTTCTGATCGCTTTTAAGGTTTCAGCCCAGATGATAGAACCACCATCTTTAAGATCATCTCTGTCAACAGAAGTAATTACGCAATGCTTAACGCCCATTAGTTTAACAGAAGTGGCCACACGGTTGGGTTCGTCATTATCAACAGCTAATGGTCTGCCGGTTGCTACAGCACAAAAAGAACATGAGCGGGTACAGATGTTACCCAGAATCATGAATGTGGCTGTTCCTGCTCCCCAGCACTCGCCCATATTAGGGCAGTTACCACTTTCGCAAATGGTGTGCAGCTTGTGTTCATCCACAAGAGATCTTACTTGAGCATATTCTTTACCAACAGGTAATTTAACTCTTAACCAATCCGGTTTACGCGGTTTATCGGTAACAGCAGCTACAACAGGTAATTCTATCATATTGCAAAGTTAAATAATCTTTGCCAATAGTTATAAGTCTTATATGTTGCAAACATGTAATGTTTTGAAGCTAAAATTAAATAGATACCAGGTTTACGGTAGTGATGGGGCATTACATTAGCGCCACATGAAAGACTAATGTAAAAAAAATAAGAAATTGCCTTTAAAACCCTTAAAAGACAAAGCTATATGCATAATAAATAATTGCAAAGCAGTAAATTTGCAGAAAATTTAGCAATGGCAACATCAAAAATTACCTATACCGGAGGGTTAAGAACGTCTTCGGTTCATATAAAATCGGGAAATACCATTATTACTGATGCTCCTGTAGACAATCATGGTAAAGGAGAGTCTTTTTCTCCCACAGATCTTTTGGCCACTTCATTGGGTAACTGCATGCTTACCATTGTTGGTATAGCGGCTAATACACATGGCTTTAATATAGATGGCGCTACAGCCGAAGTTACCAAGATTATGGCCGAACAACCTCGCAGGGTAAGTGAGATCAGAATTGATCTGCATTTTCCTGAAAATAATTATTCTGCTAAAGAAAAAGAAATCATAGAGCGTTCGGCAAGAACTTGTCCGGTTGCCTATAGCCTGCATCCTGATATAAAGAAAGAAATTACGTTTAACTTTTAGTATAAACTTTTTAGCACTTTCCGGTGTTAAGAGTAAATAGATTTTATTTGGTTTTTTAATGAGTAAGAAAAAAAAGTCGGTTACCGAAACCGATGTAGATGTGGTTCTGATAGGAGCGGGCATTATGAGCGCAACATTAGGCGTGCTCTTAAAAGAACTTGAACCCGGTCTAAGCATTGAAATTTATGAAAGACTTGATGTTGCTGCAGCCGAAAGTTCTGATGCCTGGAATAATGCCGGAACAGGTCATTCTGCCTTTTGTGAACTTAATTATACCCCACAAAAAGCAAATGGTACAGTGGAGATTAAAAAGGCTGTAAGCATTGCAGAATCTTTTGAAGTGTCTAAGCAATTTTGGGCCTATCTGGTGCAAAAAGGAGTTTTGTCAAAACCTGAAGATTTCATTAAACATATTCCTCATTTAAGCTTTGTATGGGGTAAAAAAAATGTAGATTTCTTAAAGACCCGTCATACCAATCTTACGGCCTGTAACTTGTTTAAAGACATGGAATACAGCGAAGATCCTAAAACTATAAAAGAGTGGATACCCTTAGTAATGGAAGGAAGGGATGAGAAGGAGAAAGTGGCGGCCACTAAAATGGAGTTGGGAACAGATGTGAATTTTGGATCATTAACCCGCGAAATGTTTGCTTATTTAGGCAAACAGGAAAGTGTGAAACTCCATTTTCACCATGAAGTACGTGATCTTAAAAAAGAAGGTAATATTTGGGAGGTTGAGGTAAAGAATCTAGAGAACCGGAAAAAAGCTAAACGTAAAGCTAAATTTGTATTCATTGGAGCTGGGGGCGGGTCTTTATTGCTGTTAGAAAAATCAGATATTAAAGAAGGAAAAGGCTTTGGTGGTTTTCCAGTAAGCGGACAATGGTTAAAATGTACCAATGAAAAGGTTATTGCCCAGCATCATGCCAAAGTATACGGCAAAGCCGCGGTAGGAGCACCGCCAATGTCGGTGCCTCATTTAGATACCCGTATCATTAATGGTAAACAAGCTTTGCTTTTTGGGCCTTATGCAGGTTTCTCTACCAAATTTTTAAAAAATGGCTCTTACCTTGATTTAGCCAAGTCTATTAAATTTAACAACATACGCCCGATGATATCGGCAGGATTGAAAAATATCGATCTGACTAAATACCTGATCGAGCAGGTACGTCAGTCGCCCGAAGACAGGTTTGAAGCTTTAAAAGAATTTATGCCAAATGCCGATATTAAAGATTGGGAATTAGAAATTGCCGGTCAGCGTGTACAGGTAATTAAAAGAAAAGCAAGCGGCGGAGGTATACTGGAATTTGGAACTGAGGTGGTAAGTGCTGCAGATGGCTCCATAGCGGCTTTATTGGGAGCTTCTCCCGGTGCTTCAACAGCAGTATCTATTATGCTTGATCTTTTGGGGCGTTGTTTTAAAAAACAGATACAAACTGCCGAATGGCAAACCAAAATAAGAGGCATGATACCAAGTTACGGACAGAAATTAGCTGAAGATCCGGAGTTATGTGCCGAAACCCGTAATTATACTTCTAAAGAGTTGAAATTAAATTCCTGATAAAGGAATTATGATAAATAATGGAGCTGCTTCAAAAATCTTGAAATTCGTCATTCTGAGTTTGTTTCAGTCCGAAATATTGTTGTAGTATTTCTGTAAACAGACTGAAATAAATTCAGGGTGACGACCTATTTTTTAGACAGCCTCATTTTTTATAAAGATTTTTCTATTTCTGCGGCAATTTCTTCTGCCGATATATCACTATGAGATGAATCTAAAATACACTCGCCGTCTTTAATTAAAAGGGCTTGAGGCGATTCGTGGTGAACATGAAACGTTTCTGCAATGTAGTTAGAAACATCGCGATGGGCAATAAGGTCTAAAAAATAAAGCTTGGTATGTGGAGGAATGCTTTCCCATCCAAATTCAAAACTTCTTTTAGCCATTGAACTCACAGAACACCTCGTACTATGCTTAAATATAACACTATAGCCGGGGGACTGCTTAATCTCATCAATCTGTTGAGTTGAAGTAAGGTCTTGCCAGCGCATTAATTTTTTCTCCCTTTATATTCAGGATAAGAACTGTAAGCCGGACAAAGTTTATTTGAGCACGATTGTAATACACTTAATACGCAAAATACAACAAGCACAATAATCGCTATTTTTTTCATTATTAAAAGTTTAATGGTTCTAAAATACAAATTTTAAACTTAAACATGTGCTGCAAAATGAGCCATTTTTATAGCTGTGATGGCGGCCTCGTCGCCTTTGTTTCCATGCACACCACCAGCACGGTCTATAGCTTGTTGTTCATCGTTGGTAGTTAATACGCCAAAAATAACAGGTTTGCCATGTTTAAGACCAACGTTGGTTATACCATGTGCGGCAGCGTCACAAATAAAATCAAAATGTTTGGTATCGCCCTGTATAACACAGCCTATGCAGATTACGGCGTCTAAATCTTGTTGTTTTGCCAACAATATATCTGCTGCCGAAGAAAGCTCAAACGTGCCTGGTATGCTTAAAGAAACAATGTTTTCTTCTTTAACCTGATGTTTTTTCAATGTACTGAAGGCACCTTCATAAAGAGCTCCTGTTATTTTTGCATTCCACTCGGCTACAATAATGCCGATTTTAAATTTTTCTCCATTGGGAATAGTGGTATGAGAGAAATCTGATAGGTTTTTAAGATGTGTTGCCATGTGGCAAAGATAAATTAATTTATATGTTTTACGATAGGGTAAACAGAAACAAAAAAGCCCTGCAACATTGCAGGGCTTTTTTATCAATAGGGTTATATCTTATTTAACTTGTGCGTTTGCTCGGGCGATATATTCATCGATCATTGCAGCTTCCTGACTTTGAGGAAACTCACTTTTTATTTTGGTATAAGCATCTTCTGCGGCTTTAAAATCTTTTTGAGCTTCATAAACCAAACCTAATTTCTTTAAGAACATAGGAGCAGTGAATTTATTGTTAGATTTATCAGCAGCCTTTTTGTAATAAGAAGCAGCTTGTTTGTAATCTTTAAGCTCGCTATAAGCATCACCTAACAAACCTAAAGCAAGTGGATCGATAACTTCGCTACCGGTAGATGAGTATTTGTTTAAAGCGTCAACAGCTTTTTTATACTCGCCTTTACGAAGATATATGCCTCCTAAATATAAATTAGCTAAGTTAGCTGATTTTGTATTTTGGTATTCCTCAGCAATTTTTTCTAATCCAGGGTATCCGCCTTCGCCGTTAATCGCTTTATTAGCTAATGAGTCAACGCCAATGTACTGTTCTGCTTTGAACATTTGTGCAGAAGCTTCTTCGGCTCTATTTTTTAAATAAACATTCTGATACCAGATGTAGATACCAATTAAAACTACAACTGCACCAGCTATAAAGAGTAAACTTTTAGCATTTTCCTGAACAAAAGAACCTTTTCTTACCGGGTGTTCTATTTCTTTCTCTTTTACAGACATTTTATAATTTGGAATTAAGGATTGCAAAAATACATTTTTCAATGAAAGTATCAACCCCTTTTTAACTATTTAATTAAAGTTTAGCGTTTTACCATGGCTTTCAGCGCAAATTTTGCCAGCCTGTTTAGGTAAAAACGTTTTGCAAAATAAAACATTTACCACGAGGGTAAAAAATGGTAACTTTGTTTACCTTATGTGGCTAAAAAATTTAACTCTTCTTTATTTTAAAAACTATGCATCGGCAGAGCTTACTTTTTCACCTACTGTTAATGTTTTTGTAGGTAATAATGGTGCCGGAAAAACCAATTTGCTGGATGCCATACATTACCTGTGCCTGTGCAAAAGTTATTTCAATCCAATAGATAACCAACAGATCAAAATAGGAGAAGAACTTTTTTTGGTGCAGGGTAATTTTGATAAAGATGGTAAAGCCGAACAGATCAGCTGCGGGGTTAAGCGAAATCAGAAAAAACAGTTTAAGCGAAATAAAAAGGAATATGAAAAACTTGCAGATCATATAGGCTTATTTCCAGTAGTAATGATTTCTCCTTATGATGTGAACCTAATTATGGAAGGCAGTGAAGAACGCAGACGTTTTGTTGATAATGTGATTTCACAAACAGATACGCAATATCTCGATTTGCTGATTACATACAACAAACATTTATTGAACAGAAATACGCTGCTTAAACAGGTGGCCGCCACACATAAACTGGATGTAGCGCTTTTAGAAATTCTAAATGAGCAGTTAGCCCATGTGGGGAATGCTATTTTTGCAAAACGTAAACAGTTTTTAACCGAATTTATCCCTTTATTCAATAAGCATTACAGCTTTATTTCGGGCGATGCTGAAGAAGTGGCTTTAAACTACCAGTCTCAGCTGAGTGAAAAACCTTTAGAGGTTTTACTGGAAGAAAGCTTGGAAAAAGACCGCATACTGGAACGTACTACCACAGGTATTCATAAAGACGAATTGCTTTTTAGTATTGCAGATGTACCTTTAAAGAAATTTGGCTCACAAGGACAACAGAAGTCGTTTTTAATTGCATTAAAATTAGCTCAATATAGCTACCTGCAAAAATTTAAAGGTTACAAACCTTTGCTTTTACTGGATGATATATTTGATAAGTTAGATAATCTTAGAGTACATAAATTGATGCAAATGGTATCGCATGATGATTTTGGACAGATTTTCATTACTGATGCTAATAAAGAACGCGTGATTAACGTGTTTAATGAAATAAAAGCCGATATTAATTTGTTTGAGGTTGTAAATGGAAATGTAGCACATGCGTAAACCAAATGATATAACGCTGAAAGAGGCTATTGAGAAAATGCTCAAGCATTACCGTATAAAAGGTAAATTTGATGAAACTGGCGTGGTAGCCTTATGGCCGGAAATTATGGGAACGGCAGTATCTAACCGTACTACACAGATTTATGTACATCAGCACAAACTATTTGTCCGCATAGAATCTTCAGTTATTAAAAATGAATTGCTTATGGTGCGCTCTGCAATCATTCACAAGATTAATGAAAGAATTGGCACACCAGTAATCAGTGAGATTGTTTTTTTATAAACATTAAGAATCCTTACTGCCTCCAAAAATTTTTGCAGCCAGCCAGATAATAAGGGCTAAAACCAAAACAACGATTAGTACGCCTGACCATACACCTGCTTTAAAAATACCAGCTATAAATTCGCAACTCTGTAGTGTGGTACAAAATATCAATACTAAAGCAATCCAACTAAAATTTTTCATAGCTTCTCCGTTTTAATTATTAACGTTTTAGTGGTTAAAAAGGTTTTATAACTTTAAGTAAAAAGAAAAGGTCATTAAAAATAAATAACCTTTTTAATGACCTCTATGAAAAATCCTTTATTGAAATTTAAGCTAATTAGCTGCAGGTGCGTCTATTTTAATCAGCTCAATTTCAAAGATTAATGTAGCATACGGAGGAATATTTTGTCCAGCGCCGCTTGTTCCGTAACCTAAATTATAAGGAATGTAGAATTTATATTTTGAACCTTCAGGCATTAACTGAACACCCTCTGTCCAGCCTTTAATTACACGGTTCAAATCAAGAGAAATAGGCTCGCCTCTTTTATAAGAACTGTCAAACTCAAAGCCATTAAGTAAAGTGCCCTGATAATGTACAGTTACCTGATCTGTGGCTTTGGGTTTATTGCCCGTACCCTGTTTAATAATTTCATATTGCAAACCACTTGCAGTAGTAATAACGCCTTTTTTTAATTTATTCTTTGCCAGAAATTCTTCACCTTCTTTAATCTGTGCAGCAAACTGGTTTTTGCTTTTTTCTTCTCTTACACTGGCCAGACTTTCAAAAAGTTTGTTAATAGTGAGTTGAGCGGTTTCTTCATTTAAAACAGGAGTGTTGCTATCAAAAGCATCTTTTAAACCCTTAACCAACAATTCGTAATTTAAACTACTTAATCCCCCGGCTTTTAAATTGCTAGCCATGGCGTTACCAAACGCGTAACTGGCAGAATCAAGTAGATTAGTAAAAACAGGTTTTGCTGTAAATGTAGTTTTGGTTATTGTTTTAGTTATTGAAGCTGGTTTTTTGGCTACTGTAGCTGTTTTGGTTTTGTTTTGCGCTTTTACCTGAGCAGATAGAGCTAAGGCAAATATTAGGATAAAAGTTTTTTTCATGTTAAAGGTTTTAAGGCGAAATATACAAATAAAAAATAAGCACCCTGAAAAGAGTGCTTAGTTAAAAACAATATTCTTAATGCTTAGAAACGCTCATCAGCAGTGAAAAAGAAATCTCCTTCAATTTGTGCATTTTCATCAGAATCTGATCCATGGATAGCGTTTGCATCAATAGATTTGGCATACTTCTGACGGATGGTGCCTTCTGCAGCCTCAGCAGGATTTGTAGATCCGATTAGTTTTCTGAACTCTTCAATTGCATTGTCTTTCTCTAAAATAGCCGCAACAATTGGTCCTGAAGACATGAAGCTAACTAAATCATTATAAAAAGGACGCTCTTTATGTACAGCGTAAAACTCGCCTGCTTTTTCAGGGCTCAGTCTGGTGTACTTCATTGCAATAATTTTAAATCCTGCTTTTGTGATATCATTTATGATTGCACCGATGTGTCCGTTCGCAACAGCATCAGGTTTAATCATAGTAAAGGTTCTGTTAGTTGTCATTTGTATTAAATTTTTTGCAAAAATACAGTTTATAAAATTAAAATTAAAGAGACAGTAATAAGAAGATATCTTTATGTTTAAAATCCTTAACTTCGCAAGCTATATATGATTACAAGTACCGATTTAAAAAGCTTATTGTCAGTACCTCAACAGATTGTGATTACTACGCACCACAAACCTGACGGTGATGCTATGGGCTCATCATTAGGATTATATGCCTACCTAATTCAAAAAGGACATCACGTTAGTGTAATTGCACCCACAGATTATCCTGAATTTTTACATTGGATGCCCAACAACAGTGAGGTGCTTATTTATACAGAAGCAGAAGGACAATCTGTAAAACTGGTAAATGAAGCTGCTATTATTTTTTGCTTAGACTTTAATGCGTTAGGACGGATTAATGCTCTCGGAGAACATGTGAGAGAGGCTTCTGCCGTAAAAGTAATGATCGATCATCATTTGGATCCCGAAGATTTTGATGATTACAGGCACTGGAATATCAATGCATGTGCATCTGCGCAGCTGGTTTATGATTTTATCATAAATGTAATGGAAGAACCTCAGCTGGTTAACAAAGATGTGGCTACCTGTTTGTATACGGGAATTATGACAGATTCAGGATCTTTTCGTTTCCCTTCAGCAACATCTGAAGTTTACCGTATTGCTGCTGATCTGATCGATGCCGGAGCTGAACATTGGCGGATCCATCAACTGGTTTATGATAATGTTTCAGAGACCCGGATCAAATTTTTAGGTTATTGCCTATCGCATAAATTAGAAATTCTAAGAGATTTTAATACAGCTATTATTAGTGTAAATAAGCAGGAGCTAGAACAGTTTAAAATAGAAACCGGCGATACAGAAGGTATTGTAAATTATGCTTTGTCTGTTAATGGCATTAAACTGGCTGCTTTTATTATTGAGCGTACGGATAAGGTTAAATTATCATTAAGATCTACCGGTGATTTTCCTGCAAACGAGATCTGTAAAAAGTATTTTAACGGAGGAGGTCACAGAAATGCTGCAGGAGGCTCATCTGATCAGAACCTTGAACAAACCGTAGAGGCTTTCAAAGCTGTATTACCTGAATATAAAGCACTGCTTTTTGTTTAGCATAAATTTTTATAATAAATATATAAGTAAAGCGTAAAGCTGTTAAATTCGCATCACGTTATTAAACATAAAATTAAATGAAAAAAAGTTTAGCAATTCTTTTTGTAGCTGCCTTAGGTTTAGCTGCATGTAACACTGAAAAGAAAGGACCGGGAGGTTTGTTATATACCATCCATAAATCTGGTGGAAAAGACAAAATTAAAGAAGGAGATATCGTTAAGATTAATTTTACCCAGAAAAATGAAAAAGATTCTGTATTAGGGAGCACTTACGAGACTGAACAGGCGCAAATATTTCCTGTAAGTAAAAAGAATTATGCGGGAGATATGAATGATGTGTTGACACTTTTTGGTGAAGGTGACAGCGCAACATTTAAAATTAATTTGGATACTATGGCTGCACGTACAAACCAGCCTAAACCAGAGCAATTTAAAAATGATAAATACATGATATTTACGGTTAAAGTTGAAAAAGTATTCAAAAAAGGAGCTAATGAACCTGATTCGGTATTTCATAAAAAGGCAAGCGATTTTTTTCAGGCAGACTACAAAGCTGATATGGAGAAAAGAAAAGCTGCTGAGCCAGGTAAAATCAAACAATATATCAAAGAAAATAATTTAAAAGTAACTACTTCACCAAGTGGCTTAGAGTATGTAATTACTGCTCCGGGTACCGGCGAAAAAGCAAACAATACAGACACTGTGGTGATTAACTATATTGGTAGATTTACCAAGAAAAATGCCAAAGGTAAATACGTTTTATTTGATACCAACGTTGAAAAAGCTGCTAAAGAAGCTGATCACATACAGCCTGGCCATAAATATGAGCCTGCAAAAATGTTACCTACCAACGTAGTACCTGGTTTCTCTGAAGCTATAAAATTAATAGGTAAAGGGGGTAAAATCACAGCTATTTTCCCGTCTAAATTAGGTTATGGAGAAGAAGGCGGTGGTCCATTTGCGCCATACACACCAATGGTTTTTGAAATAGAAGTAATAGATATTATTAAACCTAAAGCAGCAGCACCTGTGCAACCAGCACCTCCGGCTCCTGTAAAAAAATAATTTAGATTATTTACGATTGTAAACCCTGTTTGAGTTTCTCAAACAGGGTTTTTTATTTAAAGCTTTAATAGCCGCTTAAATTAAAATAACTTTGCATGATGCAACTTACAGATACCCATACCCACCTGTATTATGAAAAAGACCCGCAATTGCTTAAGCAGTTAATGGACAGGTGTTTTGAGCAAAAGGTAGAGCGGTTGTTTTTACCTAATGTAGATGTAAACTCTATTCCTTTAATTGATGAGTTGGTAAAAAACTATCCGGATTATTGCTTTGCCATGTTAGGATTGCATCCTTGTGATGTAAAAGAAGATTTTGAAGAACAGTTACAGGTTATTAAAGGAGCTTTAGCTGATAGGAAGATATACGCCATAGGAGAAATAGGAATTGACCTGTACTGGGATAAAAGTACTTTAGCTATTCAGCAGAAAGCATTTGCCGAACAAATAGAATGGGCAAAATCATTGGATCTGCCTATTGTAATTCATTGTAGAGAGGCTTTTGATGAGGTTTTTGAAATGCTGGAACGATATAAAGATTCTAAATTAAGAGGTATTTTTCATTGCTTTACAGGCAATATAGCACAAGCAGAACAAGCTATAGATTTAGGTTTTTATTTAGGAATAGGTGGAGTAGTTACTTATAAAAAGGCAGGCTTAGATGAGGTATTAAAAAACATAAATCTGAAACATATCGTACTTGAAACAGATTCCCCTTATCTGGCTCCTGTTCCATTCAGGGGTAAACCTAATGAAAGCAGTTATCTCATTCATATTGCTCAGAAATTGGCAGATATTTATGCGTTGGATTTAGCAGAAGTTGCAGCAGTTACCACTGCTAACTCAAAAAAAATTTTTGGGGTTTAGGCAAAGCTTATAACTTTATAGCACTAACTAACTTACTAAAACTAAGGTGACCAAAATACTTGTAATTTATACAGGAGGTACCATTGGTATGGTTAACGATACCAAAACCGGTGCCCTTATTCCCTTTGACTTTGAGCAGATCAAGGCTAAAGTGCCAGAACTTTCATTACTTAATTACGAACTGAAAGTCCATTCTTTCGATCCTATTATCGATTCGTCTAATATGAATATAAACGGATGGGTAAAAATGGCTAGTGTAATTAGCGAAAACTATGATGAGTTTGATGGCTTCGTGATCTTGCATGGCTCAGATACGATGTCTTATACGGCATCTGCATTGAGTTTTATGCTTCAGAACCTGAGCAAACCCGTTGTGTTAACGGGATCGCAGTTGCCCATAGGTGAAATCAGGACAGATGCAAAAGAGAATCTGATTACTGCACTGGAAATTGCAGCTACCAAAAAAAATGGAAAGGCGATGGTACCTGAGGTTTGTATCTATTTTGATTACCAGTTATTTAGAGGTAATCGTTCAATTAAATATAATTCTGAGAAATTTGAAGCTTTTCAATCGCCTAATTATCCAATATTAGCCGAAGCAGGCGTACATCTTACGTTTTTTCCCAATAATATCTTGCCCCGTAAAGAAGAAAAGTTTGAAGCTTTTACCAATCTGAAATCAAACATAGGTATTTTAAAAATGTATCCGGGCATTACAGAAAATGTGGTTAAAGCAGTCACAGAATCAGATGTAGATGCTATAGTGTTAGAAGCTTTTGGCTCGGGTAATACACCTACAGACGACTGGTTTCTAACTTGTCTTGAGAAAGCGTCTAAAGCAGGCAAGATCATTGTGGATATTTCACAATGTAAAGGAGGATCGGTTCAGTTGGGTTTATACCAAACGAGTAGCAATTTAAAAGCTATGGGTGTTTTAAGTGGATATGATATGACCTTTGAAACCGCTATTACCAAATTAATGTACCTTTTAGGTAAACAGCTTGACAAGATAGAAATAGCCAGACTTATGGAAACTTCCATTGCCGGAGAGTTAAGCAAGCCCTGATGGCGATAAGTTTTAACCGTAAAAATTGTGTCAATAACTTTTACACTTAGCTAAACTTCAACAAATAGCAGTTATTTTTGGTAAAACCGCTTCATTAGAATAATATGAAAATAGAACAAATATATACCGGTTGTTTGGCCGAAGCAGCTTATTATATAGAAAGTAACGGTGAGGCCGCAATTATAGACCCATTGAGAGAAATTGCGCCTTATTTAAATAAAGCTGCACATAACAATGCAAAGATCAAATATATTTTTGAAACGCATTTTCATGCTGATTTTGTGTCGGGACATGTTGACCTGGCCCAAAAGAGCGGAGCAGTAATTGTTTACGGACCAACAGCCAAAACACAGTTTAATGCTCATATAGCTAAAGATGGCGAACAGTTTAAAATAGGAGATGTTACTCTAACAGTTTTGCACACACCAGGCCATACGCCAGAATCTACTACCTATTTATTAACTGACGAGAATGGTAAAGCACATTGTATTTTTACAGGAGATACGTTGTTTATAGGTGATGTAGGCAGACCAGATCTTGCCCAGCAGGGAGATATGACCATGGAAGATATGGCCGCCACTTTGTACGACTCTTTACACAAAAAAATCATGGTTTTGCCAGATGATGTGATTGTTTATCCGGCGCATGGAGCAGGCTCTGCATGTGGTAAAAACATGAGTAAAGAAACTTTTGATACACTGGGTAACCAAAAGCAGGTTAACTACGCCTTAAAAGCAGCTTCAAAAGAACAGTTTATACAAGAAGTAACGGAAGGTATCTTACCCCCTCCTCAATATTTTGCTAAAAATGCCGCTATGAATAAACTGGGTTATGCCAGTATAGATGCCGTTTATGAACAAGGTATGAAAGCGCTAAGTCCTACGGAATTTGAATTAATGGCTAACCAAAGCGGAGCCTTGGTTTTAGATACCCGTGATCCGCAAGAATTTGCCAAAGGATTTATTCCAAATGCCATTAATATTGGTCTGAACGGACAATTTGCACCTTGGGTAGGGGCTTTGATTACTGATTTAAAGCAACCTATTTTATTGATAACTGATAATGGAAAAGAACAGGAAACCATAACACGCCTGGCCCGTGTTGGCTATGATAATACCATTGGTTATTTAGCGGGAGGTTTTGAAGCCTGGAAAGCAGAAAATCGTGAAATAGACCAGATCAAGTCTATAAGTGCGGCTGAATTTGAAGAAGTGGTGAATGGGCAAGGCAACTTACTGGCTTTAGATGTACGTAAACCGGGCGAATACCAAGCAGAACATTTAGAATTTACCCTGGCCCGTCCCTTAGATTATATCAACGATTGGATGTCTGAAGTTAAGCCTGACGAAACTTATTATATCCATTGTGCCGGAGGATACAGATCAATGATTGCGGCTTCTATTCTAAAAGCCAGAGGTATAGATCATGTAATTGATGTAGCTGGAGGTTATGGTGCAATCAAGAATACTGGTTTGAAAAGAACAGACTTTGTTTGTCAGAGCAAAGCTATGAAAGTATAAAGAAAACATGTTTAATAAAAAAAAGGCCGGATCATTGATCCGGCCTTTTTATATCAATTCCTAATTAACGGGGCAAACCTTTGGCATAGGCCCTTTCTGCCCGTTTTACCGCTAGTTTTTCCCTGTAACTGGCATATTTCCCTTTGAGCATCATTTTAATCAGACTGTCAACCGCGCCGTGTTTAAAAACACTCCATACACTTGCTGCTTTACCCATAAAAGACTGATCCCATGCTCTTAAACTTAAAGAGAAAGAGCCATCCAGATATTTCATCCAATGCCACATGCCTACCGGCATGAACAAAGTATCGCCATGTTCTAAAAAGACTTCATAACCCTCTACGCCATTTAAAGAAGGGAATTTTTCAAAATCGGGATTACCAACATTATAATCTTCCAAGGCATAGGTGGCGTTTGGCAAGCAGTATAACCTTGTTTTCCACTCGTAATCAAATAAAATCACATGTTTACGTCCATTAAAATGCGTATGAAAAATATTCGGTAAATCTATATCATAATGCAAAAACGTTTCAGAGTTTGATCCGCCAAAAAACATACTTGGTAAACTCTCCATAACACCATCTATTAAATGTTTAGGAATTTTGACATCATTTACCATAGAAGGCGCTTTCTTAAATAAATTAAATAAGAAAATGCGGAGCTCTGTTGGTTCACGTTGTATCAGATCAAGGTAATCACCAAATTTCATTTTGGCTACAGCTGCATTGATTGGTTTGCTGGGATCTGCTTTAGAATTGTCATAAAGCGGAACCTCTACATCGCCAGCAAGTTGCTTTAAATATTCGGGTGTCCATTTTTCACGTGCAGGCCAGTCTTTAGTTAGTCCTTTGATTACTAAAGGTTTTCTGGGCTTGAGATAGTTTTGGATAAAATCTTCTCTGGTAATATTTTCTACTGTATCTACAGGTTTTAGGATGAAACTCATTTATGTAAATAAACTTATGTTTTCAAATTATTTAGAACGCTTTCACACAAATTTGAGAATTAAATTTTAATTGTTTATACGTTTATGTGTAAAATGTTAAGCCAATGATAATTGTATAAAAAGTAACAGTTACGTAACTTTTGCCTTTTTGATCATTTTGCTGAAATAGGCAGGAAAAAGTCTTTTTAATAATACGCCTTTTACTTCTTTTCCGCCAATATAAACTTCTTCTTTTTTAGCTTCGAAGGCAGCAACAATCTTTTCGGCACATGCGGATGGTTCCATGCCGTTAGCCTGTGCGCTATCCATAGTGCCTTGTGGTGTGCCGTTGGCTGTAAGTGCATTTAGCGTTACCCTGGTTTTGATAAAACCTGGACAGGCCAGCATAATATGGATGCCGCGATTGTCAATCTCTGTGCGCAGTGAATCAAAATAACCATGTAAAGCATGCTTTGATGCCGCATATGCAGAACGGTAACGGGTGCCGAATTTACCAACTAAGCTACTAATGCAAATGATCGATCCGCTGTTCTGTTGAAGCATAATAGGTAAAACGGCTTTGGATAAAATAACTGTCCCCCAAAAATTAACATTCATAAGGCGTTTTTCGGTTTCAAGACTGGTATCTAAGGCAAGTGCTCGTTGACTGATCCCTCCGCTGTTCACCAGTATATCAATGCGGTTGTAGATGCGCAGGGCTTCTGCTGTTTTTTGAGCTAAGCTGTTGTGATCTTCTAAGTCAATAGATAGTACGTGAACATCTATTTGGTTTTTGCAGTTCTGTTTAACCCTAAAAAGCTCATCTCTATTTCTGGCTGAAATAATGAGTTTGGCACCTCGTTGGTTAAAAGCGTACACCAAAGCCTCGCCTATGCCTGATGATGCGCCCGTTATCCAGACTACTTTGTTGTTCATAATGAGATTAGATAAATGTTAAATAATAGGTTAATCCGTATCCGTAAAAAGTTCTGCTGCAATTCCATCGGCAAGCAATTTACCCGATGTTGTAAGTATGATCCTTTCGTTTTCTAAAATTACATGATTCTCTTTTAAAAACGGTTGAATTTCTGCTCTTACCTTACCAACATAACTCTGCCCGAAACTATCCTCTATTTTTTTTAAATCGATACCCCACATTGTTCTTAATGAGGTCATAACGTACTCATTAAATTTATTTGCTTCAGTTAAGACCTCGATATGTTCAGGTAATTGATTTTGCAGAATATTTTCTATATATCTTGTATTGTTGTTAATGTTAATGTAACGTTGTGTGCCGTCAAATCCATGTGCAGAAGGGCCAATACCCAGATAAGGTACACCTTTCCAGTAATTGGTATTATGAACCGCATAACGCCCTGGTTTTGCATAGTTGGAGATTTCATAATGTTCAAAACCGTTTATGGCTAATAATTCGGTCAGGATCATGAACTGGTCGGCGGCCTGTTCATCATCAATATTTGGTTGTTTCCCTTTTTTTATTGCGGCTGCTAAAGCTGTTTTAGCTTCAACAGTTAAGGCATATGCCGATATATGAGGTATTTGTAAATCTAAAGTAGTCCGGATATTATTCTTCCATTTTTCATTGCTAAGTAGCGGAAATCCATAAATAAGATCGATACTTAAGTTTTCAAAACCTGCATCCTGACATCTTTTGATACTGCTTTCGGCTTCTTCGGCATTATGGGCACGATTCATCCATTTCAGATCATCATTATAAAAAGATTGTGTGCCTATGCTAAAGCGGTTAACAGGTAAAAGTCTTAGCGCTTTAACTTTTTCTTGGTTCAGATCATCGGGATTGGCTTCGAGTGTAATTTCTGCTTCGCTATTGATGGTGAAATGTTTTTCTATTGTATCAAAGATTTTTTGAAGTTGAGAAGCCGGTAAAACACTCGGTGTCCCTCCGCCCAAATAAATACTGCTTATGGGGCTGCTTATACGGTCCTTCTTTAGAACAATCTCTTTACAGATGGCTTCTATTAGGTTATCGACGTTCTTGAAAGAAGTGGTAAAATGAAAATCACAATAATTGCAGGCCTGTTTGCAAAAAGGAATATGTATATAAATACCAACCATGCTGCAAAGTTAAGATAAAATTAAACGCGTTTTTTAATTTTGAAAGTATTGTAAAAATAGGCTTACTTTATGAAATGAAATATCTGTTAACCGTTTTTCTGGTACTGAGCAGCTTTTTAGTGTGGGGACAGGAGCTTTATCAGGTAGAAGTTAAACTGGTAAAGCCAAATGCAGAATTGCTGAATAACTTAAAGTTTAATAAGGAAGCGGCAGATAGTGCAACAGTTTATAAGGAAGCTGATAAGGTCATTAGCCAACTTAGATTAAAAGGCTATCTTCTGGCAGAGTTGAAACAGATTAGCATCAAAAATAAACGGGTTGAGTTATTTGTAGATCAGCAATTGCAATACAAATGGATAGGACTGAGAAAAGGAAATATACCCGTATTCCTTGAGCAGAACATAAATACCTATGTAGGCCATTTTACGGGTGCTCCTTTTAATACTTTGCAACTTGAGGATTTGCTCAAAAAGGTGATAACTGATTGCGAAAATAGTGGCTATCCTTTTGCAATGGTAAACCTCGATCAAATACATTTTGAAAATGAACAGATTGTTGCAAGCCTTAATCTAACACTTAATGAACGCATTGTTTTTGATAGCCTCAAAGTAGTGGGCGATGTAAAAATAAGTAAAGCTTATTTACAGTCTTATCTGGGTATTAAGACCGGCACGAGCTATAATGAAAATGCGGTAAGGCAAATTTATAGGCGGTTAAATGAATTGTCTTTTTTAAAAGAAGCCAAACCCTTTGAAGTTAGCTTTGCAGATCATAAAGCTATGCTTACCCTTTTTTTGGAAAAAAAGAATATCAATCAGTTTGATGGTATTTTAGGCTTACAACCAAAACAAAATGCAACTGATAAATTAGAAATTGTAGGTAATCTTAAGCTGGCTTTGGCAAACACTTTTCAACAGGCAGAAAAGATTTATTTTAACTACCAAAACCTGGCTAAAGGGACACAGCTTTTAGAGAGTAATATTGATATACCGCGTGTACTTAATACGGATCTGGGCTTTATGCCTGCCCTAAGTCTGTATAAACAAGATACTACTTATCTCAATGTAGATACAAAGTTGCTATTTAATTATGAAGTAAGACCTAATGACAGAATACAGTTTTTTGTTGAGCGGAGAACAAGTAGCCTGATAGAAACCTCCCAATATAAAGAGGCACAGAGCCTCCCGCAAAACTTAGATGCCACCATCAATTTCTATGGATTGGGTTTTATGGCTCAGCATTTAGATTACAGATTTAATCCTAGGAAAGGTTTCCAGCTTGAACTTAATTTTGCCGCGGGAAATAAAAAAATAAAACCTAATGCAAATATTCCTGCGCATTTGTATCAACAGGTTAATCTTAATAGCTCTATATATCGATTTTATCTGGATGCAAAATATTTTATTCCGCTTACCAAGCAAGCCATTTTTGCTTTAATTAACCAAACCGGATATTTATCAGGTAAAGATTTCTTAGATAATGAATTGTTCCGCATAGGAGGTCAGAATACCTTGAGAGGTTTTAACGAAATGGAATTTTTAGCCAGCGCGTATACATTGTTTAATGCCGAGTTCAGATATTTATTAGAGCAGAATTCTTTTCTGTTTCTTTTTTATAATCAGGCTTATGTGCAAAAAAACAATAACAAAGATTATCCTTTGGGTATGGGGGCTGGCTTAAATTTTGAAACCAATTTGGGCATACTTTCATTAAGTTATGCCCTAGGTAAACAAAAAAATAATCCGTTAAATTTGCGCCAGGGAAAAATCCACGTTGGAATAACCGCTTTATTTTAATTGATATGCTTAAAAAACAAATCTGCTTTTTATTATTCCTTTTACCAGCCTTTATTTCATTTGCGCAGATAAGCCCCGTTAAAGCAGATTCGTTAAATATAAAGCCTTTCTTAACTGATAGTCTTTTACTTGATACTATAAGTAAGAGCGCAATTGATACTTTAACACCACATATTTTAAAAAAGAGAGATTCTTCTACTTATGCGCATTGGATAGATAGCCTAAGTAAAGGATATGGTTTTGCGGTATTTGATTTGTCTTCAGTTTTAAAAAAACAAAATCCCGTAGAAAAAGTAACTTACCAGCAAGGAGACCTTTTACCTAAAGGTAAGGTGTGGATCCTATTGGTAATCGGATTTTTATTGGTGCTGTTTGCGATTTTGAAAAACTCATTTGGTAAGCAACTCAATATGGTTGTACAATCTTTCTACAGCAACCGCGTGTTGGCTAATTTCAGTAAAGAAGATAACTTGGTTACTTCATGGTCTTTTTTACTGCTGTTTGTACAGTTTGGTTTTACCATAGGCATGTTCTTTTACCTTTTAGCACAATACAATGAGAATGAACAGGCACAGCGACAAGGCTTTGAATTCTTTATTACCCTCTCAATGGGTATTATTATGCTGTATCTCTTAAAGATTGTTATGCTAAGATTAATAGGTTTTTTCTTTGAAGTACAGAAACCTGTAAAGCATTATGTTACCATTTTATACCTGAGTTATTTTAACGCGTCTTTATTGTTTATTCCTTTGATTATTGCTTTTGCACTTGCTCCTGTCCAATATGGTAATGTTTTTATTCTTACAGGCTTAATTTTGCTTTGCGCCATCTTCGTTTTTCAGTTTGTAAGAGCGGCAATTAATATTTTATCCACTTACCGGTTTCCTAAGTTGTATTTAATTTTGTATCTTTGCGCCCTTGAAATATGCCCTATAATGATATTAATCAAGGCAATAGGATATTAAGAGGTAAAAAAGAAATGCAAGAAAACAAAGAAAGACTACGTAAAGTAAAAAGCATCTTGGTTACATTGCCAAAGCCTGAAGCAGAAAAATCACCTTATTTCGATTTAGCCAAAAAGTATAATCTTAAAGTTGATTTCAGATCGTTTATACATGTAGAGGGAGTACAGGCTAAAGATTTTAGAAAGGAAAAAATCAATCTTCCTGATTACACTGCGGTAGTATTTACAAGCAGAAACGCGGTAGATCATTTTTTTAGAATATGCGAAGAAATGAGATATGAGGTTTCTGTAAATCTAAAATATTTTTGCATTTCAGAATCTACGGCGCTATATCTTCAGAAATATATCCAGTACAGAAAAAGAAAGATATTTTTTGGGAAGCAAAGTGCGTCTGATTTGGCAGAAGTAATGAAAAAACATGCCGGTGAGAAGTTTTTGTACCCCTGCTCTGATGTAGCTACTGAAGACACGATGAATTTTTTGCAGAAAAACGGTTATGATGTAACACCTGCGGTATTATTCAGGACAGTAGTAAGCGACCTTTCTGACCTTGCTGATGTGTTTTACGATATTCTGGCTTTCTTTAGTCCGTCAAGCATTCAGTCGCTGTACACAAATTTCCCCAATTTTCAACAAAACAATACGCGTATAGCGACCTTTGGATTAAATACACAGAAAGCAGTAGCTGAAAAAGGACTTATTGTTGATATTGCGGCGCCAAATCCTGAGGCTCCTTCAATGATCATGGCATTAGAAAATTATATCAAGAAATCTAATAAATAATATATCGTCTATTGGTATATCATTACAAAAAAACAGGAAGCGGCTCAGGGTTAACCCGAGCCGCTTTTTAGTTGATATTCAAAAATAAAGACATCGCGAAAACCTTTTTTATAAAGAAAATCTTTACAGGATCTGCAGATATAAAATACCTATAAGTAAGTATTTATGTTTAATTATTTAATATTAAATTAGTAAATAATTTAAAGGTATTTTTTAATTATGCCTTCTGTTTGGTTTTAAGCTTTTGTGGATAACTGGGCTTTGTGGGGAAACTGTGGATAAATTTGTGCAAAAAGTTGTAATTGTCAATGTTAATTGATAAAATTGCTATAAAATTGTTTAAACAACTTATGAGGAAAATCTACTTTCTTGCATTTTTTATTGCAGGAGTTATGCTCTCGAGCTGTGGAAGAGGCGGTGCTGGCGAACTTGTAGGAGCGTACAATAAAAAATTTAAGAACAAAACTATCCCGCTGGGGATGGTGTATATACCCGGAGGAAGAAACCTTATTGGTATGACTGACGAGGATATTACTTTCTATCAGGGGAGGCAAAGTAAAATGGTTTCATTCAGTCCTTTTTATATGGATGAAACAGAAATTACCAATGCTGAATACAGACAGTTTGTAAACTGGGTAAGAGACTCTATTGCAGTTTCTGTATATGTTAAAGGTGCTCCCTACGAAGGGGGAGGTAATTACAAAACTCCAAGTGGTGATGCAGCTAAGTATTTCTTGAAGCCCAAGACACAACCAGCTTCAGGAACTACAGCTCCTCCGCAAAATATTAACTGGAAAGCGATTGGTAACGGTTCAAAATTATGGGCTAATAATAAAGGTGGCAACAAAGATTTAGGCGATTTATATAGTAAAATCAGTATGAATGGTCGTGATATCTCTGTAGGCCTTGATGTGAAAAAATTAAAGTATTCATATTACGAAGTAAACCTTGAGTACCAGCTTAAAAATCCTAACGGATCTATAGCAGATTTCTATGATGTGTATGTAGATAATCCAGATCCTAACAACCCAAACCAACACCCTTCTGTAATGGTTTATCCGGATACATTAGTATGGAAAAAAGATTTTACCTACGAGTATAATGATCCTATGGTTGAAGCTTATTTTAATCACCCGTCTTATGACAGGTACCCGGTTGTAGGTGTAACCTGGGATCAGGCAAAAGCTTTCTGTGCCTGGAGAACTAATCTTTATGAAAGTGTAGCCTCGAAAAGAAAATTACCAAAAAATACAAGATTGAAATATTCTTTACCTACTGAGAGCGAATTTGAGTATGCTGCAAGAGGAGGAAGAGTACAAACCAAATATCCTTGGGGCGGTCCTTACATTATGAATGCAAAAGGCTGCTTACAGGCTAACTTTAAAGTAGGAAGAGGAAATTATGTGGATGATGGCGCTCTGTATACTGTAGAAGCCAAAGCTTATTTGCCAAATGATTATGGCTTATACAATATGGCTGGTAACGTGGCAGAATGGACTTTAGATTCATATAATACCTCATCACCTGAAGATAAAAATCCTATTTTTAGAAATGGTAAACGTAAAGCGGTAAAAGGTGGATCATGGAAAGATATAGGCTTTTTCCTTCAAAACTCAGTAACACAATACGAATATCAGGATATGGCAAGATCTTACATCGGTTTCAGATGTATTTCAAAATTCCCTGGAAATAAAATTTAAACGATAAACCAAAACTAAAATTCAAACGAAAAAACTATGGCTGGAAAGTACGCTACTACAGAAGCAAAATTACACCTTGCAACCTCAGTTGGTGCATCTATTGTAATTGTTGGTGCTCTATTTAAAATTCTTCACTTAGGTGGGATATATGGTAGTATCATGATTGGGGTAGGTTTAGGGGTTGAAGCTGTCCTGTTTTTATTAACTGGTTTATTCCCTCCGCACCCGGATGTAGAGTGGCAAAAAGTTTACCCTCAGTTACGTGAAGGTGGTAAACCAACTCCTGATGGCGCAATTCCTGAGGTAAGCAGCAATAATGCTTCTACAGGTACCTCACAACAACTGGATAAATTATTTGCTGATGCAAAAATTGAGCCTGCATTAATAGAAAGTTTAGGCTCTGGCTTAAGAACATTCAGCGATAAAGTAGCCACTATTTCTAATGTTGCAGATGCATCATTAGCTACCAATGAATTTACGGCGAAAGTAAAAAATACAACTTCTAAGTTTGCTAACTTAGATAACGCGTTTGATGTTGCTACAAACCAGCTTCAGGATTTAGGTAACAGTAGTAAAGACACCAAAGCTTATCACGAGCAGGTGAATAATTTAGCTAAAAACCTTTCGGCATTAAATGCGGTATATGAATTAGAGTTACAAGATTCAAGTGCTCACTTAAAATCAATGAATAAATTCTACCAAAATCTTTCTTTAACCATGAATAACTTCAACGATTCAATGGATGATTCTAAGCAGTTTAAAGAAGAGGTAGGAAAACTGGCTAAGAACTTAGCATCATTAAATGCTATTTATGGTAATATGCTGAGCGCAATGAATCAACCTCGTGCTTAAAATATCGGATTAAATTTTTTAAAAACTAATTCTAATTTAACATGGCAGGAGGTAAAGAAACCGCAAGGCAGAAGATGATAGGTATTATGTACCTGGTGCTTTTAGCGATGCTGGCGCTAAATGTATCAGATCTGGTACTTAAAGCCTTTAAAAATATTAATGACAGTTTAAACACTTCAAAAGAAAATGTAAATACCAGTATCCAGCAGTTATTAAAAAACTATGGGGATACTAAAGCTAAAGAAAGCTCAGATAATCAGGTTAAGTTTGATAGAGCAAAAAAAGCACAGGCTATAGCTGGTAACTTAATCAAATATATTGATGGGTTACAGGCAGAAATTGCTAAAGACGGTATTGACGAAAATGGAGAACTTGTTCAAAAGAACAACCTTGATATAGGTCAGAATATTATGGGTAGTGATGAGCAGCCTAAAAAAGGTAAAGAATTGCAAGAAAAAATTAACCAGACCGGTAAAGAACTTGCTGCGTTGTTATTACCTGATGAGGGAAGACCTACTTTTGTACTGGAAGCCAAGAACCCTGCAAAACCAAAAGCAGGAGAACCAAAAACATGGACAGGTACTAACTTTGGTGAGGGTGTTCCTTTGGCTGCGTTCAGAACAATATTAACCATGATTCAGAACGACACAAAGAATATGGAAGCTGATATCATTAACAAGATATTAGCTGATAAACCTATTGTTGTTTTAGATCATTTCGAAGCAGTTGCTGTAGCGCCTACTTCATATGTAATTCAAGGACAACCCTATAAAGCAGAAATTTACCTGACAGCAAGTGATTCAAAATCTACACCTGATATCAGCGTAAACGGAAGCAAAGTGCCAACCGAAAACGGGAAAGGTATATATACTGGCGGAACAGGTAGTGTAGGTACATTTACATGGAAGGGTACCATAAGAGTTAAAGAACGCAATGGTAATATTAAAACGTATGAAACCGCACCTCAGACCTATCAGGTTGCTGCTCCGTCTGCAACTGTTTCATCCGATAAATTAAATGTAATTTATGCGGGTATTCCAAACCCTTTTACCATATCGGCTGCAGGTTTCCCTAATATCAATGCTTCTATTTCAGGAGGCGGTTCTTTAACAGGGGCAAATGGTAAATTTATGGTTAACGTACCGGGTTCATTGGTGGGTAAAGAAGTTTCTATCAGTGTATCGGCTAATAATAATGGTAAAACTGTAAATTTAGGTGCACCTAAGTTTAGGGTTAAAGCTATACCTGCACCGGTTGCAAAAGTTGGAGGTAATGGCGGCGGAGATATTGCTTCGGTACAATTAAAAAGTGAATCTGAGATCGAAGCTGATTTAGATGATTTCCCTTTTGATGTTAAGTTCAGAATTTTGCGTTATGAGCTTACTGTAATCAAACCTCGTTCGGATGCGGTTACAATATCAGGTCAGGGAGGAAGCTTTACAGGAGCAGTTAGAAACGCTATTAACGCAGTTTCGCCTGGAACAAGAGTTATTTTTGATCAGATTGTTTCGCAGGGACCTGATGGGAGACAAAGGGTGCTGCCACCTGTTGTATTTAATGTAAAATAATTGAAAATGAAAAAGTTCATATTATCGCTTGTTTTTATTGTTGCAGTTAGTGTTGTTGGTTTTGCTCAAAATGGAGCAAAGAAAACAAACGGAAATAAGACTACTCCACCGGCTAAGCAGCAGCCTGTGAAAACAGATCCACCGGCGGAAGAGAAAAAGCAGGTAGATCCTAAGCCTGCTAAAACACCTAAACGTAAAACTCCACCTAAAGATGGTTATGCTGTAGAGAAAGATTTGAGAGATACGGTTTCTCAAAAAGCTTTTTTAGCAGAAATTAAAGATGAGGATGTGATTTATACCAAACGGGTATGGCGAGATATTGATTTGAGGGATACGGTTAATTCTGTGCTGAATTTCCCTAAATCAAGATTAATTGAAATATTATTAAACGCGGTTAAATTAGAAGAGCTAACGGCTTATAATCCTAAAGATCCTAAAACTTTAGAAGATGATGACGCTTTTCATTTTCCCTTAGATACTGCTGAGGCTATGAAATTAGCTAATGGGGTAGTGAACGTAACCAACAATAAAACGGGCACTGTAAAAGAAGTACAGGGAGAATTTAATCCTGCTCTATTCTTGAAATACAGGGTAAAAGAAGACTGGGTTTTTGATGGTAAAAGAGGTGTTTTTGAACCTCGTATTATAGGTTTGGCTCCTTTAAAACTCAATGCACAGACTAAAGACTGGCAGCCTATTTTTTGGATCTATTATGACGATGCAAGAGATTTGTTAGCGAAAAAGAGATTATTTAATGCTTTGAACGATTCTTCTCCGCTAAGTATGGACGATTTCTTTGTGCACCGCTTGTTTTCGAGTTATATTGTTAAAGAAACCAACTCTGGCGATTATAAGTTAAAAGATATTATTTCAGATCCGAGAGAGCGCCTACTGGAAAGCGAAAGGATCAAAAAGAAAATGGCTGATTTTGAACAAGGCCTTTGGGAATACTAAACAAAAAAGCGGGACGTTAATCGTCCCGCTTTTTTGTTTTAGGCAAAATATTCTTTTAATGCTTTAACCTGTTTCAGATTTAATACTTCCATTAATTCTTTATCTGTTGCTTCTTTAATTTTTTTAACGGATTTGAATTTCAATAGGAGCTTATCTGCCGTAGTTTTTCCTATTCCTGGTATCTGTTCCAGTTCGGTTTTTAATGTGCCTTGATTTCTTTTCTTACGGTGAAAAGTAATACCAAAGCGGTGTGCTTCATCTCTTAATTGCTGAATAATTTTCAGTGTTTCCGATTTTTTATCTAAATAGAGCGGCAGACTATCATTAGGGTAGTAAAGCTCTTCAAGTCGTTTAGCAATACCTATAACAGTTACTTTTTTATCTATTCCTAATTTTTTGAGGCTACTTAAAGCAGATGAAAGCTGGCCTTTACCACCGTCAATAATAATGAGCTGCGGAAGCGTTTGGTTTTCATCTAACATGCGCTTATATCGCCTGTAAACAGCCTCTTGCATGGTGGCAAAATCATTAGGGCCCTCTACGGTTTTTACGTTAAAATGTCTGTAATCTTTTTTGCTGGGTCTGGCATTCTTAAATACCACGATAGCCGATACAGGATATTTGCCCTGAAAGTTAGAATTGTCAAAACATTCGATATGATAAGGCAATTGAGTAAGTCGCAAATCAGCCTTCATCTGGCTTAAAATGCGTTCTGTTCGTAAATCAGGATTCAGTTTTTCATATTGGTTCAGTTTCTCTTTTTTAAAGAACAATACATTTTTTTGAGAAAGCTCAAGTAAGCTCTTTCTGTCACCTGATTTGGGCACGGTAAGCTTAAGGCCAGGGTCGTCCAAAGCCATTTCGAAAGGAACGATGATTTCTTTTGAAGTACTTTTAAACCGGCTTCTGAATTCGGCTATGGCAATAGATAGCAACTCTTCATCAGTTTCGTCCAGTCGCTTTTTAATTTCTATGGTTTGTGTTTGTATAATGCTTCCGTTCATTATTTTCAGGTAGTTTACAAAAGCATACCTTTCATCAGAAGCAATACTAACCACATCTATATTGGTAACAGAACTGTTTACAACAGTGGATTTACTCTGGTATTTTTCAAGTGTATTCAGTTTAAGCTGTAGGTTATGCGCCTGTTCAAAATCCAGGTTCTTAACAGCCAGATCTACATTTTGTTTCAAATGTTTAATTACAGAGCCTATTTTACCATTCAGGATATCTTTGATATCTGCAATGTTTTGTAGGTAATCAGCTTCGCTTTGGTAAGCCTCGCAAGGCCCTTTGCAATTTCCGATCTGGTATTCTAAACAAACCTTAAATTTTCCCTGGCTAATATTTTGAGGCGTTAAAGCCAGATTACAGGTACGTAAAGGATAGGTTTCTTTAATGAGGTCTAAAATAGTATGCATCATACCTACAGAAGCATAAGGGCCAAAATAGGTAGAACCATCTTTAATGGCTTTACGCGTAGGAAAAACCCGAGGGAAAGGTTCTTTTTTAATGACAATCCATGGATAGGTCTTATCATCTTTGAGCATGATATTGTATTTGGGCTGATGCTTTTTAATGAGATTGTTCTCTAACAACCACGCATCTATCTCAGTATCTACTATGGTAAATGTGATTTTACGTATTTTAGATACCAGTACTCTTGTTTTGCCATTGAGCTGTTTATCCTGGGTAAAATAAGAACTTACCCTGTTTTTAAGATCTTTGGCTTTACCAATGTACATCAGTGTTCCATCGATATCAAAATATTGATATACGCCCGGTTTATGAGGAATATCGGCTAATGCCTGTTTATAATCAAAACTGCTCATCGGTTGTAAAGTTAGCTCAAAAAAATGTTTTATCCATTTTTGCTAAGTAAGAGAGCAAGAAGGATTAACTTATTTTTGTAACCTGTTGTTTTTATGAGTCTTGTTGTGTAACTTGATGTGACCCAAACTAAACCAGATTATGAAAATGGTGCTCTCAGGAAGAAACCTCTTCCTATCGGTAGCTATGCTGGCCACCGCAATAATCTTTAACTCGTGCCGCAAGGATCTGCTGGTGCCAGGCCCCGATAACCTGAAGAACGCGCTGAGCATAGCCGAGGCGAAGAGCTATTTCAACTCGCACCTTGCGGGGCCCAGAAGAGGGAGCGGGGCGCTGTCCGCGCTGCCCGCCGAGACCAGTCCGTTACAGGTACTGTTTGCCGGCAAGCAGCCCGTATGGAGCGAGGCCTACCAAAAAATGATAAGTACCGGAGGGGCGGTGAAAATACCTTTAGATTTTGGGCAGAGCTATGCCGTGGTAGACCAGAAGACAAAAGCGATGGTGCCTTTGGCCAGCCTGAACTACCTGTTGATGTACAAGGACAAAAGGGACAGCATCCATGTGGAGTGGGTCCGTCTGGTGCCCGACCGGGCCTGGCTTTACGGAGATAGGGACAGCTATAAGGGAAAAGTCCTGGTGAGTGACTGGAACGGGAAAGCGCTCAAGCGATACGTGTACGGTTCAAGCAGCAAGGGTAAGGTGGCCAGTTCGGGTGGAGAAGCCGAAGAGGGGGAGGGCATAAAGTGGGTCTGCATCAGGATATCGAGAGGTACCTGCCCCCGGCAATACCCTTGCACGGCCACTTATTGCGATTTCTGCCTGGATGTATGCGCAGTGGAGATATGCGGATGGGAGATAGGGGATTGCCCTACGTGCTCGACCGGGCCGCCGTCCGGCCCGCCTGCTGGAGATGGCGGAGATGGTGGCAGCGGGGCGTCGAACGATCCGGGCAGTGGCGGCGGTGGACCGGGTGCGGGCGATTACGCACCTAATTGCAACCCCGACCCGGATTACGTAGTTCCCAGCTACCCTGCGCCACCGGGGATGGACTGGATATTGCCCTGCGGCGATGTGCCCACCCCACAGGAGCCGGGCGGCAGCGGCGATCCCTATGCTGGGATGGACCTCTCCCCTGCGGTTCGCTTCCTGTCACTAAGGCTGGGCCTGAACGGGGGCGAAGCGGCATACCTGGAAGGCCACCAACAGATATTTGATGCCATTAGTGGCTATCTTGCACAAAATCCAAGCTCTGTAGATGCGGATGCTTTTGCAAAATGGGCGGTGGGACAGTTTATGGTGCGCTCCAATATTTCTTTAGGATTATTAGATAATATTTATGATGTCGTTAGGTATCAAAATTATATACCAAGAGATAGGGAACCAACAAGCTATAATTGGAGAAGTAAATTAACTACTAGTGATTTTAGCAATTATCTTACAGAAACTACTCCTCTTTGGATTGAGAATAATGGAATAGAAGTAAGAAATATAGAAGCATTCAATTGTCATTATTATGCATTTGGTCCAGTTTATGCTACGGCAACTCTAGAACATTATCCAAAATGGGTAACTGAGATGCAATTAACATCAAAGAACTGGAATCAGGTTACAGGAAATGTTCAAGTTGGCGATAGGGTTACTTATTATAAAAATACTAATGGACAAGTAGAATGGGTACATTCTGCAATAGTAATTGAGGTTGATACGGATGGGTATGCCACCAAAGTAAGCAGTAAAATGGGGACATACCAAATACTGGAACATCATCCTAGAGATATTCCGCCGTCTTATGGCATTCCCGATCCAACTTTTACAGTTAATGTTGGTACGGGTACAGCAACTTATCCATCAAGGATATATTGGAGGAAAAAATAGATTTAATATTGTGAAAAAAAAATATTTACTTTTTGTTGTATCAATTATGATGTTAGGTTGCGCTGTTGTGCAACCTTTCGATAGACAAACAATTGATTTGGATTTTCAGAAATTAGTAACATCAAAGATTAATTATGAAAAATATAATATGATTGCCACTCAAGATCCGGGAGAAAAAAACATCAAAAAGAGAGATTCTATTTATGATCTTTACAAGAGCCAGATATCGCATATAAAAAAAAATCCTGATGTTTATTTAAAATTCATTAATAAAATGCTAAGATCTGAAAACCAACAAACAGATGAAACCCTTCCATACCGGTTTATACCCAAAACAGGAGGATATGTTAATTTAAAATGGTATGAAGTTAAAAAGAACGACTTTTATCGAATAATCAAATATAGTCTATTTAAAATGGATGATAGTGTTTTGCCAGAGAATTTTCGTGGTTTAGCAATAATTGACGAGAAAGCTTATAATGGATATGATGAAACAAAACAAGAAGAATTTAGGTTAGCCTCAAAGTTCCTCAGGCTTCACTTATCCTTAACTAAGGAAGAAATTAAGTTTGTTAAAAACTGTGACAACCAAGTCCATGTACTATCCATTAAACAGTATTTGGATAAAGAGGGACTTAATCGAGACAATGTGGCATTCACAAAGTGGGCGATAGATTACTTGCTGAAATCTCCTGATGTATCTTTAGGTTACCTTAATAATGTATATGATGCAATAAGATACCAAAATCAAATACCCAGAGATAAAAACAAATAATCGTTGTTAATGAAATAGGTTATAGTTATGGTTTAGCAAAGGGGGTACTTGAGATGGAAGGGATGAGGTTCTTTTAGCATTTATTGGAGGAAAAAGTAAGTGTAAATTGATGAAAATAGTTCTATTAACAAGTGTCTTATTATTTAGTTGGGTTCAGTAAAGTTGGCTGAGCTAAAGGTGGAATACAAAAAAGATAGGGGTAATGACAAAAAAGGGGACTTTGTTTTTAGGCTTTACAAAGAACATGTCAATAAAATTAAAAAATTACCGAAAATTTATTTAAGATATATTAATTGTACCTTGAGGAATAATAACGCTCAAATTAAAGAAAGAATCCTTTCCATATAAATATTTAACAGTTGAATGTGCCACGGGCTTGCACCAGTGAAGGAAAAATCATCCCAATAGGAACTACCTTTGTTAATTTAAACCTTAACAGTTAGTTCGTTTCTATTTAGTTAAAATCCCAGTTTCTTATCCAGTTCTGTAGTGCCTTGTTCCTGCTGTTGGTATTTGTCACAATCGTAAATAATATTTACCCCGCCTGCAGGTGGCGAAAAATCACTTCTGCTTATCTTGAGTTTAGGATCGGCATAAACCCGTTTCATAAAACCTGCATAGACAGGAAGTGCAGAGTTTGCACCCTCGCCATAACTTGTGCTGGTAAAGTGAAAAGCCCTATCCTCACAGCCAGTCCAAACTCCGGCCACAAGATCTGGTGTTATGGCCATAAACCAACCATCAGAGTTGTTCTGTGTAGTTCCGGTTTTACCACCAACAGGTGTATTTATACCGTATTTATAACTTAACCTTGAGCCTGTACCACCTGTAACTACACCACGGAGCATACGTGTCATTACAAAAGCAACTTCTTCATTCATAGCCACTTTTACAATAGGCTTGCTGTCGTATAAAACCACCCCGTTTTTATCTTCTATACGTAAAATATAGGTAGGTTGTGTCCAGATGCCTTTATTGGCAAATACGCTGTAAGCGCCAACCATATCAAATATAGAAGCATCAAATGTTCCCAAGCATATAGAAGGTACTGCAGGCACATCGCTGGTGATCCCCATTTTCTTAATTTCATTTACTACTGCGGTTGGGCCTACCTGTTTCATAAGATATGCGGTAACATAGTTTTGCGAGTAAGCTAAAGCTTTTTGCAGCGTAATTGAGCCCGGTAAAGGCGTGCCCGAATTACGGGGCGTCCAATCAGCACTACCTGGATTAGAAATAGTAACCGGCTCATTTGGTACAGAAAAACAAGGTGAATAACCATTTTCAATGGCTACTGCATAGGTGAAAGGTTTACCTGTAGAACCTACCTGCCTTGTGCCAATCTTAACCTGGTCGTATTTAAAGTGTTCATAATTTATACCGCCAACCCAAGCTTTAATATAACCGGTTTTAGGATCCATGGCCATCATAGCGTTACGCAATAATAATTTATAATACTTTACAGAGTCAATAGGCTTCATTAAAGTATCAATATTACCATGCCAGGTAAAAATGGTTAATTTTGAAGGAGTATTAAAATCCTGCGTAATTTCTTCATCTGTTTTGCCCTCAAGTTTTAGAGACTTATACCTGTCTGAGCGTTTAATACCTTGATCTATCTGCAAATCCATGCCTTTAAAAGGATTTCTTCCTTTCCAGCTATTGCTGAACTGCTGTTGAAGTACTTTCATGTATTCTTTTTGCGCTTCTTCGGCATATATCTGCATATCGTAATTGATGGTGGTATAGATCTTTAAACCGTCACGATCTAAGTCATAAGGAGTTACGCCATCTGATTTATAGATGGAACGTTCTTCGAGTATTTTTTTTACCTCGGCCTTAAGAACAGTTCTGAAATAAGGCGCGATACCATCATTAACAGTGGCCGGATTAAAATTAAGCCCTAAAGGCAAGGTTTTGTATTTCTCAAAATCTTGTTCACTGATCAAGTCGGCTTTAGCCATCAGTGCCATTACGGTGTTACGTCTGTTTAATGATCTTTCAGGATTTTTGGTAGGGGAGTAACGGGTAATACCGCGTTGCAAACCGATGAGTACAGCTGCCTGTGGAACGGTAAGTTTATCTGGAGTGGTATCAAAATAAACCCGTGCAGCCGATTTGATACCATAAGCATTATTGCCAAAATCCACAGTATTGAGATACATGGTAATAATCTCTTCTTTTGTGTAATTACGTTCCAGTTTTACGGCTATTACCCATTCCTGAAATTTCTGTATGATACGTTTAAAGTAGTTTTTCTGACGTCCCTCTTCAGAAAAAAGATTAAGCGCTAACTGTTGTGTAATGGTGCTTCCGCCTTGTTTTTTGCCCATCATGGCATATAAAAAGATAGTGAAAGTACGTTTAAAATCTATGCCCGAGTGCGATTTAAACCTTACATCTTCTGTGGCGATTAAAGCATTTACAACATTTGGAGAAATCTCACTATAGGTAACATTTGATCTGTTTTTTACAAAATAGGTACCTAATACCTTGCCATCCTCCGAAATAACTTCGGTTGCCTCATTGCTTTTAGGGTGCTCAATAGCTCTGAAAGAAGGAATGGAGCCAAAAGCTCCGGCACCAATCAGCACAATAAATAAACTAAATAATACAATTCCACAGGCTAAAATTACCCATATCCTTGTATTGTATTTTTTGATGATATCTTTTGAAAGTTCGTTATTGTTAGGTCTATTGTAATTATAAGCCATTGTTATTAATGTAGTTGATATATCTTTTTAAGGTATCTCGATTGGTGATTTTTTGAAAATTCTCTTTGCTGATTACAAAGGTAGTATAATTTGCTGCCGGAATCTTCATAATTACGGCAAGTTGTTTTTTTATGGTTTCTTCGTAATTTTTAACATCTTCGGCCGATTTAAAATCACCCACAAAGATCAGTTCGTCTTCATCTAATTCTTTCAACTGATGTTTTAGATTTTCACCTGTAAAATTACCGCGGTTAAACTGGCCAATACCAAAACGTGAAGGACTTAAATTAAAATCTGTACTATTTACAGCTATCACATAAAAATAAGTGGCAGAAACCCCATCGCTAAACAGGTTATCTTTAATCGTGTTAACAACAGAAGGTAATTTTTCTTCAACTGATTTAGCTTGTGCTGCAGGCTCTTTTTTCTCAGGAGCCTGTGGTATATTATTGGCTATGGTCGCGACATTTTTTTCTTCGGTAACAATTGCTGTGTTATGTGCTGGTTCAGGTTTTTCAGGAATTATGGTTGTTGTAGCTGCTACAAAAGGAATTTCGTTCGGATCATAATCTGTTAAAGCAACCAGCCTTTTTTTATAGGAAACTAAATTGGCTTTAATATAAATTAAATGATCTTCAACTAAAGGTTTGATTAAAGCATCCTTATCATAACGACTTACAATCGTATTAAAAGCAGCAAGTAGACTATCCACGTTTTGTGTATGACCAATAGCTATAGCCTTTAAATACTCAAACTGTGGTGTAAAATTATTGCCCGGAAAACGGTTATTAATAGCATTTACATTGCTAATTACATTCTTATACTCTTTATTGCTTAACTGGTTAAATACCTTAGTATATTCTGTTTTAATCACATTTTCTAATGCCGATTGTTTATCAGAAAACTGGGGATCTATAATAGTTTTTGCGTATACAGATGCTGGAAACTTACTTAGGACAAGGTTTTTGTAATAATTAGATCTTTCTAAGTTTATTGGTTGGTAGGCTAAATATAAACTGTAATAAACAGCATCTAACTTATTGTTGGTAGGGAAACGGCTTATCAAGCTTTCAAAAGCTTTAATTGCCTCTGGTTTATCATTTAACTCTTGGCGGTAAAAATTACCTATACCAATGTAAGCGTCAATCATTTTCTGATTGGACTTTTCTTTTTGCAGGGTGGTTAAAGGTAAAGAGTCTAGGTATTGGACAGCTGTGATTGCATTTACTTTTGAAGATGCAACAGTTTCATCAGGGTCTAAAGCATTTGGAGAGCCAGCAACAGGTTGCTGTGCAGACAGGGTCTGTAGAGGCTGGCTCTGTTTTACACTCTGCCGCCAGTTATCTTCCAATTTTCTATTGCCCCATTTACGCTTAAATTCATTAAAGCCTTTGGTTAAAGCTGTAGGATTGCTGAAATAAAAATTACTGTTCTTGGTTTGTGGGATAATGTCGCTACTCCCATTGTTATCTGTCTGAACAGCAGAAGAAAAAGCGTTATTGGCCCCAGTTTCTTTGTTTTCAAAGTAAGAGGCTAAAGCATTTGCCCGATCTGCTTCAGGTAAAAGCGCTATTTTCTGTAAATGTTCTTCACGATCAATAAGCTCATAACGATCAATAAGATAAGATAAATTGTCTCTTTTTTTAAGTGTGGTAATATATTGCTGCGATGTTTTTGGTAAAACATTTACAGCGCTGTCATAATACAATTTTGCCTTTACGTAGTCTCTGTACTGGTTAAAATTAAGTTCAGCTATTTTAAGATAGGAAAGTCCTTTTTGTGCACTGTTACCTTTGCTTCTTGATACGGATAATTTGTAATTATGCTCGGCATTCTGATAATCGCCAGAGCTGTAATTGTCTTCGGCAATTTCATAATAGATCTGATCAATAAAATCAGTGTTCTTATCGTCTTTAATGAGTGTTGCAAGTTGTTTTTTTCTGTCGAACGTTTTATGATCTAAAAAGCTATTGATGCGGATCTTGCTTAACTTAGCATTGAAGTACATTTCAAAAGGAGCATTACTTTTTTCAACTTTATGGTAATAAACCAGGCTGTTTCCATAGTCTTTCTCTGTTTCATAAAGCTGTGCAAGAACATAATGCCATCTGATTCTATCTTTCGCGTCGGGCTTTTGCTTTAACGCAAGCTGTAAATAATTAATCGCATCCTTAGGGTTTTGAGTAACAATGCTCATCTGTGCCAATGTGGCGTAAGCATCCGATTTTTGATTTTTAACTGAATCAATTTCTTTATGAAGTGTGGCTATAATGCGTTGGGCTTTTTCATAATTGCCTAATTCTATATAGCTGCGGGCTTGCCACGATAAGGCATTTAAGCGTACACGATGTTGGTTTTTATAAGTCTCAGCAACGTAATTGAAATATTCTGTGGCGTTAAAATATTTGCCGGCATAAAAATTGGTTTTGCCTAAAAGTAGGTAAGCATCATCTATGTAATTGCTGAAATTTTTTTCTGCAATAATGGTTCTGGCTTTGGCATCAATCTCATCCAATGTCTTATTGTTGATTTCATTGCTTAATCCGGCAGGTTCAGGTGCATAGTAAATAGGGATAAGTCCACCAAAATCGTACTTTGTAGTTTGCGTTATCTGCTCAAGATAATCGTTGAGCAATACGTTGGAGTTATAAATAAGATTATAACGGGCCGATAAATTTTGCAGTTTTCTGTTAACAACCGTGTCTTTTTGAGTGGAACAACCACAAAATAAGCTTAGTAATAAACAAAAGATTACTAACTTAACCGGAATGTTATAGTGCATGTTTTTCAAAAGCCTGTTAATTTTATATATATAACAAAGTATCTGCAAAATTATTTTATTCGACAATATAAACTTAATATTTGATTTTTATTTTTAAAACAGCTAAAATGGGAGAGGATAAAGAAGAGAAAGAAGCAAACGGAATGAACAGTTTTGCTAAATATAGTGCCATGGCTTTTCAAATGTTGGCCACCATAGGCCTATTTGCGTTTATAGGCTATCAGTTAGATAAATATACGCAGCAAAAAGTCCTGATATACACTTCTATATTAGGTATTGTAGGTGTAGCGGCTTCGCTATACCAGGTGGTAAAAACATTAAATAAAAATAAGTAACTGAAGCTTTGGCGGGGCTTTATTAACTTTGCAAAAAAAAAAATAAAGTTTTGAGCATTAAGCAATTTGTTTTCTGGTTTGTAATATTCACAATTATTTTGGCAGGAATAGCACTCCTTATCCAGCAATTTACTTCTGTGCCTGAAATTTTAACTTCAGATTTCTGGCCTGTTTTTTTCTTTTTAGGTGGCTTGACTTTTATAGCTTATATCGTTGCATTTTTGGGGATAAAACGTAACCCACAAATGGGTGTAATGACTATTTTGGGCTCTATTGGTATTAAGATGATTTTTTCTATGGCTTTAGTGCTGATTTTCAGTTTAAAAGGCAAAGGTATTGACTTGAGGTTTGCATTAATTTTTTTTTCTTTATATTTATTGTTTTCGGCCTTTGAAATGTACTGCTTGTTGCGTAACTTGCGCCACCAAAATTAAAAGTAAAAAACTGCGAGTAAATGTATTATAACCCCGTTTTTGTGTCAAGAGTTAAACAAGTAATTGTGGCTTTTACGCTTTTTTTAGCGTTTTTTGTTTCAAAAGCACAAGCTGCAGCCCCTGTTGACAGCGTAATTGCCGATACGGTAGTAACAGCAGAAAATGATGCTCAACATCATGGAGCTGCAAATCATGAAGCTAAAAAAGAGGAAAAAGGTTTTGATATCACCTCATTCATTTTTCATCACATCAGCGACAGCCATTATTTTACCTTGTTTGGGCATGGTGAACATGGTATACATCTACATCTTCCCATAATTTTATGGACTGATAAAGGGTTGGTTACTTTTTCTTCTAAAGAATTTAATTTTAATGATGACGGAACAGTTGCTGTAGAGAAGAATGGTCAGCGTTTTGCAATGGCGCATAATAAAATTTATTACGCTAACGAAACAGCTGATGCTCATGGTTCTTTTGTTTCGCATGAGTTAAATGATAAGGGTGATGAAGTTGTGACCAATGCCCGTCCGTTAGACTTCTCTATTACTAAAAATGTTTTTAGTATGCTGTTGTCAATAGTTGTGCTGGTTATCCTGTTTACTGCTGCAGCCAGAGGTTATAAGAAAAGAGAAGGTAAGGCACCTAAAGGAATACAGTCTTTTATGGAGCCAATCATATTGTTTGTGCGTGATGATATTGCAAGGCCAAACTTAGGGCATAAGTACGCTAAATTTATGCCTTATTTGTTAACCGTATTCTTCTTTATCTGGTTTAACAATATGTTAGGTCTGGTTCCATTTTTTCCCGGAGGAGCTAACGTAACAGGTAATATCGCTATGACGGCAGTTTTAGCTGCTTGTACATATTTGATTACTACTTTTAAAGGAAATAAAGATTACTGGAAGCACATATTCTGGATGCCAGGGGTTCCTGTCCCAATGAAAATATTTTTAGCGCCTTTAGAGCTTATAGGTACATTTACTAAGCCTATAGCTTTAGCGATCAGGTTATTTGCCAATATTACTGCTGGGCACATATTGGTAATGTCTTTATTGTGTTTGATATTTATTTTTAATTCGATTGCTGTAGCTCCCGCTTCAATTTTCTTTGCGGTGTTTATTGGTTTAATCGAGTTTTTGGTGGCGTTTATTCAGGCATTTATTTTCACAACTTTATCGGCCTTGTTTATAGGTATGGCTGTAGAAGAACACCATTAATATTTTTAAAGAAAGAACAGTATTGTTAAACTTACATATATAAATTAATCAAAATGACTGGAACATTAGCTGCAATCGGCGCAGGCTTAGCTGCAATTGGCGCTGGATTAGGTATCGGTAAAATTGGTGGATCTGCAATGGAATCAATTGCTCGTCAACCAGAAGCCGCTTCAAAAATTCAAACTGCTATGCTTATCGCTGCTGCTTTTATCGAAGCGGTTGCTTTATTCGCGGTAGTAGTTTCTTTGATCGCAAAATAATCAAAGAAAGAATTCAACAAGAACCTTTTCGGGGTTGCCGTTAAGGTTCTTGTTAAAGCTAAAAAAATATTAAATAAGTTTATAGACTAAAAGATATATATACATACAATGGATTTATTGATTCCTGAAATTGGTTTGTTGGTTTGGAATACCATCGCTTTCCTTGTTTTAGTGTTTTTATTAGGCAAATTTGCCTGGAAACCTATTATGAAAGCTATTCATGATCGCGAACAAAATATCGATGATGCTTTAAACAAAGCTGAGCTGGCTAAACAGGAGATGGCACGTTTAACTTCACAAAATGAAGAGCTGATGAAACAAGCTCGCGAAGAGCGTGACCTGATCTTGAAAGAAGCTAAAGCACTAAAAGATAATATCGTTAATGAAGCTAAAACTCAGGCTCAGGCCGAGGGAGCTAAATTAATTGAAAAAGCCCGCATTGAAATTGAGAACCAGAAGAAAGCTGCTTTGGCCGAGTTAAAAGGTCAGGTATCTTCATTATCATTAGATATTGCTGAGCGTGTGTTACGAAATCAGTTAGATGATAAGAACAAACAACAGGAGTTGGTTAACAATTTGTTAAAAGACGTTGAATTAAACTAGAGTGAGATACTAGATTTGAGATACCAGATTTGAGATGAAACGGTCTCACTTCTTCTATCTCACATCTCAATACTAAGAAATATGTCAAGTAAAGCAGCAGCCAGATACGCAAAATCGTTAATAGATCTTTCTAAAGAGCAAAACGCTTTAGAAGATGTAAAGAACGATATGGTTTTTTTTGAGCATGTGGTAGATGAGAATAGTGAATTAGAAGCTATTTTAAAAAATCCGATTGTACCTTTAGATAAAAAACAAGGTATTGTATCAGGTATTATGAAAGATAAAGTACATGCTATAACTCAAACGTTTTTTAACCTGGTAATCACTAAGGGTCGTTCAGAGTTATTATTTGCTATTTCAAAACAGTTTATTGCACAATATAATGCTTTAAATGGCATTGTTACAGCAGAAGTAACATCGGCAAATACACTAACAGAAGCTAATAAAGAAGAAATTACAGCTTTAGTTAAAAAAGAATTGAATGCTAAACAGGTAGTAATTAAAGAGAAAGTTAACACTAACCTTATTGGCGGTTTTATTTTAAAAGTTGGCGACAGACAGTTTGATGCTTCTATTGCCAGCAGCTTAAATAAATTGAAAAAAGAGTTTGCTCAAGGTATAGCATAGGCCGAGCAAACATTAATAAAAAAGAAACACAGGATTTACATTTTCAAATAGAAAACAATAAATAAAATTATGGTAGAGGTAAGACCAGACGAAGTTTCGGCAATTATAAGACAACAATTGGCGGGCTTTAAATCAGAAGCTGAGCTTGAAGAAGTGGGTACCGTATTGCAGGTAGGCGATGGTATTGCACGTGTTTATGGCTTAACTAAAGTACAAAGTGGTGAGCTTGTTGAGTTTGCCAACGGTTTACAGGGTATCGTGTTAAACCTTGAAGAAGATAACGTAGGTGTGGTATTATTAGGCCCATCAGACGAGATCAAAGAGGGTGATACCATAAAACGTACTAAGAAAATTGCTTCTATTAAAGTTGGTGAAGGTATGTTAGGCCGCGTGGTTAACACCCTTGGAGAACCAATTGATGGCAAAGGCCCAATTTTAGGTGAAACTTACGAAATGCCTTTAGAGCGTAAAGCGCCTGGGGTAATCTATCGTCAGCCTGTAAACGAGCCTCTACAAACTGGTATCAAGGCTATTGATGCGATGATTCCCATCGGCCGTGGTCAGCGTGAGTTGGTAATTGGTGACCGTCAGATTGGTAAAACTGCGGTTTGTATCGATACTATTATCAACCAGAAAGAATTTTACGAAGCAGGTAATCCTGTATTCTGTATCTATGTAGCTTGTGGTCAAAAGGCAAGTACAGTAGCAAACGTTGTACGTACTTTAGAAGAAAACGGTGCAATGGCTTATACTATTGTTGTAGCTGCTTCTGCTGCTGAGCCTGCTCCATTACAGTTCTATGCTCCATTTGCGGGTGCTGCTATTGGCGAGTTCTTCCGTGATACGGGTCGTCCGGCTTTAATTGTTTATGATGATTTGTCTAAACAAGCTGTAGCTTACCGTGAGGTTTCTCTATTATTGAAACGTCCTCCAGGCCGTGAGGCTTATCCGGGTGATGTATTTTATCTACACAGCCGTTTGCTAGAAAGAGCTGCTAAAATCAACGCTAATGATGATATCGCTAAAAACATGAACGATTTGCCAGAGTCTATCAAAGGCATTGTTAAAGGCGGCGGTTCATTAACAGCATTGCCAATTATCGAAACTCAGGCAGGTGACGTTTCTGCTTATATCCCTACTAACGTAATCTCAATTACTGATGGTCAGATTTTCTTAGAGTCTAACTTGTTTAACTCAGGTGTACGTCCGGCTATTAACGTGGGTATTTCTGTATCACGTGTAGGTGGTAACGCACAAATTAAATCAATGAAAAAAGTAGCTGGTACTTTAAAATTAGATCAGGCTCAGTACCGTGAGCTGGAGGCTTTCTCTAAATTCGGATCTGATTTGGATGCGGCTACAAAATCTGTATTAGATAAAGGTGCTCGTAACGTAGAGATGTTGAAACAAGCTCAGTTTTCTCCACTTACGGTAGAAAAACAAGTTGCGATTGTTTATGCGGGTACTAAAAACTTAATGCGTAATGTACCGGTTAATAAAGTTAAAGAGTTTGAAGCTGAGTATTTACAAGCTTTGGAGCTTCGTCATGCAGACACTTTAGCAGCATTAAAAGCAGGTAAATTTGATGATGCAATTACAGGGGTATTAGAAACTGTAGCAAAAGAAATTTCAGGTAAATATTAATTAGATTATAAGTAGTCAGTATTTAGACTTTAGTCTCTCTACTAAATACTGGCTGCTAAATACTAACAAATGGCGAATTTAAAAGAAGTAAGAAACCGTATAGCATCAGTACAATCAACTCAGCAGATTACCAAAGCCATGAAGATGGTATCGGCTGCCAAGTTAAAGCGTGCTACAAATGCTATTGTTCAATTACGTCCGTATGCAACAAAACTGAAAGAAATCTTGGGAAATCTTTCGGCAAGCTTAGAAGGTACATCTTCACCTTTTATTGAAGAGCGTGAGCCTAATAAGGTTTTAATTGTTGTAATCTCTTCAAACCGTGGTTTGGCCGGAGCTTTCAATATGAACGTAATTAAAACGGCTAACAATTTAATTGCTACAAAATACAGCGAGCAGTTTAAAAAAGGAAATGTTAGCATTGTTTCTATTGGTAAAAAAACTCAGGATTTTTACGAAAAACGCAATTATAAAGTTATTGGTAACAATAACGATGTATATGCAAATTTAACTTTTGAAAACGTGACCAAGATTACAGAGGCCATCATGAAAGGCTTTGAAGATGGGGAGTTTGACAAAGTTGAATTAGTTTACAACAAGTTTAAAAACGCTGCCGTTCAAATTTTAACTTCTGAACAATTATTACCTCTTCCAAAAACAGAAGAAACAGCAGCTGTTAAGACCAATAATGTAGACTATATTTTGGAACCGAGCCAAGAAGAAATCGTGGAACAGTTAATTCCAAAATCAATCAAAATACAATTATATAAAGCAGTATTAGATTCGCACGCATCAGAGCATGGTGCACGGATGACATCTATGGATAAAGCTACTGAAAATGCCGGTGATTTGCTAAAATCATTGAAACTGGCTTATAACCAAGCTCGTCAGGCTGCTATTACAACTGAGTTAACAGAGATTGTAAGTGGTGCAGCAGCACTAAACGGATAATATTCCATTTAAAAGAATAAAAAACCCATTTCATTAAGAAATGGGTTTTTTATTGCTTATAATCATTTTAATCCAAAATTATTATAATTTATTTGGAATGTAATCCAAAATTATTATAGTTTATTTGGAATGTAATCCAAAATTATTATAATTTTAATAATTATTTGGATAAGATGATTACACGCAAGCAATTAGATTATGCTTTGGCCAGACTCTTTAAAGGAAAAGCTTTTATTGTTTTTGGTCCAAGGCAAGCTGGAAAAACTACTTTTGTAGAGCAATTGCTCGAAAAGGTGAATAAGAAAACCTTATATCTTAATGGTGATGATGCAGATGTAAGGGAAACATTGAATAAACCAAATGCTACTCAGTTAACACAATTGTTAATGGGTTATGAAGTGCTGTTCATAGATGAAGCGCAACGTATAAATGAAGTAGGACTATTGATAAAAATCATAGTAGATAGGTTTAAGCATATTCAGGTAATTGCTACAGGTTCATCTGCATTTGAGTTGTCAGGTAAAATTAATGAACCCTTAACCGGGCGTAAATATGAGATGTTGCTCCTACCTTTTTCTTATGCAGAGCTGGTAGAGCACAATGGTTTCCTAAATGAAGAGAGAGCCTTAGATCAAAGGTTGCTTTATGGTTCCTATCCTGAAATAATTAATGATTTTTCTAATGCAGAAGAACATTTAAAACTACTTGCTGATAGTTATTTATATAAAGATCTATTTGCTTTGGAGGATGTAAAAAAGCCTGCGCTTTTTGAAAAAATAGTTAAAGCATTAGCGTTGCAGGTGGGAAGCGAAGTTAATTTCTCTGAACTTGCGCAACTGGTAAAAGCAGATCAAAAAACGGTTGAGAAATACATAGATTTATTAGAAAAAGCTTTTGTGGTTTTTTCAGTACCTGCTTTTTCGGGAAATGTGCGGAATGAAATAAAAAAGGCACGTAAGGTGTACTTTTACGATACAGGTATCATCAATGCTATTACAAGAAACTTTAATGCTCTAACCAATAGAAATGATGTGGGTATGTTATTTGAAAATTACATGATTGCCGAACGTATAAAATATTTGCATCAACATCAGAAAGAGGCAAAATCTTTTTTCTGGCGAACCACACAACAACAGGAAATAGACTATATAGAACAACAGGGAAATAAATTATTGGCTGTAGAGTTTAAATGGAATGAAAGCAAGAAAACAAGAATTCCACTAACATTTAAGCATGCCTACAAACCTGCTGAGACTTCTTTCATTTCAAAATCAGATCGAGACGCATTTCTCAAATAGTTAATTAATAAACTTTATCTTTGCAAAAAAATAATGAGATGAGAATAAAATCTTTTGTATTGGCATTGCTGCTATCGCCCGTAATGCTTTTTGCACAGAAAGCTGGACCAGAAAGAGATTGGACTAATGCGGTACTATGGCAACAATATAGTGGCGAATATAGAGCTCTGGCTTTTCAGGCCTATAATTTCGCTAGATTATCTTTAAAAGAAGCTTTATGGGAAAACCAAAATGGTAAGCCTAACTGTGTAATTGTTGATGCAGATGAAACTATTATTGATAACTCTCGTTTTCAAGGTTATGAAATTCAGCATGGGGTAAGTTATGTGCCTGCAGATTGGACAACCTGGACTTCGAAAGCAATGGCTGATACTGTACCGGGAGCATTGTCATTTTTGAAATTCGCAGCTAGTAAGAATGTAGAAATTTTTTACGTAACAAACCGTGATGAAGCAGATAGAAAAGGTACTATTGAAAATCTTAAAAGATTAGGTTTCCCTTTTGTAGATGACGAGCATATTGTATTAAAAGACAAAACTTCTGATAAAGAACCTCGTCGTCAGAAAATAGCAGAAAAATATAATATCTTATTGCTGTGCGGAGATAACCTGAGCGATTTTTCAAATGTTTTTTACCGTGAAGGTAAAGACACCAAAGAACAGGTTGATTTGAACCAAAAGTTGTTTGGGACAAAATTTATTGTGCTGCCAAATCCGATGTATGGCGACTGGGAAAAACTACTTTATAAAGAAGGAAAATTCACTGATAGTGAAAAAGCTAAGCAGCGTTTCGATAAGCTAAAAACTTATTAAAAATAAATAAGGTAAATTACCAATAAATACTATTTTTGTAACATAAAATCAAAATAAAATCTCATGGATGCTAAAGAAAGAGAAAGCAGCATGGAAGCTGCAAACCAATCAGGTATTTATATGAATCTTGTAGTTGGTGTAATTGTTGGTATTGTTGGCGTTTTCTTACGTTTCGCTTATGATTCAAGAATGCTTTCAATTATTTCTTGGGCCATTTTAGCAGTTGGAACAATTTTAGCATGTAAAGCTGTTTTTAGAATTCTGAACGCAAAATAACCCTTTTTTAAAATATTTAAGCCACGTTGTTTATTTCAGCGTGGCTTTTGTTTTTTATATGTGGTTGCTTTTTGTAGGGTTACCTTTTTATGATCAAAGGATTAAGCTTTAATAAAACCTTAATCTTATGAAAAAGAACTATGTGTATCTGCTTGTTGCATTATTTGTCTTTTTTGGATGCAACAGCAATAGTAATAAAGAATATGCGCAAACAACTGAAATAGCTGCCGATACCACCGCAGCGGTAGCAGATCTGCCTAAGATCATTAAAACGGCAGATATGAATTTCAGGGTAAAAGATGTACAACAGACCAAAGAACTGTTAAGCGCCAAAATCAAAGCAGAGGGAGGTGCCATTGCAGAAGTTTCAATAAACAGTTCAATACAAAGGACCGATAAATTCAAACTTTCTGTAGATTCTCTTAAAGAAATCACTGCTTATAGAAAAGAAGCCTATCTGGTTGCAAAAATTCCTGCAGAGAAACTAGACGATTTTACAAATGAGGTAGCAAAAATGGCCTTGTTTGTAAATAGCCAATCGTTAAAAATAGACGATCAAAGCATTTCTTATCTGGCTAATCAAATGAAAGTAAAGAACAGAGAAGAAGCCGCTAAGCAGATTAATAAGGTTTCAATACCTCAATCAAATAACGTAGAAAGTTCCCTTTATATTAAAGATGATCTGGTTGACAAAAAAGTTGAGAATCTGGATATTGATAGCCGGGTAAAATACAGTACCATTACGCTTAATTTTTATCAGGATAATACCGTTCAGGCTACTGTTATTGCCAATGATAACCTGTATGATTTTAAACCGGGATTTTTTACGAGGCTGTGGTTGAATATTGTAGATGGCTGGATCCTGTTTAAAGAATTTATCTTATTTCTTACCAGATTATGGATGCTTTTTGTTGTAGCGGCTATTATTTATGTTGGAATAAAGTATTATAAAAACAGGAGAAAGAGAAATACAGCACAAACTCTGTAAAAAAATTGGGATATGCTTTAGGTATGTTGCAAAAGTTTTAACTTCATTGAACAAAAACGGACAAATTATGAATTTCAAAAGATTAGCAACGCTTACTTTGATTTGTACCAGCTTAGCTGCATCCGCTCAGGACAATTTTAGCAGTACATTTGAAAAAATCAATAGTGAAGTACAAAAGAACTCACAGGCTTATCAGAATTTAAAAGATGCCACGAATAAAATAGGGCATCGCTTAACAGGATCTGCCAATGGTAAAAAAGCCGAAGAATATGCTTACAATCTCTTGAAATCTTACGGTTTTGATGTAAAATACCAACCTTTTGAGGTAGAAAGCTGGGACAGAAAAACATTAAAAGTTGAAATAGGGAGTAGCCCGTCAAATTTGAAAGTGGTTAAGGCTGTAACTTTGGCACACTCACCGGTAGAAGCCAATGTAAGTGCGGAGATTATTGATGTAGGTAATGGTTTAGAAGCAGATTATGAACCCTTAAAAGAAAAAGTTAAGGGTAAAATAGCCTTAATATATTTAGGAGTACTTCCAGGCTCTCCTAAAGGCACGCCTTCACTGCACCGATCTGAAAAAACAGCTATTGCAACAAAATATGGTGCTGTAGGCGTAATTATTATCAATCAGGTAAAAGGAGGTGTTTTGTTAACAGGAACAGCTTCTGTTACCGGAAAGCTTATACCTATTCCGGCGGTGTGTATCGGTCTTGAAGATGGTATGAATTTAAAAAATGAAGTTAAAGCTGCACCACAGTATGCGCGTATTAACATGTCCAATTTCTCGGGCTTAATTAAAGCAAGAAATGTAATTGCTACCATCAAAGGAACTTCTTTGCCTAATGAAAAAATAGTAGTAGGCGGACATTTAGATAGCTGGGATCTGGCTACCGGAGCTATTGATAACGGTATAGGTTCTTTCTCTGTTTTGGATATGGCGAGAACATTTAAAAAGTTAGGCTTAAAAACAAAGAGAACAGTAGAATTTGTGATGTTTATGGGCGAAGAACAAGGCTTATTAGGTTCAAAAGCGTATGTTGAAGCTGCTAAGAAAAACAAAAGTTTAGATCAGATCAGGTTTATGCTTAACTATGATATGACAAATGATCCTAAAGGCTTTAGTACTACACGTGATGAAATGAAAAACCAATTTACAAATTGGGGAGCGCAGGTAGCTAAAATTGATACAGGATTTAAAAACTTATTTAACGTAGGGGCAGGATTGCATAGCGACCATCAGCCGTTTATGTTAGAAGGTATAACTACCGGAGGTGGTGCAGGTGGCAGATTGCCAAATAATTCGGGCCCATATTACCATTCTGATGGAGACGGATTTCATTTGGTTGATGAACAGGGAATGAAAAATACGGTAAGATACTCTGCTATGCTTACTTACGCTTTAGCTAATACACCTGTTATACCTGTTAAGCGTTTTGATGATAAAAGCCTGAAAGAGTTTTTAGAAAAAAATAAATTGAAAGAACCTTTAAAAATTGCGGGCGAATGGAAATGGGGAGATTAATCTCCTCATTTTTTATGAATTGGATCTTACAAATGAGTAAGCGTCTTCTTCAAAATTCTCATCAATATCGATTTTGTTAATTTTCCATTGAGAATTGCCATTAAAGATATGTAGTTTAAATCTTAAAGGACGTGCCCATAAATAACAGCATAAGAATAGATTAGATATTTGTCAGTGAGCTTAATTTTGTTAATCAGCTGAGCTTCGTTGTATTTTCCAATCATATATAGGTTAATGGAATAGTCCATAGCGTTAAACCGGAAACGTTGTAAAGGCTGTGCCCAATCAAACTTTTCTTTAATCGTTTGTATTGATTTTAAAGGCAGATTGCCTTCTTTAGCAAATTCTTTAAAGAATAGGTTTGCTAATTCATCTGAAGTGGATTGAGCTTTGCATTAGTGCTAACTATAAAAAGCACTAATACCATAGAGAAAAAGATTTTCATGATTTTAAGGTTTAATTTGTGTTCTATTAATATACACAGACCCTATAAAAAATCAAAAGATTAAATGTATCTTTTTCGAGATTTGCAGTTTATATAGATTTCAAAATATCATCCACGTATTCTCTGTTATTAGCCAAGCGTGGTACTTTGTGCTGTCCTCCTAATTTGCCCCGTTGTTTCATCCAGTTATAGAATGTTCCATTGGGTGCATTATGTACTTTGGGTCTGCGCAGGGCCATATCTTTAAAGCGTTTGGCATCATAGTCAGAATTAACTTCACGCAAGGTCTGATCTAACACATCTATAAATTTTTCAAAGTCGTCTGGCTGGTGTTCAAATTCAATAATCCATTCATGTCCTCCGGCCTCTTCTCCCTGAAAATAAATAGGGCAGGCAGTATAATCCTTTATTTTTGCCTGTGTAATCTCACAAGCCTTAATTAAGGCATTTTCAGCATTGTCAATAATTACCTCTTCTCCAAAGGCATTGATAAAATGCTTGGTTCTGCCGGTAATCTTGATGCGATGAGGAGCTAAAGAGGTAAACTGTATGGTGTCGCCTATCATATAACGCCATAAGCCAGCATTGGTAGAAATAACAACCGCATAATTTTTATACAGCTCAACTTCTTCCAATGACAATGTTTTGGGTTGCTCATCGTCAATGCGATCGAGCGGTAAAAATTCATAGTAAATTCCGTAATCCAGCATTAACAGTAATTCCTCAGAATTAGCCTGATCCTGGATGCCAAAGAAACCTTCAGATGCATTATAAGTTTCCAAATAATACATATTTGGTGAAGGAATAAGCTGTTTAAACTGCTCGCGATACGGTGCAAAATTTACTGCGCCATGAAAATATACCTCTAAATTAGGCCATACTTCAAGCAGATTGCTTTTGCCTGTTAAGGCTAGTACTTTTTTAGCTAAAACGATAGTCCAGGTAGGTACGCCGGAAATGCTGGTTACATTTTCTTTAATGGTGGCCTCTGCCATTTTATCCATTTTAATCTCATAGTTGTCCATGAGTGCAATAGACATATCGGGCGTACGGTAATACTCTGCCCAAATCGGTAAGTTCTTAATCAGTACAGCAGAGAGATCACCATAGCGTATATCCTGGCAAAGCTGATTGATCTGATGGCTACCTCCTAATACAAGCCCTTTACCTGTAAAAACCTGCGTATCGGGTTGGTTATTACAATAAATAGAAAGCATATCCTTACCACCTTTAAAATGGCATTCTTCCAATGCTTCTTCAGATACCGGAATAAATTTGCTTCTGTCGCTGGTTGTACCTGATGATTTTGCAAACCACTTGATTTCTGAAGGCCAGAGAATATTCTCTTCGCCTTTTAACATCCGCTCTATATAAGGTTTTAGGGTATCGTAAGTTTGCAACGGTACACGCTCTTTAAACTGTTCGGCCGTAAGTATAGATTTGTAATCGTAAAATTTACCCCATTCTGTATTCTCAGCACTAGAAATGAGTGTATGGAGCCATTCATCTTGCACTTCTAAGGGGTATTTCTTAAAAAGCTCGATCTGGTGGATCCGCTTTTTCATGTACCAGGTAAAAATGGAATTGACTATAGCCATAGCAGATTACAGGTTTTTTCTTCGTAAAACAAAATTAGAACCCAGGTAAACTTTTCTAACCATTTCATTGGCAGCTAAAACTTCAGGCGTACCAGATTCTAAGATTTTTCCCTCAAAAAGTAAATAAGCCCGGTCTGTGATAGATAAAGTTTCCTGCACATTGTGGTCGGTAATTAAGATGCCTATATTCTTGTTTTTTAGCTTGGCTACAATGCTTTGAATTTCTTCTACGGCAATAGGGTCAACACCGGCAAAAGGTTCGTCTAATAAAATAAAATTAGGGTTTGCGGCTAAAGCTCTGGCAATTTCTGTGCGGCGTCGTTCACCACCTGATAAAAGGTCGCCTCTGTTTTTGCGTACTTTATGCAAGCTAAATTCAGCAATCAGTTCTTCAAGCTTTTCGCGTCTTTCTTCATGATTATCGTAGGTCATTTCTAAAATAGCCATGATGTTGTCTTCAACAGAAAGTTTTCTGAAAACACTGGCTTCTTGTGCCAGATAACCAATACCTTTCTGGGCACGTCTGTACATTGGATCTTTGGTGATGTCATGTCCATCAAGTAAAATGGTGCCTTCATTGGGTTTGATCAGGCCTACAATCATATAAAATGAGGTGGTTTTTCCTGCACCATTTGGCCCTAATAAACCTACAATTTCGCCCTGGCTTACTTCAAAAGAAACATCATTTACAACTGTACGCTGTTTATATTTTTTAATAAGATGCTCAGCCTTTAATATCATTTAGTTTAATATTTTAATTGCTAAAGAAATAACTTTCATGTGTTTCTGTAGCTATTCTAATGTCTTTAATGTTTAACTGCAAACGCTTGTTGTCTTTCCAGTTGTTCTCTTCAATGGTGTAACAGATAGAAAACACAGTTTTAGAATTGAGCAAGCTTGCATAATGCCCCAAATTGAAACCAATAGCTTCAAAAATAGGTGAATTTTGTTGTTTTACCGATAATTTAAGATGATTTGTGCCCACAACTTGTGGGAAACCGACAAATCTTATGCCATGACTTACAAAAACAGGCGTCATATTCTGAGGCCCGAAAGGTGCCATTTGTGCTAAGATTCTTTGAAATTTTCCATTAATCTGTTTAAACTCAAGGTCGGCATCTATGGTAATTTGCGGTACCAGTAGAACCGGATCTATGCTTGCAGCAACCACTTCTTCAAATTTTTGAGCAAAAGCATTCAGGTTTTCGGGTTTAACGGTTAAGCCTGCGGCATATTTATGTCCGCCAAATTGCTCAAGCAGGTCGCTGCACAATAGAAGCGCTTCATAAAGATCGTAACCCCAAACACTACGGGCAGAGCCGGTGTATTTGCCATTTGATTCTGTAAGTACGATAGTAGGGCGGTAATAGGTCTCTATTAAACGGGACGCCACAATGCCTATTACCCCTTTGTTCCAACTATCCTGAAAAACAACAGTTGTTTTTCTTTTCATCAACACATCGCTGCTGCCAATGATCGTCAATGCCTCCTGTGTTATGCTTTGGTCAAATGATTTACGCGTATCGTTTTGCTGGTTAATATAAGAACTGTACTCTTCTGCTAAATCAGGATGAGAGCTTAATAACATTTTAACGGCATCTTTGGCATGTCCCATCCGTCCGGCGGCATTTATGCGTGGAGCAAGGAGAAAAACAACATCGCCAATGGTATATTTTTCTGTTTTTCCAGCGGATTGCATCAGATACTTTAAGCCTAAAATAGGATCCTGGTTCAATTTTGCCAATCCGAAGTAAGCTAATATTCTGTTTTCATCTATAATGGGCACAATATCGGCGGCGATACTTACTGCACACAGATCAAGGTAGCGGAGATATAAACTGGCATCCAGATTATGATCTATACAGTAAGCCTGAGCCAGTTTAAAGCCTATACCACACCCAGACAATTCTTTGAAAGGATAAGTACAATCGCTGATCTTGGGATCTAAAACAGCAATCGCATCAGGTATTTCATCGCCGGGTAAATGGTGATCACAAATGATAAAATCTATGCCCATACTGTTGGCATATGCAACTTTATCAACAGAACGGATACCACAGTCTAACGCAATAATAAGGCTAAAGTCATGTGTTTTTGCATAATCAATGCCGATAGTTGATACACCATAACCTTCGCTATGCCTGTCTGGTATATAATAAGCAACAAGCTGTGTAAATTGGAGCATGAAACTATAAAGCAGTGTTACGGCAGTGGTACCATCTACATCATAATCGCCATAAACCAATATTTTTTCATTGTTTTGGATAGCCAGATTAATCCTGTCCACAGCCTTTCGCATATCTTTCATTAGAAAGGGATCATGTAATCGGCTCAGCTGAGGCCTGAAAAAATCTTTTGCCTCATTAAACGTATGGATGTTTCGCTGCACCAATATGCGGGCCAGCGTAGTATCTATATTAAGTTGTTCGGCAAGCGCATTAACGGTGTTTTGGTTGGCATTGTTGGTGTTTACCCATCGTTTTTGCATTGGCTATTAAAATTGTTTTTTGAGCAAATTTTTATGTAAGCAGACAATCCTATGAGGTTAAGCTCATATGGGTTATTTATATTTGCAGTATTGCTCGTAAATATATCATTTAATTTTTATCTATAAAACAATGTCTATCCAGGTTTTTACACTTAAAGAAGGTTCGTATTCAGTAGATGCCACTAAGAAATTTATTCCCTTTGATCCGCTCAAAGATAATTTTAAAGACAGGCCGGCGTCTTTATTTATTCACGTTCAACCTTTTTTAGTAAAATGTGGTAGCGAGCTGATGCTTTTAGATACAGGCCTAGGCTATAGTGATGAAAAAGGTCATCTTCATTTGCATCACCATATCAGAGAAGCCGGTTTTGAACCAGAAGATGTAAGCATGGTACTCATGTCGCATTTGCATTTTGATCATTCAGGAGGTATGGTACATAATCATAACGGTCAGGTAGAACTGAGTTTTCCGCATGCTACTTATGTGATGCAGAGAGGTGAGTGGGAAACCGCCTTTTCGAGCAAATCTTCTTCTTATCATCCTGAAATTTTTGAATATATACAACGTAATGCTCAGATAGAGCTGGTAGAAGGTTCTGGAAAACTGACAAATGAAGTGAGCTATGAACTAACTGGAGCACATTGTCCATATCATCAGGTATTTTTGTTTGATGATGGTGAGGATAAAGTGTTTTTTGGTGGAGATGTTCTGCCCGAACCAGAAGAGCTTTTACGAAAATTTATTGCTAAATATGATTATGACGGAAGAAAGGCAATGGAGCTACGCGATGAATTTGGGCACAAAGCGGCTCAGGAAAACTGGAAGTGTCTGTTTTATCATTCTAAATCAAAAACACAGGCTTATATTGGGTTTGATGGAGAGAAGTTTCAGATTATTTAGAGAGAATGTCGTTAATTAGTTCTTTTAATTTTTCAATAGAGAGGGGTTTTGAGATAAAGCCTTTTATAGTTTTGTAGGTTTTGGCTTTTTCGATGTCGTTCTCGTAAACGGAGGAGGAAAGCATATACATATCAATCGGTGTTTGAATGTTAAGACTTTCAAAAGCTTCGATAAATTCCCAGCCGTTTAAAACCGGCATGTTAATATCTATGAGCATAAGATGAGGTAACTCTGCGTGGTTTTCTATCAGCTCTTTGATGTAATCAATGGCCTGCTGCCCATTGTTCTTAGACAGCATCTTTACATCATAGTCGGTTTTTTCGACAATTTTTTTGATGATGAAGATATTAATGTCATCATCATCTATAACCAGCAGATTGACTGTTTTATCAACCATTTTAAATTTTAAGTTGTGTGTGTATTCCTTGCGGAATGTAGGCAAATGTAAATTACTGCAATATAATAAAAAAGCTGCATCAATTTTTTTACAAAAAAAAGTTAGAAAAGCTAAATATAGCTTATAATGAGTAGTTTACGAGGCGGGAAATCATTGTCGGTAACGATTTAGTAATGGTGCTTATTGCATTCATTTTCTTTCGATTTCCTTGTAAATCAGTAGCAAATATAAAA
>NZ_JBKGVD010000010.1:0-109503 GCF_046462515.1 Pedobacter sp.
GCGGGTGAGGATGTAGTTCTGGTTGCTGCTGGGGGCGGTGGCCAGGGGCGGCGCGGGCGTACCGATGTAAACCCTGAGGCTGCTGCCCGAGGGGGCATGGAAGCCCGGCAGCAGCGTAACGCTGCCAGGGGCCGAAAGCACCGCCTCCCCGTTATATTGTGAATAGCTCTTGTGGTCCTGGGCAGGGGCGGCAAGGACTATAGTCAATTGGGCCAAGAACGCCAATATGTATTTCTTCATCAGTTGCTTGTTTTTGAATGAATGTGTACTTAAATTATTACCTTATTTCAACCAGTTCCAGTTCATAGTAGCTGGCCGCTCCGATATACATTACTTCTTCAAAAATATCGTCACGGGAACCACTTACGGTAATTTCAACAAATTTCTCTTCTATAGTATTATTAAAAGTATCGTATCTAATTCTAAATTTCATGATTTTAGTTGTTGAATCATCGTAAGATCGCCTTGCCCTGATCGTAATATTGTAAAAATAAGGGTCTACATATTCTTTATAATATAAGTTTGGAGGGCAGGTAGCAGGTTGATTATTGCCCGCTATTTTCCTGGTCTGATTATAAGTAAAACTATTGGGATTGGTATCCCGTTGTTCAACACTAATATTCCCGGTATAAGCTAACTGGTTATCAAACTCTGCATCTTTAGTAGTTTCGCAATTGATATTCCCTGTATTTACCCAGCTTGCTACTGTATTTGCATAATTATAAGTATATGCTTTTACCACCCGTCCATTATTATCTTTAACCAAACTCAATCTGTTTAAGGAGTCATACTCATAAAATATTGCATTATGATTTATTGCTGTTTCAGAAGTCATGCCTATTAATGGCATATAAGTATAGGTTTGTATTGTGGCATCAGCAGGATAAACAGTAACATCATCAATTGGAGCACTTTCATTAATAGTAAAATGATCAATTACATAATCTTTAACTACCTGTTGCCATTGATCTGATACATATCTAAAATACGATACCTTATATGCTCTTGAATTAGGCCTTACAAATGGGATTTCATAAGCCCCGTTATTACGAGATCTTACTCCTGTATGTGCATTTCCTTTTGGAAGACTAATATCTTGTTCAAAATCGTTAAAAAAGAATTCGTTATTGTCTGCATTATTTACTTTAGCTATGGGCAATGTCTTATTATATCCCCATGCCAATGATGTTTTAAACGATTTTTTTTCAGAATAAGAAAGTAAATTTCCTAAACTATCATAATAATGATATTGCATTTCCAATTCATCATTAACCTGCCCATTAAACCTAGATTTTATCAGTGAGGGCTTATAAAATGTATTTAAATCAAAAACATATTTATCATATACGGTACTCTCACGCTTGAGAAAAGTTGTATCTCTATAAAATTCTTTTTCAAGTATAGGTATAATAATATGCTTATTAACCATCTCATCTACTATAGACAAATTTGTTGTACTGTAAGTACTACTAAGGCTGTCTTTATCTTTAGGATACTTAAAATAAGTAATTAGCTGTTTTCCATCGCTCTGCGAAATTCTCTCTTTTTTTAACAATAATGTAGAGTCATCATAAGTATATTCTATTGCCTGGCTAACATAATTATCACTTTTCTGATCATAATTTTTTGTAGTTACTTTGGTAAGATAGGGCTCAAATAAATAGTGTTTATATGCAATGATTTGTTTTCCATATGAATGGCCATCTACTATTGCTTGTGTAATGTCTGTAGCTCTTATGGCCTCATTAAATCTGGCAGGGTTATTATTATATTCTCTTGTAATTTGTTGCAATAATTTATTTGAAGAATCGTAAGTTGTTTCAGACAACAGCTTTCCTCTTGAATAGGCCATATCTGTAAAAGCTACATTTATTCTGGAAGCCATATCCACATAAGTACCATTGTTTGCAGCTACATTACGGTATATGGGGTTATTATGATTTGAATATTCGTAAATCTTATAGCTTCCGTCAGTAAATTTCTCTTTTACTCTGCTATAGGTGATATGATTCCCGCCTGTAAAACTTAATGGAGTAACAGAATAATTAGTAAAAAGCCAATAAATAATATTTTGCCCTATGGAAATGGAATTTAAAAAATTAGAGCAGTTACTAGAAGGATGATAGTATTTCTCAACATAGCCATGTTCTCCCCCCAATATACCAGATGATGTATTATAGGTATCGCCCTCATCATAAAAGAATTCTCTCACTTCATCAGGGGAAGTCCCTGTTTTTGAGATGATTTTCTTAATTCTTAAGCCTCCACCTATTTTTTTTTCTCCAGAATTACCTAGCTTATCTACCTTAAAATAAGGATCGCTATTGTAAGAGTTTGCAATATAGGAGTAGGTATTGGGTTCATATATAAATTCCGTTCGCCCTCCTGTAGGATATTGAATATGAGACAAGGTACCCTCCTGCATATAATAAGGATCGCTTTCTCTAGATGTTTTATAGGCAGCCTCATCATCAGGTGTATATTTATAATTACCTGGTTTGCCCTCAAAATAACTCTTATTGTTAAAAAAACCCCAATGATCTAGTTTTCTTGAGATATAATCTGGCAATTCAAAATAAGGGTTATCATAATAATGAAAATTGTAAGGGTTTTTACTTACAGCAGTTTCTGGATTTTCTTCCTGCACAGATAAAAGCATTAACCTGCTTGTAGGTACATCTTTATAAGTAAAATTAAATCTGCTTATTTCTTTATTATTGAAATTATCATATATATGTAAGGTTGTAAGTTTATACCACTTAGCTTTTCCAGTACCCACGTCCTGGTAGTAGATTGAAGGGTGGCTACTATCGGTAAACGCGTCTCCATCTGGTCTTGGAAACTGAAGCTCATTAGTTTGAACTCTATCGAAAACAATGGTCTGACTACTAGAAATAATCTCTTTCAAATATACAGGATTAATTAGGTTTTCTGCAATATAACCACCTGCTCCGCCACTTAGCTTAGAAAAACCATTTCCGTCATTGATATAAGAAGCACTCCATGAATCAGTATTGATTACTACATAGCCCTCACGTTCATAATTTAACAATATTTCTTCACCTGTATTCATACTTACCTTAGTTAAATACCATGAAGTAGGTACCACCTGCCTATAAGTTTCATCTCTTTCCCCTGCATTTCTGCTAAACTCTATAGACTCATTGGTTCCGCCAAATGTATAAACTACCCCATCAGGTGCTGTAAGTACAATTTTATCTATAATCCTTGAAAGCATGATAGGGGTACCTGTAGAGCTGGTATTAAGTTCAAATGAATTTGTAGTTAAAGTCACCTTTATAGCTTTTCCGTTTGATGATCTAACTCTCCATGTCCCAGTATGATCTAAAAAGAAACTTCCAGAATAACCCATAAAATTAAACATAAATTCATCAGGTGCCGGATTTACACCTCCCTCTAATGGATTTACATCAGTATTTTTATCCATAATATCTCTTAGGGTTGTTACCAAATCCCAATCTGATCTATTTAATGCTCCGTAATTAATGAGATAGGATTTTCTATCTGTATTTCCAACAGGATCCTTCATCTCATCAGGTTCGCCATTAACTTTTCTCGTAATCGTGCCTCCTGCGCTCAAGCTCCACCCAAGCCCCACCCATCCCGGGTGATGATCTGGACGAACTCCTGAAGCATGATAAGACAAGTCAATAGGTAATGTTAATTCTTTTTCTGTAATTACATGAAGAGGGATGCCAATATTAGGTAAACCATTAAAATAACTTACTGGGATTTGTCCATATAAACCTAAACCAGCAGCATTAGGACTCGCTATTGCATAAGGTGTCTTTGATTGAGCATGTAATAAAGCATTGGTAAAAAAGCCAATGAGGAACAAAAAAATTCTTTTCATTTAAGCTTGTATTTTTATATATAAAGTAATTTTATTTAGCCAAGATATGGGTTATGATATGCATAAAGTTGTAACTTTTCTTTTTGCCTGTCATTCCTTTTTATTTTCCAGTTTTTCAAGTCTCTTTACTATTTCTTTATTTAAAATCAATTGATTTTCAAGTTGTTTATCCTTCTCTATCAAATGCAAGGTCAGTTCCTCTATCTTTTTCAATAGTACCTTGTTCATCTCGCCCAGTTCTATGCCTTCTTTCTCTGCCTCTGCTGCCGAGGGCACACCGGGAAGGTGCTTGTTCTTTTTGATGAATTCTGCTGTTTCCTTGAGGTCTGTCAGTCTATAACTGTCGTTGAATACATAATCTGGCCAGTTGGCGGTCTCTACCTTGATCTCTTTAGCACGGATCTTACCGTTTACAGAGAGTTTTTCTTGGGGGGTAGTGGTACCAATACCTACGTTTCCATCTGTTGAATATTGGACCATTAGGTTATCATAAGCCCTTGTGGCTTCGGGATGGATAAAAAACAGCTCAGAAAGACCTATTGAATTAGCAGGGCCGTCTCCTTTGTAGAAAGTAAACCTAATTTTACCAACGGCGGCTACACTAACGGGTACAATGTAATTATATGCTGAATAATTATCCACATCTGCAACGGTTATCCAATCATTTACTAAAGGATAGCCAGGAGAACCGCCATAATCATAAGTATTACATATTTCTACCTTAAATTTCACTGGTGCATAGAACCTAGTTGTCCAACCTATCCATGCGCCAGCTTGTACATTTATATTGGGTAATCCTTCTATTAATACCACATATGGATTTGTCTCATTCATAGCTCCAGAATATTGGGGGGCAAAATAACCATCAAACAGTTGTTTCAGGTCAAAAGTGTTGCCTCCACTTTGTGTTACAGTATAATGGCTCGTGGCATTAAACAACATATTTTTTTCCATTGAGGTGGTAGAACGGTTAGATGGTCCCATCACTACTTCATTGTTCTGGGCATTTACCTGTAAATACGTCATTACAAGTAAGATAAGGGTAATTTTTAATTTCATTTTTTATTTTCCAGTTGTTTTAGCCTTTTTTCCATATCATTCATTTTCTTATCCTTCTCTATCAAATGCAAAGTCAGTTCTTCTATCTTTTTCAATAGTATCTTGTTCATCTCGCCCAGTTCTATGCCTTCTTTCTCTGCCTCTGCTGCCGAGGGTACACCGGGAAGGTGCTTGTTCGCTTTGATGAATTCTGCTGTTTCTTTCAGATCTGGTAGTCTGTAGTTTTCTTTAAAAACGTAATCTGGCCAGTTGGCAGTTTCTACCTTGATCTCTTTGGCCCTGATCTTACCATTTACAGAGAGTTTTTCTTGGGGCATAGTGGTACCAATGCCTAAATTTCCTTCGTGATTTAAGGTCATTTTTGCTGTACTCCAATCAGCAGAACCAATTTTATTCGTATAAAAATCTATTTTGTGGTTTTCAGATGATAATGAACCTACAGTTTTCCAATGTCCAGCATATATCTTTAAATCGTTGCCATAGGTTTTAATTTGTGCATCGTAATCATTTTCTATACCTAGCTCTAAGCTCGGGTAATTATTTATTGACCCTATTCTAAATCCAGGTAAACCATTTACTCCACCAGGACCTACATTAACATTTAATAATACTTCTGGATCTATTGTCCCAATACCAACAAAATCACTGGAGTTGATATGAAACGGGACTTTCTGGGTAGTCGAATTATAAAGGCCAAAACCTGAATAATTAGCATACAGGGAATAGTGATTGATATTATCCTGCTTCTTCATTATAATTTCTGTAGAGTTTACTCCATTCGAATTCATAGTGATGGTCTGCATAACTGTTTGTTGTCCTTTAGCATATGTTATTGCAATGATCGACAGGAAAAAGCTGATTTTGAGTTTCATCATAAGGTTTGTTTATTGTTTGGTTGCTTTACTATAGCCATTGAGGACTTCATGTCTTCAAGGTTTTTACAGGGATAAGAAAGTTAGATAATCTAACTCATACGGGAGTGAGCGAGGCGTTAATCAGAATCATCTCAGAGAGTTGGCTTATAATTTCGACCCAAAATAAGTATAAAATAGCAACTCCTAAAAAGAATATTTCAATATTCTTTTTAGGAGTTAAACTACTTGAGCTAAACCAAAGCTTCCCACAAAATCTCTACAGGGTGTTGAGCTATGCGTTGCGTACCATCTTTGATCTGGTGGCGACAGCTTGTTCCGGCGGCGGCGATAAGGGTATCGGCAGCTTGTTTTCTTACCTCTGGTAAAAGCACCAGTTCGCCTACTTTCATGGAAACATCATAATGATCGGCCTCATAACCAAATGAACCCGCCATACCGCAGCAACCAGAAGGAATAAGCTCTACGGTATAGTTTTGTGGCAAGGCCAGTATTTTTTCGGTTGGGGTTAAAGCATTCAGCGATTTTTGGTAACAATGCCCATGCAGTTTAACCAATTGTGCTTTTTGGGTAAAAGCTGAAGCTTTTATCTGTCCGGCTTCAACCTCTTTCAATAAAAATTCTTCTACTAAAAAAGCATTTTTAGCTAAATGATTAGCTTTTTCTACAAGATGATCATCCACCAGTTCGGGATATTCATCTCTAAAAGTTAACAAAGCCGAAGGTTCTATGCCCAATAAAGGTGTTGCTTCTGTAATTAAATCTGCTAAAAGGTCAACATTTTGGTTGGCCAGTTTCTTGGCATCTCTCAATAAGCCTTTAGAGAGATAGGTTCTTCCACTTTCTTTGTGCTGAGGAATAATAACTTCATAGCCTAATTTTTCTAAAAGCTTTACGGTAGTTATCCCTATTTCCACATCGTTGTAATTGGTAAACTCATCACAGAAGAGGTAAATCTTTCGGGTTCTGGCTTGCACCGGGCTTTGTTTATCATGCTTTTTCTTCCAATTGCGCAAAGTGGTCATGCCTACTTTCGGCAGTGATCTACCTGTAGCAAAACCAACGGTTTTTTTGATCAGCTTTGAGGTAAAATTATTTGTGATCATAGCATTGTACAGGCTCGGGAAAAGCATGGCCAATTGCTGTGTCTTGGTAAAGTTAGCGATCATTTTTGCCCTAAATGGAACGCCATTGGCATCGTAATAATGCTGTAAGAACTCCGCCTTTAACTTGGCAACATCTACACTTGATGGACATTCTGATTTACAACCTTTACAGCTCAGGCACAGATCCATCACCTCTTTGATTTCTTTATGGTTAAACGGATTTTCTTCTGTTGAATTGGTTAAAAACTGTCTCAATATATTGGCTCTGGCCCTGGTGGTATCTTTTTCCTGTCGGGTAGCCATGTACGATGGGCACATGGTACCTCCTGTTACATGGGTTTTACGGCAATCGCCCGAGCCTGAGCATTTTTCTGTTAATCTTAATATGTTTTCGCTCTTGCTGAAATCAAAAATGGTTTTTACGGGCTTGGTCTTTTTATCGGCCTCATAACGTAAAAACTCGTTCATTGGTGGCGTATCTACAATTTTATTTGCGTTGAAGATGCCTACAGGATCAAACAGGTTTTTAACATCCTTCAATAATGCATAAACCTCTTTGCCCAGTACATCCTTAATAAATTCGCCGCGTAAACGTCCGTCGCCATGCTCGCCACTTAAAGATCCATTGTATTTTTTAACCAATTGCGCTGTTTCCTTAAGCACTTGCCTAAATACCTCTTTCCCTCCGCTGGTTTTGAGGTTGATCATAGGTTCTATATGCAATTCTCCTGCTCCGGCATGTGCATAGTAAGACGCGTGTAACTGGTAGCGGTCAAGTACCTCCTGCAAATCTTCTACATAAGCAGGCAAATCTTCAGGCGATACGGCACAATCTTCAATCAGGTTTACGGGTTGCGTATCGCCCGGTAAGTTCCTGATCAATCCTAAACCTGCTTTTCTCACATCCCAGGCCAGTTTAGTCTGTTTGTTACCTTTTACAATTGGATAAGCATAACCCAATCCTGCGGCTTTCAGATCAGCGATCAAAGCTGAGGTCTTAACATCCAGTTGCTGTTCGGTATCGGCAAAAAACTCTACCATTAACAAAGCTTCTGGTTCACCTTCTATAAAAAAACGGTTGTGCTGATAAACCGGATGGCCTTTGGTAAAGTCCATGATGTATTTATCTACCAGCTCAGAAGCCATCGGCTTATGCTTAAGAATAATAATATTGGCCAAAAGCGATTCGGCCAGCGAATTAAAGTGCACGCACACCAGTGCCTCTTCTTTTGGCGGCAAGGGCAAAAGTTTAAGTTTAGCTTCGGTTACAAATGCCAAAGTCCCTTCTGATCCTGCCAAAAGCTTGCATAAGTTAAAAGTTTCTTTTCCTTCTTCAGGAATGAGGAAATCAAGTGCATAGCCTGTATTTCTGCGGGTAAGTGTCTTTTTTGGGTAGCCTTTTTTAATGGCTTCTATATTTTCAGGCTTGTTAATCAGCTCATGTATGCCTTTGTAGATTACACCTTCAAGATTGTTCTGTTCAGCTTTTTCTGCTACCTGCTGTTTGTTTAAAGCCTTAAGCTCCGTTTCATCGCCATTGCTCAACATTACTTTCGCTTCGAGCAGGTTACCCCGGGTATCGCCCCATACAATAGAATGCAGTCCGCAGGAGTTATTACCGATCATCCCCCCTATCATGGCTCTGCTGGCAGTAGAGGTTTCCGGGCCAAACATCAACCCATAAGGTTTCAATGCCGAGTTCAGATCATCTCTGATTACACCAGGCTGCACCCTTACCCATTGTTCTTCTTGGTTGATCTCTAAAATTTGCGTAAAATATTTCGAAATATCTACCACGATGCCATTGCCCACTACTTGTCCGGCTAAAGAAGTTCCTGCCGCACGCGGAATAAGCGACACCCTGTGCTCATTGGCAAAACGGATCAGTCTTTTGATATCTTCTTTAGTTTTGGGAATGGCCACTGCCAAAGGTTTTTCCTGATATACCGAAGCGTCAGTAGAATACACCTTTTTCAATGCTTCATGTACCGTAGAATTATCGTAGAATAACTCGCCTTCGAACGTGGTCTTTAAGTTTTCGAACATCTCAATTTCAGCAATAATGGATTACAAAAGGTAAAATTAGAAAATAGTTACGGATAAAAACACCGTTTTTGACAATAAAAAACAGTTCTAAATTAGCTATAAACTCATTACAGAACTTAATATCCATCATCTGCCCAAAATTTTGTTTTTCTGCTGATAGCGCTTTATAATTCAGGTAGAATGATACCCCTCACGTTATCTCCAGTAAATCAACCCAGGCTCTGAACTTATTTTGTGAGGGTACAATAACAAATTCATATCTCTCCGCTAAAGCAAAGTCTGTAAAATATACCGAAACAGCTTACCTTAAATCCATTCAAAAAGTTAGATACAATGAACTTACCCGTGCGTCATCCTGAACTCATTTCAGGGTATATATTTTCTTCCTTAATTAGATGCTGAACTAAATTCAGCATGACGGATCACTATTATTTAGCGTCACCCTGAACTCGTTTCAGGGTCTCACCTCTCTTGATTAAACCAAAAACTGAAAGCTGTAGAAACAAGTTTGGCATGACAATCGGCTTGTTTAAATACAACATTTTTAATTGATCAACATCGTTTTTGGTTTCATTCCAGAGCAAGCTCTTTTAAAATCTAACACCTCCAATCTAAGTCGTCCTAACTATCCAAAATCAACCGCCTACCATCAGCTAAATTCCAACTTTCTTAGAGGCAAATTTTAACAAACTTAAAAGCATATTTTCTGGTTTTAAGCAGAAAAGCGATACCAATACAATGCAAGCATAATATTTGAACCAAATACCAATTTTATATTTGGTTCAAATATTATATTTTTATATTTCAAAAAAAATAATTTATTCAAAATATAATTTTAAAAAACAAAACAAAAACAGTTAATAATATTTTTTAATTTTAATTAAAATATTCTATTGCTTTTAAATGAACCAAAAACTAAATTGGTTTTTGTAAAACACAGCAATTGTAAAGTAACAGAAACACCGACTTAAAAAGACCAGAAAAAAGGGTGTTTTTTTCAGCAACAAAATTTGTGTTCTACCCCATACACAACTTAATAAATAAAAGAAACTGTTTAGACCTTTGAACTAAAAAAATATCCGCCATGCCGAACGTGGTTCAGCATCTTTCCGAAAGTTAGGAAAGTAAACACGAGCTTATCAGCGCAGCGAATTAAAAAAGATCAAGATTTGAACGGCCTCTGAAAAACTTCTTTTAAAAAGAAAATTTATGAATTATTACAATTCGAACACGGTAATTTATTTGGACGGCGAATTTGTGAAGGCACGGGAGGCCAAAACAGATTTGTACGGACAATCGCTGCATTATGGCTATGCTGCTTTTGAAGGCATAAGAGCCTACAAAACGCATAATGCTACGCGTATTTTTAAAGCCAGAGAACATTTTGAACGCCTAAAACGTTCATGCGACCTTACTGGTATTCCTTTTAACTGGGATATTAACGACCTGATCGTAAAAACCTACCGCCTGCTCGAATTGAATAATCTAAAAGATGCTTATATACGCCCTTTGGTCTTTTGTGAGCCCAATATGAGCTTAACCACTCCTAAAGCAAGCAACATTATGATCTGCGCCTGGGAATGGGGATCTTATTTTGGTGATAAGCAATTAAAGGTATGTATCTCTCCCTACGAGCGTCCAAACCCTAAATCTATCCACATCGAAGCTAAAATGAGCGGTCATTACGTAAACGCAATTTTAGCCAGCGGCGATGCTAAAAACAAAGGTTTTGATGAAGCACTGCTTTTAGATGTAAAGGGTTTTATTGCCGAAGCACCAAGTGCAAACATCTTTATTGAAAAGAACGGAAAGCTTTATACGCCCGCTTTAGGTAATATTTTACCGGGCATTACACGTGCAACCATTATTGAACTTTGCAAAGTTTTAGATATAGAAGTTATCGAGAAACAGATCAGTATAGATTTTCTGCACAACGCAGATAGCGCTTTTTTCTGTGGAACGGCTGTTGAAGTGGTAGGCATACATACCATAGATGATGTGGTTTACCGTCCACGCTGGCGTGACAGCATTGGCGCTACCCTGCAAAGAGCCTATAAAAATCTGGTACTCGAAAAAGTAAACTACGAAGTAATTATTTAAAAAGTTCTTTGTTTTAAATTTTTTGTTGTTAGTTTTGGGTTTACAAAAACAAAGCAAAAGTGATTTTAAACACCAATATTATTAACAACATTATTATTGTCATTTCTCAGAAAGAGAGGTGGAAACCGTTGTTTATATAATATTGACAGAAAAATATTCAGCGAACCGCCTCCTGCAAAGAGGCGGTTTTTTTTTGCCCTATTATCAAAATAAATCAATGGAATTAAACAAGTACAGTCGCATTTTTACACAAGACAAAACACAACCTGCAGCCAAAGCCATGCTTTACGGAATAGGTTTAACCGATGCCGATATGAATAAAGCGCAGGTAGGCATCGCCAGTATGGGTTACGATGGCAATACCTGCAATATGCACCTTAACGATTTAGCCAAAGTGGTTAAAAAAGGAATTTGGGACAACGGAATGGTTGGCCTCACCTTCAACACCATTGGGGTGAGTGATGGCATGAGCAACGGAACAGAAGGTATGCGTTACTCGTTGGTAAGTCGCGATGTAATTGCCGATAGTATTGAAACCATATGTGGAGGACAGTATTACGATGGTCTGATCACCATACCGGGCTGTGATAAGAATATGCCGGGATCATTAATGGCAATGGGTCGCTTAAATCGCCCTTCTATCATGGTATATGGCGGTACCATTAAAGCTGGTCATTATAAAGATGACCATCATTTAAATATAGTTTCTGCTTTTGAGGCTTTGGGGCAAAAAATTGCAGGTACCATTTCTGATGAAGATTTTGATGGCGTAATCAAAAATGCCTGCCCCGGTGCAGGTGCGTGTGGAGGTATTTATACTGCAAATACCATGGCATCGGCTATTGAAGCTTTGGGCATGAGCCTTCCCTATTCTTCGTCAAACCCTGCACTGAGCGAAGACAAAAAACAGGAATGTTTAGCTGCCGGAAAAGCCATTCTCAACTTACTTGAAAAAGATATTAAACCCTCTGATATCATGACACGGGCGGCATTTGAAAATGCCATTGTTACGCTCATGGTTTTAGGTGGTTCTACCAACGCAGTTTTACACCTTATTGCCATTGCAAAAAGTGTAAACGTAAAACTTACACAAGACGATTTCCAGACGATCAGTAACCGTATTCCGGTATTGGCAGATATGAAACCAAGCGGTACTTACATGATGGAAGACCTCCACAAAATAGGCGGTGTACCTGCGGTAATGAAATACCTGCTAAAATTGGGCTGGATAGATGGTTCTTGTTTAACCGTAACCGGAAAAACCATTGCTGAGAACCTTGCAGAAGTACCCGAACTTGAATTTGAGAACCAAAAAGTCATCATGCCTAAAGAAAATCCGATCAAAGCTACGGGACATCTCCAGATTCTGTACGGCAATATTGCGGAAAAAGGTTCTGTAGCTAAAATATCAGGAAAAGAAGGCGAACGTTTTGAAGGGCCTGCACGGGTGTTTGACGGCGAATTTGAACTGATAAACGGCATCTTATCCGGCAGGGTAAAAGCCGGAGATGTGGTGGTTATACGTAACGTAGGACCTAAAGGAGCCCCGGGAATGCCCGAAATGCTGAAACCTACTTCTGCCATATTTGGTGCAGGCTTAGGTAGCAGCGTGGCCTTAATTACCGATGGCCGTTTTTCTGGTGGAACGCATGGCTTTGTAGTAGGCCATATTACCCCCGAAGCCTATGATGGCGGCAATATCGCCCTTATTAACGATAACGATCTGATCGAAATTGATGCCACCAAAAATACTATACAGCTTAAAATAAGCGAACAGGAAATGGCAGCCCGAAAAGCACAATGGCAACAACCTGAATTAAAAGTAAAAAAAGGCGTCCTCTATAAATATGCAAAAAGTGTTTCAGATGCTTCTGAAGGCTGCGTAACCGACGAAGGATAAACCCCAAAAACCTAAAACAATGGCACAAGAAACAACCTTTGAACCCACTACAAAAACTGCAACCCCTACTGTGAAAACAGTAAAAGCCAGTGGCTCTCAAATTTTATTGAACGGACTTATTGAAGAAGGCGTAACTACTATTTTTGGTTATCCGGGCGGTGCAATCATGCCTATTTATGATGCGCTTTATGATTACAACGATAAACTCAAACATATCTTGGTACGCCACGAACAAGGCGGCATCCATGCTGCTCAGGGCTATGCCCGTTCAAGCGGTGATGTAGGTGTAGTGTTTGCCACTAGTGGCCCGGGTGCAACCAATCTGGTTACCGGTTTAGCAGATGCACAGATAGATAGCACGCCCATAGTGTGTATTACCGGACAAGTATTTGCACACCTTTTGGGTACAGATGCTTTTCAAGAAACAGATGTAATCAATATCACAACCCCGGTAACTAAATGGAATTATCAGGTAACCGATGCAAAAGAAATACCCGAAGTATTGGCAAAAGCCTTTTATATTGCCAAAAGTGGTCGCCCAGGACCGGTTTTAATTGATATTACCAAAAATGCGCAACTACAGATAGAAGATTTTGGACCTTATCTAAAATGCAATCATATTCGCAGCTACAGACCAAAACCACAATTACGTTTTGAATTTATTGAAGAAGCCGCAAAGCTTATTAACCAAGCCAAAAAACCTTTTGTGTTATTTGGACAAGGGGTAATATTGGGCAAGGCCGAAAATGAATTCAAGGCATTTATAGAAAAAGCAGGTTTACCCAGCGCGTTTACAATTATGGGCGATGGCGCCATTCCTACCTCGCACCCTTTAAATGTGGGTATGTTAGGTATGCATGGTAACTACGGACCTAATGTATTAACCAATGAAGCCGATGTAATCATTGCCATAGGAATGCGTTTTGACGATCGTGTAACCGGCCGCTTAGATAAATACGCCAAGCAGGCTAAAATTATACATCTGGATATTGATCCTGCCGAAATTGATAAAAATGTTAAAGCCGATGTAGGCGTATGGGGCGATTGCAAGGAAACACTGCCGGTATTGACCAATCTGGTTCATAAAACCGAACATACCGAATGGCTAGCCAAATTTAGAGATTACAACCAACAGGAAATAGACCAGGTAATTACGCCAGAGCTTTATCCTCAAGGAGATGAAATGACCATGGGCGAGGTTTTACGTGTATTAAATGAAATAACTGGTGGCAATGCCATTGTGGTAACAGATGTAGGTCAGCACCAAATGGTAGCATGCCGCTATGCTAAATTTAACCATACCCGCAGCAATATCACTTCTGGCGGATTAGGTACAATGGGTTTTGGTTTACCTGCAGCAATAGGTGCAAAATACGGAGCCCCTCATAAAACCGTAGTGGCTATTATTGGCGATGGCGGTTTCCAGATGACCCCGCAAGAATTAGGAACCATTATGCAGTTTGGTGCAGAGGTTAAAATCTTAATTCTAAATAATAGCTTTTTGGGTATGGTACGTCAATGGCAACAACTGTTTCATGATAAACGCTACTCTTTCGTTAACATTACCAGCCCCGATTTTGTGGCTTTAGCCAAATCATATTACATAGAGGCCAATAAAGTAAGCGAAAGAGCAAACCTGAAAACTGCTTTAGAAAACATGATCAACCACAAAGGTGCTTATCTTTTAGAAGTAGTGGTTGGTAAAGAAAACAATGTATTTCCAATGGTGCCTCAGGGATGCAGCGTAAGCGAAATAAGATTGAAATAAGTTGAAAAGCGAAACAAGAACACAATGAACAATACCATACAACATATAGCTGCCGATCCAACTTATCAGGGTAAGCAGGAATTTACCATAACCGTTTATACCGAAAACAGGATAGGTATCTTAAACAGGATTTCCATCATTTTTTCGAAAAGAAAAATCAATATCGAAAGCCTCAACACTTCTTCAACAGAAATTGAAGGCATTCATCGCTTTAACATTCTCATTAACGAGAGTTACGAGGTAGTAAGAAAATTAGCGCGCCAAATAGAAAAGCAGGTAGAAGTACTCAAGGTATATTTTAATACCAATGATCAGATCATTTGGCAAGAACTTGCGCTCTATAAAGTACCTACAACAGAGATAACCGAAAAAGTAACGGTTGAACGCTTATTACGTCAATATGGGGCCAGTGCAGTAGTGATCAGACAGGATTATACTGTTTTTGCAGTTACCGGCCACAAAGAAGAAACCGATGCATTGGTAAAAGCTTTAGAACCTTACAGCCTGATAGAGTTTGTACGCAGTGCCCGCGTAGCAATCATTAAAGAAAGCGCTGGTTTCCACGAAAAACTGAAAGAATTTGAAGCAGTAGAGCCCGGAGAAGAACTGGTTAAAAACGAGTTTTTAGACGAAGGTGATAAAGTATTCACAATGTGAGTGACGGGTGAGAGGAGATATTAGACTAATAACAAAAGACAATCAACGTAAAACAACCAACAAAAAACGATCAACAAAAACATAAAAATTAACCAATAAAAACAATGGCAAATTATTTTAACACCCTACCTCTCAGAGAAAAACTTGACCAATTAGGTGTATGCGAATTCATGGACAACAATGAATTTTTAGATGGCGTAAATGCCCTGAAAGGCAAGAAAATTGTAATTGTAGGCTGTGGTGCCCAGGGTTTGAATCAAGGATTAAACTTAAGAGACAGCGGACTTGATGTAAGCTATGCCTTACGCAAAGAAGCCATTGAGGCTAAACGCGACTCATGGAAAAATGCCATCGACAATAATTTTAAGGTAGGCACTTATGAAGAATTAATTCCGGATGCGGATCTGGTAGCCAACTTAACACCCGATAAACAACATACCGCTGTAGTTAGTGCTATCATGCCCCTAATGAAAGAAGGGGCTACCTTATCTTACTCACACGGATTTAACATTGTTGAAGAAGGTATGCAGGTACGCAAAGATCTAACGGTAATTATGGTGGCTCCTAAATGTCCCGGATCCGAAGTAAGGGCCGAGTATTTAAGAGGCTTTGGGGTACCTACACTAATTGCCGTACACCCCGAAAATGATCCGCAAGGCAAAGGCTTAGCACAGGCAAAAGCTTATTGCGTAGGTACTGGTGGTCATAAAGCAGGTGTATTGAGATCTTCTTTTGTGGCTGAGGTTAAATCAGATTTAATGGGCGAACAAACTATTCTTTGCGGCCTGTTGCAAACAGGATCGATCCTTTCTTTTGATAAAATGGTTGAAAAGGGTATAGACCCGGGATATGCTTCAAAATTAGTTCAATACGGAGTAGAAGTTATTACAGAAGCCTTAAAACATGGCGGGGTAAGCGGTATGATGGATCGTTTGAGCAACCCTGCAAAAGTTAAAGCCTTTCATGTATCAGAAGAATTAAAAAAAATCATGCGCCCCTTGTTCCAAAAACATCAAGATGATATCATGAGCGGAGAATTTAGCCGAACTATGATGGAAGACTGGGCAAACAACGATGCCAACCTATTAAAATGGAGAGCAGAAACCGGCGAAACTGCTTTTGAAAAAACACCTGCCGGCGATGTGAAGATCAGTGAACAGGAATACTTTGATAACTACACCCTTATGGTGGCTTTTGTAAGAGCAGGTGTTGAACTGGCTTTTGAAACTATGGTAGAAGCAGGTATTAAAGCCGAAAGTGCTTACTATGAATCGTTACACGAAACGCCTTTGATCGCCAACACCATTGCCCGTAAAAAATTATTTGAAATGAACCGTGTAATTTCTGATACAGCAGAATATGGATGCTACCTGTTTGATCAGGCTTGCAAGCCTCTATTGGCCGATTTCATGAAAACCGTTGATACCGACCTTGTGGGCAAAAACTTTAACGAAGGCAAAAACGGTAGTGTGGACAATAGAGAATTGGTACGCATCAATGAAATTTTACGTGAACACCCTGTTGAAATTGTAGGTAGAAAATTGCGTAAAGCCATGACGGCCATGAAGTCTATCAAGACAGCTTAACGAATAACAACTTAACTAAATATTTAGAACGATGTCAAAAACATTAGTAGAAAAAATTTGGGATGCCCATGTAGTAAAACGTCAGGAAGGTTTCCCTGATATTTTATACATCGATACCCATCTTATTCACGAGGTTACATCACCGCAGGCTTTTGATGGTTTGCGCAAACGTGGAATTCCGGTTTTCAGGCCAAAACAAACCGTGGCAACCGCCGATCATAACGTACCCACTTTAGACCAACACCTTCCTATTAAAGAAGAATTATCAAGATATCAGGTAGATATGCTTACCAAAAATTGTAAAGAATTTGGTATAGAACTTTATGGCTTAGGTCACCCCTATCAAGGTATTGTACACGTTATAGGACCCGAACTAGGCATTACTCTGCCAGGTAAAACCATGGTTTGTGGCGATAGTCATACCTCTACGCACGGAGCCTTTGGTGCCATAGCCTTTGGTATAGGTACTTCGCAGGTAGAACAGGTTTTTGCTACACAATGTCTGTTGCAATCAAAACCAAAAACCATGAAAATTGAGGTAAACGGTGAGCTGAAAAAAGGTGTTGGAGCCAAAGATATTATCCTTTATATCATCTCTAAGATCTCTGCCGCAGGTGGAACCGGATATTTTGTAGAATTTGCCGGATCGGCCATACGCTCATTAAGCATGGAAGCCCGTATGACCGTTTGCAACATGAGCATAGAAATGGGTGCCCGGGGAGGGTTAATTGCACCTGATGAAACTACTTTTGAATACATTAAAGGCAGAGAATTTGCCCCTAAAGATACAGAATGGGATAAAGCTGTAGCTTATTGGAAAACATTATACAGCGATAATGATGCCTTGTTTGATGCAGTACTTACCTACAATGCAGCAGATATTGAACCAATGATTACTTACGGAACAAATCCGGGTATGGGTATCGGTATTACTGAAAACATTCCTGCTACATTGGCGCAACCCCAAAAAGAGCAGGTGTCTTATAAAAAAGCATTGGATTATATGGGCTTTAATGATCAAGAAAACCTGCTAGGTAAGCCTGTTGATTATGTTTTTATTGGCAGTTGTACCAATTCACGTATCGAAGACTTAAGAGCCGTAGCTGCTTTTGTGAAAGATAAGCACAAAGCCGATAATGTAGAAGTATGGATTGTTCCAGGTTCTAAGCAAGTTGAAGCACAAGCTAAAGCAGAAGGCATAGATAAAATTTTTGAAGCAGCAGGCTTCCAGCTACGCGAACCAGGCTGCTCGGCATGTTTAGGCATGAATGAAGATAAAATTCCTGCCGGAAAATACTGTGTTTCTACTTCTAACAGAAATTTTGAAGGCCGTCAGGGGCCAAATGCAAGAACGTTATTAGCCAGTCCTTTAACTGCCGCAGCCGCTGCTGTTACAGGCAAAATAACTGATGTAAGGGAATTAATTTAACCAATACCAGTAAATGAAAAAATTTGAGAAATTAACTTCAACCGTTGTGCCCTTGAGTATCGAGAACATTGATACAGACCAGATCATACCGGCAAGATTTTTAAAAGCTACCACCCGCGAAGGTTTTGGAGACAACCTATTTCGCGATTGGCGCTTTGATAGCAATAATGAACCAAAACCAGAATTTGTGCTTAACAATGCTGCCTACAAAGGTAAAATCCTGGTAGCAGGGAAAAACTTTGGTTGCGGCAGTAGCCGTGAACACGCTGCATGGGCCATACAGGATTATGGTTTTGATGTGGTAATCAGCAGTTTCTTTGCCGATATTTTTAAAGGCAATGCTTTAAACAATGGCTTACTACCTGTTCAGGTTAGCGATGCTTTCTTAACGGATATATTTAATGAAGTTGCCAAAGATAGTAAGACCCGGTTAACCGTTGATTTAGAAACGCAGCAGGTTACCATAGAAGCTACCGGAAAATCAGAAAGCTTTGAAATCAATCCCTATAAAAAATCGTGTTTGCTTAATGGTTACGATGATATTGATTTTATACTGAGCCAAAAAGAACATATAGAAACCTACGAAGAAAATCGTCCGTTCAAATATTAAAAAATGCATCAACCACTGGTTCATATATCAGGCTTATCTATAAAATACGGTAATAAAACCGTATTAAGGGATTTGGATTGGGTAATAAATCAGGGAGAAAACTGGTATTTGACTGGAGAAAGTGGGAGCGGAAAAAGTGTTTTATTGGCTGCAATAGCAGGTAATGATAAAAAGCATGGCGAAATACGATTCAATGTCAAACAATATAAATCCGTCTGTTTGTATATATCGCAATGGTATCAATTTAAAAACTTGGAAGGAGTTGCCAACTTTTACTACCAACAGCGCTATAATAAACAACAAGCTAAAGATACCTTTACCGTAGGCGAAGAATTGGCACTTTATGGCAAAGAAAATCAGCTTGATCCAGCAGAGCTGGATGAGATTTTAACTTCCCTTAATTTTGGCTCTTTTAAAGATGCCCAGCTTATCGAATTATCGAGCGGCGAACATAAAAAACTTCAACTGATCAAAGCAATATGGCTAAAACCTCAGCTGTTGTTATTGGATCAGCCTTACACAGGTTTAGATCACAATTCACGTACAAACCTGAATATTTTACTGGATCGCATTGCTTCACAGGGCGTACAGCTTGTTATGGTGTGCAGTGAACATGAACTGCCTGTATGTATCAATAAGTATGCTTGTATAAAGGATAGCCAGATAAAAGAACTTAACGGGGTTTTACCTCTAATTAAATCTATTCCATTAATAACAAAGGTTCCTTCATTTCTTCAACAAGCTCCCAAGCCAAATGCAGAAGTAATGGTAAAAATGGTGAACATCAGTATCAGCTATGGCGATAAACAGGTAATCAAAAACGTAAACTGGGAGATAAAAGCAGGAGAAAAATGGTTGTTGCAAGGGCATAATGGATCAGGCAAATCTACCTTATTAAGCTTAGTTAATGGCGATCATCCGCAATCTTATGCCAACGAACTTTATTTATTTGGCAACAAACGCGGATCGGGTGAAAGTATCTGGGATATCAAATCGCACATTGGCCTGATCTCACCAGAATTGCATTGGTATTTTGATAAAGAGGCAAGCGTATGGCAAAGTATAGCTTCCGGTTTTTTTGACAGCGTGGGCTTATTTAACGATTTAGGCTATCAAAAAACCCAGCAGGTTAACGAATTGCTTGATTATTTCGGGTTAACAGAAGATCAAAACGAGCTGTTGGTACATCTATCATTGGGTAAACAACGCCTGGCTTTATTAGCTCGTACACTAATTAAAAACCCCGAACTATTGGTTTTAGATGAACCTTGCCATGGACTTGATGAACAGCAAACTACACATTTTAACCAATTGATAGACGGAATTTGTAGTACAGAAAGAACACTCATTTATGTATCGCACAACCCACAACAATTGCCGCAAAAACTTACACATCGCTTAATATTGAATCAGGGCGAAGTAATAGAAAACAGCACATACAACTTAGAAAAAGAATTAGCATGAAGAAAAATATATTAGTTATACCCGGCGATGGCATTGGTCCTGAAGTAACTACATGGGGCAAAGCAGCTTTAAAACAAATCGCCAAAGATTATGGGCATGATTTTACTTTTGATGAAGCCTTAATGGGTCACGTGGCTATTGAGCAGACCGGAAATCCCCTACCTGATGAAACATTAGAAAAAGGCAGAAAAAGTGATGCTATTTTATTTGGCGCTGTAGGTCACGCTATGTACGACAATGACCCTTCTTTAAAAGTAAGACCTGAACAAGGCCTGCTCAAAATAAGGAAAGAACTGGGTTTATATGCCAACCTGCGTCCTATTCTTTTATTTGATGAATTGCTACAGGCATCGAGCATAAAACCCGAAATTTTAAGGGGTACAGATATATTGTTTTTCAGAGAACTTACCGGCGATGTATATTTCGGAGAAAAACAACGCTCTGAAGATAGAAATACGGCTTCAGACCTAATGATATACCATAAATATGAGGTAGAACGCATTGCGCATAAAGCTTATAAAGCCGCACAACAACGTAATAAAAAAGTATGTTCTGTAGATAAAGCCAATGTATTGGAAAGCTCAAGATTATGGAGAGAAACTGTTCAGGAAATCGCAAAACAATACCCTGATGTGGAAACCACACATATGTTTATAGATAATGCGGCCATGCAGTTGATCAAAGATCCTAAACAGTTTGATGTGGTACTTACCGCAAACCTATTTGGCGATATTCTAACTGATGAAGCTTCGCAAATTGCCGGGTCTATGGGTATGCTGGCTTCTGCTTCTGTGGGCGATGGTACAGGTTTTTTTGAACCTATACATGGTTCTGCACATGATATTGCCGGAAAAAATCTGGCAAATCCTCTGGCCTCTGTCCTTTCAGGCGCATTAATGCTCGAAATCAGTTTCGGGCTTAAAGAAGAAGCCCAAACCGTAGTAAAAGCAGTAGATAAAGTATTAAAAGAAGGTTATAGAACCAAAGATATTGCCGATAAGCAAACAGCCGGCGATAAAGTATTGGGCACCCGCGAAATGGGCGAGCTTGTTTTAAAATATTTAGCTAAATAAAACCTAAACCTGAAGATTATGTTACACGACCCGAACAAAGTTTACATTTTTGACACCACCCTTCGCGATGGCGAACAGGTACCAGGTTGTCAGTTAAGCACCGCGCAAAAGATCGATATTGCAAAATCATTAGAAACCTTAGGTGTCGACGTGATAGAAGCAGGATTTCCGGTATCGAGCCCCGGCGATTTTAACAGTGTGGTGGAGCTGTCAAAAGCAGTGACCAACCCTGTAATCTGCGCACTTACACGAGCCAATAAAAACGATATTGATGTAGCCGCACAAGCATTAAAATTCGCCAAAAGACCACGCATACATACTGGAATTGGCGCCTCAGATATGCACATCAAGCATAAATTTAACAGCACACGTGAGGAGATTTTAGAACGTGCAATAGCTGCCGTAAAATATGCCAAGCAATACGTAGAAGATGTAGAGTTTTATGCAGAAGATGCCGGACGCGCAGATATTGAGTATTTGGCAAAAATGATCGAATCGGTAATTGCCGCCGGAGCAACTGTGGTTAATATCCCCGATACAAACGGTTATTGCTTACCAGATCAATACGGTTCAAAGATCCGTTTCCTTAAAGAAAATGTAAAAAATATAGATCATGCGATCATCTCTTGCCATTGCCACAATGATTTGGGCTTGGCTACGGCAAATTCAATTGCAGGTTTGCAAAATGGTGCCCGTCAGGTAGAATGTACCGTAAATGGCATTGGCGAAAGAGCGGGTAACACCTCTATGGAAGAAGTGGTTATGATATTAAAGACCCACAAAAACTTAGGATTACATACCCATATCAATACCATGGGCTTTTATGAAATCAGCCATCAGGTACGCAACCAGATGAATATGCCTGTACAGCCTAACAAGGCAATTGTGGGGGCCAATGCCTTTGCGCACAGCTCGGGTATACACCAGGATGGTTTCTTAAAAAACAGAGAGAATTATGAAATTATCAAACCTGAAGATGTAGGTTTTCCTGATGCTACTATTGTACTAACCGCGAGAAGCGGCAGACACGCGCTCAAACATCACTTAGAACGCTTAGGGCATAGTTTAGACAAAGATAATTTAGCACTCGTATATGAACAGTTTTTGCTTTTAGCAGATCGTAAAACAGGTATAGATGACAGTGACTTAAATCTACTGGTCACTACCCATCTGGTTAAAGCGTAAATAAGTAACGTGAGTAGGTTTTCTACACTATGTCAAGCCTCGGCACAAACCATTAATGATGCAATTGCCTTATCACTTGTTTTAAAGCAAATAGCGCAGCCGAGAGTTTTTGGGTACTTTTTGCGGAAAAAAGTACCTGCCATTGCCCGGCATGAGGGCAGGAAAGGATGTGAAAGAGATTAAAAAAGGGTTCTAGCAAATGAGCAGATAAAACACCTATATCTCACTTCAAATAACAAAACCATAAAATGGATACCACGCAATATACTTTAGATTTCAGCAGTGCAGCTCAACGCCTTAAAAATGTAGTAAGGCGCACCGCATTAGAATACAATGCCGGCCTCTCAAAGCTATTTGAGGCCAATATTTACCTTAAAAGAGAAGATTTACAGATTGTAAGGTCTTATAAACTGCGTGGTGCCTATAATAAAATTAGCAGCCTGCCGCAAACAGACTTGGTAAACGGCGTAGTTTGCGCAAGCGCGGGCAATCATGCCCAAGGCGTAGCTTATTCATGTAACAAGCTCAACATCAAAGGTGTTATTTTTATGCCCGAAATTACACCCAAGCAAAAAATTACGCAGGTAAATATGTTCGGTGGCAATAATATTGAAATTGTACTGGTAGGCGATACTTTTGACGATTGTTTAAAAGAAGCGCTGGTCTATACCGAGCAAAAATCAGCAACGTTCATTCCGCCTTTTGATGATGAAAAAATAATTGAGGGGCAAGGAACCGTAGGTATGGAAATTTTTGAGGATCTACCCGAAATAGATGTCGCCATTGTTCCTGTAGGCGGCGGCGGCCTTGCTTCGGGCTTAAGCGCCTATCTTAAAGCAGTAAAACCGAGCATCAAGATATTTGGTGTGGAGCCTGAAGGTGCACCTTCTTTAACCAGGGCTTTAGAACATAACCAACCCTTTACCGTAGAGCATATTGATCGTTTTGTGGATGGTGCTGCCGTAAAACGCATAGGCAATTTAACCTTTGAGTATTGCAGGGATTTATTGGACGAGACACATTTAGTGCCTGAAGGCAAAATCTGTACCACCATCTTAAAATTATATAATGAAGATGCCATTGTAGTTGAACCCGCAGGCGCATTAGCTGTGGCGGCACTTAGCCAGTTTAAAACACAGATCAAAGGTAAAAATGTAGTTTGTGTAATCAGCGGCGGGAATAATGACATAGAACGCATGCAGGAGATTAAAGAAAAATCCTTATTGTTTGAAGGATTAAAGCATTATTTCCTCGTACGTTTTCCGCAGCGTCCGGGGGCTTTAAAACTTTTTGTAACCGAGGTTTTAGGGCCACATGATGATATTACCCGTTTTGAGTTTATCAAAAAAACCAATCGCGAGAATGGCCCTGCGCTTGTAGGTATAGAACTGAAACATAAAGAAGATTATACAGGCTTACTCAACCGTATGAAATCAAAATTTGATATCATAGAACTGAACCAGGATGCTACACTTTTTGAATATCTTGTATAGTAGTTAATTATAAGATTTCTTTCTTTAATTAAATGCGCATTAGGCTAACACGTCATGCTGAACTCGTTTTAGTGTTTTAAATCCTAAAGCTTTAAGGTATGAATAAGCCAAACAAAACTTGCATTACTTTGTTTAACAAATGCGTATAATTTGGTACAGCTTAACAAGTAACTGTACTAAATTTTGGCAACATTTAAATCGAAAAATACATTTGGTGCGCAGGCAGGAAATATTCAAAAAATAAGTTTATTGATATTATAAACTTATTTCAGAATATAAAATGAAGCGAAATGTTAGGTTTTAAAAGACTTTTCATCAGATAGGAAATGATAGAAAGCTTTGGAATGTCTTTTTTTGGCAATGGTTTTGCATTAACACGTCAAACACACAAATGAAACTAATCGTATGAGAAAATTAACCTTACTACTCCTTTGCATTGCTACACTGGGTTTAGCATCATGCAAAAAAGAAACTTATGTACGACCAAACAATTTAACGATAGTTAAATACATTGAAACCAATCAATGGGCTTTAAGTTCAGATGGTTTAACGTACTCTGCTACCATTAACGATAGCAGAATAGATCCAAGAACGTTTGAAGATGATGGTATCTTGGTTTACATTTCAAGGGGCGACACCAATATTTATGAGCAATTACCTTTTGTATATAATGTAGATGCTTTCAGTTATTCAGTAAAAGCAGGTTCATTAACCATTGATGTTCAAAGCTCTGATAATCAGGATACTCAACCTATTAAACCTAGTAGCAGAACAAGGGTAAAAATTGTACTGATAGAATCGTATCAATAAGATAGCTTAAAATTCAAGAAAACGGCCAATGTTTACATAAACATGGTCGTTTTTTTTGTAGATGCCCGTTTCAAACTGTACTGAACGTATATGAATACCATTTTTTTCTAAGATAAGCTCTTCATAAAAACCTTTGAACTGTACATCTTTTACCGTAAATAAAATGCCTTCTTTTTCTTTGCTGATCTTTACCCATTCAGGGTAAAAGGCAATATACGGTGCTTTAGACCCAATGCTCAGTTTATTGGCCTGTTCTGTGTTTAGAACCACCGCATTGCCTAAAATCTTAGCGGTATAATAATGGTTAGGGTGCTCATAAACAGTTTTAGGCTGATCATTCTGCAATAACATGCCATCTTTCAAGATAATAAGCCTGTCTGCCATAGACAACCCATCACCGGCATCATGCGAAACCAAAATAATAGTCAGCCCTGTTTTTTCTGCCAATCTTTTAATATCAGCCCTTAACTGGCTTTTCAGAATAGAATCTACTTGGCTAAAAGGTTCATCCAGTAACAAAACTTTTGTATCACTTACCAAAGCCCTGGCTATGGCCACACGCTGCTGTTCTCCACCACTCAGCTCTACAATCCTTTTGTTTTTTAAATGGGTTATATGCAAGTTATCTAACATTTCCAATGTTTTCTGCTCTTTTAAAGCCACATTGGTATTGGGTAACATTGAAGCAATGTTATCATACACTTTGGCATAAATATTCAGCGAAAAATCCTGCGTTACCATTTTCATTTCGGCATGACCGGGAATTAGCTGTTCATCAGGACCTTTTACTCTTTTTCCGTTAAAGATTACTTCTCCTTCATCTAATTTCAATAAACCATAAATAGATTTTAATAAGGTCGATTTCCCACTTCCGCTTTCGCCTATAATGGCAACTATTTCGCCCTCAAACACGTCAAAACTGATGTCTTTGATACCTGAATGTAATCCCGGTTGATGCTGTTTGGTTAAGTTCTTAACGTTAAGAATTTGCTTGTTATTCACGTGTGTAAAGTTAACAAAGGTTTTCTGAATTATATTTCAAATGACCTTTTTCTTTACATATACTACAATTTCTCGTTTAAATATTTCCAGTATCTTTTGGGCACATGCTGCACATGTAGTTTGGTATTTTTTCGCTCTTTTATATTGACAGACTTAAAATATAAATTCCACAACTTACCATAAAAAGCTTCTTCTTCGTGCCAACCAACGGCAATACTTTTCTGGTTAACCGTAATCTCTTCTTCTCCAAATAGAACCTCATTTACTTCATGCAGATCATAACTGATCCCGTAATTTCTTTTGCCATCATAAATAACCCATCGCTGATCTGCATAACGTTCTTTAAAATGCTTCACAATTAAAGGTAGCACATTAAAATCGGGTTCTACAAGCGCAAAGTAAATACCATCTGACAAAAGCTGAAATCTTACAAATGCTTTCATACGGTGCCTCTCTCTCGAAACAGATTTCACGATTTTCTTGATTTCAATAAGTTGAGGATGAGCATAATTTTTATGACTTGCCTTTTGCACGGAGAAATAATATTGAACGACTTTTAATATCAACATTTCTACGCCCTTCAATTCAGAAAGATAAGCCTCATATAGTTCCTCTAAGCCTTCGGTGCCTACTTTTGCTTTCAACCCTTTTGCTACCCTTTCTGCTTTCTGCCTATTGGTGGTTACAATTGCATTTTGGGCAAAAAAATCAGTTTGCATTCCTGTTCTTTGCTGATTAAGAATAGTACTTACTTCATATTTGTGCTCATACACTTCAAAAATGAGCGTTAAAAGCCCGTACCATGAACCGTCATACTCCAGAACCCTATGTTGCATGGTTAAAATAATTGCATTTGCTGAGAGTTTCCTTTTATGTATTTACTGGCAGACTGCGACAAAATATAGTGTTTGATCTTATCGGCCTGTAGATGCACAATCTGCTGCTGGTAACCCTGACAGGTAATAAAATATTTGGCCTTGCTTAAAGAGATGCCTATTTTTTCTAAATGTATAATCCGCAGCTTTGAAAATTTACGGGCCGCAACAATTTTCTTGGCAGAAGTAACCCCAATACCAGGAACCCGCAAAATCATTTCATAGCTTGCTTGATTAATATCTACCGGAAACTGATGCATATTTCTCAATGCCCAGCTTAGTTTGGGATCAATATCTAAATCCAATAAAGGATTTGTAGGATTTAGGATTTCACTTGCTTCAAATTTGTAAAAACGTAACAGCCAATCGGTCTGGTAAAGCCTGTTTTCTCTTACCATAGGTACAGCCGTTCCTAACGCTGGCAAACGCGTATCATTTGAAATAGGCACGTAACCCGAGTAATATACACGTTTTAACTGATAAGTCTTATAAAAATGTTGCGCAGCATGTATAATCTGCCAGTCGCTCTCTTTTGCCGCACCAATAATCATCTGCGTGCTTTGCCCAGCGGGTACAAATTTTGGCGTGTTTTTAATGATCTTTTTTTCTTCTTTAACCTGTATAATAGTGTTTTTAATATAATCCATCGGTTTCGCCATTTGCTGATGGTCTTTTTCGGGAGCCAATAGTTTTAAACCCGATGTTGTTGGTATTTCAAGATTGATACTCAAACGATCGGCATATAGTCCGGCCTCATAAATGAGTTCTTGCGAAGCACCGGGTATAGTTTTTAAATGGATATAACCATTAAAATTATGCTCATTTCTTAGTTTTTTAGCAATTCGTACCAAGCGCTCCATGGTATAATCAGGGTCCTTAAAAATCCCAGAGCTCAGAAATAACCCTTCAATATAGTTTCTCCTGTAAAAATTAATAGTCAGATCAACCACTTCCTGCACCGTAAATGCAGCACGTTTAATATCATTAGAACGCCTCGAAACACAATAGGCACAATCATAAATGCAATAATTGGTCAGTAGTATTTTTAACAACGAAACACAACGCCCATCTTCTGTATAAGTATGACATATCCCTGCTCCGGTATTACCTAAACCCTTATTTTTATTCTTTCTGTCGCTTCCGCTCGAACTACAGCTTACATCATATTTAGCTGCATCGGCCAGAATAGCGAGTTTTTCTAAAGCACGCCCGTTCATAAACTATTTAATTTAGCAAAACAAAAGCTAAATTACTAATTTATTTAGTAAAAAATCAAGAAAAAGATTGCTTTAAAATAAATATCCAGAGATTTACAACTAAAAACAAGCTACTTAAAAACGCTTTTATTTCAGGATACGAGCTTTTTAAAATTGTATTTAACATTTTTAAATATCTTTGCTGCACAGATAGATTACACAAAGTAATTTTAACCAAATGATACAAAATAAATTAGCGGGCTTAACTGATGAAGAATTGATCCAGAGAGCAAAAAAAATTAAATCATCTAAGATTTTTGATGCTGCAATCATTGGCTTATTGATAGGTGTTTCCTTTTACAGTACTATAAAAAATGGCTTTGGTTTATTAACTTTTCTTCCGGTAGTTTATATACCTGTAGCTGCTAAGAACAAAGCTATAAATAAAGAACTTGAAGCATTGTTAAAAGAAAGAAATCTAAATCAATGATAAACTGCCAAAATTGTAATACAGCAGCAACCGGAAACTTTTGTGGAAACTGTGGCCAAAATCTCGAACTAAAGAGAATTGACAGGAATTACGCTAAAAATGAAATTCTAAGCTTATTGGGATATGAAAAGGGTTTTGTATTTACGGTAAAGGAATTATGTTTGAGACCTGCCCAAACTATCTCTTATTATCTGTATAAAAACAGAGTTAGGCTAACAAAACCTGTTACTTTTTTAATCTTATCTTCAGTAATCTATACTTTAATTGCGCATTATTTTCAAGTAGATTTAAAAGTAGAAGAACTGTACAAACAATATTATGGAGATTCGAGCATTGTATCTGTATTTAGTTGGGTTCAGAATAATTTTGGTTATTCTAATCTCTTAGTACTTGTTTTCATTGCTTTTTGGATTAGGATATTTTTTAAAAAATACCCGTATAATTTTTACGAAATCATTGTTATGCTTTGCTTTGTAATAGGTCAAGGAATGTTGATTTTGAGCATCGATCCTATAATATCAAGATACTTTAACGATCTTACAATCAGTACTCTCATATATTCATTCTCTTTTGTTTATATGAGCTTTGCTATTGGAAGTTTTTTTGAACGCAAATTCTCCAATTATTTGAAAGCATTTTTTGCATACATTTTAGGTATGGTTTCTTTAAATGTTTTGTTACTTATTGGTGCTATTGTATTTGATGTAATTACAAAAAAGTAATGAAGAAATTGTGTTAATGTACGGTTAACACCAGATTAATCAATTGATCCTAAAACAGAAGCAAATTTTCTTTAAAATATTTTAAAAATAAAAACCGCCCAAATACAGGCGGTTTTTTGATTTGTGTGTTATGTTATTTCTTTAACCTCATATCAGCTGATAAATCCACTGTTTTCATAAATCTCTCTTGGCGATTTAACGAAAATGTCTTTCCATGAATTTACAACCGTGTTTTTGCACATAGGCATCTACAAATTGCCATTCAGTTGATTTAGACGTGGCTTCATTCATCCATTCTGCCACTGCATCTCCATTTTCTTAAATTAAAGCATAGAGCGTTAAAGGATCAATTAGTTAAGACCAAAAGTTATACCGAACGACATATTTTTCAAGCCTTTTTGCGGAGTGCTGTCAAACATATCGTTTGCATAATATTTAGCAAATATACCTAAACCTCCGTAACCTAATCTGATTGCCCCTCCGTATCTGAACGGCGCAAAGTTATAGTTGTCTTTTTGTTTTACTTTACCACGTTCTTCACTGATTTGTTTTACCTTACCATTGAGCAGGAAACCTATTTCTGGACCCACTACCAATCTAAAGCGCTTACCATAACGGTTTTCCTGTGTTCTAAGCTCAAAATTTAAAGGAACGTGTAAGTAGCTGCTCGAGAAACGGTTTTTACTAAATTCTACAGGTTCTTCGATGTAAGTTAAAGCCGGTTTATCTTTTTGCATGGTAATGTCTTTATTTAAGCGGATGTGTGTCCAGTCAAAACCACCGGCAAGATAAATTTTAAAGTATTTGTTAAACCTGTAACCTAATTGCAGTACATCAAAAGAAACCGTACTTGTTTTGCCCCCTCTATAGCTTAAAAAGCTGTTGGCTGGTGATAAAGAAAAGCTGCCGTTGTCTATTAATCTTGAAAAACCAATGTCTAAACGCGTAAAGGTTATTCCTCCTACAAAACGTGCATCACTACCCTTTTGATTTGCACTGTCTCTGTTCTTTTTAATGTTTATGGTTATACCTACACCGTAATCAATTTCTCCAGCTTTACGTTTTACGCTGTCTGTTTGCGCATTAACATGAAGTGAGCTCAATAAAGTAAGTCCGCCTACTAAAATTGAAGTTAAAAATCCAGGTTTCATAATATGTGTGTGTTTATATTCTTAATTATTTTGTTTGTTCTTTTTTGAGTTTAATTTCACAAAACCAATGTTTATCCCGATTATAGATGAGTTATCATCATCGTCTGTGTTAAATCTGATCAGCTTCTTTTCTCTCTTATCTACTTTGTCTATTACATAGTTGACCACATCTCCCACGTTTCTAAATCCTTTTTTATTTTGTGTGCTTTCAGCTTCTTCTGTTAATTCTGTATCCGGCGTTTTAGCATGGTCTACCTGCGCCATCATTTGCTCATTAACAGGACTGGTATTTCCTGTATTCGCTGTGGCTACAGTTGTTTCACTTTTAGTAACATCATAAGGCATCACATCTAAAGATTTAATAGGAAGACGCTCTATGTTTTCTTTTGGTTGCAAGTCTGTTTGAATATTTTTTATCATTTCATCAGACTGTTTCTTATTTGATACTAAATGAAAATTTGTTTTAGCTACAGGTTCTTTATAATCTGCTTTAACGGCTGTATTTCCTGAGGTTTGTAATTCTTCCGCAACAGTTGTATTTACATCTACTGTTTTAGCTAAAGTCTCTGTTTTACCATGTAAGCGTAGGGTTCTCTTTTCTTGTGTAAGAATGAGACCTGTAACAGCAACCAGTAAGCAAGCTGCTGCCATCCAGTAAATTGGGAATACCCGTTTACGCTTAGGTTCTAACTCCTGCTTAATGTTGTTCCATAAATGTGCAGAAGGTTCTATTTCTGCATCCATAAATTTGTCTTTAAACAAATCATCAAAGTCTTTATCCTGCATGTGTTGCATAACCAAAGCCCTCCAATTTTAAAATTTCTTGTTGTAATATTGCTCTTGCTCTTGATAGTTGTGATTTGCTGGCTCCTTCTGTAATACCCAAAGTTTCCGCTATTTCTTTGTGAGAATAGCCTTCTATAGCATACATGTTGAACACCATTCGATAACCATCTGCTAGTTTTTGTATTACTTTTAACAGATCCTGCATACCCAAACGGCTAAAATCAAACCCTGAAGAGGGTTGTTCATAAGCCTCATCAATTGCCACTACATTTAATGAACGTACATTTTTACGGTAACTTTCTATTGCCGTATTCACCATAATTCTTCGTATCCACCCCTCAAAAGATCCTTCTCCTCTATATTCTTTTATTTTCTGAAATATTTTAACATATCCCATTTGCAGAACATCCTCTGCCTCCATTCTGTCTTTGGCATAACGCATGCAGATGGCCAGCATTTTAGAAGCGGTCTGCCGATACAGCTGCTCCTGCATTTGCCTGCTGCCTGTCTTACAGCCTTCCAGTAATTCTTCTAAAGTATAGGTTTTCGCCACTTTCATTTGTTTGTGTTATAGGGTAGATGGCATTTTAAAGTGAAAGGTTGCATTGCGCTGTATTTTTTTTCAAAAAATTATTTACACCATTTTTTTATCGGTTTTAGCCTTTTTCGCTCTTAAAAGATGGCAATCATTTTCACTTTCAAGAACTTAACCCATAAAGTATTTAAAATTAGTTTTTCGTTTTAAATACTTTAAAATCTTGTTTATAGGTTAAAAATAAAGAATGATTAAATTGTAGGTTATTGGCTTTCTCATCCAGATCAAAATGAGGCTCAACTCTGATATCTAAATAAAGATGCGGCAAAAGTTCATGCTGATAAGCATAACGTATGGCTATAATGTTACGCTGGCTGCGTGTATAACCATATTCATAAAGATTTTCTGAAACCGATTGGTATAATGGCATCCCTTTAATACTAATAAAGTTATTGCCTTTCCAGTAAGTTGCCATAAGGGTACCCCAACGGGTATTTGCACCTAAATTGAGCCATAAACCGAAACCTCCTTGGTAAGCTCTGAGTTTTTCGGGCGAGAAATCCTTATATATTGCCAAATAATTATGCATAAAGATTTCCTTAACATTATATCCTAAGCTTTTTTCAATTTTAAACCCGGCAGCTCCGTTAAACAGTGTACTGATTGGAATTTCTTTTAATACGTCTATCTGTCCGCCCTGGTGGTAAGCTAAAAATTGTACAGGAATACTAAGCTTCCAGCCTTCATCTTCGAGGAGAGTAGTTTGTGTAATTAAACCTCCCGCAATCTCTTCCTTTGCAGCATCTCCTTTATAGATCATTTTTTGCCACGACACCCAAGTATCAAGCTTAAATTTTGGTTTTTCTACCAGTAGCTGGGTACCATACTCAATAGGTGTAGTAATTTTACGTTCAAAATCGTAAATGGGCTCTATATAGTCGTGTGCAATATTTCCTTCCAGGCTCCCAAAAATAAAGCTCAGATCTTTTTTATGGTAGGTAACATTAAATAAAGGCTTGGCATCTTCAAGTCCTTTTTCGTTACCGAAATCTTTACGCAAATAGGCTCCTGCGGTTACCGCTAAATTAGGATTTGCATAATAAGTTAGCTGTGGTTGTAACTGTGTACCAAATAGGGTATAACCGTCATGAAAGTTATTACTATATTCATAATTCCTGACATAGTTAAAATTGTAGAAGTTAAAGTGAAGTTCTTTAGATAAACTATCTGAAGGACGGGTTCTGTTGTACAGGTAGTTGTTATCAAACTGTGCGTTTACCCTAAAGCCTGCTAACAACGTTACCAATAACAGCAGAAAATATTTATTGATCATATAGGTGATAATGTTTGGATATTTTTGTTAAAAATAAAAAAACATGTTCACTATAAGTTATTTTTCTCCCGGTAGTTCTTATAAAGTTTAACAGCTAACATAATTACAGCTGAAAAAATAATTAAGCCAATTAAACCGTACAGCCAGTCTATAGCGCTTTTTAAAATTACAGTAAATACAATAGCTACAAGTAAAACGGTAGCTACCTCATTCCACAAACGTAATTGCGTAGAGCTTCTCTTGAAAATACCTTTGCGCAATTGTTTCATGATACGCTGACAGGTAAAATGATAAATTAACAAGAGCGCTACAAAACCTAATTTTACATGCATCCACGGTTGGTATAACCAACCCGGAACGATGTAAATCATGGTTAAACCTGCTGCTACAGCCAAAATCATGGCAGGTGTAGCTATAATGCTCCATAACCTTGCGGTAATTTTGGTGTATTCTTTTAAGAGAATACTACGTTCGGGCTCATCTTTCTGATTGGCTTCTGTATGGTAAATGAACAAGCGTACGCCATAAAAAAGACCTGCCATCCAGCTTACCACAAAAATAATGTGCACAGCTAATATGTATCTGTAGTAGGCTTCCATTTAATTTTACTTAGACCAAAACAAGTTTAGCATTTGCAAAATATAAAAGAGGTCTAAAATTCATCTTTTATCTCAAGATACTGAAACAAATCCAGTATGAAGCAAGAAAGATTTTAGACCTCCTTATACATTATTAATATTTAAATTCTTTTACCACTTCGATGGCATATTTTACATGATCAAAAGGAATATCAGGCATAATGCCATGCCCTAAGTTAAAGATAAATCCTTTTTCGCCTCTCATACGCTCAAATAACTTATGGATCTGTGCTTTAATTACAGGTTTATCCGCATATAAAATATGTGGATCTAGATTACCTTGTACGGCAATACCTTCTGGTAAAGCTTTTTTAATATTCAACAGATCTGCATTCCAATCAACAGAAACCACATCTGGTTTGGCTTGGGCCATAATTGGAGCAAAAACAGAACTTCCTTTACAAAAAGAAATTACAGGAATATTTTTTCTATTTAAGCCTGCTATGATCTGCGCATTGTATTGATGCGAGAACTCTTGATAATCATTCCATGATAAAGCTAAAGCCCAGCTATCAAATAACTGCAGCGCATTTACACCTGCATCAATCTGCATATTCAGGTAATCAACCGTTACCTTAGCTATTTTACTCAATAACTGGTGTGCCAGCTCTGGATGATTATGGATCAATAATTTGGTTAGTTTAAAATCTTTAGAAGAGCCTCCCTCTACCAAATAGCTCATAACGGTAAATGGAGCCCCGGCAAAACCAATCAAAGGAATACGGCCGTTTAAACATTGTTGTATTACTTTAATAGCATCGGCCACGTATTGCAGTTTATCCAAAACATCGGTAGCTAAAGCATCTATATCTTTCTGCGTACGCACAGGATTGGCAAATTTAGGTCCTACGCCTTGTGTAAAACTAAGGTCTCCGCCCATGGCCTCTCCAGTCACTAAAATATCAGAGAATAAGATCGCGGCATCAATTCCCAATAAATCTACTGGCAGCATGGTAACATCTGCTGCAACTTCGGGAATTTTGCACATCTCTAAAAAAGAGTATTTGTTTTTAATTTCCCAATACTCAGGCATAAAACGGCCTGCTTGTCTCATCATCCACACGGGTGGTCGTTCTGTAGCTTTAGAAAATGCTGCGTCTAAAAATAAATTATTCTCCATGTTTTAATTTGCCAGTTTAGCGGCTTCTTTCTCTATTACGTTTATAATATCTGTTGCCCGGCTGGTGGTTGCCAGTTCTTTCGCTTTTTCAATATAGGCCATCGCTCTGGTTCCATCTTTTTTACGCAAAGCCAGATTAGCCAAATGTATCAGCACATATGCTTTATCATTCTTACCGCCTAAGGGAAAACGACTGGCAATCTGAAAATGTCTTTCTGCAGTTTCAAAATCATCCTTCTTCAGTGCAATATTAGCTTTCATAAATTCATAAAACCCTCTGCGGGTTTTGGTAAGCCTGTCTGGGTTGTCAACCTCATCTAAATATTTTTCTGCTTTTTCGTAATCAGAATTCTTAAAATATTTAGAAGCAATCAGTACTGAGCTATGCTTAAAATGGCTCCAAATAATGAAACCCAAAAACACACCCACTATAGATGCCAATTGGTATTGTTGCCTATACACGAAAAACACGCAGACAATTGCAAAAAGCGCCATAAAACAATAGCGCCCAATTTTATTGTACATTAGTTAGCTTCTGTAAATTTATATCCAACACCTCTTATTGAATGGAAATAGATCGGATTTTTTTGATCCGGTTCAAAATACTTACGGAAAGTAAGTATAAAGTTATCTATTGTTCTGGTTGATGGATAAACATCATAATTCCAAACTGTTTCCAGGATCTGTTCACGCGAAACCGCTTCATTTTTACGCTCAATAAGCAGTTTTAATAACATGGTTTCTTTCTTGGTTAAAGGAACTACCGTACCATCATCTTGTTTCAGCTCAAATGAGTTAAAATAAATGGTTTTATCGCCAATCTTATAAGAGTTCAGCTCTTTAAGATCATCTGATTTTAAACTGCGTTTAACCAAAATACCTACACGAAGAATAAGCTCTTCGAGGTTAAACGGTTTTACCAGATAATCATCAGCACCTTTTTTAAGCCCCATTACACGGTCTTCACTGGTGTTTTTTGCCGTTAAAAATAAGATCGGTACTTCCGTGTTTTCAAGACGTATGGTTTCACATACCTGGAAACCGTCCATTTCAGGCAGCATTACGTCTAATATTACCAGATTAAAGCGTTCTTCTTTAAATATTTTCAGTGCAGTTTTACCGTCTTTAACAGCATGTACTTTATAACCTTCAAGTTCGAGGTTTAATTTAATGGCATCCAACAAATGATCTTCGTCTTCTACCAGCAATATTCTTAGCTTTTGTGACATGTTTTAATTAAATGTTACTTCAAAAATCGCCCCGTGAGGCACATTATCTTTAACGCTTATGTCAGCGTCGTGGTTTTGTAATACTTCTTTAACAATAAACAAGCCAAGACCTGTTCCTTTAGATTTCCTTACATTTTCATCACCCACACGGTAAAATTTATCAAAAATATGCAACTTCTCACTATCAGGAACGCCCATTCCTTTATCCGCAACACTTAAAAACGGTTTACCGTCATTTTGACATAATTCTACTGTAATTTCGGCACAAGGCCCAGAGTATTTAATGGCATTTTCTACCAGATTGGTTACTACAGAAGAAAGTGCGAATTTATCGCCCATAACTTTTATATCATTTTCTATTTTAGTCTTGATCAATTGCTCGCTTCCACAGGCATGTACCTGTAAACGATCAATAATTTTGGTAACCAAATCAGAAAAATCAAATTCTTCTTTGGGAAAAGAATAGGTACGGCTTTCTATCTTGGTAGCCAGAAGCATATTCTCAACTAAATCGTCTAAACGCTCTACATCTTTTAGAGAATTTCTGATGAGGGAAATCTGCATTTCGCGATCAAGCTCTCTTTTGGCAATGGTTTGCAGTGAAAGCTTAATAGCCGCCAAAGGCGATTTTAGTTCATGCGTAACCGAAAGCAGGAAATTTTGCTGGTTCTCGTGTAGTTTTTCTTCTCTCGTAATAGAGGCATGAATAAAATAGGCTCCGATACCCAATAAAAAAAGGAAAACCGCCCCCTCACCCATAATCATAGGTAGCCTACTGGCATCTATTTTTACCACCAGCATACCCCAGCTAATAAGTTGGCCTAATGCATAAAACAATAAAACATAGAATATGATAATGGATTTCTTCATCCTTTTAACCTTTAGGGTTTTATATTATTTTGCAAACACTATATCCAAAGCTTCAAAAATAGCTCTCTTTGCTTTTTCAAGTTCTATTTTGCTGTGTGCAGCCGATACAAATCCTACTTCGTAACCAGAAGGCCCTAAATAAACCCCTCTGTTTAACAGCTCTCGGTGCAATACTTTAAATTTTTCCATGCTTGCAGGATCGATATCTTCAGCAGTTTGAATTTTGTCTTTGTCTGTAAAAGCAAACCAGAAAACAGAACCCACCGTAAATACTTTAAATTTATAGTTTCTTGCCGAAGCAAAACGCTGTATGCTTTCCACAAATTCCTGTGCTTTTGCATTCAGGTCTTTATAAAACCCAGATTTAGACAGCTCTGTTAAAGTAGCAATACCTGCAGCCATAGCTACCGGGTTACCCGATAAAGTACCTGCCTGGTATACACCGCCATCTGGTGAAATATGGCCCATAATATCTGCAGAAGCACCGTACATTCCTACCGGCAAACCTCCGCCAATGATTTTACCATAAGTTACGATATCCGGTGTAATATCATAATACGCAGCCGCTCCTTCAAAACCTACCCTAAAACCAGTAATCACTTCATCAAAAATGAGCAATGATCCGTTTGCAGAACAAATCTCTCTCAAAAACTCAATGTATTCTTTATCTTGGATCAATAAGCCGTTGTTTGCCGGAATACCCTCTATGATTACCGCAGCAATCTGGTCTTTAAATTGCTCAAAAACCTGAGTAAGCGCAGTTTTATCGTTTAAGCCAATTACAATGGTTTCTTCCGCAAATGCTTTAGGCACCCCTGCTGATGAAGTTTCGCCAAAAGTAACCAGGCCAGAACCCGCTTTTACCAAAAGTGAATCACTGTGACCATGATAACATCCTTCAAACTTTACAATTTTATCTCTTCCGGTATAACCTCTTGCTAAACGGATGGCCGACATTACAGCCTCGGTTCCTGAACTTGTAAAACGGATTTTTTCTACAAAACGGTTATTTTTAATGATCAGCTCTGCCAGTTCATTTTCTAATGCAGTAGGTGCCCCAAAACTCATTCCGTTCTGCATAACTTCTGCAACCTTTTCACGAATCTTTGCATGATTATGTCCTAAAATAAGTGGCCCCCAGCTTGCGCAGAAATCTATAAACTGGTTATCATCGGCATCCCAGATAAAACAGCCATCACCTTTTTGGATAAACAAAGGTGTACCATATACCGATTTGAAAGCTCTTACCGGAGAATTTACACCTCCCGGGAAATATTTTTTGGATTTTTCATAAAGGGCGGCAGATTTTTCTCTGCTAATATCAGGTTTGGTATGTGTGCTTACCGGAATTTCGTCTTCGTTACCTGTAAATATCTTTTTTAACTGCTCTAACATCTCTTGTGTGTTAATAATAAATTTCTGCTTCGCTACTTTTATATCCAGTTCTTCTCTACCATATCTCTGATATGGTAAGTAGTGATTACACCTGCTCCTGCTCTGGCAAAAGCATACATGGTTTCCATCACTACTTTTTGCTCATCTATCCAGCCTTTTTGTGCTGCTGCTTTGATCATGGAATATTCTCCTGATACGTTATAACAAGCAATAGGAAGATCTGAGTTTTGTTTTAATTTAGCTATAATATCCAAATAAGCCAAAGCTGGTTTTACCATTAGCACATCCGCGCCTTCGCTTTCATCTAATAAAGCTTCTCTTACAGCTTCTACAGGGTTTCTAAAATCCATCTGGTAAGCTTTCCTATCGCCTTTATTCGGGGCGCAATCTGCTGCTTCTCTAAACGGACCGTAATAAGCCGATGCAAATTTGGTAGCATGGCTCATGATCGCCACATTTTCAAAATGATTATGATCTAATTTCTCTCTTATTGCCAGGATACGCCCGTCCATCATATCTGAAGGTGCTAACATGTCTGCTCCTGCTTGGGCATGATTCAAAGCCATTTTGGCAATCAAATCAATCGTAACATCATTCTGAACATAATCATCCTTTAAGATCCCGCAATGCCCGTGATTGGTATAAGAACAAACACAAACATCCGTTACAACATACAGGTCATCTCCAAAATTTTTCTTTAATTCTCTTACCGTTACCGGAACCAGTGAGTGCGGATCGTAAGCAGAATGCGCATCTTCGCTCTTTTCATCGCCTACCCCAAACAACATGATCTTGTTTACGCCTAATTTTAACCCTTTCTCCACATCTTTGATCAAAGTATCTGTAGAAAAATGGCTGATACCCGGCATGGCATCAATTTGATGCACCACACCTTTACCCGGTACCACAAAGTAGGGGTAAATAAACATATCTTTTGATAGCTTGGTTTCTGCTACCATCTCTCTCACTATATTGTTTTTTCTTAACCTGCGTGGCCTGTGTAACATGTCTTAATAAAAGTTAAAAATCAAAATTAAAATGCAGTGCTTTGTAAAGAGTTACATTTTAACCGCAAGCAAAAATGCAAAGACAGCAGCATTGTTTTTTTATGCCTCTGTCATTTATAAAGAGTTTACTTTAGGTTAACAATCGTATTATTTAATTTCAATACCAAAAACAGCCTCTGCCAAGCCAATTTCATCAGGCGAATAGGGCAGTTCATAACTTACTCCCATTTCGTCGAATTTTTTGCCTGTAGAATTACCAATGGCAATTACTTTTTGTCCTGGAATCAACAGGTTTTCTGCAAAATAAGCATTTACATTACTTGGGCTTGTAAACACTAATATTTCGGCTTCGGTTTCTTCTACTTCATCTAGAAGAACTGTTTCGTAAATAGGCAGATCTATTATTTTTGTGCTTTCAGTAAGATAGGTTTGCATGGTTAATAACGAATCTTGTGCTCTTGGAAATACAACGGTCTGTCCGTCTACTACCTTTGCCAGTTCTTCTGCTACTTCTAAAATGTCGCCACCCTCGCCTACAAAATCTGCCAGATGGCCCACTTTGCGTAGCGAATCTTCAGAGCCACGACCAACAACAGCATATTTTACTTTTTTAGGCAGTACCGGATTTAACTGAAAGAAATACTCCACACTGTTACGACTGCTAAACACAATCCAGTCGGCATTTTTCAAAAAGAAATCATCTAGCACATGTACAATAGGTGTTGTGCGTATCAACGAACGATCGTCTATTTCAATATGATGTTTAGCTAAAGCTCTTCTGAAATAACTGTTCTCTCCTACTTCTCTTGATATAAAAACTTTATTCGGCTTTTTACGCTCAGAGGCAAATTTAGCTACAATCTTTTCTGCAAGTCCTTCGGTACTTGCTTCACGCAAGAATAAACGATCCGGAAAGTCTTCATCGTCATTTGCTTTTGATGTCCACACCTCAAACTGCCCATCTTCTTGTTTGCAATAACAACCTAAAGGCATATGGCAACCGCCTTCAAAAAGATTGAGCACTTTGCGCTCTACCTCAATTTCTTGAGCTGTGGCTTTATTATGTATTTTTTGCAGCTCATTAAAGAGTTCTGTATCATTTTCTCTGATCTGGATAGCCAGTGCTCCTTGTGCAGGAGCCGGAACTACCTCTGTAGTGTCGATTACCTCTACATGAAACTCGCTCAAGTCTAAATTCAAACGGTTTACACCTGCTTTTGCTAACACAATAGCATCATAATTCTCATCACGTAATTTTTGTATACGTGTAGGTACATTGCCTCTCAGATCATCTATATTTAGGTCGGGCCTGAGCGATAATAACTGGGCTTTACGACGATTTGATGAGGTACCCACCATAGCGCCCTTTTTTAAAGAAAGCTTTTGTTTAATATCTACACAATCTTTTAGGATGAGCAATAATTCTGAAGGATCTTCACGCTCAGGAACAGCTGCTATGATCAAACCCGTAGGATTTACAGTAGGCAAATCTTTATGTGAATGCACGGCCAAATCTATACTTCCATTTAGCAGCTCTTCTTCAAGTTCTTTGGTAAAAAAACCTTTACCTTCTAATTTATCTAATCTTAAATTCAGGATCTTATCGCCCTGCGTTTTAATAATTTTTAACTCTGCCTCTATGCCAATCTCCGCTAATCTGTCTTTAGTGTAGTTTGCTTGCCAAAGGGCTAAATCACTACCTCGCGTACCGATGATTACTTTTTTCACTTCTATGTATAAGGTTTCAGGCAAATTTAGTAAAAATTAGCCTGCGGTTTGTATGAGAAAATCCAGTATTTTACAGCCTGTACCTAACTGTTCTTAGCCAGGATCTCTTTGGCCATTACCATTGGGACGCTGATATATTTTTTTTCCATATAGTCTATAACGCGTTCAAGTACCGCCTTTGAGCTTTCATCTAAGGTGTTGATCTCGTTTGCGAAAACACCTTGTAAAGCTGTTTGTTTGATCTCTTTGATTTTTTTAGGTACTTCGCTCATGGCGATTTCTATGCGGCGTTGGCGTAAAACAGATTCAAATTCTTTGATATTCGTTTCAATGATGCGCTCGGCATGCACCAGTTCATCGTAACGTTCCTGTATATTTTTACGGGCAATTTCTTTTAATGATTCCACTTCGATATAATGAATTGGAAATTGCTCTCTTACGGCTAAATCTGTATCATTAGGTACGGCTAAATCTACTATTACTTTTTTACCTGTATCACCATTTAAAAGCTTGCGATAGATTTCTTCTGTAATTACAGGCTCGGTAGATCCTGTGCAAGTAATGATTACATCAAAACCTTTATCATACTGAGCAATTGCTGAAAGTGCATGAGCTTCGCCATTGAGTTCTTTGGCTAAAGCTTGTGCTTTTTCTATGGTACGGTTAAATACCACGAAGTTTGAATAAGTATGCTTTTTAAGGTATTGCGCAATGTTGTTGTTGGTTTCTCCGGCACCAATAATAAGTAAACGTGAGTTACCACAAACATTCAGTTCTTTCAACTTTCTGTATGCTAAAGACACCACCGAAACCGGATTACGCGAAATATTGGTATGGGTATATACTTCTTTGGCTGTTTTTACCACCCTATCCATGATCATACGCATATAATCGCCGGTAAATCCACTGTCTTTACATGCTTGATAAGCTTTACGTACTTGTGCCAAAATCTCTTTCTCACCTACTACAAGGCTTTCCAAAGAGCATGACATCCTTAACAAGTGGTTAAATGCCTCTTCTTTTTCATAAACAGAAACATTTTCAACAAACTTTTCGAGATACTCTTCTGGTAGGCCCATATTAAGTACCTGTAAAAAACGTCTGGTAAAATTATCGTCTATGGTTTGCGCAGAAGTAAAAATAAACTCTACACGGTTACAGGTTCCTACATAAAAGATCTCTTTAACCTGAAGCTCTGACTGGATATTTCTTAACCTATCATCTAATGTTTCTTCACAGATAACCAATTTGCCTAACGATTTCAGGTCTATCTGTTGATGAGTAAAAGCAATGATCTTTAAATATTCCAAAATGGTTACCCTATTATTTCAGCGAACAAAAGTAACAAGGGAAATACGCTTATCTGTCATTATGCTGTAATTTAGGCTAATTTAGAAAGGTTTTAAATTAATATTAACTTAACCTCACTTACCTTTAAAGTTTGTTATACTCTTAAAAACCGCTTTAAACATGAGTTTACATCAGGAACAATTTTCTATCATTGGCGCTTCAGAAAAGCCAATTTACGGCGATTTAACCTATAACCCTAAGAACTCAAACATGCCTTTGGTTATTTTTGTGCACGGTTTCAAAGGCTTTAAAGATTGGGGGGCACATAATTTAGTAGCCAAATATTTTGTACAAAACGGCTACCGGTATTTAAAATTTAATTTATCGCACAGCGGAGTTAACCAGGAAAATCCGAACGATGTGAGTGATCTTGAGGCTTTTGCTGCAAATACCTTCAGTAAAGAGATGACCGATGTGGATATTATTATTAAACATGCCGTAAATTACTTAGGAGTTAATAAAGTATTTTTAATTGGTCATAGTAGAGGTGGTGGGCTGAGCATATTACAGGCTGCTAATAACCCTTATGTTGGTGGCCTGATTACCTGGAGTTCTATAGCTGATTTTAGCAGTTTATGGAAAAAAGAACAGGAAAAGAAATGGCGCATGACAGGAAAAATTGAAGTGATAAATGCCCGTACAAAAGAAAAAATGCCGCTTAATGTAACTCTTTTAGAAGATTTTGAAGAAAACAAAAATCAACTGAATATTTTAGCTGCTGCAAAACAGCTAAACATTCCCTGGTTAATTATTCAGGGCGATAAAGATATAAATGTACCTCTTGAAACTGCTGAGAAGTTAGCCAATGCTAATCCCGCCAGCAGATTGCTTAAAATTAAAGATGCTAATCATGTATTTGGTGCATTTCACCCATATGTAGGTGATAACTTGCCTACTCATTTGTTAGAAGTTTGTGAAAAGAGTTTAACCTTTTTAAATAGCATTGAAAAATAATCTCCCAAATATTAGATCTGTAGTATAAGCAACAACATAGACTAGCATTATCGTATGGTTTATATAGCAACTCTTTAACAATTACTTTATTTTCAATTTATCCAATTAAAATTATTTTCTTTTTAAAATCCAAGAGGTCTAATATGGTGTTAAACCATATAAACATTAGTAAATTACTTATGCATTTTTTACAGAAACGCCTTACCTTAAAAGAACGTTCACGTGGTTTTCATCTTATTACCGATGAAATCGTACATGCCATACCCGAAATTACTGAATTAAATGTTGGTATGTTACAGGTTTTTATACAGCATACCTCTGCCTCTTTAACCATTAATGAAAATGCAGATCCTACTGTAAGAATAGATTTTGAAACTTGGTTTAATAAAACTGTACCTGAAGGTGATCCGGATTATATACACAATTACGAGGGTGATGATGATATGCCTGCACATCTTAAATCATCACTTACAGGGGCTTCTGTTCTTATTCCGGTTACCAACGGACAACTTAACTTAGGTACCTGGCAGGGTATTTATTTATGCGAACACCGCAACCATGGTGGCAGCAGAAGAGTAATCATAACAGCCTGGGGTATTTAATCAATTCTCCTGCAAACATTTCATAGCCTGTAGCTTATAGTTACGGCCAATTGGCAATTGTTTACCCATAATCTCTACTGCATATGAGTAATAGGCATCTACTTTATCTATAGAAATAATAAAGGATTTATGTATTCTGCAAAATTGTTCTTCTGGAAGCAGATCTTCTAAAACACTAATTTTTTGCTTACTCAATAACACTTTATCTTCTAAAATTACCTTAACGTAGTCTTTAACACTTTCTATCCAGTAAATATCTTTTACATTAACTTTTACGGTTTTACGATCCACCCTGAGAAACAGGAATTTATTTACATCGGATATTACTGCAGTTTCTTTAGCCAGCATAATCTGTTGTCTGGCTCCCATGCTGGCCAGAACCTTATCCATAGCTTTTAAAAAACGGTTAAGGGCAATAGGTTTTAAAAGATAATCTACGGCATCGAGCTCAAAACCTTCTATAGCATAATCGCTGTAGGCGGTAGTAAAAATTACTTTTGGCGGGTTTTTAAGGCTTTTTAAAAGTTCAACTCCTGTAATACCTGGCATTTTTACATCTAAAAACATCAGATCTATGGTATGCTGCTGTAAAACATGAAAAGCGTTGATGCCATCTCTGCATTTGGCAACAAGGCTTATCTCCTGAAAATTTTCAAGATATTTTTCTATCACCTCAATGGCATGAGGCTCGTCATCAACAATTATGGTTCGTATTTTCATTGGTGCAGTTAAACAGAAACTCCTTTGTCAAGATCAATGGTCAGAATTACGGCAAACAATTCTTCTTCATCTATAATTTTAAGTTGATGCGCATTAGGATAAATAAGCTGAAGTCTTTTATGAACATTTTGCAAGCCTATATGTCCCACACCTGAATTTTCTTTTCTGTCTACACTCGTAACTTTTCCATTCATGATTTTAAATTTAAGCAAATTATCATTTACAGACAGCTCCATATTGATCCAGGCCTGCCCTACTTTTTCATTTGCTCCATATTTAAATGCATTTTCAACCAAAGGCAGCATTAATAAAGGAGCAATTTCGTAATGGTTCAGATCTCCTTCTTTGGTAAAATTAAACTCGAGCCGATCTTCATATCTCATTTTTTCAATGAGGATATAGCTGTCCAGTATTTCAATATCCTTTTTCAGCGTTACATGTTCAGCATTACACTCATAAAGCATATATCTTAAAATATCAGATAGACCCAATACTATTTCTGGAGATTTTGGCGAATTATTGAGCGTATGGGCATAAAGGTTATTTAAGGTATTGAATAAGAAATGTGGATGAATCTGTGCTTTCAGTAAATTTAACTCGGCCTGTAAAGCAGCCTGTTGACGTTTATACCATAAGTTAAAGAATTTTAAGGCAATGGCAAACCACACAATAAGGTTAACAGACTTAAACGCATTGATATAATACAGAATATTAGTAAACCGCTCTAATTTTGTTCCGCGTACTTTTTCCCAGTTGTAAATTTTATTTTCGATTAAATATTTATTCAAACTGGGCTCTACAATAAAAATATCTAACAATCTACTAACCAATGGCATTGCCGCCACAAATAAAAGCAGAATTAAAAAAAACTGCAGGTACTTTTTAGTAAATAAATAACGGGGAATAATAAAATAAGCTATTGTATAAAAATATAGCATATGAACCGGCAATAAAATAAGGTTATGTTTTAATGCCATAGAAACAGTCTGCTTTTGGTAACCGAATAAAATTGAGGTGAATATCCAGACCGATAACCAGAAAATGATATGCTGAATTATACGTTTTTTTTGTTCTGGAGTATTAAGGTAATTATACCATGCATGCATACTCAAATATAATTAGCAACTGCTTATATAGAAGATTTTAATAGACAAACAACAGTTTTTGGCAAACAAACAGCATCTATATCCGAGTTAACTTCTCTTATTTTAATACAAAGCCACTCATAAGCTTTTCACAAAAGCTTGTATCCAAAAGGTTTGTAATGGGCGATCATTCTTTTTATATAACCTAAGCCTCTATAAGTTTGAGTTAATAAACAATAAGGCATACATTAAAACCTGAACAAATGAAAAAGTTAATTCTTACAGCGATTACCGTTTTTTTAATGGCCGCTTGGACAAAAGCACAATATAAAGCTGATTTTGCAAATTGGGTAATTGAGAGCAATGTTAAAACTCCAAAAATCCAAGTTATTAAATTTTACAATGCGCAACAGGAACTAATTTACGAAGAAGAAGTAAAGGGGTTTAAAGTAAATATCAACAGGGAAAAGGTAAGAACAGCATTAAATGCCATACTTGATGAGGTATTACAAAAAGATAAAGCTATACAAAAAGAAAATCTGGTTATGGCAAGGTTGAAAAAGAATTAAAACATAAGCAAGGATTGCCAGAAGTTACAACTTACATTTAATGTTTTTCATGCTCTTTAAAACAGAAATATAAGATTTTGGCATCCTTTTTTCTTACTGTTAATCCTCTTTTTCTATCCAGTTTCCGTCTATTCTTATAATTTCGATCAGCTCGTTAATGGCCTCTGCTGTTTTAACGTTCTTCTTTACTACCTCCTGTCCCCGGTAAAGTGTGATTCTATCCGGGCCTGCTCCTACATAACCGTAATCAGCATCAGCCATTTCACCAGGGCCATTTACAATACAGCCCATAATACCAATTTTAACACCTTTTAAATGCGAAGTACGTGATCGTATAGCTTGTGTGGTTTCCTGAAGATCAAACAAAGTACGCCCGCAGCTTGGACAAGAAATATATTCGGTTTTTGAAATACGTGTACGCGAAGCCTGTAATATACCAAATGAAACAGAGTTGATTACTGAAAGCGGCGTATCCTTTGAATTAAGCCAAATCCCATCTCCAAAACCATCTATCTGCAATCCACCTATATCTGTAGCACTGTATAACTGTAAATTTTCATCGCCCATATACTCAAAATCACGTCTAATGATCACAGGGATTTGGATATCTGCATTACACAAATCTATAAAGGCCTTTCTAAGTATTTGCAATGCATTTTGTTGTTCTGTATGTAAAATCAGAACAGTATGGATGAGCGATTTTATTTCTTCAACAAGCAGCTCTTCGGCCAACACCTGAACAAAATTGAGTTTACCGTCTTTCTGCGCAGCGCTCTTAAATTCTTTTAAAGTAAATAAAGGATGGGCATTCTCTTTATGGGTTAAACTTAGCCATGTTGGGTAATCATAAAGTTGTTTCAAACCTCCCGGAAAAGAGAAAGACGGCAATTGGTCTCCTAAATAAACCATATCGCAGGCTTGATCAGAAAGATTATACTTATCAAGTAAAGCAGAGTAGCTGAAACCCACGCCATTTAAAATAGCCGGATCTTTTAAATTCTGACCAGTCAGATCAAGCACTACTCTTGGTACCTGATGCCCACCAAAATTTAAAACTTCTTCTGTTTTTCTTCTTTGATAATGATAAGGATTATAGTTGGAAGTCTGAAATCTGAAGTCTGAAGATAGGGTGCTATCAGTCTGAGCTTGCGGAAGACCGGCTTCAAATCTGCTAATCAGAGCCTTTGCCACTGGTGCCTCAAATTCGGGATCTTCTGTTAACGAAACTCTTACCGTATCGCCTAAACCATCTGCTAAAAGTGTGCCTATACCTACAGCAGATTTTATACGTCCGTCTTCCCCATCTCCCGCTTCGGTAACTCCTAAATGCAAAGGATAATTCATACCTTCTTTAACCATGGTCTTGACCAACAAGCGGTACGCCTGCACCATTACCTGCGTATTGCTGGCTTTCATGGAAATGACCAGATTATAAAATTTAAGGTCTTCGCAAATACGGATAAATTCCATAGCAGATTCTACCATTCCTTCCGGAGTATCTCCATAATGGCTCATGATACGATCTGATAACGAACCATGATTAGTACCAATACGCATGGCCGTACCATATTCTTTACAGATCTTTACCAGAGGTGAGAACTTTTTATAAATTCTCTCGAGCTCTGCCTGATAGGTACTTTCGGTATAAACTAAATTTTCAAACTTCTTTTTATCAGCATAATTTCCTGGATTTACACGTACTTTTTCTACAATACGTGCTGCAGCTTCTGCCGCATTGGGTGTAAAGTGAATATCTGCCACTAAAGGTACATCGTAACCACGCATACGAAGTTCCTTTTTTATATTGGCCAGATTTTCGGCTTCTTTAACACTTGGAGCTGTGATCCGCACGTATTCACAACCTGAGTGAACCATTCTTATAGTCTGCTCTACTGTGGCCATGGTATCCATAGTATCAGTAGTGGTCATAGACTGAATACGGATAGGATTATGCCCGCCCATAGGGACATTTCCTATGTTCACTTCTCTTGTTAAAAACCTTGAATATTGGGTTAAATTATTACAATAACCACCGGGTAAACCGGCCATTTTTTCTATATCCTGCATGGTTTGGCAAAGATACGCTAAATGTTAGATTGTTAGATTGATTGATTGTTATTTTATTGGCATCTAACAATACAGATTTAATTTACAAATGCTTTAAATCACATTTCCAATATCGCTTTGAACTTCTTTTAAGATAGGTTTTCTATATCAGCCTGTCTTTAACCACCAATGTATTGGCCATTACATCATGCAGGCATTGCTGTTTCTTATTAAGAAAACTGTATAAATAGCCAAAGAAAAGAGTTAGAACAGAAAAGATTTTCAAAAAATTCCTCATGAAAGAAACTCCCAGGCTGAGCCTGTTTCCAAACATGTCTCCTACTTTTATGCTCAAAATGCGTTTGCCAATGGTAGCCTGCTTTACAGAAGCCTCCGCAAAAGAACCATATAAAAATTTTGCTATGGGTATTATAATTAAGGTCGATAGCAAGATGATCAACATTTCTTTTTGATTATTTACAATTAAATAAACAGCCACCATTAAAAACACATAAATTAATATGATAAAGAAATAATCTATTGCCGAAGCAAGCAGCCTTTGGTCAAAAGAAGCAAAATATTGAGGCGCAGTTTGCTCAAAACGAAAACCCATGAGCTCCCTCAATTCGGGCAGCTCATGGGCTTCTTTATAATCATCCATCCCGGGCTTCCTGATAAAAGTTCCAGGTTTAATGTTCAGCTTTTTTAATTCATCTAATGTATAGGGCCCTTGTGGCTTGCCCTCTATTACTACTGTGTACAAAGCAAATAATTAATTTTTATAAAAACTGCGTGCAACTAATACCTGCTTACATTAAAGTTGCTTAATCCGCCATTTAAATTTATAAAAACTTTTTGTTTTGTTTCCCTATAGCCCGGAGTTTCATAAACGCCATCGCTAATTTTAGTAAATCCTTCAAAATCTCTGTTAGACAAACCTGTTTCTGTTTTTATGCGGCATCCTGATGTTTCTGGCACACTAATCTCTACATTAGCCACACCTGTTTTAACATTTATATCGCTAATAGGCATTAATCTTCCTACTTTCAGAACAACATCTGCAGCACCTCCATCAAAATTCAATGTGCGCACTTTATAATCACTTAAATCAAAGTCTAATTTACCTGCGCCCATTGATAAGTTCAAATACCATACAGGAACAGTGCTTAGGTTCAGTTCAACGTTATTATTTCTTCCCGAACCAAAAGACCATGATTTATTTCTGCTGCCTTTATCCTGCATTTTAAAAGTCAATACATTGGTAGTATCTGTTACGTTCTTATTCAAGAAAAACCTGCCCGACCTGCGCATTACTTTTGCATAGAACAAGCTATCTGAATTACCTTTCAGCTCAAAAAATGTACCTCCGCCAGAAAGATTTAAAATCGTTTTTTTAGCTGTATCTGCTGCAGCAAGAGGTTCAAAAAAAGTTAAAGCCTCACCTTCACTTCTCTCATTGTCGATATCAAGATTAAAATCATTGTCGCCGTTCCTGTTACCTCCCCAGAAATACCTGTTTCTTGGGTTTTCTTGCCCTTTAAAGAAAAGGAATGATAAGGTGATAACCACCACAACCAACGATAATATACTACCTACCTGCGAGTTATTACGGTTAAACAACATATTTAAACCGCCAACAATTAAAAATATTGGCCAGAAATGCCATACGTTACGCCAGTAAAAATGTATAATATTTAGATTATCTAATAGTAATATACCTCCTATAAAAAGTAATATTACTCCCCAAACTACGCGTTCAAATTTCATGTGTATGCTATTTAAAGTTAAACCTTATTAATAATTTCGTTATTGAGCGCTATCAGACTGTTCGTCTTTTTTCTGCTCTTCAATTATTTGTGCATCTTCTACAGTAGAATCATTAGCCTTGTTAGCCTGTTCTTTCCCTTGCTGAGCAGTTTCTGTCTGACGTTTAAAATTCTCCCAATCGGCTTTCCCCTTACTTCTAAAAATAAGACTGACACCCAAAGCCACTATAGCAAGCGGCCATAACTTGTAAATTTTAAATATGCTAAACCAATAAGGAACCATGCCCAGTTCTCTCAATAAAAAATATACTCCAAGTACCAATAATACTAAACCTACCACCGTTCTGCTGGTATCATTGCTTTTTTTGAACTGGTTTAAATTTGGCTGTTGTTCAAAATTAGGTGTATTCCATTTGGTCTGCTCTTCGGCCTGGTATGGGTTGCTGAATGCTTCTGATGAATTGAACATCGAGTTAGGCTGTTTATCCTTAAAATAATCGTTAAACTGCTTATATTTTAATGCAGGATCATTATTTACCGGAAGTACAATCCATAAAACAATATAGGCTATAATGCCTAAACCGGCGGCAAATATGGTAGTTAAAATAAACAGTAATCTTATAATGGCGATATCCACCCCCATATAATCTGCTAAGCCCGAGGCCACACCTGCAACATATTTATTATGTTCGTTTCTATATAATCTCTTTTCCATTTTTTCGAAACTTAAAAATTCAACGGAGTTACCATAATCTCATCAACATTTACACCTTTACTTAAATTTAACACGCAGGTAATTAATTGTGCAATATCCTGTGGCTGTACAAATTTTTCCGGACTTATGGTTGTTCCCTCCCACGATGCTGTTAATGTTGAGCCCGGTAAAATGGCTGTAACTTTGATGTTGTGCTGAGCTAACTCATCTCTTAACACATTATTAAGACTGAGCAAAGCTGCTTTTGTTACACTATAACTTCCGGCTCCTTTAACCGGCTCCTTACTGGCTACAGAACAGATGTTAAAAATATGCCCCTTTTGCCTTTTAAGCATCATTTTACCTAATCGTTTTGCCAGGTAATAGGCCGCGTTTACATTAATCTGCTGCTGTATTTCAAAGTTTTCATCCTTCTCATCCATAAGGTTCTGAGGCAGAAAAATCCCTGCATTATTTACCAGCACATCGATCTGATTAAAAGCGTTCTCTATCTTTTTGGTAAAATTGATTACATCTGCTTTTTGGGTGCAATCGGCCTGAACAGCCAATACATTTATAGGATAGGTTTCCAGTTCTCGTTTAAATAAATCGAGTTCATTTTGGTTACGTGAGCATATAGCCAGATTGTAGCCCTGTTTAGCCAGCGCTTCAGCAACCGCTTTACCTATACCCTTGGTTGCTCCAGTAATAACTGCATTCATTTTTTATTGCTTATACTAATAAAATACAAACAATTATAAACTAAATCGTAATATTTTTTAAATAAAAACAACCTGCCAGAACATTTTTGTTGTTACTTTGTATATTAATAGTTTAAACTAAGCAAATTCCCCTAAATGAATTTTACCAATTTTGGACGTTACATTTTATTGCTAAAGGCAGCCTTTAGAAAGCCTGAAAAATGGAGTATTTATTTGAGAGCTATTTTTCAACAGATGAATTTTATAGGTTTGGGCTCATTAGGTTTAATCAGTATTATCTCTACATTTATCGGGGCCGTAATGACATTACAGATTGCTTTCCAGCTGGTAAGTGATTTTATTCCCAAATCCATTATTGGTTCAGTTAACCGCGATTCAACAATTCTTGAATTAAGCCCTACCATAAGCGCTATTGTGCTGGCAGGTAAGATTGGTTCTGCAATTTCTTCTGAAATTGGAACAATGCGGGTTACCGAACAGATTGATGCTTTAGAGATCATGGGTATTAATGCCCCGGGATATCTTATTTTACCTAAAATACTTGCCGGAATAACCATGGTTCCGGTTCTCGTTATTTTTTCAATGGTATTAAGCATTACCGGCGGTTATATTGGCGGTACTTTATCAGGTGCTGTAACCGCAGCCGAATATATACAGGGTATTACTACTGATTTTAATCCTTATACCATTACCGTAGCATTGGTTAAAGCTTTTGTATTTGGTTTTATCATTACATCTGTACCTGCTTATGAAGGATTTTACGTTAAAGGCGGAGCGCTTGAAGTGGCTCAGGCCAGCACAAGAGCAGTTGTAATTAGTTGTATAAGTATTTTAGCCTGCGATTACATTGTAACCCAATTATTATTATGATCGAGATCAAAGATATCCATAAATCATTTGGCGATAATGAGGTTTTAAAAGGTATTTCAGGCAAATTTGAACCTGGTGTAACCAACCTGATTATTGGGGGCTCAGGTTCTGGAAAAACCACACTTTTAAAATGTATGATCGGGCTACATCATCCTGAACAGGGAAGTGTAATGTACGACGGACGCGAATTTACTCAACTCAATACCGAAGAACGAATAGAAATCAGGAAAGAAATAGGAATGCTTTTTCAGGGTTCTGCTCTTTTTGATTCAATGACTGTTGAAGAAAATATCATGTTTCCCTTAAACATGTTTACAGACCAGACCAGGAATGAGAAATTGGACCGTGTAAACTTTTGTTTGGAAAGGGTAAATCTTGAAGGCAGAAATAAATTATTTCCTGCCGAACTATCAGGTGGGATGAAAAAACGTGTAGGTATTGCACGTGCCATTGCCATGAACCCTAAGTATTTGTTCTGCGATGAGCCCAACTCAGGTCTTGATCCTAAGACCTCTATCGTAATTGACGAACTGATCAAAGAAATTACCGAAGAATACAATACCACAACCATTGTGGTAACGCACGATATGAACTCGGTAATGGGTATTGGAGATCATATCCTGTTCTTACATGAAGGCAAAAAGTTCTGGGAAGGTTCAAACAAAGAAATTGCCAAAACAGATGTGCCCGAACTGAATGATTTTGTGTTTGCCAGCCGTTTTATGAAAGCTGCAAAAGATAAATTATAATTTTAAAATGATACAACTACTTACGCCAACGCATTGGAAAGATTACGAGCTGATAGATTGCGGAGATTTTGAAAAACTGGAACGCTTTGGCAACTTAATATTATCAAGACCCGAACCACAAGCTGTATGGAAAAAGGTTCTAACCGAACAGGAATGGAAAAAAAGAGCACATATACATTTTAAGGGTCGCTCTGCAACTACAGGAGATTGGATAAAATTTTCTAAAAATGCACCTGATCGCTGGAACATCAATTATAAAAATGATGACATTAGCATTAATCTTCGTTTAGGGTTAACTTCTTTCAAACATGTGGGCGTTTTTCCTGAGCAGGCGGTTAACTGGGATTACATTTCTTCTTGCGTTAAAAAATTTAAATGTGAGCAGCCTAAAGTTTTAAATCTGTTTGCTTACACAGGAGCTGCTTCTTTGGTTGCCCGTGCAGCAGGATCCGATACCACCCACGTAGATTCTATAAAGCAGGTGGTAACCTGGGCTAACGAGAACCGGGAATTATCAGGGCTGAATGACATCAGATGGGTAGTTGAAGATGCTTTAAAATTTGTAAAAAGAGAATTAAAACGGGGAAAGAAATATAACGGTATTATTCTTGATCCTCCCGCATTTGGTCATGGTCCTAATGGCGAAAAATGGAAATTGGAAGATCATATACAAGAAATGATGCAGGATGTAGTTCAGCTATTAGATCCTGAAGAACATTTTTTAATTCTGAATACTTATTCTCTCGGATTTTCATCAGTGATTGTAGAAAACTTAATTAGAACTTCTTTCCCACAGGTACGAAATCTGGAAACCGGAGAATTATTTTTACAGGCAACTTCGGGTGTAAAATTACCTTTAGGAGTTTTTGGCAAGTTCAATACTTTTAAATAAGATATAATCAAGTAAAAAGGTTGCTATCTATTAGTAGCAACCTTTTTCATTTTATTAGTTATTGATTGCCTGCATCGTTTGTACTACGATTTCCGTAACCTGTCTTTTCAAACCTTTTTTGGTCTCATAGTTTAAAGACTGTAAACGTCCTTCAATGGTTAAACGAGTTCCTTTCTTAATGGTATCTAAGGCTCTATCTGCATGTTCGTTCCAGAAAACCAGTTGAAACCAGTGTGTTCTTTTTACAGGCTCTCCTTTGATGTTTTTATAGTACTCGTTCACGGCCAGACTAACACGGGCTAACTTTTGTTTTTCAGTAAAATTTTTGATCTGAACTTCTGTTCCTGCATTACCTGTAAGAGTTACTTTGTTGATTACATTTTTCATAAAAATACATTTTAAATTAGTGATTAACGACCAGTAGCTTTTTGCTTACCGACGATACAAAGTTGTTTTCATGTTCAAACTTTATCCGGAGTTTATACATTTATATCCGTATATAACCGATTATAAACGGATAACCCCTGTTAATATTCTGAGGATAAATGCTATCTTTAAGAAGTATTTTAATTTATGGAGCAACGACTTTGTTTAGATTGTAATACCGAAATTAAAGGACGCTCTGATAAAAAGTTTTGCGACGATCAATGCCGTAGCAATTACAACAATAAAATTAGGGCGTCTGACAATGATTTTGTCAAAAAAATCAATCAGATATTAATTAAAAACAGAAAGATATTAAAAGATGAAAATCCTGAAGGTAAAGCCAAAATCAATAAAGATAAGTTGCTGAAAAAGGGATTTAATTTTAATTATTATACCCATATTTACAAAACACAAACTGGAAATCTTTATACTTTCTGTTATGAGTTTGGCTTCTTACACCTCAATGAAGACCAGCTTCTTATTGTAAAAAAGGAAGAAATTTAAAAGGTTGAACAGTACGTATGTTACCTCTTATCATTTATAACCCAATCTTCAATGAAAACCATAACACTACAAGGCTTTAAACTTATTGGCATTAAACTTCCTTATAAAACCACTAACCTGAATGGACAATCTGGTATAGATTGTGGCAATTTCTGGCAAAAATTTGAAACCGGAAATTATATTGAACGTATACCAGGCAAACTAAGCAATGAAATCTATGCGGTTTATTTTGATTACGAAGGGGATCATCTTATGCCTTATGCTTACTTTATAGGCTGCAGAGTTGAACCTGATACAATCACACCTGCAGAGCTGGAAGTATTAAGCATACCTGAAGCTATTTATACAAAAATAGCAGCAAAAGGTAAAATGCCCGATTGTGTGGCCAACACCTGGCAAGAAATCTGGCAAAGTGATACCGACAGAGCTTATCTGTATGATTTTGAAGTATATGGAGAAAAGAGCACCGATTGGCAAAATGCAGAAGTAGATGTCTTTTTATCTGTTAACGGTTAACGCACTTCATCCTATTTACAACCATGAAAAAAGTATTAATCATAACAGGGGGCAGCAAAGGCATTGGAGCAGGAATTGTAAATGCATACCTGACTGATGGTTTTCAAATATATTCTATTGCACGTACATTTAATAAAGATGTATCAGTTGCAATAAAGCAATATACTGTTGATTTAACCTTAACTGAAAATATAGAAAAGTTATTTGAAGATATTTTCAAAGAAATCGATCCAAAAGAAACAGGGCAGATAACACTCATTAACAATGCTGGCACATTAGGAGAAATAGCTCCCCTTACCAGATTAAAACCCTTAGATATCCAGCAAACAGTTGCACTTAATCTCACTTCTGTACTAGTAAGCTGTGCTGTATTTATTAAAAGCTGTCAATCATGGGCATGCAAGAAAAGTATCATCAATATTTCATCAGGAGCTGCTCAAAAACCTTATTTTGGCTGGTCTGTGTACTGTGCCACCAAATCTGCCATTGATATGCTTAGCAAAAACATTGCAATTGAACAGGAAGAAGAAAAACACCCTGTAAGAGCATTAAGTATAGCTCCGGGCGTAGTTGATACCGGTATGCAGGCACAAATCAGAAGCAGCAGCAAAGACAACTTCAAAACTATAGATAGGTTTATACAGCTTAAAGAAAATAATCAATTATTAGAACCAAGTTATGTTGGCCATTCTATTTTGCAAATGGATAAAGATGACCAGCTTACCTCAGGCAGTATATTAAGAGTACAATAACAATATGCAAATCATCTCCCATAATGTAGCTAAGGGCTCTATTGCAGAAGTTATAGCCAAACAATTGATTGTTAAAAATATTGATGATGGAACAGATTTGTTAGGTAACCTATACTATCAGGGCTATGATAAAGTTATCCTTCACGAAGAAAACATACACCCTCAATTCTTTGACCTAAAAACTAAAATGGCGGGAGAAATTTTGCAGAAATTTGTAAATTATAAAATAAGGTTGATCATTGTTGGAAATTTTGCAAAATACAACAGCAAAAGTCTCAATGACTTTATTTACGAAAGCAATAAAGGAAAAGCTGTTAATTTCTTATCGCATACAGATCAGGCTATTGAAAAATTTAAATGTTAATATTAAAAAAGGCGTTTGAAAATATTTCTCAAACGCCTTTTTATATTTTATTCTGCTTTTTATCTATGCATCAATTTTTGCATACTTGGCATTACGCTCAATAAATTCTCTGCGTGGTGCTACTTCATCGCCCATTAGCATAGAGAAAGTATAATCGCATTCTGCTGCATTTTCAATCGTAGCCTTCATTAAAGTACGGGTAGCTGGATTAAGTGTAGTTTCCCAAAGCTGCTCAGCGTTCATCTCTCCCAAACCTTTGTAACGCTGTACGTGTACACTGTCCTCTTTACCTGCACCTTTTAAACGTTGTATAGCGGCGTCACGCTGTACATCGTTCCAGCAATATTCAAAATCTTTACCTTTTCTAACTTGATATAGCGGTGGTGCTGCAATGTAAACATAACCAGCCTCTATCAAAGCTTTCATGTAACGGAAAAAGAAAGTTAAAATCAGTGTAGTAATGTGCGAACCATCAATATCAGCATCGGTCATAATAATGATTTTATGGTAACGAAGCTTGGTTAGATTCAAAGCTTTGTCATCATCTTCAGTTCCTATACTCACCCCTAATGCGGTAAACATATTCTTGATCTCATCGTTTTCGTAGATTTTATGCTCCATAGCTTTTTCTACGTTCAGGATTTTACCTTTTAAAGGTAAAATAGCCTGATAATTACGATCGCGGCCCTGTTTAGCAGTTCCACCCGCAGAGTCACCCTCTACCAGGAACAATTCACATTTTTCAGGATCACTATCAGAACAGTCTGCCAGTTTACCAGGTAAACCTGAACCTCCCATTACACTCTTACGCTGCACCATTTCACGTGCTTTACGTGCCGCTGCTCTTGCGGTAGCTGCCAAAATAACCTTATTAACAATCATTTTAGCTTCCTTAGGGTTTTCTTCTAAATATATTCCTAAAGCTTCACCTACTGCAACATCAACCGCTCCCATCACCTCAGAGTTACCTAATTTGGTCTTGGTCTGTCCTTCAAACTGAGGTTCGGCCACTTTAACCGAAACTACAGCTGTTAAACCCTCTCTAAAGTCATCCCCTGTAATCTCGAACTTAACGTTTTTAAGCAAACCCGATTTCTCAGCGTAAGCTTTTAAGGTACGGGTTAATCCACGTCTGAAACCCGCGATGTGCGTTCCTCCCTCATGGGTGTTAATATTGTTCACATATGAATGCACGTTTTCAGAGTAGCTATCATTGTACTGCATAGCTAACTCAACCGGAATACCACTTTTTATACCTTCTACGTAAATAGGCTCAGGAATTAAAGATGGGCGGGTGCCGTCTAAGAATTGTACAAATTCTTTTAACCCGCCTTCTGATTTAAAAGTTTCCGAGAGGAATGAACCATCCTCATTTACTTCACGCTCATCGGTTAAAGTTAAACTTATGCCTTTATTTAAAAAGGATAACTCACGTAAACGTGACGCCAATGTATCATAACGATATTCAACAGTCTGTGTAAAAATCTCAGCATCAGGCTGGAATGTCTGTATAGTTCCTGTTTTATCTGATACACCAATTTCTTTTACGTCAAAAAGCGGTTTACCTCTTTCATATTCCTGTGTAAAGATTTTACCCTCACGGTGAACAACCGTTTTCATGTGTATAGATAAGGCATTAACGCAACTTACCCCAACGCCGTGTAAACCTCCTGATACTTTGTAGGTATCTTTATCAAATTTACCACCGGCATGCAATACAGTCATTACAATTTCTAAGGCCGATTTACCTTCTTTCTTATTGATGCCTGTAGGAATACCACGACCATTATCTTCTACAGTGATGGAATTTCCTTTATGTATAGTAACAAAAATATCGGTACAATATCCTGCTAAAGCTTCATCTATGGAGTTATCTACAACCTCATAAACCAAATGGTGTAAACCTTTAACTCCGGTATCTCCAATGTACATCGATGGACGCTTACGTACAGCTTCCAAGCCTTCCAGTACCTGAATATTATCTGCAGAATAATTTGAGTTTTGAACTGTTTCTTCGCTCATAAATTTAATTAATACTTAAAGATTCAAAAATAGCGATTTTTACTGTAAAAACGGCAGGTGTGGATAACTATTTACCTATAAAAATTGTAATAAATTCATGAAAAAAAACTTGCTTTCAGGATTTCCGTTTTGATTTTTATATTTGTTAAAATTTAATTAGGAGAATGAAAATAAACGCATTAAAATTAGGTGGGATTGCAACAGCTGTAGCATTGGCTTCTGTAATTACCGCTTGTAGCAACAACGCCCCTAAAACTGAAAGTGGTGCTGCAAAAACAACCTCAACCGATGTTCAAAAAGAAAGTATTGTATATGTTAATTCAGATACGCTTTTAGCTAAATATGAATATTCGAAAGATATACAGAAAAAAATGGAAACCAAAGGTAAAGCGGCCGATAATGATTTAGCTGCAAAAGGCCAGGCTTTCCAACGTGAGGTACAACAATATCAATCGCAGGCCAACTCTTTACCTGCTGATCAAAGAGCTGCTACCGAACAAAGACTGGCACGCAAGCAACAGGAGCTACAGGCTTATCAGCAGAATGCCGGTGCTGCTTTGCAAAATGAGCACGCAAAAGAGCAGGAAGCTTTATACAATAAAGTAACTGAATTCTTAAAAAGCTACGCCAAAGATAAAGGTTATAAAATGGTGTTAACCTATGCTAAAGGTAACAGTGCTATTTTATATGCTGAACCGGGTTTAGATGTAACCGCAGAAGTTTTAAAAGGCTTAAACGATGCTTACACAAAAGATAAGAAATAAGTACTTATAAGTTCAATAAAAAGGCGCCTTTTCGGGCGCCTTTTTTATGATACATTTCCTTTTATTTTGTCTCTTTCGCCAAATCAATCATTATATCAAGCTCTCTAACTGTAGCATCAGCCGATCCACCAAAACCTACTTTTTTAAACCTGATATTTCCTTTTGGATCAATAATATACTTTTGAGGAATACCATCTCCATTTAAATTGTAACTATCAATCACATCAAACTTGCTTGGATCCTGCTTATTCTTTGTATCCAGCAGTACGTTAAAGGTGTATTTTGAATTCGCAGCCATAAAATCTTTTACCACCTTTTCTCTGTTTTCTTCAGTTTGCCATGTATTTACAAACAGAAATTCAACCTTAGGGTCGTTTTTATATTTCTCAACAGCCATTTGCATACCTGGGAAAGAAGCGATACACGGACCACACCAAGTAGCCCAGTAATCTACAATTACCACCTTACCTTTTAGCTTTTCAAGGCTTACGGTTTCTCCTTTCAGATTAACCAAAGTAAATTTGGGAGCCGGCCTGTTGATCATTTCTTTTACGAATTTTTCACGCTCTTTCTCCAAAGCCTCACGCTCCAGTTTGGCATAGTAAACATCAAAACCCTCATTACCCTGATAAGCTTTCTTCAATGCCCCTTTAATTTCAGCACCTCCTTTTCCTTCCTTAATAAACCTTTCTCCATATTCTCTGGCATCTTTAAATCGGTTATTGTCTGCCAAAAAAACAACAAAACGGCTGTTCATATCGGCACTGCTAAAATTATTCATTTTAACAGCTTGCTCCTGGTATTTTAAGGCTTCTGCTTTATTACCGGAATGATTTAGCAATAACGCATAAGTATCTGCATATGAAGCCCAGTTACTTTCTATGTTCTTCAGATAATCTTCTTTTGAGCTATAAAAAGCAGGAACGGGATCTTGCTTAGCGGCGTCTAACAAATCCAGTGATTTTTTTGAAATCTGTGTAGCAAAAACAACGTTTTCGTTCTTTTCTGCGCAGGCCCATGCAAAACTGTTACAAATACTGGCTAAACTTGTTTTATTCTTTATTTTATTGGCATAGTCTTCAAATTTCTGGTTATTCTTTTCTTGACCAAAAGCACTTGCAAGCTCCATATATAACCCCTCTAACTTTTTGTAATCGGCTTCATTATTGGCATTCAGTTTAAAGTTTTTAACCAGTTCATTGAGTTTTTCTTCTTTTTTTATAGCTGATGGTTCACGATATATAGCATTTGCGGCTTGCCCAAACATATAGTTACCATTCGGATATTTGGTTTTAATAATATTATATACCGAATCTGCTGAGGGCTTTAATCTCAATACGTTATATATTAATGCTATTTTAACGAGGTCACTTTCATCCTTATTCTGTTTTTGGTTGAGCTCTTTGATATAGGCATAACCTATTGACGAACCCTTAGTTTTATCACCTCCATAAACTAGTTGAAAATAGTTAGTATAATAGGTTTCTTTAAGTTTGGTATCTTCTGCAAAAGCACTTTCATAAGCCTTTATTGCTTTTTCCTTATCGGTCTCTGCTCCTGAAAGCGATTTACCCAGTCCACTGTAGAACTGCGCCTGCCAGTAATAAGACATTGCCGTTGGCTTACCATTTTGATAAAACAAAGTATAATAACCTGCCGGATTTTCATCTTTGGTACCGTCTGCCGAAAACACCAATACCGCAATGGCAGTGCTATCTGCCGGAACAAAACTTCCCTTATAGATATTACCTTCCTTTTCCAGTTTTATATCAACCTTTTTATAACGGGTGTTGATAAATGTTTGGGCAATACAACTTACATTGGCCAAACCTTCCAGCTTGGTTCCTTTAGAATTGTACTCAAAATTTAATGTTTTTCCAGCCTCAGGTTTATCGGGCAGAAACTTTACGTTTTGTGCAAAGGCTGTTATACCTGAAATGAGTGCACAAATTATTAATATAATTTTTTTCATAATAAGGTTTTTAGGTTAACTAAATATATAGTTTTATTTTGGATAAAACAATATATCATCCAATCTATTTAAGTATCAATCAACATGATATGTACTTAAAAAAACACAAATTATGAATTACGGTAATTATAGGTAAGACACCAACGAAAATACGTTAGGGTTAAAAGTTTGCAACCGCTGTTTTCCGTTCAAAAAATCAAGGTTAATGATAAAAGAATACCCAGCTACATTTGCTCCCAATTTCTCAATCAATTGCGAAGCTGCAACCACTGTACCTCCTGTAGCCAATAGGTCATCATGTATCAATACTTTCTGGCCGTTTATAAAAGCATCTTCATGCACTTCTAAAGTAGCTGTTCCATATTCTAAAGCATAAGACTGCTGAATTGTACGGTAAGGTAATTTACCTGCCTTTCTGATGGGTACAAAGGGTACATTTAAAGCCTGAGCCAAAGACATTCCAAATAAAAAACCCCGGCTTTCAATACCTGCTATTACATCTATATCCAAGGAAGCAACCTGATCTGCCAAAGCCTGTGTAATCTCTTTGCATAAAACAGGGTCTTTTAAAATGGGGGTTATATCTTTAAAAATTATTCCCGGTTTAGGAAAATCAGCAACATCGCGAATGGTGTCTTTAACTTTTTTCTCCAGCATTTTAAAATTCAAGGTAAAGCGAAATCCTTTGGACGATTTCGGGGCTCAAGATAAGTACTTTATTTAAATCTTCCGAACTTTTATAATTACCATGCTGCTTTCTGTACTGTATAATTGCGTTTGCCTGTTTTCCCGTCAAATAAGGATGGTTTTTAAGTTCTTCATATTGAACGGTATTGATATTAAGTTTCTTTAAATTTTCTTTGTTGACGGTTATTTCATCTTTAATCTGGTTATACTTTGTGCTATCTATGCCAAATACTTCCATCAATTGCTCTTTTTTATAAAAACCACCTAATCTTTCACGGTATTTTACAATACGCCGGGCAAATGCCGGACCTATACCCCTGATCAAAGTAAGTTCGGTGGTATCTGCGTTATTGATTTCAACCATAACGGGTTCTTTCTTTATGAACGAACTTTTAAAATTATTTTCCTGTTTTTGAGCTGTTATCTGTACATAAGGCAATAATTCCTCATACTTCTGGGGAGAAATTGTGTACATTTTTTTCAGATCTTCAGGTTTATAGAACCTACCGCCTTTTGCTACATAATTTACAATAGATTGGGCTTGTTTTAAAGATAAGCCTAATAGTTGCCATTTGTTGGCGTCTATAATATTAGGGTCAAAATAAAAGTAAGCTATCTCGGATTTAATCTCTCTTTGCGGGTAATCTTTTGAGATATAATTGTGAGGACTAAGGGCATTATTATTCTCTATCTCCAATTTCTGTATTGCGGCTATATCACTATTACTCAATACATTCTCTTTATGATAATAATACCGATAGATGAGTGGGAATAAACAGGACAGCAATATTAAGCTCAATAATAATATTAAACCATTAAATTCTGCTTTTGTAAACACAATGTACTTATTCAACCAATTTTTCATTGCGCAAAACGTTTAGTATAAATATAAATCTTATTTTTGAAACTGCTTATTAAAAAATAAGCCTGCCTCATACATGAAAATTATTACTACTAAAGAATTTGCTCAGGCAACAAAAATAGATAAGTTAGGTGTTCCCGGTCTTGCTGCTTTATTAATGGAAGTAATGAAACTCAACGATATTAATAAAGTCTTTTCTCAGAACCAACATTTTGAAGGCTTAGAATTTGTTGACAAGATATTAGAGACTATTGGAGTTTCCATAGATTTTGATGAAGAGGATCTTAAAAACATTCCGAAAACAGGAGGTTTTATAGCCATTGCCAACCATCCTTATGGAGGGGTTGAAGGTTTGGCCCTAGTAAAATTACTTTGTGCTGTACGCCCTGAGGCTAAAGTAATGGTTAACTTCATCTTAAAAAAGATACCTAATTTAAGTCAGTTCTTCGTAGCGGTAAATCCGTTTGAGAATATACAGCATTCATCAAGTATAAGTGGTTTAAAAACTACCTTTGACTTGTTACAAAGTGGTACGCCAATTGGTATTTTTCCTGCGGGAGAGGTTTCTACCTTTAATGTAGAACAACAGGAAGTAACAGACCGTTTATGGCATCCAGTAGTAGGTAAACTGGTAGCAAGAGCCAAAGTACCTGTTGTACCTATTTATTTTCATGGAAATAATGGTGTTTTGTTTAATATCTTAAGCTTCATCCACCCTACACTGCGTACGGCCAAACTGCCTTCAGAATTTTTAAATAAACAGGGGCTCAAAATAAAGGTAAGAATTGGTAAACCTATCAAAATAGAAGACATTTCATATAACAGGGACACCAATAAATTACTGGATTTCTTACGTGCACGCACTTATGCTTTAGGTACAAGTATTGAAGAGGAAAAGAAATTATTCAATCCTATCAGTCTGTTCAAGATCAAGAAAAAACCTGCAGAAATTGTTGAAGAAACAGATAAGGACCTGATTGTAAATGAAGTTTCTCAGCTTGAAGATTATAAAGTCTGGGAAGAAAAAAATTACGAGGTGTATATCGTACCTACTACCTCCATACCTTATATACTAAGAGAAATAGGCCGCTTAAGAGAAATTACTTTCAGGCAAGTGGGCGAAGGCACTAACAAAAAAATAGATCTTGACAATTACGACATCTATTACAATCACCTATTTATCTGGGATAAAGAGGCACAAATGATTGTAGGAGCTTATCGTATTGGCAAAGGCGACGAAATCCTGAACACAATGGGCAAAAGAGGTTTCTATATTTCTGAGCTTTTCAAGATTAAAGAGCCTTTTTATCCGGTTTTACGTCAGGGAATTGAATTAGGACGTTCCTGGATCAGAAAAGAATATCAGCAAAAACCTCTGCCTCTTTTCTTATTATGGAAAGGTATCTTAAAGTACTTACTGCTAAACCCACAGTACAGATATATGTTTGGTCCGGTAAGTATCAGCAACAGCTTCTCTAAGTTCAGTAAAGCACTCATTGTGGATTTTATCACTAAAAATCACTTTGATTACGAAATGGCCCATTATGTTAAGCCACGTAATAAATTCAAAGCAGACCTTACTTCTATTGACAAAGACCTCTTGATAGAGAACAGCGAATCGCTTAAAGACCTTGATGGTTTAATTGCCGATATTGAAAGCAATCATATTAAAATCCCTGTTCTCCTGCGACAGTACATGAATTTAAATGCCAAGATCATCTGCTTCAATATAGACCCTAAGTTTTCAGATTGTCTGGATGGATTTTTAGTAGTCGACACCCAGAAAATACCTGCTGAAATGCTGGAAAAAATTGGAAAAAACATGTAATAAATAGTAAAAGCCCTGACATCCATCAGGGCTTTTTACCATCAACTAACCTAAACTGTATGAATAAAATACTACCAAATATTTTACGCCTCAAAGGTAAGATCGTAGTATTAAGCTTCTGTAAAGAACAGGTTATTTTATAATAGTCTTAACAACTCAACATTTTGAACAAGATCAGTGCTGTTTTTTTATTGAAGACTCATTTTTCTATGTTAACTTAGTTCAAAACGTTATATACTTTACATTAACTTAACTCCAAAAATCATTTTCAGTTAAAACCATTGTTTTTCTACCAGATTCCTTAGGTTTATTATGTTAATTTTATTTAAATTCATTGTTAACTCAATATTAACAAATGAATTCTGTTATAAAATATAAGCTGTTCTGGTTATTAGCGCTGACGATAATGTTATCTGCTTTTACGCCTGTAAAAGGACAACAATACAGCTTTGAATTTTATGACGGAACTTTTAATTTCAGTATAGACAGCACATTCCAAAAAAATTTTTCTGCAAATCTTAATTCAAACAATGTTCGCCAGTTTTATCATCAGCTCAATAATGCCAATACTAAAGACCTAATCTCTTCTTTAAAGAACTATAAAGAGAAATACCAGCTCAATGATTGGCTGTATTATCAGCTCATTAGAAAAACAGCGGAACAACTAAGCCCTAAGGCAAAAAATTATTCCAGTTATACTTTATACAAGTGGTTTCTCATGATAAAATCTGGTTATGATGCCCGGGTTGCGATAGGTAACAACCAGATTATCTTTTATATCCGTTGTGATGAGGATATTTCTGACATTCCTTTTTTTATAATCAATGACAAGAAATACATGTGCCTTAATTATCACGATTATCAAAAAATGTTTAAACAGGCTGACACTTATATTCCTGTTGACATAGAGGTTAAAGGAGCAGAAAAAGCTTTTAGTTATAAAGTAACTAGAATGCCTGAGTTTAAGCCCGAAGATTATAGTGAAAAACAGATTACCTTCAATTACAAACATAAAACATATCATTTTAATGTGAAGGTAAATACTGAGATTGCCCAGATTTTTGCCAATTATCCGGGTGTTGATTTTGAAACTTATTTTAATATTCCTCTAAGCAGAGCAACTTATCAGTCCTTTATTCCATTAATAAAAGAAAATGTAAGAGGAATGCCTGTTAAAAAAGGGGTCGATTATCTAATGCAGTTTACAAGATATGCGTTCTTATATGAAAACGACCAGGAAAATTTTGGTAAAGAAAAGCGTCTATCTCCTGAACAAACTCTTCTTTCTGCTTACAGTGATTGCGACGATCGTGTAGGGCTGTTTTTTTTGCTGGTTAAAGAAATCTATAACTTACCGATGATTGCTCTACTCTATCCTACCCATATTACCATGGCTGTAGCATTTGATAAGCCTGTTGGCCAAAGTATAAGTTACAATGGCAAGCTTTATTCTGTTTGCGAGCCTACTCCCCAAAAAAGAAATCTTAAAATAGGTGAAGTTGCTGACCATTTAAAAAAACAGAAATATGAAATTGTATATGCTTATGAGCCTTCTTTATAAGTATATTCTCTCATAAAAAAAGGCATCAAAACATAATGTTTTGATGCCTTTATATTTAAGTTACACGTATTATTTTACTGCTCCTGGAGTAGTATAAGCCAATGATTGCGGATCAAAGTGTGCCCATCCTGCTGTCCAGTCAGTTGCTCCGAAAGCGCCTTTATAAGCTACAGTTTTATCAAAGAAAGTATCACCTGTAAACTTAGCATCGGTAAACAAAGCTCCCGTTGCTGCAATAGAACCTGCTTTTAAAGTAAAATCTGGGCGACCAACTTTAGTACTTAAATCTTTAGAGAACAAGTTTGGAGCATTGAATAAATCTGCTGCATATAATGCATCGTTAAAAACGTTATTAGCTCTTAAGCTGGTTTCAAATAATGCTTTGTTTTCGCCTTTTACTTCATTTCCTTTAGAGTTACAAGAAACAACAATATTGTTCATGAATTTTAAAGCCCCAGAAGTATAATTTGTAGAAGTAGCACCTGCAGTAGCAACTTTGCTATCATCTATATATATTCCTTCAGGGAAACCTGCAAAAACACTGTTAAATGTGCTTAATGCAGAGTTACGGCGAATTTGTGCCGCATGCTGGAAGTTAGCGTTCTGTTTACCTTTATCACCAGCCGCTGAAATTGGGCCGATAATAGTAATATTAGAGAAAATAGCGCTTGTTTTTGGAGTTAAGTTAGAACCCGATCCATCATTATCTGATTCAAAACCATTTGAACCTGACTGGTCGGCTGTAACTATTAAACGCTGGCCTACTGCAAACTGAATTTTACCAGAGTAACCAAAGTCAGTATCAAAATCATCATCCCATCCATCAATAGCAACTAAGTGTTTAGCATTTACAGTTCCACCAAACCACTCAAAAGAATCATCTCCTGAACGGTAAACCTGTACATAATCAACTGTAGTACCATCACCAACACCACCAAAAGTAACACCGTTGATTTCATTATCTGGACTTAGAGGAATACCAGCAAACTCTACACGTACATATTTTAATACACCTGAGTTATCATGCGGGTCGTTACCTCCGTATTTACCTTTACCAGAACCGTCATCTGCTATACCTTCAATAGATACGTCTGTTCCTTGGTTAACAGGTGCTTTACCTAATAAAATCAAACCACCCCAGTCACCTTCTCTCCTCGCGCCAGCTGGTTGAGCCGAAGTAAATACAATTGGTTTGTCAACTGTACCTTCTGCCATAATTTTTCCGCCACGAGAAATTACTAAAGCGCCTTTTGTAACTTTATCACCTTTAATAATAGTACCTGGCTCAATAGTTAAAGTAGCACCAGAAGTTACATAAACCGTACCTTTTAAGAAGTAGATCTTATCAGCAGTCCATTTAACATTTGTAGAAATATCTCCTTTTACCTCTACCATACCATTACCTTGGTCAATAGGATCATCTACTACTTTTTTTGAACAACTTGTTACGATTAATAGTAATGCAAAAGCTGCAAATAATAATTGTTTTTTCATCAGATTTTATTTGTTTTAAATTCTTTTTACCGGATTTAATGCCCGTTTCCTATTTTTATTTTGGTTATACAAATATCTATATGATGTTTAACCTGCCTGTTAATGTTAATTTAAATTCATGTTAAGATTAACTGGCCAATGTTAAATTAAAACACATAAGAGAATGACAAAGAGTAATTACTGCCCGCTTTGTAACTGCTTATAGTCTGATCATTTGTACTTGATGTTGCATTGGCAACAGGATTATATGTTTTTGAATTGTCTTTATCAAAATACAATACATTTCTCTGGTTTAATATATCTCCTGCATTGAATTTAAATTCTGCCTTTTTAGAAACCTTATAGCTTAACTGAAAGTCTATAACATCGCGTGGATTTTCCCACACACTAGGGAACTGCTGCCCTCCTGCTTTATAAATTTTACGACCTACCCTGTTATACAGCACATTAACCCCCATCTTATTTTGCAGCAAGTTATGCTGTATACCTGCATTAATTACATAAGGAGCCTGCCCAACCATTGGTCTTTCTTTTTCCAACAATTGCGGATTGTTTGGATTTTCTACTTTTGACTTAATGATCGCAACATTTGCATAAAGCGTTGTATTTTTTAAGAAATCTGCAGTGCCCATAAAGTCAAGTGTTTTTCTTCCTTCAAATTCAATCCCATAAGTACTTGCTTTTTTAGAGTTGAAATAAGAAACAATAGGAGTTGAATTCACATCATCTATATATGATTCTATAGCATTGTTAAAGTTTTTATAGAATGCCGATACTGATAAAATTTGTCCGGCCGAAGGATAAAATTCATAGCGTAAATCTATATTATCAATCAATGCACGTTTTAAATGCGTATTTCCAGCCTGGATAGCTAACAGTTCATAATCATAATACTGAAACGGAGCTAATTCTCTAAGTTCTGGTCTGGCCAAAGTACGTGCGTATGATACTCTGAAATTAGCTTTAGGGGTAATACTGTAAGTAAAGTTTGCCGATGGCAGAATATCAAAATAATTTTGTTCTATAGGATCTATTAAAGTGCTGAAGGTATTCAGATTAACCCTAAACTGTTCAGCTCTTACCCCCCAAACTACTCTCATTTTCTCACCAATCTTATTATCAAGCATTAAATAAGCTGCATTATTAAATGTATTTGCAGTATATTTATCACCTGCGTTGGCAATTTCATCTAAACGATATTTCCCTGCATTTATTAGATCATTTCCAAACAAGGTGTTCAATGGACGTATTCTAATATCATTGGCCTCGGTAGGGTCATTTGTATTAAGTACCAAACCTATAAAACGAACATCAAAATCGCGGTCTCTGTATTGAGAGTTTAAACCTGCTTTAAATGTTGCATTTTTAGAAAACATGGTTAACGGCAGCGAATAATTTACTGTTCCTGCATAACCATTTTCGTGCATTTTAGAGAATAAACGGGTGTTAGCTTTACCTAAACCAGTTATACTAGCTCTAAAACCATTTGGATCATCCCTATCTGCAACATTTCTAAAATACTCAACCTTACGCTGATCTGGCTGATCATTTAAAACATCATCAAAAGATAATGACCAGTTAATCTTATCGTTCTTGTTACTTACTTTATGATTACCTTCTATAGTAGATTTAAACAAAGTTTTTTGCAACAGGTCAAAAGCATAAAATCTAATATCACCTCTGGATACATCATTACCTTCTCTGTACAGGTAAGTATCATCAAATACTTTATTATAAATATTTTTAAAGGTGATTTTGCTATTGCCGTAGCTATAGGCAAAATTGGCTAAAGCGCCTAAACTAGTAGAAAATTTATACTGATTATCAACAAGGTTGTAAACGTGAAAGCTTCTAGTTAAATCAGGGGTAATACTTTGCGAATTCCTGTAAGTCAATGCAAAAATAGCTCCCAGTTTTTTGTTGTTCTCAAAGCTTTTCGTTTTGCCCAAGCTCAACTGGTAGTTTTGAGTAGGTAAGGCACTCATAGAATATTTATTCCAATCGTTAGGCAATGTTTTAATGGCCGCTATATTTTTAGCTGGATCTAAGCCCGCTGAAATGGCATTGGTACCTGGAAAATTAGCGGCTAACTCTCTGTTCCCCCCATCAAAGCCTAAATAATTGATACCAGCACGTGGACCACTGATAAAGTCTTTAAAAGTAGAAGCTGTATTATATCCTGCTCCAATTCCTATTGAAACAAAATCATTATCAGGTACGTCTTTTGTAATTACCTGTATCGCTCCGCCTGTAAAGTTACCCGGAAGATCTGGAGTGGCTGTTTTATTAATAATCAGATTATCCACTAAAGAAGAAGGAACAATATCAAAAGAAAATGCTTTTCTGTTAGGTTCAGTACTTGGAAGCTCAGCATGATCTAATAACGCAGTATTATAGCGATCTCCAAGCCCGCGTATTACCACAAATTTATTATCCTGAATATTAGCACCGCTAACCCGTTTTAATACATCTGATGTATTTCTATCCGGGGATCTTTTAATAGATTCTGAAGATATGCCGTCACTTATTGATGCACTGTTTTTCTGTTGGGCGTATAAGGCATTTACGCTTTCCTGCTTATAACTTCCGGTAATAACTACTTGTTTCAGCGTTTGAGAGTTAGCTTCTTCCATTACCACATTTAAATTGGTAACAGTCCCCTCTTTTACTTCAACATCTGTAATTTTTTTGGTAGCATAACTTACATAAGATATTTCTATCGCATATTTTCCGGGAGTTAATCCTGATAAAGTGTATTTACCATCTATATCCGTAGCTACACCTCTTGTTGTTCCGGCAATTTTAACAGAAACACCTATCAGGGTCTCTCCTGTTTTTTTATCCGATACAGTTCCTGAGATTTTTCCTGTTCCCTGGGCGAAAACAAACGCACTGCTCAGTACCATAATGGTAATCAGAAATGCTTTTTTTAGAGTTAATTGTGATTTCAATTTTACTGTTTTTTGTGTTTCAGCAAAACTATTATCACAATGTTAGCTCTCCATTAACAAGATATTACGATTTAATTACCGTAAAATTAAGACAATGTTAAATGACCTAACAGTTAATATTTTAGCCCTATTTTTTTACATATAAAATGTAGCAACCAGATTGGCCCTATTAACAGAAATTTAACATCATCTAGGAATGAAGGCTTTTTCCCTTCTATTTTATGCCCTATAAATTGACCTATCCAAGCCAAAACAAAAATAACAGCAAAAATGATCCAAGCTTGCGGTCCTCCTTCTTTTTCCCACATCTCCAACTGCACAATACCAAAGCTCATGGCAAAAATCACCCATACCATCAAAAAAAACAATACAGGCGAAAGCCTGAAATAATAGTACATGGCAAAGGCGATTAAAAAAGATGCCCAGTTAAAAAAAGTTTGGTATTGGCCCAAAAAGCTCAATTGAGGAAAAGGGATAAGCCAGATTAAACCTAACAGACTGAATACGATTAAGGGCACACAAATCCAGTGAATTAGCTTATTTGTTTTATTCTGGTGACTTTCAGCATATTTATCAAACAGAATATCAACAGGTCTTTTAGGATTTGTGGCAGCGGTCTTACTCATAATCTACAATTTTAATCGTCCCATAAAAATAGAAAAAGCGACGGAGATTTCCATCGCTTTTAAAATTATGTTTTAGAATTTACTTTCTGTATTATTTAGCAAATGCAACCGAACGGGTTTCTCTGATTACTGTTACTTTAATTTGTCCAGGATAAGTCATTTCTGTTTGAATACGGTTTGAAATATCGGCGGCTAATAATTCTGCTTGCTGATCACTTACTCTTTCGCTCTCTACCACCACGCGCAGTTCTCTACCAGCTTGTATAGCGAAAGTTTTTTCTACACCAGGATATGACAATGCCAGTTCTTCCAATTCTTTTAAACGTTTAATATAGCTCTCAACTACCTCTCTTCTGGCACCTGGTCTTGCACCCGAAATTGAGTCACAAGCCTGTACAATTGGCGATATCAACGAAGTCATTTCTATCTCGTCGTGGTGTGCGCCAATTGCATTACATACCTCAGGGTGTTCCTTATATTTTTCTGCGAGCTGCATGCCCAAGATAGCGTGTGGTAATTCAGGATTATCATCAGGCACTTTTCCAATATCATGTAACAAGCCTGCGCGTTTAGCCAGTTTTGCATTTAAACCTAGCTCTGCGGCCATGGTGGCACAGAAATTGGCAACCTCACGTGAGTGATGCAAAAGATTTTGCCCATAAGATGAACGGTAACGCATACGCCCTACCATTCTGATCAGTTCAGGATGCATACCATGAATTCCAAGATCAATTACTGTACGCTCACCAATCTCGATGATTTCTTCTTCAATCTGCTTTTTGGTTTTTGCTACAATCTCTTCAATACGTGCTGGGTGAATACGACCATCTGTTACCAAGCGATGTAAAGCTAAGCGGGCGATTTCTCTTCTTACCGGATCAAATCCTGATAAAATGATTGCTTCGGGTGTGTCATCCACTATAATTTCGATACCTGTTGCCGCTTCAAGTGCTCTAATATTTCTACCTTCACGACCAATTACACGGCCTTTAATTTCATCATTTTCAAGATGAAAAATTGAAACCGAGTTTTCAATAGCTGCTTCAGAAGCGGTACGTTGTATAGTTTGTATCACTACCTTTTTAGCTTCTTTGCTGGCTGTAAGTTTAGCTTCGTCAACAATATCTTTGATTTGCATCAAAGCCTGCGAACGGGCTTCACCTTTCATATTTTCCACCAATTGATTTTTAGCCTCGTCAGCAGTTAAACCGGCAATGGTTTCAAGTTGTTTAACATGTTGTTGCTTTAAAACATCTACTTCTTCCTGCTTTTTTATAGCCAGATTGGTTTGACGCTCTAAATTTTCACGTTGTTTATCTAATTCCTGTTCTTTACGACTGGCATTTTCTAAACGTTGATTTAAAGATTGTTCTTTTTGTTTGATGGTATTCTCACGTTGACTGATTTCATTGTTACGTGACTGAACCTGTTGCTCATGCTCAGCTTTCAACTGCAAGAATTTTTCTTTGGCTTCGAGCATTTTATCTTTTTTAAGCATTTCTGCACTGCTCTCAGCATCTTTTAACATTTTTTTAATCTTACTCTGTGCCGCTACCTCCTGTTGCTTTAACAGATTACGCAATAAGAACCTTCCTATTGCTATGCCAACTACAAGGCCGGCTAAAACATATCCTAAAATTTCAATGATACCCATGTGTTTTTATATAAAAAAACCGTAACTAAATTAAAATGCTTCGTGCGCTGGTAATTGCGGGGCAATAAACCCAAAATTGAAACATTATAATCTAACTACGGTCAAATTATATTTTAGCTATACTAAGTTTAAAGAAGCCTTATTCACTTCCAAAAACATAAAGAACGATTTATTTTATTAAAAACCCGTTAAGCAAACTATCTAATTCTTCAACTTTATCAGCTACAGACGTATCCTGCTGTTGCACTTTTTGCTCGGCTCTTAAAACTGCCGTGGCATAGTGCAATACAGCCATCGATAATAAATCTTGTTTATCTCTGACCGCATAATTTTCTTGATATTCTTTTATACGCTCATTAATAATCTTAGCTGCACGTCTTACAATTTCTTCTTCTTCAACATTTACCTTTAGCGGATAAATGCGATCAGAAATAGTTATTTTAATCGAGATTTCTCCCATTTTTTAGCTTTGTTTCAATTTTTTGCCTTCACTATTTCTTCAGCAAGGCTACACACTTATCAATTTCTCGCACAAATTCGTTAATTTTTTGCTTTATATCAAGAGTCTTTTCATTTGTACCCTCAATACTTTTCGCCAGCTTAAGAACTCTGAGCTTTTCATCAAGATCAGTTTGCTGTACTCTTAAATCGGCTAAAGCTGTTTTAGTCTCCTGATTTTCACGCCTTAACAAACTATTTTCCTCCTGCAATGCTTTGCAAAGCTCAATAAGTTGAGCCGTTTTAAGGAAAACACCATCGAGTTGTTCTGAAACTGAAGACATCTTAATTTTTTATTTCCGTGATTACTTTATTTTCTATTTACCTTATTTCTGCCTGTACCGCCTGAGCTAAGTTAGTAATTATCTTTTGCATAATTGCATCTATCTGTTTATCGGTTAAAGTCTGTTCTTCATCCTGCAAAGTGAAGTTAAGCGCATAAGATTTTTTACCTTCAGGTAATTTATCTCCCTGATAAACATCAAATATCTGTACTGCTTTTACCAGTTTTTTTTCTGCTTTTAAAGCAATGCCTTTCAATTGGTCAAATGTGATATTTTGATCAACCAAAAGCGACAAGTCTCTACGCACCGCCGGGAATTTAGGTACTTCTTTATTTACAATCTTATTTTTACGTACAGTATCAATCAGTAAAGCCCAGTCAAAATCTGCATAAAAAACTTCTTTATCAACTCCGGCCTGTTTTCTGTCGTTTTTGGTAGCAGAACCAAAAGTTACCAGTACTTTCTCTCCTCTAAAATATTTCAATCCGTAGGTAAAATCCTGGTTGGCTATTTCTTCAAACTGAAAATTCGCAATGCCTAAACGACTTAAAATTGCATCGACAGCTGCTTTGATATGATAAAAATTAGTTGGTTTTGCACTTTGGTTCCATTGCTCAGCTTGTTGAGCACCACTGTTAATTAACAATAAACGTGGACGTTCTACATATTCTCCATCAATTAAATGATAAGTCTTTCCAAACTCATAGAACTTAATATCGGCATTTTTACGGTTCTGATTATAAGCTACACTTTCTAAAGCTGGTTGTAATAAGCTTTGGCGCATTGCATTTAAATCTGAGCTCAGCGGGTTTAAAATCTGTACCGCTTCATCAGGGTTTTTAGAGTAAGCCAGTTTGGTTAACGAGTTACACCATATCTCTATATAATTATTAGCCGTTAACATATCGGCCACTAAGTTTTGCAGATTCTCTTTATTAGGTTTCTGTGTATAAGCCAAAGAAGCATTAACTTTTGTAGGGATATGGATATTGTTATAGCCATAAATCCTTAAAACTTCTTCTGTAATATCACACTCACGGGTAACATCTACTTTATAAGGTGGTACTTGTAAGCTTAATCCCTCAACGCTTTCCTGAGCAACCTCAATACCTAATGCTTTAATAATAGATCTGATCTCCTCTTTAGGAATATCCTGACCAATTAACTTGATAATATTAGCATAAGTAACCTCAACATGAAAAGGCATTACCTTAACGGGATAAATATCAGATACTTGAGATGAGATTTGCCCACCCGCAACTTCTTTAATTAATAAAGCGGCGCGTTTTAAAGCCAGAACAGTCATATCAGGATCTGTACCTCTTTCAAATCTGAAAGAAGCATCGGTCTTTAACGCATGCCGCTTTGAAGTTTTTCTAACCGAAACGGCGTTAAAATAAGCGCTCTCTAAAAAGATATTGATCGTACTCTCACTCACACCCGATTGCTTACCACCAAATACACCTGCTATACACAAAGGTTTTTCAGCATCGGCAATCATCAGATCTTCTGAACCCAGTTTACGCTCTACCTCATCTAAAGTAACAAAAGGTGTATTTTCAGGATATTTTTTTACAAGAACTTTTTTACCGGCAATCTGATCTGCATCAAAAGCATGCAAAGGTTGTCCTAATTCATGCAATACATAATTGGTAACATCAACAATATTATTTATAGGTCTTATACCAATTACAGCCAGCTTGTTTTTTAACCAGTCTGGCGAAGGCTTTACGGTAACACCGCTAATAGTTACACTACTGTAACGAGGGCAGGCTTCCTGATCTTCAACGGCAACATCAATGGTCAGATTTTCATTTTCGGTTTTAAACGCTGAAACATCAGGCATTTGATAACCTGCACGCAGATATGCTGCAATATCACGGGCAACCCCTAAATGAGAAGCCGCATCTGCACGATTAGGCGTTAACCCAATCTCAAACATATAATCATCTTCAAGATTGAAATATTTTTTTGCTAGTAAACCTATCTCAACATCTTCAGGCAAAACCATAATACCTGCATGCGAAACACCTAAGCCAATTTCATCCTCGGCACAGATCATACCTTCAGAAACTTCACCCCTGATCTTCGATTTATTGATTTTAAAAGGTTCTCCCTCTACAGGATATACAATTGTACCCACTGTAGCTACCACAACTTTCTGACCTGTGGCAACATTGGGAGCCCCACATACGATCTGCAAAAGTTCTGTACCGCCAACATCTACCTTAGTAACACGTAAACGGTCGGCATTGGGGTGTTGCACACAATCTGTAACATAACCAATCACCAATCCTTCTAAACCTCCTGCAACGGCTTGCACTTTCTCTAAACTTTCTACCTCTAAACCTATATCCGTTAAGATCAAAGAGAGTTCTTGTGGGGTCTTATCGGTTTGAATAAATTGTTTTAACCAGCTATATGATATTTTCATGAAATTTATGGTTGTGCCTTAAGTTAAAAATCAAATTTCTGTGGCTTTTAACTCAGAAAAATAAATAAAATGCAAAGATATTATTTAATAAAGTAAGTTTTAGCACATTTTTATTTAAAACTGATTTTTACAAAAACCGGCAAATGATCTGAAAAGAAACGCTGGTCTTTGCTATCGGTTAGAACGGCATATTTAATAACTTTAAAAGTATGATTTACAAAAATATAATCTATCCGCTTTTTCAACGGGCTATTATAATTAAAATCATTAAATGTACCATTAGGCCCGTAAGGTGGTTCCTCCGTAATGTCTTTGCTATCCTGTAAAAAAGATTTAATGGTTGTAATGGCTTCGGTTTCAGGCGTAACATTCAAATCCCCCATAAAGATAACCGGTAATTTAGGTGCTATTTGTTGGATTTTTTGCTTGATTAGCAGAGCAGATTGAATTCTGGCCTGTACACCTTTGTGATCATAATGGGTGTTGAATACCAAAAACTCTTTTTTATTCTGCTTATCGTATAAACGCAACCAGGTACAAATACGATTTAAAGCCGCATCCCAGCCTTTACTTGGTGTCTCCGGTGTTTCCGAAAGCCAAAACGTACCTCCATCACGTTTTACAAATCTTTGCCTATTAAAAAACAAAGCTGAAAATTCTCCCTGTCTTTTTCCATCATCTCTGCCTACACCAAATGCTTCAAAGTTTGGCATAGCCGATAAAAAATCAAATTGCTCAGGCAATGCTTCTTGCACACCTAAAATATCAATATTATGAAACTTGATCAGGGCTTTAACATTTTCCTGCCGGTTTGGCCATGCATTTTCACCATCGTTAGGTGTATTTAGCCTGATATTATAGGTTAAAATATTGATCGGCTGTTTTTGGGCAAGTGTACAAACAGATAAAAAACAAAGTGTGATTAATAAATAACAGATCTTCCTCATATTATAATTTTAGTCTCAAAATTATAAATTCATTGATAAGATTACATTAGTCTTTCATCTCTGAAGCTGAGATATTCTTTATTCCCTAAAATAAGATGATCTATGACCGATATTTCAAGTAATTGCCCTGCCTCAATAAGTTTTTTGGTAATCTGCATATCTGCGGTACTGGGTTTTAAACTCCCCGAAGGATGGTTATGTGCCAAGATTACAGAGGCAGCATTATATTCTAATGCAGTTTTAAAAACAATTTTTGGATCAACCACCGTTCCTGACACACCTCCTTTACTCAGAAAGTGTTTACCCATCACTACATTAGCCCTATTCAGTAGTAATATCCAGAATTCTTCATGAGGCAGATCGCTAAGTAAGGGTTTTAAGATATGATAAGCATCAATAGAGGTGATAACCTTATTGGACTTTGCGGTTTCCAGCTCCTTTCTACGGCGACCTAATTCTAATGCAGCAACAATCGCTATGGCTTTAGCCGCACCTATCCCTTTAAATTTTGAGAGCTCTTTTATACTTAGACGTGCGAGCGAGTCGAGATTATTGTCATATGAATTCAGTATCCTTTTACTTAAATCAACGGCTGTCTCATTTTTATTGCCCGATCCGATTAAAATTGCAACCAGTTCGGCATCGGTAAGTTGCCTGCGCCCTTGCAAAAGTAATTTTTCGCGAGGTTTATCTGCCTCTGCCCAAGCTTTAATTCCTAGTTTGTTTTGGTAGTTAGACATAAAAAAACGGCATCATCTTTTAGATGATACCGTTTCTAATATCGTAATTAAAAGCTACTATTTCAAACCGTTAACAAACTTTGTTAACTTAGATTTGTTGTTAGATGCTTTATTTTTGTGGATCACATTCTTTTTAGCTAAACGATCAAGCATAGAAATTACTTTTGGTAATAATTCTAATCCAGCTTTTTTATCTTCAGCAGCACGTAATCTTTTAATAAAGGTACGTGTAGTTTTTGCTTGATATCTGTTGCGTAAACGTTTTGTTGCGTTTGCTCTAATTCTTTTAATTGCTGATTTATGATTTGCCATTATTATTTAGCCTTTATTTCCTTTGTTTAATATTTTCGGACTGCAAATATAGAAGTATTATTTTTAATTTGCAAAATGGTATTTAAAAAAAATCAAATAATTATTTACAGATAAAAAACAGATTTACTGATTACAAACCTATTTTTGATTTGGAAGCTAAGTACTTATCTCTTATCTTTCGGCAAATTTAGGGTTAAAATTCATTAAACCCCGCTTGAAAACACTATTTTTGACAAAAACTTTTTTTTTAACAAGTGAAGAAACGTATTGCCATATTTGCTTCAGGCTCGGGTTCTAATGCCCAGAAAATAATGGAGCATTTTAAACGCAGCGCCGATACCGAAGTTGCATTAATCCTAACCAACAACCCCGATGCTTACGTGCTGCAACGTGCCGACAGTTTTGAAATTCCTTCTCATGTTTTTGACAGGAACGAATTTTATCATACCGATACAATTTTAGAATTACTTAAAAATTTAGACATCGATCTGATTGTACTGGCAGGTTTTTTATGGCTTATCCCAAAAAATTTACTTAAGGCTTATCCCGGTCGTATTATTAATATACATCCTGCCCTGCTTCCTAAATACGGGGGCAAAGGCATGTATGGCGATTATGTACACCAGGCTGTAATTGCTGCAAAAGACCCTGAAGGCGGCATCACCATTCACTATGTAAATGAAAATTATGACGAAGGAGAATTCATCTATCAGGCTAAATACCGTATAGAAGAAAACGACAACCTAGAGATGATCAAATTCAAAGGTCAGCAGTTAGAACATCTGCATTATCCACGTATTATAGAAAGTCTTATTAAAAAGATTAAAAAATAAGATAAGCGGGTATTGATTTTAATATTTTATTTAAACAAAACACACAAATTAAATACCTATTTTTCTTACCTTTGCGGCTTATAAAAATACCCTTTCATGAGCCAATCAGTAAAGATCAAAAACGCTTTAATTTCAGTTTATTATAAAGATGGTTTAGCCCCATTAGTGGAGTATTTAGCCAAGCAGGGCGTAACCCTTTTCAGTACAGGCGGAACCGAACAATTCATCAAAGATTTAGGTTGCCCCGTAACAGCGGTTGAAGACTTAACCGGGTACCCTTCTATTTTAGGTGGCCGTGTTAAAACTTTGCATCCAAAAATTTTTGGCGGCATCTTAAATCGCAGAAGCCTGAGTGACGATCAGCAGCAGATAACGCAATATGAAATCCCTGAAATTGATCTGGTAATTGTAGATCTTTACCCATTTGAAGAAACCGTAAAAAATGGTGGAACTGAGCAAGAAATTATTGAAAAAATAGATATTGGTGGCATATCATTGATTAGAGCCGCGGCAAAAAACTTTAATGACGTTGTAATTATTGCCTCTAAAAATGATTATACAACTTTGTTAAATCAATTACAGGAACAAGGCGGAACTACTACTCTTGCTCAGCGTAAAACATACGCTCAAAAAGCTTTCCATACTTCTTCTCATTACGACACAGCAATCTTCAATTACTTTAATCAGGAAGAACCCTTAAATGTATTTAAGCAAAGTATTGCTCAGGCACAAACCCTGCGTTATGGAGAAAACCCCCATCAGAAAGGCTCATTTTATGGCAATCTGGATGAAATGTTCTCTAAACTGAACGGTAAAGAATTAAGCTATAACAACCTTGTAGATATAGATGCTGCTGTAAGTCTAATTGATGAATTTACAGAACCTACTTTTGCAATTTTAAAACACACCAATGCTTGTGGTGTAGCTTCCAGAAGCAGCATAAAACAAGCCTGGACAGATGCTTTAGCCTGCGATCCGGTATCTGCTTTTGGTGGTGTGCTGATTGCCAACAGAAAAATAGACTTGGCTACCGCAGAAGAAATCAACAAATTATTTTTTGAGGTTTTAATTGCACCTGACTACGAAGAATCTGCTGTTGAACTATTTAAAACAAAGAAAAACAGAGTTATTTTAAAACGTAATGAAGTTAAACTAAGCAGCAAGCAATTTAAAACCTTATTAAATGGTGTAATTGAACAGGACAAAGACCTGATTATTGAAGGTCCTGAACAAATGAACACAGTTACCCAAAAAGCGCCTACCGCAGCAGAATTAAAAGACTTACACTTTGCCAATAAGATTGTAAAACATACCAAATCCAATACTATTGTTCTGGTAAAAGATGATGTTTTAATTGCCAGTGGAGTTGGACAAACTTCAAGAGTCGACGCTTTGAGGCAGGCCATTGAAAAAGCAGGCGCCTTTGGATTTAGCGTTAAAGGTGCAGTAATGGCTTCAGACGCATTTTTCCCTTTCCCTGATTGTGTAGAAATAGCGGCTGATGCAGGTGTAACTGCTGTTTTACAACCGGGTGGCTCTATTAAAGATGCAGACTCTGTTGACAAAGCAAATGAAAAAGGGATTGCAATGGTAACAACCGGAGTAAGACACTTTAAGCATTAAGATAAATCAAAGTATTATTTAGGAAAGCTGGGTTTACCAACCAATTTTTACCTGAAAAATAATACCGATAATACAATAAAATACCTAATTTTACATTTTAGGTATAATGAAATTTGTTTAATTAAAAATACAATAACAAAACCTTACATGGGATTATTTAACTGGTTTACGCAGGAAGTTGCCATTGATTTAGGAACTGCGAATACCCTTATCATACATAACGACAAAGTAGTGGTTGACGAACCATCTATTGTTGCTTTTGACAGACAAACTAACAAGATTATCGCTATTGGCAGACAGGCCATGCAAATGGAGGGTAAAACCCACGATAATATCAGGACTGTAAGACCTTTAAAAGACGGAGTGATTGCTGATTTTAATGCTGCTGAAGCCATGATCAAAGGAATGATCAGAATGCTTAACGGCGGTAAAGGCTGGATGTTCCCTTCTTTACGAATGGTAATCTGTATTCCTTCAGGTATTACTGAGGTAGAGAAACGTGCGGTTAGAGATAGTGCCGAAATTGCTGGTGCTAAAGAAGTTTACCTGATACATGAACCTATGGCAGCTGCTGTTGGTATTGGAATAGATGTGGAAGAACCAATGGGTAATATGATTATTGATATAGGTGGTGGTACAACAGAAATTGCGGTTATTGCATTGTCTGGTATCGTATGCGATCAATCTATACGTGTTGCCGGAGATAATTTTGACTCCGACATCGTAAATTATATCCGCCGTCAGCATAACATTATGATTGGTGACCGTACCGCAGAGAAAATTAAAATTGAAGTTGGTGCTGCTTTACCTGAGTTAAGCGATCCGCCTGCAGACTTTGCCGTACAGGGAAGAGATTTAATGACAGGGGTTCCAAAACAGATTACTGTTTCATATACAGAAATTGCCCATTGCTTAGATAAATCTATTTCTAAAATTGAGGAGGCTATTTTAAAAGCGCTTGAAATTACTCCACCAGAGCTTTCTGCTGATATTTATCAGACAGGTATTTATTTAACTGGTGGCGGTGCATTATTAAGAGGATTGGATAAACGTATTGCCGCAAAAACAAAATTACCTGTTCACGTAGCCGAAGATCCCCTTCGTGCAGTAGTAAGAGGAACGGGTATAGCGCTTAAGAATATTGGAAACTTTAAATTTTTAATGCAATAATTGGATTTGCGAATGTAGATTTAATTTTACGATTGATGAATAGCAATATCTTAAAAGCAAGAACAAAAGCATATTCAATATCGATTGGCAAATTAATAATCGACTTTTCCCATTATGTATTAAATAAAAATTATTCGAATCAGTTGGTTAGATGCTCAAACTCTGTGGGTATGGATTATAGAGCAAATTGTAGCGAAGCGAATAAGCTTCTACCTATGGTTGTTGCATCTACTGTTACTATTCGCAAGAATGAACAAAATCGTAAATCTGTAATTCTAAAATCGTAAATAAAAAATGCGTAACCTTTGGATTTTCATAAATAGATATAGCGCATTTTTTCTTTTCATCATATTCTTTACCATTGGTATTGTACTTACACTTAAAAACAATGCCTATCAACGTAACGTTATTATTAATTCGACCAACTCGGTTGTTGGCAATGCTTATGCCAAGCTTAATGTAATTAAAAGATATCTGAACCTAAGACAGGTTAATGACAGTTTAGCGCTTGAAAATGCTCAGCTCAAAACCAGAATTTTAGCGCTTAACAGTGTAGATAGCACTAAGACTTCTGTTATTAAAGATACCGTTAACCATCAGCAGTACACCATATTAAGCGCTATGGTAATCAAGAACTCCATAAACCTTGCAAATAACATCATTACTGTTAACAAAGGCACCAATGATGGCATTGCAAAAGATATGGCGGTAATTTCGCCACAAAAAGGCATAATTGGCTTTGTATTAGAAGTGTCTCCTCATTTTGCTACGATAAGAACCCTGTTAAATAAAGATACTTACATTAGCGTAGTGTTAAAAAAGAACAATGCTTATGGCAGTTTGGTATGGGGCGATAAGAATTTCGATTTTAGAAAAGCGTATGTTAAAGAAATACCTAATCATTTTAAAGTAAATGTAGGTGATACCATAGTTACTTCGGGTGCAGGTGGTTTTCCTAAAGGAATAGAAGTTGGTCGTATCAGTAAGACTCAGATCAGTACCGGCGATAGTTTTATGACCCTTGAAGTACAGTTGTTTAATGATTTCAGTACATTGCAATATGTATATATCATTAAAGACCGATACAGTAACGAAATAAAAAACCTCCAGGAAACTTCAAAAAATGAACAGTAAACTTATATTCTACAATATCATCCGGTGGTTTTTGCTCTTATTTGTGCAGATTTTCTTACTGCGCAACATGATATTTTACAATTTGTCTACTCCGTTTCTTTATGTACTGTTTTTATTGGTATTGCCTTTTGGTATTCCAAATTTTTTACTTTACCTCATTGCATTTGGCACAGGTTTAACACTTGATGCATTTTATGATACTTTGGGCGTGCATAGTAGCGCATGTGTGGCATTAATGTATGTACGTATAGCATTTATAAATATTAGTTTAAACCGTGACTCTATAGATGAACCCGAACCCTCTTTAGGTAATATGGGTTTCAAATGGTTTACTTTATATGCAACCCTATGCATATTTGCCCACCATATAGTTTTGTTCTTTTTAGAAGCCTTTAAGTTAAATGAGTTTATATATACCTTAACAAGGGCCTTATTAAGCATGGTTTTTACTTTGTTTACCGTATTGTTAACCGAGTTCATTTTCCATAATAGAAAATCAGCATAATGGATCAACTGTTTAATCGGAAATATATTATTCAGGGCCTGTTTATCCTGCTTTCGCTTATTTTAATAGGCAAGCTTTTTTATATGCAGGTTCTTAGCGATAAATATTTTCTGAGCGCAAACAGCAATGCCTTGAGAAAAATATCCATTTACCCAGCCCGTGGCGTTATTTACGACAGGAATAACAAAGTTTTAGCACAAAATCAACCTACATATGATCTGATGGTTACCCCTAATCAGGTAAAGCCTTTTGATACCCTTTCTCTTTGCAACATCATCGGTATTACTATGGAGGAGTTCAGAGAAAAATTCCATAAAGCTGAGGTCCACTCTCGCAACCAAGCATTTATTTTTCAGAAATTATTATCTGTAGAAACTTATGCCACACTGCAGGAAAAAATGTTTAACTATAAGGGCTTTTATGTTCAAAAAAGAACCATAAGATACTATCCAGACAGTATCGCAGGACAGTTTTTAGGCTATATTAGAGAGGTAAACAACAACGAAATTGAAAAATATCAAGGTTACTATAAATTAGGCGACTATATTGGTAAAACCGGACTTGAAAAGCAATATGAAGCGGATCTGAGAGGTAAGAAAGGGATTATTAACATGCTTTATAACGTACATAATGTTCCGCAAGGAAGTTATGCCGATGGCAAATTTGATTCGCTTGCCGTTGCCGGAAGTCAGATTATTACCACGATAGACAGCAGAATTCAAAAATTAGGCGAAGAGCTTTTAGCCAATAAGGTTGGAAGTGTGGTAGCTATTGAACCTTCTACCGGCGAAGTCCTTGCTTTTGTAAGTAGTCCCGGGTACGACCCTAATAAGATGGTAGGTAAAGAAACCAACAACAGTTATAAAAATCTGTTTGCCAACCCCTATAAACCTTTCTTTAATCGGCCTTTGCGTGGACGCTATTCGCCAGGTTCTGCATTTAAACCTTTAGATGCGCTTATTGCCTTACAAGAAGGTGCTATAGACCCTAATACTACTTTTAATTGCCCAGGATATTATTGGGCAGGTAACCGCAAATTTAAATGTGAGCACGTTGATGGCAATATATCTCTAAGAAGAGGCATAGCCCGTTCATGTAATACTTATTTCTATTCCATTTTTGCTAAAATGATGACTAAAAATGGTTTAAAGAAACAACATGCTACTTATGATGAATGGCAAAATAAAGTAAGGAAGTTTGGCATTGGTGATACTTTAGGCATTGATTTCCCAGGTGAAAGCTCTTATAAACTTTTTACCGCAGAAGATAATACCAAACGTCATGGAAAGTACTGGGGTTATACCACTATTCTTTCGGTAGCCATTGGACAGGGCGAAATCAGTACAACACCTTTACAAATGGCCAACATTATGGCCATTATTGCCAACAGAGGTTATTATATTAAACCACATGTGGTAAAAGGGATTGGTAACGATAAACACATAGATCAGAAATACAAGGAAAAACATTACGCAGGTATAGATGCCCGTCATTTTGAACCTGTAATAGACGGGATGCAGGATGCTGTTAATAGTTCTATAGGTACAGCTAAAGAATCTCAAATACCCAATATATTAATGTGTGGCAAGACCGGAACAGTACAAAATAACCAAGGTAAAAATCACTCGGTATTTATTGGTTTTGCTCCACGCGAAAACCCTAAGATTGCAATTGCTGTAATTATAGAGAATGGTGGCTACGGAGGTGCTTATGCTGCCCCTATTGCCAGTTTTATTACCGAAAAGTACTTAACAGATACTTTAACCGGTCGTCGCATTAATGGAGCTACAATAGAACAATATAAGGCTGCAAACCTCTTACCTCAGTTAAAAGAGAAAATTGTTAAGCCTAAATTAAAAACTGATAGCTTAAATCAGGTTACCGATACCACAAAACGTGAATCACCTATTAAAACAAAATTAAATCAGCATACCTTTAATAAAACAGCAGTAGAACCTAAAGCAAATGCAACAGCAGCAAAGTAACAGATTCTTCTTTAAAGTAGATTGGATTACCATATTGATATATATGGCTTTGTGCACTATAGGCTGGACCAATATTCACTCTGCCGTTTATAACCCGGATAAAGCCTTTACTTTTAGTTTTACTGCCGTTGATGGTAAACAACTCATCTTCATCATTTCTGGTCTTATTTTAGGCTTTGTTATTTTACTGCTCGAATCTAAGTTTTTCAGCATATTTGCCCCCATAGTTTATGGTGTTACCATTCTGCTTTTAATCGCTGTACTTATTGTAGGCCGCAATGTAGGTGGTAATCAGGCTTGGATACCCATAGGCTCTTTCAGATTACAACCTTCTGAATTTGCAAAATTTGGTACGGCCCTATTATTAGCAAGGTATATCAATACTTTTAATCCTAAGTTAACTTCTTTCAAATCTATATTAGCCTGTTTTGCTATAATAGCCTTACCTATGGCACTCATTATGCTCCAGCCCGATGCAGGTTCTACTTTGGTATTTTTATCTTTTATGTTTCCTTTGTACAGAGAAGGCTTACCGGGATATCTATTGGTCATTTTTTGGGTAATGGTATTGCTCTTTATCCTTAACTTATACATGAGCCAACTTACGTTGATCATCAGCATATTGGTTATTGGCATAACCTTTATTTTCTTATACCGTAAGAAAATACAGAAGGTCATTCTTATAGCAATCATCACTGTGGCTTCTATAGGCTATCTCTTTGTGGCTAAATTCGCATTTGAAAACGTATTAAAGCCCCATCAACGTACACGTATAGAAGTTAATCTAGGGTTAAAAACGGATAACAAAGGGGCCGGATATAATGTAAGACAATCTAAAATTGCCATCGGGGCCGGACAGGTAACCGGTCGTGGTTATTTACAAGGCACACAAACCAAATATGGTTATGTGCCTGAGCAAAGTACCGACTTTATTTTTTCTACAATAGGTGAAGAATGGGGCTTTGTAGGCTGTACAACTGTTATTGTTTTGTATGCTTTCTTGCTCCTGCGTATTATAAACATGGCCGAAAGACAGCGTTCTACATTCTCTAGGGTTTATGGTTATTCTTTGGCATGCATTATTTTTTTCCACGTCTTCATAAACATAGGTATGGCCACAGGAATCATGCCGGTAATTGGTATTCCTCTCCCTTTTATCAGTTATGGGGGGTCGTCTTTATGGAGTTTCACCGTCCTGTTGTTTATCTTCCTTAAACTAGACTCGAACAGAATGGGCTTTATTTAATTTGCTGTTCGCGAATTATTTTCTTGATCAGTGCAATTTGTCCTAAGTGGTAATGGGTGTGTTCAATGATGCCAGAAATGTTACGGTAATAATTACCATATTTTGCATCCGTAAAATCTGTCAGTAATTGCTCTTCAGCTAATTTCTCTAATTCATAACTAAATAAAGCTGCTTCTTTTAAAGCTTTATTTACCAAAGCCTGCCACTGTTCTTCATTAACTATGGGTTCTAAATCGAAACTATATTTATCACTTGCATTTAAAGTCTTTCCTTGTAAAACCTTTAACACGGCACTTACATAATAATTTATGTGAAAAACCAATACAGCTATCGTATTGAGCTGATAAAGCTGCGTGGTTGCTTCTTGCCAGGTTACATCGGCCAGCAGATCTTTGAGGTTAACAGTAGTCCAGTTACCCCCAAAATGAACATCATTAAAATGTTTTGCTATCTGTTTAACCAACATTTGTAAAAATCTGAATTAATTTATTGCTTAAACCTCTGGTTTAGCACATGATAAAATTTGTCTACTGTGGCCTGCTTGTCTGCCCAGTTATTCTTTGCGGCGTAATTTACTTTAAAAAACTGGTCTGCAGCTTCAAAATTAGGTAGTTTGTTAGCCAATTCAATGGCTTCGGCATAGGCCAGATTGTAACCGTTAAACAAGTCTTTAATAAATAACAACTTATCATTTAAGCTTATGCCTTGTTTGAGATCTGCAATTACATTTAAATTTTGTTGACTATTGTTAAGGCTTGCACTGCCTTTACTGGCCAGGATGTCATTTAAAGTAGGCCTGTAATCTTCCTGCTGTACCAAGATTTCTACTTCTGTTTTTTCTTCCTGTACATCCAATTCCATTAGCGGTTGCTGCTGTTCCTCTTCCACAGGCATAACAATCGGTTCTTCTTCTTTAATAAGGAATGGTTCTGGCCCAATTTCATCTTCTTCCAACTCTTCTGTATTCCTGATCAAGTTTTCTTTAACCTTTTTCTTCTGCTCTAATATTTTTTGTTCCTCTTCACTCAGGGCCCTGTCAAACAATTCATCTGCATTTTTTTCTTCAAAATCAAATTTATCGTCTGCACTGTACTCTGTATTTAATACGAACTCAAATGTTTTTACCGGTTCGGTTTCTAAACTGAAAATCTCTTTTTCAAATACGGCTTCTTCATCTACAATATGAATATCGTCTTGTTCTTCTGCACTCGTATATTTTACTGTATCTGCTTTTTCTACGGCTTCATTTTCCGTTAAGGCAGGCTGAACAGGTAGTACTTCTTCCTTTTGCTCTTCTTTATCTCTATGTTCTGCGTTAACTGGATTTTCCTTAACGATCATTTTTTTAACGATCTGGATATGATCAACCAGAAAATTAGCATTAGCTTGTAATAACTCAAGCTCTAATTCATTAATCTGCTGTGGATTTTGGGCTAGGTACTGGTAATGTTCATTTAACTCGGTAACTATGGTCCCTAATTTTTTGAAAAGAGATTCCTGTTTCATCATAACTAAGTAACGAAAAAATTGACGCTTTATGTTGGTAAATGTTAACCAAAAATACTATAAAATTCCCTTATATTTGGCTAAAATACGGTTACAAATGTTATTTAGCGAGAGAAATTTCAGAAGAGGCGAGTTTAGTGGAAGTATAGAGGTTATTTGTGGGTCTATGTTCTCAGGTAAAACCGAAGAACTGATCAGAAGATTAAAAAGAGCTCAGATTGCCAAATTAAATGTAGAAATTTTTAAGCCTAAAACAGATACCCGTTATGATGAAACAGCTGTAGTATCTCACGATTTAAATTCAATACAATCTACACCGGTAGAAAGTTCAGCAGCTATATTATTATTAGGTACCAATACCCAGGTGGTAGGCATTGATGAAGCGCAGTTCTTTGACGATGAATTACCCGAGGTTTGCAATAAACTTGCTTTAAAAGGTATAAGAGTTATTGTTGCCGGGTTAGATATGGATTTTCAGGGCAAACCCTTTGGCCCAATGCCTGATTTAATGGCTATAGCGGAGCACGTTACCAAAGTAAACGCGGTATGTATGCAATGTGGCAGTCCGGCGGTTTATTCATACAGAACGGTTGCCAGTGAAGCGAAGGTATTATTGGGCGAAAAAGATAGTTATGAGCCTCGTTGCAGAGCCTGCTACCATAACCTCTCTTAAAATTCCTGCTACACTCAGAAAGTAAGATTTTCTTCTTGTATAAAACTCGCTAATATATTGCTAATATATTTTTGAAAAAGCCCTGCTATAAAATAGCACATTATTTTCTACCAGGCAATATAAGTTTACTCATTGACTTCTTTTTTAAATTTAGGATGTATTTATATTTACTTTCTATTTAAGCTATTTTATACCCGATTAGTTTTGTAACTTCACGTATCAGCCTTTATATATTATGACCAAAGAAATCTGGCTTAACCTACCTGTAAGCGATATACCGAAATCTACTGCTTTTTTTGAAGCAATTGGTTTTGAAATTAACAACCATGCGCCAAATAGCGAAGTAATGGTTTCTTTTAAGATTGGCAGTAAGAATTTTATTATAAACCTTTTCAGAAAAGATATATTTCAAAGCTTTACCCCCTATGCTATTGCCGATGTAAGTAACAGTCTCGAAATGCTGATTTCTATTGATGCCGAAAGTGCCGAAGAAGTAAACGAACTTTTACAAAAAGCCGAAGAAGCGGGAGGAAAAGTATTTGCAAAAGGTGCCGAACAGCAAGGATGGATGTATGGCGGCGGTTTTACCGACCTCGACGGGCACAAATGGAATATCTTATATATGGACTTTAGTAAAATGCCTCAAAAGTAATCACTTTAATTTATCTATGACCCAAGTACAATCGTTTAACAGCGCTGTTTCAAATAAAGAGTTTCCTGTAGCCGAAAAAGTTTTAGGAAGTTCTATAAGAAGTTCCATTTTTAATTTCATCCAAAAAGATTGTCCTGAGTTTGACAGAACAAGCGCCTTATCTATTAGCGAGCTCAATTATTACCGCCAGAAATATATTTCAGAATATCTGGTTAAAGAAATTGGCGAGGTAGGTGAGCTGGAAAAACAAGTTATTAATGCTTTGGTTGATGCGGATACAGTTACCGACAAGTTAAATGATGCCAATGAAAAGCAGGGATTAACACGTGGGCAAATCATTGCTGATAAAGTGGCCTCTTTTGGCGGAAGCTGGACTTTCATTATTTCTTTTGCCCTGTTTTTATTTCTTTGGATTGGTGCAAATGTATATTTTCTCGCCAATAAAGGTTTTGATCCTTATCCCTTTATCCTGCTGAATCTGATCTTATCTTGCTTAGCTGCCATACAAGCTCCGGTAATTATGATGAGCCAAAACCGACAGGAAGAAAAAGATCGTGAAAGAGCCAAGAGCGATTACATTATCAACCTTAAATCTGAGCTCGAGATCAGAACTTTACATGAAAAAGTAGATCATCTGATCATGAACCAGCAACAGGAACTTCTTGAGATCCAAAAAGTACAGATAGAAATGATGACTGATATTTTAAAACAGCTTAAAAAAACTACTTGATCTTTTTCATAAAGCTTTTCACACTTTCTTCAATGTGTTCAGCGTCAATATTTTTTACAAATGCACTACCTATAATGGCTCCGCTGGCATAGATATTAGCGGTACTGTAAGTTTTTTTATCTGAGATGCCAAAACCGATGATCAGCGGATTTTTTAACTTTAAAGCCGAAATATATTGAAAGTAACGGGTAGTCCGGCTTGAAAGATCTAAGCTATTTCCTGTAGTTGAAGATGATGAAACCAGATAGATAAAGGCATCACTCAACTCATCTATTCTTCTGATACGTTCTTCTGTAGTTTGCGGTGTAACTAAAAAAATATTGCTAATGCCGTACTGCTTAAATACAGGTTGATACAATTCTTCATACTCATATATCGGCAAATCTGGTATAATACAACCATCAACCCCAACTTCAAGGCATTTTTTACAGAAGTTTTCTACACCATATTGAAGCACTACATTTACGTACCCCATTAATAAAACCGGAACAGATACCCGTTTTCTTAATTCTGCTAACTGCTCAAATAAAAGGGTTAAGGTCATTCCATTATCTAAAGCGGTTTTGCTGCTTTGTTGTATAACAGGTCCATCGGCTACAGGATCTGAATACGGAAATCCTATCTCCAAAAAATCTGCTCCATTTTGTTCTAAAGCCTGCGCTATTTTTAAGGTATCGTTTAAATTTGGGTAACCTGCTGTAAAATATATAGAAAGCAGATCTTTCTTTTTATGCTGGAATAATTGCTGAAGTCTGTTCATTTTGCAAATCGTAATTTTAATGGTGTTCTTTTAATGCTGTAAATCAAAATAATTCATATACGTATCCATGTCTTTATCTCCTCTTCCTGACAAGCACACTACTACGGTATCTGAGGGATTAAGCTGCATTTTTTCAAGATAAGCCAGTGCGTGTGCGCTTTCTATAGCTGGTATAATACCTTCGTATTGTGTAAGCAGTAAACCTGCGTTCATTGCTTCATCATCTGTAATCGCAGCATATTGTCCACGACCACTTTTAAATAAATGCGCATGTTGAGGGCCTATTCCTGGGTAATCCAATCCTGCCGAAATAGAATGGGGTTCTACAACCTGTCCGTCGGCAGTTTGCATTAAAATACTTTTGCTGCCATGCAAAACACCTTCCTTACCCAATGTTGTGGTTGCCGCCGAAAAACCACTGTCTACGCCTTTACCCGCAGCTTCTACGGCAATTAACTTTACGCTTTCATTATCAATAAAATGATAGAACATACCCATGGCATTACTGCCACCTCCTACACAGGCCAGCACATAATCGGGCAATTCGTTTCCTGTATGCGCTTTTAACTGTTTTTTTGTTTCAAAAGAGATCACAGACTGAAATTGCGCCACCATATCAGGATATGGATGCGGCCCAACTACCGAACCGATAATGTAATGCGTATCTACCGGATTATTGATCCAATCTCTCATAGCTTCGTTTGTAGCGTCTTTTAATGTTTTACTGCCTGAAGTAGCTGCTACCACTTTAGCGCCTAACATTTTCATCCGGGCTACATTTGGCGCCTGACGTTTGATATCTACTTCGCCCATATATACTACACATTCCAGACCTCTTAAAGCGCAAACTGTTGCTGTTGCTACGCCATGTTGTCCGGCTCCGGTTTCGGCAATAATGCGTTTTTTGCCCAGTTTTTCTGCCAGTAAGATCTGCCCAATGGTATTATTAATTTTATGCGCTCCGGTATGGTTCAGATCTTCTCTTTTCAGAAAGATATTTGCACCATATTTTTTAGATAAGCGCTTAGCCAAATACAACGGCGAAGGTCTACCAACATAATCTTTTAACAGTTGTTTAAACTCATTCTGAAAACCGGTTTCATTGATTATATGAAGATAATTTCTACGTAATTCTTCTACATTGGGATATAACATTTCGGGGATATAAGCTCCGCCAAAGTCTCCGTAATATCCCCGTTCATCAACAAAATAATTCATGTTCTTTTTTATTTACAAGAGGCGAACCTCTATTTTCTTAATGCTGTTCTTCAGTTAATTCTTTTAAAAATCTTTGCAGTTTATTGATGTCTTTCAACCCTGGTTCTATCTCAAATCTGCTGTTCAGGTCTATGGCATACAAACGTTTATCATTGATTTTCTTGATCTCGTCTGCATGTTGCAGATCAATTCCTCCGCTTAAGAAATAAGGTTTCTGCAAAGTATATTGAGCCAGCAACTTCCAGTTAAACGTTTTTCCGGAGCCGCCGTAATTTTTGGTCTGGGTATCAAAAAGAAAGAAATCAACTGCATCTATATAGGCTTCTAAAACCGCGAAGTCAAAATTTTCATCTATACCAAAAGCTTTAATAACTTCTATATTTAATGCTTGCAGGTTTTTGCAATACCCCGGACTTTCATTACCGTGCAATTGTATGGCTTTTAGCCCATGCTGCCTAACTATTGTTTCTACTTTATGCGTATCCTCATTAACAAACACGCCCGTTGTTCTGATGGACTCTGGAATGTAACGGATCAGCTCGGCAGATACCTCTGTAATCATTCTTGGCGATTGAGGATAAAATATAAACCCCATGTAATGCGGTTGAAGACTTGCCAGTTCTGCAATATTAGCAGCCCTGCTCATGCCGCAAACCTTAATTTTTATTGTTTCTGATAACATCTTTTTTATTAAGCCATAAGATTTTTAAAACTGTGATAGGCTCTCCCGCTCATTAATGATTCTTCTGCTTTGTAATAGCAGTCAGCAAAAGAAAGCTCTTTTTCAATAGTTTGTATAGCCAATGCCGCGTTGCAGAGCACTACATTGGTCTGGCTATCTGTACCTTTTCCTTCCAGTACATTTATAAATATTTTAGCCGAAGATTGTACCGTACTACCTCCTTTGATCTCTTTTTCGTCAAGGGTTTCAAAACCTAAGCTTTCTATGGTATGCAGCACTTCGCCCTGTCTGGTAAAGGTCTTAAAATCGCAGGTTAATGATACTTCATCAAAACCATTTACTGCATGCAAAATAGTGTAATTCTTATCGGTTTCCTGATATAAATAAGCGTAAATCCGGGCTAGTTCTAAACTAAATACACCTATAATCTGGTTTTGGGGTTGCGCGGGGTTTACCATTGGCCCCAACATATTGAAAAAAGTTTTTACACCTAATTCTTTACGTATGGGTGCAATGGTTTTCATGGCAGGATTAAAAAGTGGTGCATGGATAAAACAAATTCCTGCTTTATCTAAGCTCTGTTTCAGTACGTCCTCATTATTGGTAAAGTTATAACCTAAATATTCAATTACGTTGCTGGAACCACAGCCTGATGATACGCCATAATTACCATGTTTAGCTACTTTATAGCCCGCTCCTGCTACCACAAAAGATGCCAGCGTAGAAATATTGAAAGTATCTTTTCCGTCTCCACCTGTTCCGCACAGATCTACCAGTTCAAAATCATTCAAGTTTAATTTTATGCATAATTCAAGCATAGCATCTCTAAATCCCTGAAGTTCTTCTACAGTAATGTTTCGCATAGCATAAGCTGTAAGAAATGCGGCCATCTGCGCTGCGTTGAACTCTCCTAAAGCTATAGAGGTAAGTATTTTTTGTGCTTCTGCACGATTAAATGTTTTGTTCTCGAATAAATGGTTAAGAATTTTTTTCATTCTTTTTTATTTTATCGGGACAACCTGAAGGCAATAAAAAAAGGATTGCGTTTCAGGCAATCCTTTTTGTTTATCAATATTTTTAAATTAAATACAACATAGAATGGCCTAACAAAAATTGTTATGCCACCACCAGTTTGTATTTAACATTAATTTTCTCATCGCTTAGGCAAATATGAAACAGTTTTTTATCAATTGCAAGATTTTTGAAAAATTTATACTTTTTTATTTTGGTCAAACCCTTCCAGTATAAAAGTGAAAACAGTTCCTTTACCTACTTCACTCTCTACGCTCAGCTCACCTTTATTGGCCTGAATAAATTCTTTGCAGATGATGAGCCCTAAGCTGGTACCTTCTTCCTGTGAAGTTCCTTTTGTACTTATAGAAGATAAGTTAAATATATTATTGATACGATTGGCCGCTATGCCTACTCCGGTATCAATCACTTTAAATTGTATTTTATTATCGGCTATTGTTTCGGCTTTAAGCCTTACCGTGCCTCCGGCCTGCGTAAATTTAACTGCATTGGATAAAAGGTTTCTGATAACAAAATCAAAATGGTTTGAATCTGTTTGTAGCATAATGCTATGAGATACATCTAAATGAATGCTGATATTTTTTTGCATTGCGGCTTCTTTGATCAATGCTACATTTTTCTGGATATTTTCTATCGCGTTAAAAGTGGTTACATTTAAACGTATACCCTTAATTTGCATTTGTCCCCATTTGAGCAGTTTATCCAATATTTCAAGGCTGTTTTCACAATGTTCGCTCAGCTTACTAATAATCTCTTCGCGGGTAGCCGCATCTATGTCTCCATCATTGATGAGATTCAAAAAACCGATCGTAGAAACCAGAGGTGATCTGATGTCATGTGCTACAATTGAAAAGAATTTATCTTTCTGTCTGTTGTTTTCTTCTAATCTGGAATTGGCTTGCTGTAAGAGTTTATTTAAATGTCTGGTTTTATAATAATTGGCTAAAATGATCGCTAAAATTATAAGGGCTGCCAGTGCTATAGAAATGGTTACATTTCTTACCATAGTGGCCTTACTGCTTTTTAATTTAAGCTCTTTTACCTGTGCATTTGATTTTTCGAGATTATAAGCAGTTTCAAGACTGGTTACCTGCTTCATCATATCTCTATAATAAAACTGCTCAGCCAGACTGTAGCTTTTGGCTTTACATTCAAGTGCTTTTTTCAAATCTTTTTTCTTTTCATACAATTCAGACATTTTGTTTAAAATAGTTATCTGCTGTATGTACAATTTATTTTCTTCAACAATACGCAAGGCCTGTTTAAAATAATACAATGCCTTATCAGCATCAACCCCCATATAAACTTCTGCAAACTCTGTTAAAGTAGATTGTTCTCTTAATACATTTTTAATCTGACGGGCAAATGATAAGGCTTCCAAAAAATACTTTTCTGCTTTCGCCTGATTGCCTTTTTGGAAATAAGCAATTGCCAGCACCTTTAACAAACTAATGCGCAATCCATTGTATTCGGTTTTATTGCACTTTTTTAATCCCATTTCTAAATAATGTATGGCACTATCATATTCTTTCAGCTTTACATAGGTGTAACCATAGCTGATATACATGTTGAAGGTGAAATTAGAGAGTGGGATTTCACTATCTATCTTTTGGGCAATATCTAAATTCTTTAAAGCGCTGCTATAATCGCCTACGCTGTAATAAGCTTCTGATAATACAACACGGGCTTCAAGCAAACCTAATTTGTCATTATTTTTTTCGCTTAATCTTAGCGCGTCATAAAAATAGGCTAACGACTTATCGTAATTCCCTTTTCTTTTTTCTACAACCCCTAATCTTACCAAAATGGCAGCTTCTCCTTTTTCGTCTCCCAGTTCACGATACAGGGTTTCAGCTTTTTCGTATTGTTCTTTGGCTTCCTTAAAACGCGTGGCGTTATCATCGATCATGCCGTTCTGGTTAAACAGAGCAGCAAGCGTTTTTTTATCATTATGCTTTTTTGCAAATGCTATTCCTTCTTTAACAAAATACAGCGCAGAATCTGGTTTAAGATACCTGTAGTATTTTACTATTTTCAGGTAATCTTCACCTGTTTTAAGTTTTTTAGGGTTTACGGGTATATCACTTGCATACAGATTTTGTAAACCCATGCAAAGCATTAACCCCAATAAGGTAAGTGTTCTCGCTATAATTTTCATCTGCCGAAGCGCATTTGCCTACATCTGTTTATTAGCTTATCAAAGGATTTTTTTCTTTGGCAAAAAGCTCAAACACTTTTTTATCGGCAAATGTCGGAAAAAGTTTATTTACCCATACGGCTAATTTACCCTGTCTGGTCATAACAAGCGTGCGTTTTCTTTTTTCAATTCCGTTGCAAATCCTTTGCGCAACTTCTTCGGCGCTCATCATTTTCTCTTCTTCCATGCTGGTTTCGCCATGTGCCAAACCATCTTTTGCCAGCGCGGTAACCCTAATGTTTGAGGCTGTGAAACCTGGGCAGGCTACCATTACATGCACGCCTGTTTTAAGCAGTTCTGTACGGAGGGCCTCCATAAAACCATTCATGGCAAATTTTGAAGAAGAATAACCTGTACGACCCGGCAAACCTCTGTAACCAGCAATGGATGATACGCCTACCACACTTCCCTGATTTTTTAAAATCTCAGGCAAAGCATATTTGGTGCAATATACGGTACCCCAAAAATTCACATCCATCAGATTTTTGATTACCGAAAGATCTAAATCATTAAATAAAGCCCGCATAGATAAACCTGCATTATTAATGAGTATATCTATACGGTCAAAAGTAGTTTTTGCCTGTTCTATAAGCATTTTGCAGTCTTCTTCTTTACTTACATCGGTTTGTACAGCCAGTGCCCTTATACCAAAATCTTTTTCGAGGGTGGCGGTAATCTCACATAAGCTTACAAATTGCCTTGCGCCAAGCACCAGGTTTGCCCCCCTTTTTGCCAGTTCAAAAGCAAGCGCTTTACCAATGCCAGATGAGGCTCCGGTAACAATAACTACTTTATCTTTTAAATTCATTTTACTTTATTACAGTATTTTTTACAGCCTAACCTTTAATTAATGTATTTTCATAGGGTACACGGGTAATGATAGATCTGCCTAATGTAACTTCATCGGCATATTCAAGCTCGCCGCCAAAGGCAATACCTCTGGCAATTGTGGTAATAGGGATGTTAAAATCTTTTAATTTTTTATGCAGGTAGAATAAGGTGGTATCGCCCTCCATATTGGCACTTAAGGCAAGTATAATTTCTTTTACCGGATGTGTTGCCGCACGCTTTACCAGGCTTTCTATCTGCAAATCTGAAGGTCCTATCCCATCCATAGGCGAAATGAGTCCGCCTAAAACATGGTATGAACCAAAATACTGATTTGTATTTTCGATAGCCATTACATCTCTTGTATCTTCAACCACACAGATGGTTTCGTGATCTCTTTTTGGAGAAGTGCAAATAGAGCAGGTTTCATCATCAGATATATTATGGCAAACAGTGCAATATTTAATATCTTTTTTTAAGGTAACCATTGCCCCTGTAAACCTGCCAATTTCAGCCTCATCTCTGTTCAGTAAATGGAGTACCAGTCGCAACGCCGTTTTCTGACCTACCCCCGGAAGCTTACTAAACTCATTTACTGCCTCTTCCAATAATCTGGACGAAAAATTCATAATACAAATTTATTATTTCTTAGTTGATATTTGATTTTTAAATAGGCTTTTTACTACATTTATCTCTTTAAACATAAGATCAAAGAATGTCACCTACTATTTTACTTTGCTTTTTAATCGGCTACTTCCTTATGCTGATTATTATTTCATTCGCTACCTCAAAAAAAACATCTGATAATTCTACTTTTTTTATTGCTAACCGGAACTCGAAATGGTATCTGGTTGCATTTGGTATGATCGGTACAGCCTTATCAGGTGTAACCTTTATATCTGTACCGGGAGAGGTTGGTGCTCCTGCCGGAAACCAGTTCCAATATTTTCAGTTTGTACTGGGTAACGTAATTGGTTTTATTATTATAGCTACCGTACTTTTACCGCTGTATTACCGCATGCAGCTTACATCTATATATAGCTACATCGAGAAACGCTTAGGGTTTTACAGCTATAAAACCGCTGCAACTATTTTCCTGATCAGCCGCACCATTGGTTCTGCTTTTAGGTTATACCTTGTTGTTATTGTATTACAACACTTTATATTTGATAATTATGGAATCCCTTTTTGGGCAACTGTTCTTTTATCGCTCTTGCTCATATGGTCATACACTTTTAAAGGTGGTTTAAAAACCATTATTATTACAGATACGCTGCAAACGTTCTTTCTTGTCTTATCGGTATTTTTAACCATTTACTTTATTACCAAAAGTTTAGATTTAAATATCTTACATGCTTTTGAAACCATTAAAGAAAGTAATTATTCTAAAATATTCTTCTATGAAGATTTTATTGGCAGTAAGTTTCACTGGATAAAACAGGTATTAGGCGGAATGTTTGTAACTATTGCCATGACGGGTTTAGACCAGGATCTGATGCAGAAGAATTTGAGCTGTAAAAATATTGGTGAAGCGCAAAAGAACATGTTCTCTTTTACCAGTGTTTTCCTGGTAATTAACTTATTCTTTTTAAGCGTGGGTGCCCTGCTTTATATTTATGCTGCAAAAAATGGTGTTGCCATTCCTACCGATGCTACAGGCGCTTCAAGAACTGACTTTTTATTTCCTGAAATTGCCTTGAATTATTTAGGTGTTGTACCTGCCATTGTATTTATGTTAGGTTTAACGGCAGCAACTTTTGCCACTACCGATTCTGCTTTAACTGCATTAACCACTTCTTTTTGTGTGGATTTTTTAGGCATGGACAAAAAACAAAGCGCAGATCCTAAGAAAGATATCAAAACACGTCATACTGTACACGTAGTGTTTTCATTGCTGATGTTTTTGGTAATCATCATTTTTAACGCTCTGAACGACCAATCTGTGGTATCTAAAATATTTCAGGTAGCTTCTTATACTTACGGGCCATTGTTAGGTCTTTACAGTTTTGGGCTATTTGTTAAGAACAGAGGTTTACACGATAAGCTGGTACCTTTTATCTGTTTAATATCGCCAGCGGTTTGCTATTTATTAAACACTCATGCCAAAGACTGGTTAGGAGGTTATGTATTTAGCGTAGAGCTGATTTTAATTAACGGCTTAATTACCTTTTTAGGTTTAATGCTGATCAGTAAAAAAACTGACCAGCAGACAAAATTTTAATATCTAATTATGAACAGTGAAGAAAAAATAAGAAGTGCTTTTGCCAATAAAGACTGGCAGGAAATTAAAACTACGGATAGCTGGCAGATCTTTAAGATCATGGCTGAATTTGTAGATGGATTTGAGAAGCTGGCAAAAATAGGTCCCTGCGTAAGTATTTTTGGTTCGGCACGTACTGCAGAAACCAATCCTTATTACCAGATTGCCGTTGAGTGCGGCCGTTTATTAACTGAACGTGGTTATGGTGTAATAACCGGAGGTGGCCCGGGTATCATGGAAGCCGGTAACCGTGGCGCGCACATGAACGGCGGTAAATCTGTGGGTTTAAATATTGAATTACCTTTTGAACAGTTTCATAATAAATACATTGAACCAAGCCGTTTACTTCAATTCGATTATTTCTTTGTAAGGAAAGTAATGTTCATGAAATACTCTCAGGGTTTTATCGTGTTACCGGGTGGAATGGGCACCATGGATGAGCTTTTTGAAGCACTAACACTTATACAAACCGGTAAGATTGCCCGTTTTCCTATTGTTTTAGTGGGTACAGATTATTGGGGAGGCCTGGTTGACTGGATTAAAAACACCATGCTTGAAAAAGAGCGTAACATCAATGCCGAAGATCTTAACCTTTTCAGGCTGGTTGATACGGCTGAAGAAGCCGCAGAACATATTTTTAGGTTCTATGACAAATATGTTTTAAAACCGAACTTCTGATAAAAAACTTATATTTTGTAACTGTCTTACATATTTTTTGTCTAAAAGTAAAATTAGGGATATGCGGGTTTTAACTTGGACAAAAAATGTGTTTGATAGTAACTATCAGCTTTTTTCAGATAATCAGATTATAGGTAATCTTGTTTTCAATATGTGGCAGCATAGTGCTACAGGATTATTTGAAAACCAGACCTTCTTTTTTAAATCTTCAGGCTTTTTAGGTTTAGATACGCAGATTTTCGACATTAATCATCAACCTTTAGGCAAAATACAAGTACATGGCTTTGCTTTAAATGCAACCGTAGAATTAGCCAACGGAGAGAAATATTTATGGCATGCCAACAGCATGTTTCTAAATAGCTGGCAACTGGGCGCAAGTCAGGATAAACTGGTTAAATGTAATGGCGCTTCAGGTTCAGGTTTCATTACCGAGCAAAACATTGATCAAAGTTTTGTATTGCTGGCCGGCCTATTTATTAAAGAAACATTTGCAAAAATGTTCTTTTTTATCATTATGCTGATCTTTATATGGTTTTGCTTATATAAATTCTAAAACCCGCTTACACCGCCGCTAACCACTAATTTCATCGCCTCGGCAGCCGACATATTTAAAGGTTTTACACGTTCTTTTGACACCACGTAAACCACTCCTGCGAAAGAATAAGAAAAAGGAAAGTAAACAATCACATCGCCGGGCAATGCAAGTTTATTGAGATCCTGTTGGGTTAAAAAACCAATACGTTTTAAGCCCTCTTCTACCTCTACCAGAACCGGATGATTAAACTTTTTCTCATCGCCCACAAATGCTTCTGTTAAATCTTTTATAGAAGAATAAATGAAGTTGATCAAGGGTAAACGGTTCAACATTCTTTGAAACCAGTTATACATGGGCGCGGTTACAAAGTTGGTTACAAAAACCCCTGCAATTAAGATAAGTGCAATAACCAGAGCCAGCCCTAAGCCGGGAATATTTCTGCTCATACCTGTTTTAGGATCAACGCCTAAAATGTTATTGATGTTTAACCAGCTATCTACAGTGGTAACTGCCCAAACCACAATAAAAATACTTAATGCAATAGGTACAACTACAAGCAATCCTCTGATTAAATAATTTAGTATGGCTTTTCCCAGCTTATTCATGGCGCAAAATTAGTAAAATGTTTTTACTTAAATTTTAACACATCTCACACTGCTTTTTTAGCCATATAAATATACTCGTTTAACTCTTTGCGAAACATTGGTCAGTATTTCATAGGGAATGGTTTCAATTGCGTTCGCCAAGTCTGCAATGGTATGCTCATGATTAAATACAATTACTTCATCTCCAACTTTGGCTTCAATGCCACTAATATCCAGCATACACATATCCATGCAAATTGAACCCACAGTAGGTGCCAAACGTCCGTTTACCAGCATCTTACCCCTGCCATTGCCAAAATTGCGGTTGTAACCATCGGCATAGCCAATTTTAACTGTAGCAATTTTGCCGTCATGTAGCAGTACGCCTCTGCGACTGTAGCCTACGGTTTCTCCGGCCTTTAATACTTTGATCTGCGAAATGGTTGTTTTAAGACAGGCCACCGTTTCCAGTCCTTTGCTTTTTGGCAACGCGGCATCAAAACCGTACATACCTATACCAATACGCACCATATCAAATTGCGCATTTGCATGACGGCTGATTCCAGATGTATTTAACACATGCCGTATAGGCTGATCTGGAAGAACAGTGAGCAATTCATGATAAAAAGCAAGGTATTTTTGCACCTGCATTTGCGTAAAATCATCGTGCAGGGTTTCATCTGCTCCGGCTAAATGGGTAAAAACAGATACCACTTTTATTTTACGGTTATGGGCCAAAATCTGTAGCAGAGCTTTGAGATCATGCTGCTCAAAACCCAATCTGTGCATACCTGTATCTACCTTTATGTGGATAGGAAAATGCTGAACATTGACCGGCAATGCTTTAATAAAATCAGTTAAAACCTCTGTGCTGTAAATTTCGGGTTCTAAATTGTATTTAACCATGGCTTCAAAAGCAGAAACCTCAGGGCTCATTACCATTATAGGCAGCGTAATACCTGCTTTACGCAAAGCAATTCCTTCATCGGCATAAGCAACCGCCAGGTAATCTACCTTATGGTATTGCAACAGATTGGCAATTTCAAAACTTCCGCTACCGTAAGAGAAAGCTTTTACCATGGCCATTGTCTTAACTCCCGGTTTTAATTGCGCCCGGTAATATTGCAGGTTTTTAAGCAATGCATTGAGGTTAATCTCTAAAACCGTATCGTGTACTTTTTGCATAAGTAATTTACCTAAGGCCGCAAATCCAAACCGGTCCTGTCCTTTCAAAAGAATGGTCTCGTTGTTAAAATTGATTTCGGGTAGTTTAGCAATGAGCTCTTCTATTGTTTCAAAGTATAAACTGCTTTTATCAAACAAGTTTGCAAAAGCTGAAATTTCTGGGCCTACGCCTATCAATCGGCCGGCATGCTTGTGTTTAAGCAATGTTGCTACTTCCTGGTAAACCTGTGCTGTTTCTTTGCCTTCGGGGTTAAGATCTGAAAGGATTAAAGTTTTACGGTTATGTTGGTTCTGCTGGTTCAGAAAATCGAGCGCTATGGCTAAAGATGAAATATCGGTACTGTAATGATCATGAATAATTGAGCATTGGTTAATTCCGTTAAGTAATTGCAATTGCAGCACCACAGGGCTCAATCGCATAAAGCGTTCACTTATCAACGTATTTTCATAACCTAAAGCTAAAAGCACCGCCCAGCAAATTATAGCATTTTCTACCGATGCGGGATCGGTAAAAGGAATGGTCATCTCAATTTCTTCGCCTTTATAATGAGCTTTTAAATGCGTGGTTTCGTTTTTATTTAAACGTTCAAATACCTGCAAATCTGCTGTACTTTCGGTACCCCAGGTAAAGCTTTGTTCAATGGATAAATTTTCCATATCTATCCCTTTTACATATCCGGGATTGTAGATCAGCAATTTTGCACTTTCAAATAATTTGAGCTTTTCCTTAATTTTTTCAGTACAGTTATCAAAGCCTTCATCATGTTGCAAGCCTATATTTGTTAATATGCCAATATCAGGTTTAATCATATCATGCAGAGCCTGCATTTCGTTGGCTGTTGAAATCCCTGCTTCAAAAATTCCCAGATTATGGTTTGCCGTGATCTGCCATACCGATAAGGGCACGCCTATTTGCGAGTTGTAGCTCTTTGGACTGCGAACAATATTGTAATCTGTAGCCAAAAGCTGGTACAACCATTCTTTTACCATCGATTTTCCTGTACTGCCCGTTATGCCAATGGTTTTTAAGTTAAATCTTGAGCGGTGGTATTGTGCCAAATGCTGTAAAGCTGCCAATACATGGGGTACGAACAGAACGTTTACATCGGCATACTTTTCTGTAAAACCTTTTTCTGATACTACAAAATTCCTTACTCCATTTTGGTAAGCACCGTCAATAAAGTCGTGTCCGTTGCGTTGTGCTTTTACCGCGAAGAATAATCCCTCATCGGGTGCAGTAACCGTACGGCTGTCTGTAAGCAGTTTCTTGATTTTAAGCTCAGGATTAACCAATACAGCTTTGGCATCCATGATCTTCGCAACCTGTGCTATGGAGTAATTTTCGTTATCCATCATAGAAAAATGTGTTTTACTCTTATTTTTTTACGAATTTCAGCATTTAATTATGAAAAGTGTTAAAGAAAACAAAATAGCTTTAGATCAGAAGTCGGCTTTGTTAAAAGCAGAGCAGTGGTGTGCTTATCAAGAAAGATCGCAACATGAAATGAGAAATAAGCTTTATGAATGGGAACTTAAAACTACCGAAATAGAAGAAATTATTGCCGAACTGATTGCCAACAATTTTTTAAATGAAGAACGGTTTGCCTTAAGTTATGCATCGGGTAAGCATCATATCAAGAAATGGGGTAAACTTAAGATTAAACAGGGTTTAAAATTAAAGCGAGTTCCAGATAAAATTATACAAAAAGCCCTTAGCAGCCTGAACGAAGAAACTTACTTGAAAAATTTAACACAACTTTTTGAAAAGAAAGCAGGTAGCATTACCGAAAAAAATGCTGTTAAACGCAGTTATAAGCTCTTAAATTATCTTTTAAGCAAGGGTTATGAAAAAGATTTAATTTTTCTTTTACTGAAAAACAATGAGTTAGATTAAACATTAAAAAAAATGTAAAATATTTCTTGGCAGCAATATAAATCTGTGTATATTTGCAAACCCAAACGGAAGAACGGTATATTAAACCAAAACATTTGGGTCTTACATCGGAGATGTAATTTAAGCGAAAGTAGCTCAGTTGGTAGAGCACAACCTTGCCAAGGTTGGGGTCGCGAGTTCGAATCTCGTCTTTCGCTCTAAATGCCTTCCTACCAGGAGGCATTTAATTTTAAAAAGCATTTATTGCTTGCTGAAGTGGTGGAACTGGTAGACACGCAGGACTTAAAATCCTGTGCCCTCAACAGGCGTGCGGGTTCGATTCCCGCCTTCAGTACAAATAAAATCGAAACGAAAGCCTTTCAGAAATGAGAGGCTTTTTGCTTTTAAAGCAATTCCTAGAAATCTATGTTTGTCGTTTATATCTTACAATCTGAAAAACGCGGACGTTTTTACATAGGTCACCGAGGATATGGTTAAGCGGCTATATTGTCACAACAACGGTTATGTAACGGCAATCAGGGATAAAATTGCAGACACACCTAGTTCACAATTGGGGTGTCCCTAACATATTTCATTAAGTTTATCTGAACAAATAAAACAGGAGCCCACATAATTAAAGGTATTTTTATATATTTATAACTTACCAAGTTAAATACATGCATGAAACACTTATTCTCTCTGATATTTGTTGTCATACTACTTGTGTGTACTGCAAATGCCCAAAATGCGCCAACCAACTTAAGTGCTACCAATATTTCAGACAAGACCACTACTGTAAACTGGCAGGCTTCTACCACAGCTCCTACAACCTCTACAAAGATTGAAGGTTTCGAACAAGCGTTTGGCACTACCTCTTGGAGTAGTGAAGGCTACAATTGGGTTTCGAACAATACCGATATCAGAACCTATAATGGCACAATCCATTCTGGTAATGGTAGTTTGTTTATTGCCCGTACCGATAACAGGCTAACTTTTAATGTACCTGTTACTTTAAAAGGGTTATGGATTTATCCGCAATATTTAACCTCTTATACTATTAAGGGCTATAGTATTAACAATACTGAATTATATAGTAAGACCGTAAATGTGAGTTCTAGTATAGGCTTTGAATATTTAACACTTAATTGGAGCAACATTAAAGCAATTAACATTTCTTTTCCAACTACTGGAGGCCCTGGTGAAGTTGTATGCATAGATGACCTCGAATATTCTCCCTTAGAAAATGTTTACCCTTATTATCTTTCTACAGTTAATACGGCTCCAGCTAACAACGAAACCGCAAGTGGACTGGCTACAGGCACAGCTCTTAACTTAACAGGTTTACAGCCTTCAACTACTTATTATGTGTGGATGCGCACTTACAACGGCAACGCATATGGAAACTGGACGGCTAGTCCGCTAACATTTACAACATCGGCCGTATTGCCTATAACGCTACAATCGTTTAGCGCAGAAAGAAAAGGTAATGAGCTGTATGTAAAATGGAAAACCGCTAGCGAAAACAACAATAGTCATTTCTTAATACAAGCATCGGTTAATGGTAGTATCTGGACCAACTTAGGCAAAGTAAATTCTAAAGCGGTAAACGGCAATTCATCAGCAGCGTTAAGCTACACGTTTAACCATTCATTGGATCAGTTGGCTTTGGCCGGTTTTGGCTTATTGGCATTCTTACTTTTACCTGCCACCAAAAATAAGTTCTTAAAGCTTGCGATGTTATTGCTAGTAATAACAAGTATTGCCGCTTGTGCCAAAGTTGATGATACATCTCCACAATTACATAAGGGCTTAACAACAGCGCAGTCTGTATATGTGCGCCTTGTACAGGTAAATTTAGATGGCTCGCTTACCTATAGCGACGTAGTTCAGGCAAAGAAATAATTATTACAGATACAATTAAAGAGAAGGAATCTACACAGATTCGCTTTTCTTTTTCCACCTTACTTATTTTCATTTTTAAGCGCTATCATAGTATTATTTTATGCGTATTCTGACAGAAATTTATTGTTTTGGCTTACCTGTTAAATTAATCTTTGACGCCAGTTCTCTTATTCTTTAACGATTTTTACGTTAACATTATCTTCCTTTTCCGGATTTAACGGATCTAGAACCTTCTGATTATCTACCATAAACCGGTAACGTATTTTGCCCTTAGGCACTTCAATTCTGATACTCCATCCACCTTTATTGTTACGCTCAAGCTGATTTGTGTGTCTTCCCCAGTAGTTAAAATCTCCTGCAACAGAAACAGATTTGGCATCTTGGTAACCCTCAAGTGAGAACTGAACGAGCTTGGTCAAGGGCTTATCTGCTTTTAGTTTTTCTACGATCAAACTATATTCTGGCTTCCATTTTTCTGGTTTTGTTTTCATTATGGTGTCTAATGCAACAAGATGTGCAATGCGTAATGCATCCCTTGCTGGCACTTTCAACTCGGGTATAACTCCTACAGTTTCCCAATTGGTTTTTGTTATCGCATTAGTTACACTGGCCTCTGGCATATTAATACCAAAGTGGTTGTTCAATGTAATAGATCCAACAGGATTGGCCGCCCCTCCAGTAACGTCTCCAACAATTGTAATTCTTTTTAAAGCTTGGAGACAGTATGCTAAGGCTTCAGCTCCTGAAAAGGTACCACCACTTGTTAAAATATACACAGGTTTGTTAAGATACTTTTTGCCCGGAACATAACCATAACTCCAGTTTTGTTTGGCCTGTTTAGGTAAACGATAACTTGTGGTGCTGAGTAAGACTGATCTTGATAAAAAGTAACCTGGAAATAAAAGATTGAAATCTTCTGACATGCTTCCGGTGCAAGATCTTAAATCAATGATCAATGCATTGGTGCTTGACAACGTATCCATTGCCTTAACAATGAGTTCGCCTGAATAATCTAGCGGACCAAAATACTTAAAATCGAGATATCCAATATTTCCCTCAAGAATGGCCACCTTTTTAAGTCCGAACTGTTCTTTTTTCATAGTCTCAAATCTTTCCAATTGCTGTTGTTCTGTTAACTGGGTCGCAAATCCATTCAGTTTCTCAAGTTCTTTTGCAGAATAATAAATAACTAAGTGCCGATCATCGAAAATACTTCTTACATCTAAGGTTAACTGATTGGCTAGTTCCTGACCAGATGCAATCCTGTCATATTTACCCAACTTTAAATTGGCATTCAAAATTTCTGCCATGCGATGCCCAACATCCGGATCTATATATCTCTGAATGAGGCTCTCAGACACCTGATTGACAGTAAGACCTGTACTATCTCTATTGAATTGGGCGTAGATAATTGGCTGCGATAAACTAATAAGCGCAACTATCAGAATCATTTTAATTTTCATTCTAGTGCTAAAATCATTTGTGTTTATCCAAAACTAATTACATCACAATTTATTAACAACTTCGTCGACAGACGGCAATTTTTAGTAGATTATCTAAAGAAAAAACCGAAGGTTTGATAATTGAATTTAAAATAATTTGCATAACCTATACCGTAAAAATACCCAATTCCTTATCGGGAAAATACCTTTTTAAGTTCTGTTGCATTGCACTAATTTAGCACTAACATAATTTATAAAACGCCCGGCAAATGAAAACAGTAAACCTGCAACTACCTGCAGAACGGTTACCTTCTAAAATTGATTTATCTGTCTATTGCCCAAATGCAAAAGGTCAATACCGTTCAACCTGTTACGCCTATGCTTTTGCTTATACTGCTTTAAGTATTAACTATTGTGTAAAGCATAATATCACCGAGAGAAAAGAGGTAGAAGAAAATGCTTTTTCTCCGGGTTTTATTGCAAGTCGCCACAGGCAGAACACAAATTTTAATTATTGGTGCGGTCGTCAGGGTAATTACGACATTGATCTGGCTATTTTTGGTAAAGATGGCTGTCCAAAACTGATCGATTTCCCACCGGATTGTACCGCTACAATACCCGATAATATTTTTGCACTGGCCAGCCAAACACGATTGGATAAATACGAATATATCCAAACCCAAAACGATACCTCAGTACAGGCTATTGAAAAAATAAAAATTGTGCTCGCTCATCAGGTCCCTGTTTTAATTGTGGTTAATCTTACCAAAGATTTCTCAAATAAACTTAAAGACGATTGCAATACAACTTTACCTTCTTTATATCGTGGCAAAAAAGCCTCAGGGTATCATGATATCTGCGTTATAGGATATGATGACGATCCTGAATCAAAATATTTTGGCAGGTTTTTAGTTAAAAACAATTACAAAACCTGGGGCGACAGCCGTAATATGGCCTGGGTTCTTTATGATGATATGATGTATATGATCAGTCAGGCACTTTACTTTACGATTTTATAGTTTATCATTAGATATATATCTATTTACTTTTAGGGTTAAGTATTTAGCTTGACAAAAAGCTTTAATAAATCATTTTTTCCAGTTTCTTGAGATGGGATAGAATTTCATCTTCCTGCGGAAAAGTTATTCGAACTTTTATTGAAATCTATCATTATCTTTATTCATTCTTTACAAAAAGAAGAACTATCAATTAACGTTACATAGGCCAATCTCATTGAGAGCCAATCTACTCTTTTAGCTTTCAGCTTTTTCGCTTACTGTACGTTTTTTACTTTTCTTGGGCTACGGCTTCTTTCTTACTGGTTTTCTGTGCTTTATGTAGCCCATTTGCATTTTAGGCTACTGCTGGGCTACGAACCACTGATTTGATGTTTTCCAGTATCGTTTTTACTGTCTAACAAAGCCGAGATTACAAATTCTGACCAGTGAGAATTACAAATCTCGACCTGCTAGGCTCGTTTATTACTTAATTTCAGCTATTATATTGATATAAATAGAAAATTAGCAAACATAACGCAAATAAATCTACACCTATACTTGTATAATTAAGCTCCAAAGATTTTATGATGATTACATAACTAAACTTTGAGAAATCAAGTCCAAACCTAAAATCGGACGTGCCGGTATAGGCCTACCTCTCGTAGCGACATATCTTGTATATAAACCCTGAGTTGACCTACCATCCGGATCTATATTCGAAATGGGATTATTCTCTACATAATTAAAGAGGGAAAAAGAATGATAACTCTCCGCCAACGGATCCACCACATTCCACCTACCGATCACCGGATCATAGAACCTGGCTCCGTAATCGTACTGTCCCAGTTCATCCTGTAGTTCTTTGCCATTGTATAGATATTTGTTGTTCCCGCCGTTCACACTCTTCCTCAACCCAAACGCATAGTAGTCATCCCGCTGCAGCATC
>NZ_JBKGVD010000011.1:0-129120 GCF_046462515.1 Pedobacter sp.
CCGACTTTTATTAGAAGGGCCCTCCGTCATTGACGGAGGGCTTTTTCTGTTTACGTGCCCCCCAGGGGGCTGCCCGCCCATGCCCGTTTCCCCTTCGCGGCCCCGCCCCCGGCAAACCGGTCAAGTGTTAACGTCTGTTAAATCCTATACTTGTTACTTGCTATTTGTGTTAAACCCTTATTTTTGTTTAAAATCAATTATGCTTTATGAAATTCTTTAGATCTTTCTTAATTGTAGTGTTGTCTTTTATCGCTGTACAATTTGTAGCTGCACAAGATAAAAATGTAATATTACCACCAAACTGGTTCAATTTAGATCTTAAATCCGATGGTTATTTTGGTATCAGTACAGAAAAGGCTTACCAAGAATTGTTAAAGAATAAGCAGCCTAAACAAAAAATAATTGTAGCAGTTATAGATGGTGGAACTGATGTACATCATGAAGATTTAAAAGATGTAATTTGGACCAACAAAGGGGAAGTAGTAGGAAATGGGATTGATGATGATAAAAATGGCTACATAGATGATGTCTATGGCTGGAATTTTATAGGTTCTAAGAATGGAAACTTACATTATGATAACTTAGAACTGGTAAGGATAAAGAGATACCTTGAACCTAAGTATAAATCTACACTTCCCAGTACTAAATTAGATAGCGCAGAAAAAGAAGAGTATAAGCTTTACCGACGTGTAGTTAGCGATTTTGGCAAAAAATATCAGGAAGCCAGTGAGGTTTATCCGATTTATATTGCTATTAAGAAAATGATAGATTCTGTGGCTGTTCTTAACAAGAAAACTATCCCTTCTTTAGAAGATATAGATCGTTTTAAAACAGATGATGAATTTGATGATTTTATTAAAAAAGTGATCAGAAAAGGATCTAAAGAAGATGGAAGTATCGAAAAGTTCTATCAGAATATTGCTAAAGGTAATAAAGAATTAAACCAGACTTTAAATTACAATCTAAACGAAAAATACGATATGCGTGCAGAGCTTGTGGGAGACGATTATAGCAATTCCAGCGAAAGAGGTTATGGAAATAATGATGTAATTGGTCCGGATGCGGAGCATGGAACACATGTATCGGGTATTATTGGTGCTAACCGAAAGAATAATATTGGTATAATGGGTGTGGCAGATAACGTAAGTATTATGAGTATAAGGGTAGTTCCTGCCGGTGATGAGAGAGATAAAGATGTTGCTAATGGAATCAGATATGCGGTAGATAATGGTGCTAAAATCATTAATATGAGCTTTGGAAAAGCATATAAATGGGATAAAAAAGTAGTAGACGAAGCGGTAAAATATGCTGAGAGTAAAGGAGTTCTATTGATACACGCTGCTGGTAACGATAATGAAAATATTGATGTTGTTGAGAATTATCCTACCAAATTTTATGATAGTTCTGAAGCTAAAGAATATGCTCAAAAGCATAAAAAACCAGAAGATAAACTTTTTATGCCTTTGATACAGAGAGACAATATGCAGCAAGGAGCTAATCATCCTTATATGAGAAAACAGGATATGATTAATAAGGAACCTGCTCTGGATTCTGCTAAATTTAAACTGCCAAGAGCACAAAACTGGATTGAAGTTGGTGCAAGCAGCTATAAAGATGATGATAATCTAAAAGCCTCATTCTCTAATTATGGAAAATATACAGTTGATGTATTCGCTCCTGGATTTAAAATTAATTCTACTGTTCCAGGAAATAAATATGATGAATTTGATGGCACAAGTATGGCTGCTCCAGTAGTATCGGGTTTAGCTGCGTTAATATGGAGTTATTATCCTCATTTAACTGCTTTGGAGATAAAAGATATCATCATGAAATCTGTAACCAAAGTAAATCATAAAATAAAATACAAAAATGAGCAGGATGAAACAATTAGGGTAAACTTTTCGGATTTATGTGTAAGTGGTGGAATTGTGAATGCTTATAATGCCCTAAAATTAGCTGAGCAATACAAAAAATAAGATATGAAATTATAGACTCCTCAATTTTGAGGAGTTTTTTTTAGATATTAATCCTTTCAGGCTTTTAGAAGTCTATAAACCAATCAACACAAACAAATGTAAACCTAAAACTATTCATTATGAGAAAACCATTTTATTTTTTGCTTTTGATAGCATTAACAAACTGTGTATATGCACAGAAATTACCTGATATACAAAATATATCGCTTTGGGCACCGGCTAATATAAAAGCTGATGGAAAATTTCAGGAGTGGGGAGCAGGCTTTGCTGCCGAGAATAAACGTACAGAATTGCAATATACTATATGTAATGACGAAAAGAACTTATATTTAGCTTTAAGAGCCACTAATACAGAAGTAGCTACCAAGATACTTAGAGGAGGTATTTCATTTACGATAAATACTGAAGGTAAAAAGAAAAATAATGATGCTTTTGTAATTACCTATCCTATCGTAGTTAGAAATGCAAATGGAAGAAATGCGGGAGGGCGCAATGTACAGGTAATGGGTGAGGGCATGCAAATGTCAAGAGGAACAAGAGAAGGTGCTGTAATTGGTGGCAATACACAAGGAGGGGTTGAAAGAACTCAGGCTCAACGAGATTCAATTCAATTGGCATTGCACAAATCACAATTGGCTGGCGTTAAGGAAATCAGGATTTCAGGCTTTAAAAGCATTGCCGATAGTGCGCTTTCAATTTATAACGAATACGGGCTAAAAGCTGCTGCTTCATTTGATGATAAAGGTCTTTTCTTTTGTGAATTTGCTGTTCCTTTAGAGCTTTTAGATGTGAAATTAGATAGCGCTCCTGAAATTGCCTACCAGATTAAATTAAATGGAATGGATATAGGTGTAGCACTTGGGGGACAGGTTGTTTTTCGAGCAGTTGCAATAAGTGGAGGATCTGGAGGAGGCGGTAACAACATAAGAAACAATACTTCTAGACAAGATATGTTCGCGGCAACTGATTTCTGGGGCAAATATATTTTTCAAAAAAATAAATAGACAGCCCTATGAAATCTATATTTACTCAAATTAAAGCAGGATATCTGCTGTTAATTGCCTGTCTTTTTATTTTGGCTTTGTTATCGCCAAAAGTTTATGCGCAAAATCCGCAGGTAAAGCCTAAAGCTTTACCCAATGCTTTGCCTACACGTGAAATAAGTGGTATTGTAAAGGATTCATTGGATATGGGTTTACCCGGGGTAACCATCAGGTTAACTTCAGAAAAAGACACTTTAGTAACCAGCACCAATCCTGATGGTATATTTGTATTTAAAAATGTAAAAATGGCCACTTATACCTTAAACATTACCATGTTAGGATATAAGCCTTTGATTACTAAATACAAGCAAAATGATGCCGTTCCAAGGATTGTAATGGACCCTGTTATCTTGCATAATTCGGCCAATATGCTGAAAGAAATTGAGATAAACGGCAGTCCTTCAATTACCTACAAAACAGATACTGTAGAGTATAAAGCAAGTGATTATATTGTGAGAGAAAATGCTACAGTGGATGAATTGTTGAAAAAAATGGAAGGCATGGAAGTGGGTAATGACGGAAGTTTGATACATCAGGGTAACAATGTAACCAAGGCCAAAATTAACGGAAAAACCTATTCGGGAGGAGAAGTGAGCACCGCTATACAGAACTTGCCCGCATCCATTGTAGATAAGATACAGATTGTTGATGATTATGGAGATCAGGCTGCAAGAACTGGAATCAAAGATGGCGATCCTCAAAAGGTTTTAAATATTGTAACCCGTACAGATAGATCAGTGGGAAATACGGCAAATATTTCAGCAGGTGCAGGTAATAATAAACGATATGAGGGATCTGCTTTTGGAACCCGGATTAATGGAAATCAGAATATTACAGCCAATTTTAGACTTAATAATACCGTAACAGGGGTTGCCAATTCATCATCAGGAAATATGGGCGGTGGTGGTATGGAGGTAATTTCTATTGGCGGCCAGGGCGGTGGCGGTCCACGAATGGTGGGTGGAAATATGGGTGGCGGAGGCTCTTCGGGCGGCAGTGGCGGAACTACCACTACAGGTAATGCCGGTTTTTCTTATCGTGATCAATTGAGTAAGAAAGTTCAGATCAATACTAATTACAGCTATAATTATAATAATTCAACTTCTTTAAATAGTAGCATCTCAACTATTGTAGGTACAGATGCACCTACTTATTCTTCAAATGAAAGCAAAAGTACCAGCAATTCAAAGAATCATCGTTTTAGTTTTGAGTTGGAAGCAGATATAGATAGTAATAATTTTCTTCGTATAACCCCTGAAATCTCTTTGTCAAACTCATTAACCGGAAGTAACTTTTCTACGCTGCAAACAGGTTTTATACATCAGGATCAGATAGGAGGAAATAGCAGTACCAGTAAAAACCCAAGTTTGGGTATCACAGCATTTTACCAGCATATTTTTAAGAAACCTCGACGTAATTTTAGCTTACAGCTAAGTCTAAATAGCCGTAAACAAGAAAGCGATCAAGAAAGAAATTCAAATATTATTTATTATGCCAATGCCAGTAATACGGTGGTTAAAGACTCGCTGGTACACCGCATAGTAGAGCGAGAGAATCTGACCAAAAACTACAGGGCTAGTGTAACTTTTACCGAACCTTTATCTGCGAATACGCAATTTGAGTTTAATGGGCAGGTAAATTATAATGGTTATGATAATACGGCAATTACAAGTAATATTGATCATGCCGGAATTTCTAAACCAATTGATTCGCTGAGTAATATTTATGATTATTCATTTACCCAAGCCCGTTTAGCTTTTAATTACCGTTACGGGCTTAACAATACTTCGAGAGTTCGTTTTTCTGCAGGTTTAACTGCGGTTCCGGGAGTTTTAAGCGGAACAAAGGTGAGTTTAGGAACAACCACACATCGAAATAGCTTTAATCTGATACCGATTGCCAGATTCCAATACATGTTTTCAAGACAGCATAGTATTCAGATTAATTATTCTGGAAATGCCACAGAACCTACTTTTGACCAGATACAGCCTGTAAGAGATGTTTCAAATCCTCAGAACCCGGTTGTGGGTAACCCTGATCTGAAGGTAACGTTTAACCACGCAATTAACCTGAATTACAATAATTATTTAGCTAACCAGAAATTAAATTACAGTATAGGAGCCAATGTAACTTTTATTGATAACTCTGTGGTAAGAAACAGGGTAACCATTCCTGATAGTTATGGTAGTTTTAAATATGAAACCCGCTTTTTAAATATGAACGGTGCATACCGTGCAGGTGGAAATTACTCAGTATCAAAACAATTCTACAATAGAAAATACAACCTTTCTTATAGCGGTAATATATCTTATAATAATGGAGTTGCCATGAGTAATGATGTAAAGAACATTACGCAAACGTGGAATATAAGTCAGCGTTTTGGTCCGCGTATTAACCCAACAGAGTGGATGGAAGTTAACCCAAGTGTTTCTTATACTTTGTTAAAAAGCAACAATACGCTTGATTTGAGTGAGGTAAATACAAAAACATGGGCTTTGAATGTAGATGGGCGTTTTTATATGTGGCAAACATTGATATTCGGTTACAGCGCGAGTAAGAATTTTGTAAGTGGAATTCGTGCAAACCTTACTTCAAATCCTTTGGTTATCAATGCGTATGTACAGAAAGAGTTATGGAAGCGAAGGGCTACAGTAAGTTTCCAAGCATTTGATATTTTAAAACAAAATAACTTTGTGAATGTAGATGTAAACGGTTTGGTTACAACAGAAACCAAATCTAACGCATTAAGCAGATATTTTATGCTCAAAGCCAGTGTAAGATTACAAAAATGGACCGGAGCCAAAGCAAGAAATGGTATGCAAATCAGACGTCGCGGAGACGGAAGTTTTTATTAGGAAATTGAAATATAAGGAACTGTCTCAAAGTCTTAAGGTGGTCTTATAGACTTGTTTCAGAATCTGAAGTCTAATTGTAAAATCTTTACAAAAGAAACTTTGAAACAAATTTAGGTCTACAGCAGCCTTTCGAGCCAGTTCCTTTTTGTAATTAATCTTATTGTTACTGACTAAAATTTAGGCAATACAACAATAATATTTACATTTGAACATGAAATTTTTTAATCTATGTTTAGCAATGATGGTGGCTGTTGCTGCTTCATGCCAACCACCCAAAACAGCAACAAAACATCATTATATCAGCTTTAAATCAGCTCAGGAATTTCACTCTTTTTTTAACCGTAAAACCGATAAATATCCACTCATCAGCGCACATAGAGGCGGTCCTATGGAGGGATATCCTGAAAATGCTATAGAAACGTTTGAAAATGCAACACTATATAATCCGGTTATCATAGAGTTTGATGTAGCCTTAAGTAAAGACTCTGCTTTGGTAATCATGCATGATGATAATCTGGACAGAACAAGTACCGGTAAAGGACCTGTTAACAATTATACCTATAAAGAGCTACAAAAACTAACGCTTAAAGATAATAGTGGTAAAGTAACTACTTTTAAAATACCAACTTTAGAAGAAGTTCTAAACTGGGGTAAAAACAAAGTATTGTTTACTATTGATATTAAGAAAGGTGTTCCTTATGAAAAGATCATTGCAGCCGTTCGTAAAACCAGCTCAGAAAATAACTCTATTATCATTACCTATAATGCCAATCAGGCAGCTAAAGTACATCAGCTTGCTCCAGATCTGATGATTTCTGCAACGGTTAGAAATCCTGAAGATCTAAAACGTTTAAATGATATGGGCGTACCAAATGATAAGATTATTGCATTTGTAGGTGTATCAGAACCTGATAAAGAATTGTATCAGTTGTTAAATGAAAAGGGAATCAGTACTATTTTAGGTACCATGGGTAACTTAGACCGTAGTGCAAAAGCTAATTTGCCTCAAAATATTTTTCAGCGTTTAATCGCTAACGGAGCAGATGTATTATCAACAGACGAACTAGAATTGGCAGGTAAGCAGCTTGATGATTACAGAACCAGACATCAGCTAAAGTTTAAGAATTTAATTGTGAGGTAAAGTGAGCATTGAGGTATTTAATTTAGCTAAACATTACAATAACCAAAAAGCAGTTGACGAGATCAGCTTTTCGGCCCAACAGGGCCGAATTCTAGGTTTTTTAGGACCTAATGGAGCAGGAAAATCAACTACTATGAAAATGCTGACCTGTTATTTGGCACCTAGCTCAGGTTATGCAGAAATTTGTGGTAAACATATACTCGATCAACCCTTAGAAGTAAAGAAAAGGATCGGGTATTTACCGGAACATACGCCTTTATATACAGATATGTATGTAAAAGAATTTCTAAGCTTTGTTGCGCACACATATGGAATTAAAAACATAAAGCAAAGAGTGGAAGAAGTGATTAACCTGACTGGTCTTACTGTTGAACAGCATAAAAAAATAAGTATGCTTTCAAAAGGTTACAGGCAGCGTGTTGGTTTGGCGCAGGCTATTATCCATGACCCGGAAGTGTTGATCTTAGATGAGCCAACCTCAGGTTTAGATCCTAATCAGTTAACAGAGGTAAGAAATCTTATTAAGAACTTGGGAAAAAATAAAACCCTTATCATCTCTACTCATATTATGCAGGAGGTTGAAGCTCTTTGCGATGATATTATTATTATAAATAAGGGCAAGCTGGTAGCTAATTCATCTTTACAAGCACTTAAGGAACAATATCATACCAATCATCTTGAATCTATTTTTAAACAACTTACAACATCATGAGGTTTATTAAAACTGCTGGTCTGTTATCTTTACTGCTATTCATTTTTTGTACGGTTAAGGTAAAGGCACAAACTTATATAGGCTTAGGAGCAGAAATGTTATTGCCCTCAGGTAACGCATCCAATGTAAGTGCTATCGGACTTGGTGCAAGCGCTAAACTGGAAATAGCGGTGAAGTCAAATATAGCGCTAACGGGGAGTATTGGTTTTTCCAATTTCTTTGGTCGTAATTATTTTGGAAGTAGATTACAATCTATTAATGCTTTCCCTCTAAAGGGGGGAGTAAAATATTATCCAACAGCGGGCGTATATTTTGAAGGACAGTTAGGTGTAGCATTATCTGGTTCAGATAATACTAAAAATTCATTTATATGGTCTCCTGGTTTAGGTACTTTGTTAAAATCTAAGGCAAACAATAATCTGATAGATTTAGGTTTAAGGTATGAGGCATGGACTGTAAGAAATCCAAATAATGAAACAAATTTAAAAAGTACAAATTTTGGCTTTATGGCGCTAAAAGTGGCTTATAGTTTTAATCTGTAGTTGTGTAAAGCTTAAGAAACCACGTTTAATAGTAATTTGTTTGTCAATTTTCTGGAATATTTATTTTAGGAATATATACTGGTTTAAAAATTGTAGCGTTTAGGGAAATAAAACTATAAAAACATTGTATGAAAAAGATTTTATTATCATTAGCATTTGTAGCAACTTTAGGCTTTGCAGCCAATGCACAGAACAAAAAAGATCCGGCCATGAGCGGCTCAAAAATTGGAGTTGGTGCTGATTTTGCATTTCCAATGGGCAGCTTTGGAGACTTTTACAACTTTGGAGTAGGGGGATCATTAAACTATCAGGCTCCGATAGCAAGTAAATTGAATTTTGTTGGTGAGGCTGGATATTTAAGCTTTACCACCAAGAAAGATGCTTTTGGAAATACATTTAGTTCAGGCTCAATACCTGTAAAAGCTGGTGTAAGATATTTCATTGCAGAAAATTTCTATGGTCAGGCACAATTAGGAGCTGCTTTCTCAACAGAAACCGGTGGAGGTACAGCTTTTTTATATGCACCAACTTTAGGAGTTGAGTTTCCGGTAGCCAATAAAATGGCTGTTGATTTTGGAGCACGCTATGAAGGCTGGTCAAATAACGGAACCACTTCATTTATTGGTTTAAGAGCGGCATTGAATTTTGGTTTATAAGCTATATCAAAAAGTGTAAATAAAAAAGCCTCAGTTATTTAGCTGAGGCTTTTTTGTTGGGCTAAAAGTTAATTGTTGTTAAAAATTATACAACTTTATCGACTAAATTGTTAGTTTTGCAGTTCATCAATTATATAAAAATAAAATGAAAAAAATCTTTCTATTATTAACGCTGGCCGTTGGCCTTAATGTTACTGCAAATGCACAAGACAAATCTGTTTCTTTTGGTGTTAAAGCAGGTGTTGCTTTTCCTAACATGACTATTTCTACTATGGGAGTATCTGCAAGTGCAGGAGCTAAAACTACATTTTATGTAGGAGCTGTAGCTGATTTTAAAGTATCTAATATCTTTTCTGTACAGCCTGGCTTAACCTATATGAGTAAAGGTACTAAATCAAGCAGTCAGACTTTTAGTGATGAGAATATAAAAATTGAAGTAGAAAGCTCTAGTATTAATGTTTCTTATCTCGAGCTTCCTGTAAACGCAATAGGTAACTTTGAACTTGGTACTGGTAAGTTTTTTATTGGAGCAGGTCCATATGTTGCTTATGCATTAAATGGAAACACTAAAGAAGGAAGTGTTAAAGAAGATATCAAATTTGGTTCAGGTTCAGATGATATGAAAAGAATGGATTTTGGTCTTAACTTTTTAACTGGTTATCAATTAAATAACGGCTTAAACATCCATGCCGGTTATGGTTTAGGCTTAAATAATTTAGGTAATGAAAATGGTTCTGGTTTTGATGCCAAAATTAAAAATAAAGTATTTTCTGTTGGCTTAGGATTTATGTTCTAAGATAAAATGCCACAAGTAAAAAAGCCCTGACAATTTTGTCAGGGCTTTTTTGTTTTAAACATATAATATATAACTTCGTCAACCATATTTAAAGGTGCATGCTAGCAGTATTTAAAAGAGAATTATTTAGTTTTTTTAATTCATTAACGGCTTATATTACTATTGGCCTTTTTTTTCTGGCCTGTGGCTTAATGCTTTGGTTTTTTCCAGATACTTCAATTTTAGACTACGGATATGCAGAGCTGGGTGGTTTCTTTTCTTTAGTGCCATTTCTATTTATGTTTTTAATTCCTGCCATCACCATGCGTTCTTTTGCCGAAGAAAGAAAAGAAGGAACCTACGTTCTGCTGGCAACCAAGCCTGTTACCAATATACAGATTATCATGGCTAAGTATCTGGCATGTGTTGTATTGATACTGCTTGCTTTAATACCTACAGTAATTTACCATTATAGTGTTTATCAGCTGGGGTTGCCCAAAGGAAATATAGATAGTGGAGCAGTAACCGGTTCGTATATAGGTTTAATTTTACTTGGTTGCGCATTTACGGCCGCAGGTATATTTTCTTCCAGCATTACTAAAAATCAGATTGTTGCATTTGCTATAGCGGTGTTTTTGTGCTTTTTTACTTATACAGGGTTTGACTCGCTTAGTAAGGTACAGGCCTTGCAGGGTGTTGAAGCTTTTATAGCAAATTTGGGCATTAATGAACACTATCAGTCTATAAGCAGAGGTGTGTTAGATACCCGTGATGTTGTTTATTTTATATCATTTATTGTGATGTTTTTGGGACTTACCCGATTGATTTTAGGAGGTAGAAAATGGTAAACAAAGCTAAACTCATTAAAATAATTGTATTTACTGGGTTAATCATTGCCATTAACTGGGCAGCGGGGTTTGTTTATACGCGGATAGATTTTACCAAAGAAAAAAAGTTTACCCTACAGCAAAAAACGAAAGAATTTTTAAGGAATAATAAGCATGATGTAACCATAACCGTATTTCTGGATGGAGAAATGCCCGCTGCCTTTAAAAGGCTTAAAAATGCAACGAAAGATATCTTAAATGATTACAGAGCATATGCCAAAGGTAATTTTAAAATAGTTTTTGTTGATCCTCTGGCGGGACTGAATGCAGAAGAGCGGGATACTATTATTCATAATTTATTTGAGTTAGGTATTAAACCTACCAATGTTAAAATTAAAAGTGATGCAGGTTTTGCAGAAAAACTCGTATTTCCCATGGCTTTGATAGAAAGCAATGGGAAACAAATGCCTGTAAAGCTCCTCCAGAACTTAGGGGGTGAAGCTTCGGGTTATGAGCAAAGTATCAATAATTCCATTCAGAATCTTGAGTACATTTTTACTTCGTCTATTAAAAAAGTAATATCGGGATATAATCCGCGTATCGGTTTTACTGAAGGTAATGGAGAACCTTCTAATGCGTATTTATATGATGCGATCAGTACACTTTCAGAAAGTTATGTGGTAGGCAGGGTAAATTTAGATGAGATTACCAAAGAGGGATTAGACAGTTTAAAGGTTCTGGTGATAGCCAAACCACAAAAAGCATTTACAGAAGAACAGAAATATAAAATCAACTATTTTGTAATGAAAGGAGGAAGTGTAATATGGTCTTTAGATCAGGTACGCTTTGATTTGCAGGAACTGGCTGATGGCAAGTCTCACATGGCTATCGCTCATGACCTTAATTTAGATGATATGCTTTTTGAGTATGGCGCCAGAATTAATTACAATCTGATAGCAGATCTAAACTGTGCTGAAATTCCTGTATCAACGCCGGGAAGCCCGGGTGGTGATATTCAACTGGCTCCATGGGTTTATTTTCCTTTATTGTTCCCTGATACCGCACAGAGCGTAGTTAAAAATATTGATCATGTTAGAGCTGAATTTGCAAGTACAGTCGATACCATTGCGGTTAAGCATATTGCAAAACATGTTATTCTAACCACTTCTCCTTACAATAAATTACATAATATACCCAAAGTACTTTCCTTACAGGAGCTTGAGCAGCAACCTAAGCCCCGTGAGCTGAGTGGTAAACCTCAAACCATTGGGGTTTTACTTGAAGGCAATTTTAAATCGGTATTTTTAAACAGACCTGTACCTGCTAAAATTACTGAGCAATTTAATTCTGTAGAAACAAGTAAACCAGCTAAAATGGTTGTTATAGGAGATGGTGATATTTTTGTAAACCAGATCAGTAATACAGACGGTTCACCTTTCTCATTAGGTTTTGACAGATTTACTCAACAAAACTATGGAAACAAGGCTTTACTGCTAAATCTGGTAGATTATTTGGCAAATCATGATAACCTGATTGAGTTGCGAAATAAAGAGGTTAAGATCAGATTACTGGATAAGTCGCGCATCAAAAAAGAAAAAATAAAATGGCAACTGATTAACACCCTCTTGCCGCTTACTTTGTTAATATTTTTTGCAATTTTTCAACATTATTACCGTAAACTTAAGTATGCAAAGTAATTTTCATACTTTTGAATTTATACTTAACAAGCTATGAGATTTATAGTATCAACATCAACATTATTAAAACATTTACAAATAGTTAATGGTGCTTCGAGCAGCAGTACGGTTCTGCCTATCTTAGAAAATTTCTTGTTTGAAATCAAAGATGGGTTATTGACCATTTCGGCTACTGATTTGCAAACCAGTATGACTACTTCTTTATCTGTAGAGTCTAAAGAAGAAGGAAGAGTAGCTGTTCCATCTAAAATTTTGTTAGATACTTTAAAAACCTTACCAGATCAGCCTATTACGTTTATTATAGATGATAATAATTTCGCTATCGAAATTAGTGCCGGAGATGGCAAGTATAAATTAAGTGGCGAGAATGCAGACGATTTTCCTAAAATCCCTGTAGTAGATAATGCATCGTCATTAAACGTACCTGCTTCTGTTTTGAGCGAAGCCATTACCAAAACTATTTTTGCTGTAAGTAATGATGAGTTACGTCCGGCAATGACAGGTGTTTTCTGTCAGCTTTCGCCTCAGAATATCACTTTTGTAGCTACTGATGCACATAAATTGGTAAGATATACACGTAATGATTGCAAAGCTGATAAGGCATCTTCTTTCATTTTACCTAAAAAAGCACTTACACTTTTAAAATCGGCATTGCCAAACAGTGATGTAAATGTAGCTATTGATTACAATGCGACCAGTGCTTTCTTTAAATTTGATAATATCAATTTAGTGTGTCGCTTAATTGATGAACGCTATCCTGATTACGAAGCGGTTATTCCTGCAAATAACCCAAATAAACTAATTATTGATAGAGCATTGTTCTTAAACACATTACGTAGGGTGGTGATATTTGCAAACAAGACTACACACCAGGTGCGTTTAAAAATCAATGGAAGCGAATTGAATATTTCATCTGAAGACTTAGATTTTGCAAACGAGGCGCATGAAAGATTAAGCTGCCAATATGATGGTGAAGATTTAGAGATCGGATTTAATGCCCGTTTCTTAATTGAAATGTTAAATAATTTAAATGGAGAAGAAGTTACTTTAGAACTTTCTACTCCTAACAGAGCGGGTTTATTGATCCCTCAAACCAATGATGAAAACGAAAACGTTTTGATGCTTGTAATGCCTGTAATGTTAAACAATAATTATTAACAGTTACCGCATCATATTTAGAACAATGGCTTGGTTTTTGACTGAGCCATTGTTGTTTTAACCTAAATTGTAATGAAAATGGCCTCTCAAACACAGAAATTATATATCCAGACTAAAGCTCTTGTAGTTTTTTTAGTACTACTGAGTGCTGTTGCCTGTAAGAAAAACGATACACCTGATGGCATAGAAAAACCTAAAGCCAAGGTAAGAGTTGTAAATGCTGTACAGGCATCGGGAGAGGTAAATTTCTTCTTGGATGATCAGAAGGTTATTCAGAATAATTTAACTTTTGGCGAAAGCACAGGCTATCTGAATGTATTTTCAGGAGAGCGTAATGTTTCGGTTTCAAATAATACAAAAACAACTCCCGGTAATAAATTTACTTTTGTTACCAGCATTTCTTATACTTTATTCGCTTTGACAGATAAAAACTCTAACCCTGATGTTTTGATTCTGGAAGATGATCTGGGAGCTCCGCCAGCTGGTAAATTTAAATTAAAGCTGGTAAATCTTAACCCTACAGTAACATCTAATATCAATGTTTTATTGCCAAATGAAGAGCTTTTAGTTAGTAGCCTTCCCTTTAAAAACTATACAGATAATTTTATTATAGAAAAAGGTACAGTAATTAAAATTATTGCAGGTTCAACAATTAAAACACTTAATGCTAATGATTTTGAGGAAGGAAAGAATTATCTGTTGTGGTTAAGCGGTACTTCAAATACTAATCTTACGGTTAATAAATTATCATATAATTAGTGTCAAAATGCAAACAAGGTACTTGTTTAATAGCACTATATTTTTATTTTAGCGCAAAAATTGTAACCTTGGAAATCTTAGACCTGTTATTAAAACTTATTACCGATACTAAAGATACTTTAGCGGCAATTACCAGAGAATATAGAACCTGGACTTATCTTATACTTTTTATCATTATTTTTGCTGAAACAGGTTTTGTAGTTACCCCCTTCTTACCTGGAGATTCATTACTTTTTGCTATGGGTGCGCTAATTGCAGCCGGAGATACAGGATTGCATATCTGGTATATGGCCTTGTTGTTAAGCGCAGCTGCAATTTTAGGCAATACGTTAAATTATAGATTAGGTCGGTATTTTGGCATCAGGGTCTTTAAGGAAGAAAATAAAATACTCAAACTCAAATACTACCATCAATCGCATGAATACTTTGAAAAGCATGGCTCAAAAGCGGTAGTTTTTAGCAGATTTCTTCCCATATTTAGAACTATAGCACCTTTTGTAGCTGGAGCAGCCCGTATGTCTTTTGGCAGATTTACCCTCTATAATTTTGTAGGTGGTATTGCCTGGATATTCAGTTTATTATTTGCGGGTTATTTATTGGGTAAAATACCTTTTATAGAGCGCAATTTCGAGCTTGTAATTGTAGCAATTGCCTTAGGTACTTTTGCTCCGGTAGTATGGGCGGCAATTAAGCCCCTATTAGTTAAAAAGAAAACGGAAGTGTCTGAAGAGAATTAAATTTCTCTACCCAGTATTTTTCCTTCATTATATTTTTGATCAATTGCTTCCTGCTGTTGCAGTTCTTCAGGTGTGTTTTCTACTTTTATGAGGTTTTTAAGTATAGGTTGCCCTGCATCTATCCAAGCAGAATACCAGAAGCAGCCAACTTTTAAGATAGAAGCTTTCATACGTCGTTCTATCATGCGGTTTAATTTATTTTCATAAGCTTTGGCATAAGCAGAAGAATATTGTTTCATTACAGTGCTGCCTCTTTGGGAGAAATCATATTTCTGATCTGAGGGAAATGCTTTATTCAGTGCTGCTTCAAATCTTAAAACAGAATCTACCATGATGTGAGACTGTTTTACAATATTCCAAGCTTCTTTTAACGGATTGTTGATATAATAGGCTCTGCCCACTATAAAATTGTAGTTCTGTGCAAACAACTCAGGTATTCTGCTTTCCCAAAATGCATGTATGCCTACTTGTTCGGTAAGTTGTCCGTTATGATTATGGGTGGTATGTAAAGGTACGTGTGCATCTGCAATGTAATGCCCCAGGTCTGCAGAATATTTTAAAATTTTTAATGAATCGTGCTCTTTAAAAGCTTTTACAAGACTGTAATAAGTACGTTGTATCTGCCAGGGTACTATGCCATCTTCGGCCAGCTTTTTTGAACCGTATTTTTTTAGGGCGTCATCCCATTTTTCAGGAATGCTATCTATATGCTGCTCATAATTTTCAACATCCAAATAATGCCGTGCTGCTTCGGCTACATCGGTATATCTGCGTTTATCCGGATCTATAGCATGTTCGGTAATGTATTTATAATTGGTTTTATAAAACCTGATCATAGACTCGGGAAGTGTGAAGATGGCGAGCTGGTTAATTCTTTTGTGTGCAAAAAATCCCCACGAGGTACAGAGTAATAGCAGACAGCATAAAGCCGGATATAAAAATAATTTCTTCATTCTGAGCGTCTTAATAGTATATCTAATACAAGATAATCAATAAATTTTATAAGAAGAAAGATTGAAACAGGTACTTAATGTGCAGCCAAAATAAGCTTCTTAACAGCTCTGTATGTACCAGAAGAAGAAGTGACCTTATAAATATAAATGCCAGGGGGCAGATTGCTCAGATCCATTTGTATCACATGTTTACCGGCATTCATATATTCATTAAGCACAGTTTTAACCACCCTGCCCTGTATGTCGTATATTTTCAATTCTACTTTATCTGCTTCGGGCATTACAATATCTACTTTAGTTTGCGAAGCAAAGGGGTTAGGGTAATTTTGGGTAACTGTAAATTGCAGAAAACGTTCGGCAATAATCTTATTAATCGTGTCAAAAAGGGCAAAGCTGATTAACCTGTTTCCACGTGCATTGGGATGTACAATATCCTGGTAAAGCGAGAAGTCGCGCTTAAGCACCTGATTAAGGTCACATAGATAAATTTTGTATTCAACAGCTAATTTGCGGTATAAATTATTGATAAGACGTACATGGCCGTTTATTCTAAAGAGTCGCCGATTGTTACGGTCATCAAAATTTTGCAGGGTACAAATAATAGGGATAAGTCTTTGGTTTAAGCTTTTTACAATGATCTGCCGCATACTGGCCTCCGTATCTGCCAAGGTCTGTTTACCATCTTCAATCTGTATAGCATCATTAGCGCCCATTAATATAACGATAAAGCCGGTTTTTCCATAAATAGCTTGGTCAATTCTTAGCAAGCCTTGCATGGTAGTTTCGCCACCTACACCATAATTCTGTACATTAATTACCTTACCCTGGTAGCATGATGTAAAATTATTGGTTAAATAAGATTGAAAATTTGTACCCTTAACGCCTTCAACCGTACTTGCACCAAAGGTTATCACATTTATACTGTCTTTGGCATAATATTGTGCCGCATCAGGACAACTGGCGCCTGTAGTTTGCGCTTTTGTAAAAAGAAAACCACTTAAAATTAAAACCAGGGTACAGGCAAGATATCTAAAATTCATTTGCTCAGCAACATATCTCTTCAAAAGCAAATATAAGTAATAAATTATCAGTTACTTCTAATAATTTAGAATAAGCAGGAGCTAAATCATTGGGCTTATTACAAAAAAGCTATATTTGTTCTACAAAAACAAAATCTCATGCAAGAAATCAAAAAATATGTGGAGGATAACAAGCAACGTTTTTTAGACGAGCTGTTTGAGTTATTGCGCTTTCCTTCGGTAAGTGCCGATCCTAAATATAAAGACGATGTTTTAAAGACCGCCGATTTTGTGGCACAAAAACTTAAAGATGCCGGAGCTGATAAAGTTGAGATTTGCCCTACAGCGGGTTACCCGATAGTTTATGGCGAAAAAATCATCGATGCGAGTTTACCTACCGTTTTAATTTATGGTCATTACGATGTACAACCACCAGATCCTTTGGAACTTTGGAAAACACCTCCTTTTGAACCCACCATAAGAGACGGTAAAATTTATGCCCGTGGTGCCTGTGATGATAAGGGGCAGTTTTATATGCACGTTAAAGCGTTTGAACTGATGATGAAAACCAATACGCTGGCATGTAATGTTAAATTTATGATAGAAGGTGAGGAGGAAGTGGGTTCAGCTAATCTGGCAACTTTCGTAAAAGCTAATACAGAACGTTTGAAAGCAGACATCGTGCTGATCTCTGATACTTCGATGATCAGTATGGAAAATCCGTCTATTGAAACTGGTTTACGTGGTTTAGCTTATATGGAAGTAGAGGTTACGGGTCCAAACCGCGATTTGCACTCTGGCGTTTATGGCGGTGCTGTAGCTAACCCGGCAACGATCTTATGTAAAATGATCGCTTCTTTACATGATGAAAATAACCATATTACTGTACCTGGATTTTATGATAAAGTATTAGAGCTTTCGCAAAAAGAAAGAGAAGCGTTAAATGCAGCTCCATTTGATTTGGAAGAATATAAAAAAGACCTTGATATTGATGCAGAATGGGGTGAAAAAGGTTATACTACTTTAGAGCGTACTGGTATAAGACCAACTTTAGAGGTAAATGGTATATGGAGTGGTTATATTGGCGAAGGTGCTAAGACTGTATTGCCAAGTAAAGCCAATGCCAAAATTTCAATGCGTTTGGTACCCAACCAAAATTCTACAGAAATCAGTGATTTGTTTACTAAGCATTTTGAAAGCATTGCTCCTGATTATGTAAAAGTAAAAGTAACTCCGCATCATGGCGGCGAACCTGTGGTAACACCAACTGATAGTATTGCTTATAAAGCTGCTGAAAAAGCGATTGAAGATAGCTTTGGTAAACAGGCTATACCTACAAGAGGTGGCGGTAGCATTCCTATTGTAGCATTGTTTGAAGATGTGCTGGGCATTAAATCGGTATTATTAGGTTTTGGATTGGACAGCGATGCTTTACACTCTCCAAACGAAAAATACGATGTGTTCAACTATTATAAAGGTATTGAAACCTTACCGTTGTTCCACAAGTATTTTGCTGAGTTCAGTAAGTAATTATTGATAAATAAATTAGAAAGCCCGGGTTTTTAAAAATCCGGGCTTTTTTAATATGGTTAAATAAAAACTTATAGTTTAGAGAACTCTCTAAAATCCTGTCCTTCTTTAATGCTTAATAAGCTTTCGTAAATTAAGCGGATTACATTATCTACATCTTCTTTATGAACCATTTCTACTGTAGTATGCATGTAGCGTAAAGGTAAAGAGATCAATGCTGAAGGCACACCTCCATTTGAATAAGCAAAAGCATCTGTATCAGTTCCTGTTGAACGTGAAGAAGCCTGGCGCTGGAATGGAATTTCATTCTTTTCAGCGGTTTTAATCAAAAGCTTGTTCAGATTGGTTTGTACGGCAGGGGCATAAGAAACTACCGGGCCTTTACCTGCAAATAATTCGCCTTGAGTATTTTTGTTAATCATTGGCGTAGTGGTGTCATGTGTAACATCAGTTACGATAGCTACATTTGGTTTAATGCGCTGTGCGATCATTTCTGCTCCGCGTAAACCTATTTCTTCCTGCACAGAGTTAACAATGTATAAGCCAAAAGGCAGTTTCTTTTTGTTTTCTTTTAATAAACGAGCTACTTCGGCAATCATAAAACCACCTGCGCGGTTATCTAAAGCACGACCTACATAATAACGATCGTTCAATACCATGAATTCGTCTTCATAGGTGATTACGCAACCAACATGTACACCTAAAGCCTCTACTTCTTCTTTAGTGGTACAGCCGCAATCCAGGAAAATATTTTTTAACTCAGGAGCCTGTTCTTTTTCGCCTGAACGGGTATGTATAGCTGGCCATCCGAAAACAGCTTTAACAATCCCTTTTTCTGTATGAATGTTTACACGTTTTGAAGGCGCAATCTGATGATCGGAACCTCCATTACGGATTACATAGATCAGACCATCAGGTGTGATATAATTTACATACCATGAAATCTCATCAGCGTGGGCCTCAATAACTACTTTATAATCGGATTTAGGGTTGATTACCCCAACCGCAGTACCATAATTATCAACAAAATAATCATCAATATAAGGCTTTAGATATTCTAACCAAAGCTTTTGTCCCTGCCACTCATAACCGGTAGGGGATGCATTATTGATATATTGTTCAAAAAACTGTAATGATTTTTTAGTTACTACAGAAATGTGTTTTTTCTTTTTTTCGTCTGCTTCTTTCTTTGCCATAACGTTTTTTTATGATAATGGGTAAATGTACATATTAGACCCTTATTTTAAAACCAATTTATTGATTTTTGACAGCAAAATCATTATTTTAAAGCCAAAAAACAGATAGGTATGAACATTACAAAAATTATTATTCCGGGATTTATATTAATTGCATTGGTGATTGTAGGCTTAATGTGGGGCCTGCCTTTGTACAATGTATGGCAGCAAGAAATGGCAGGTAAAGCGGAAATGGCCAAGGCCGAGCAGAACCGCAGAATTTTAGTGGAAGAGGCTAAAGCACGTTTAGAGGCCGAACGTTTAAATGCAGCGGCTGAGATTGAAAGGGCTAAGGGGATGGCCGAAGCCATGAAAGTAGAAAACGGTACGTTATCTACAACTTATAATCAATATTTATTTATCAGAACATTAGAGAAACTGGCAGATAAAGGTAGTCTTCCGCAGATTATTTATGTACCTTCTGAAGGCTTAACCCCGGTTATGGATATACATAAAACATTACCTAAGCAGTAATTCCATTTTAATATATTGTAAATGGTTTCGTACAAAAGGTGCTCCTGAGGTTACGAAACCATTTTTTTTATAAAAGCCAATGGCATTAACTCTGGCATTGCACCAGATTTTAGAGATCTGCTCAGTTTTACAAAAACCGATGAGATATTGTATGATTAAATTTCCTAAACCTTTTCGTTGCATTTGGGGTAAAACAGCCAGTTTTCTGAACTGTGCTCTATCTTTATCTATGAACAAAGAAACTACCCCGGTTAATACGTGGTTTACATAAAGACCAAAATGTATTCCTTTAAAATCATCATCTAATTTTACCACATCCAGATCCTTTCCGGGATACATGGCTTCTTGTCTTATAGCCCATGTAAGAGAAGGAAAAATCTGTTCTATTGTGATATTCATGAGATTAATGCTTTATTACTTCTTAGAATACAACCGATAGATTACTATGTTTAACAGGATAATGGCTGTTGTACCGTAACAAAACATGGCCCAGCCTCCTACAGACCATAACCATAAGCCTAAAGCAGAACCACAACTGGCCCCCACAAAACTTACCGACATAAAAATGGTATTGAGCCTGTTTCTGGCCTCAGGTACCAAAGTATAGATACGGGTTTGATTGGTTACATGGATAGCTTGCTGACCTATGTCTATGAGGATGATTCCTATCACAAAAAGAAAAACACTGTGGCCTGTAAAATAGAATAAAGCCACACTAATCAATTCTAAAATAAAGCCAGCCATGACGTTTTTACGGGGATTACTACCTCCTCCACTTAATTTACCTACTAATGGAGCTGCTAATGCTCCTGCGGCTCCGGCAATACCAAATAAACCAATTTGGTAAGTAGTAAATTCATGAGGAGGATTGGCAAGATATAATACCATGGTAGTCCAGAAACCCATTATTACAATAAATGCAAAGAAGTTAATTAAAGAAGCTTCGCGTAAAACAGGCTGTGTTTTGATATAAGAAAACATAGAGCCCATAAGCTGTTTGTAGCTTCCTTTAAAAGAAGGTAGGCTTTTAGGAAAACGCAGGGCCATCAGCACAATTAGTAAAGCACATATACCTGCCGCGATAAGAAACATGGCTCTCCATCCAAGCAGATCGCCTACTGCACCACTCACTGCTCTTGATGCCAGGATACCTACCAGTAAACCGCTCATTACAATACCAATATTATGGCCGCGGTTTTCATCGGTGCTTAAATTGGCTGCTAAGGGTAATATTAACTGCGGAACAATGGAACATGCGCCTATCAATACGCTGGCTATTTCGAGTATTAAAAAACTTTTGGCAACTGCGGCCATTAACAAGGAAAGTATTGCTAAGGCGGTAATGATGAGGATTTGTTTTTTTCTTTCAAACATATCTCCCAATGGTACCAGCAGAAACAAACCTATGGCATAACCGGCTTGTGTTAAAAAGGTGATACTTCCGGCTCTGCTTTCGGTAAGATTAAACTCTTTAGCTACTAAAATTACCAAAGGTTGGCAATAATAAATGTTGGCCACAATTAAACCGGTACAAAAAGCCATCAATAGAATATCGGCTCTTTTTAAAGTGGTTGATGTTTGCATAAAAAATAAAAAGCCAAATTTAGCATTTGGCTTTTTGAATAGGGGTTATGATTTTAAAAATTAACATAAAACTTATAAAGGAATATTGCCGTGTTTTTTGCGTGGGGTGTTCACTACTTTGTTTTCCAGCATTTTAAAAGCTCTGATTAATTTTGCCCTTGTTTGCGAAGGTTCGATTACCTCATCTATAAAGCCCCGCTCTGCGGCACGATAAGGATTTGCAAAGATGTTTGAATAAAGTTCTTCTTTTTCCAGCCATTTTTCTTCAGGGTTTTCGGCTCCGCTGATTTCTTTCTTGAAAATAATTTCGGCTGCGCCTTTAGCTCCCATTACGGCAATTTCGGCACTTGGCCAGGCGTAATTCATATCTGCACCGATATGTTTAGAATTCATCACATCGTAAGCTCCACCATAGGCTTTACGGGTAATTACGGTAACACGGGGCACAGTAGCTTCACTAAAGGCATATAACAATTTGGCTCCGTTTGTAATGATACCATTCCATTCTTGGTCTGTTCCTGGCAAGAAGCCTGGTACATCCTCAAAAACAAGTAAAGGAATGTTAAAACAGTCGCAGAAACGTACAAAGCGGGCAGCTTTAACCGAAGCATTATTGTCTAGTACACCTGCTAGATAAGCGGGCTGATTGGCTACAATACCTATGCTGCGTCCGGCAAGACGTGCAAATCCGACTACAATATTTTCTGCATAAGCTGCATGTACTTCTAAAAAGCTGTCTGCATCTGTTATTTCATGAATTACATCTCTGATATCATAAGGTTGTGTTGCATTTTGAGGTAACAGCTCATTTAAAGATAGTCTTGTTTCATCTGTGTTTTCATACGGAAGCCGCGCAGCAGTTTCTTCACAATTCTGAGGGATGTAGCTTAATAGTTTTTTAATATGGCCAATGGCTTCAATTTCATTGGCACAGGCAAAATGGGTTACACCCGATTTGGTAGCGTGTGTAGAAGCTCCGCCTAATTCTTCTGAGGTAACTTCTTCGTGAGTTACTGTTTTTACCACATTTGGCCCGGTTACAAACATGTACGAAGTATGTTCTACCATCAGAATAAAATCCGTAATGGCCGGCGAATAAACCGCTCCACCTGCACATGGGCCCATAATGGCAGAAAGCTGCGGAATTACCCCCGAAGCTTGTACATTACGGTAAAAAATATCGGCATAACCGCCTAAAGAAACCACACCTTCTTGGATACGGGCACCACCACTGTCATTTAATCCAATAATAGGGGCGCCATTTTTCATGGCCATATCCATTATTTTGCATATTTTTTCGGCATGTGTTTCTGATAATGAACCTCCAAATACGGTAAAATCTTGTGAGAAAACGTAAGTTAAACGACCATTTACGGTTCCGTAGCCTGTAATTACGCCATCGCCAAGATATTTTTCACGCTCCATACCAAAATCGGTACTGCGGTGTGTAACCATCATTCCAATTTCTTCAAAACTCCCTTCATCTAACAGGAAATGAATGCGTTCACGAGCGGTAAGTTTTCCTTTCTTGTGCTGACTGTCTATGCGGGCCTGTCCGCCGCCAAGGTGCGCTTTTTTTATTTTATCCTGTAATAAGTCGATCTTACTTTTCATTATACGGGTTATTTATTGGTTTTTTTGAGAGATTTAGCAACGAATGTAATAATTAAAATAGTAACACTGGCAAATGCCAGTAATAAAATCCATGAAGGTAATGTGGTGTTTTTGGCATCAGCAGCCTTTGTTGTAAAATAAAAAATCAGCAAAAAAATGCTCACTATAATAAGCTTCAGATAACGCAGCAGTTTGGTTGCATTTGTATATTGCTGTAAGGCATTGGCTTCTGTAATTTGAGTAGGGTAATTGAAAATATGCGGATACCTGTTTAAAATAGTTAATAAGGTATAAATAACAATGGCTATTAAGGGCAGGGCAAAGATTTCTTTTTTACTGCCAAATCTGTCTGCTCCACCTGCCAGATTAAAATGAACGGGAACAATATCGGGAAGATTTTTATAGCTTACAACTGTAATAACGGCTAACGTTACAAGTACGATTATACTAAGTGCTTCAATTATAATATCGGAATAGCTTAAATGAAGCTTTAACCTTGGTCTGTTGTTTTTCATAGGTTTACCATCTATATTGTAAGCGGGCAGTGAACACATCATCTTTCAGGTCTTCCTGATAACCGTTAACCTGTGTAGGGTTATTTTTAACGTGTTCATTGTATAAAGTTAATTTTATGCGGCTATTGATGGCGTAGGTAAAGCCATAGCCCAGTGTAGCATATTTTATATCGCCTGTAGTGGTATTGTTGCCTGCTTTGCCAATCTCAGCCTCTTTTACTTCGGTATTGGGGTCATAAACATCGTAAGCTAAAAGAGCCGTTAAATTGGTTTTTGCAATTTGGTGGGTAAACCAGAAATAATAGCCGTTAAATTTTCTGAGGTAAAGATTGCCTGTGGGTTGATTGTTAAAACTGGTACTAGCCGTTGGGCCATTAACAGTTGTTGACGCTGCAATACCCGGCTGGGTACCTTCTACATATTCTGTTTTAAAGCTGGTTTTTCCCAGCGGATTGTCAAACTGAAATTGCAGGTTGGCACCATAATATGTTCTTTTTAAATTTTTACCAACATTCTGACCATTTGTTAAAGCTACAAAGCCATTATCTTTAAAAGTATAATAAGTATCTGTATTGCTGCGAACCGTACCACCGTAGTAAGAAGCACCAAAACCTAAAGACATGGTTTTGTTAGCCAGACTATCGAAATCAAAAGCCAGATTGGCTACAATGTCTTTTTTAGAATCATAATCGCGGGCTGTTAGGCCACTGCCATTAATTACAGCTAAATCGGCTGATAAATATTTTAATATCTGTTGCGGTTTGTAGGTTATCATTGCTCCCAGATCACGCTCTCTGGGCATTAAGGTCTGAAATACTCTTGCACGCTCAGGAAAATCCCGGTATCCGGATGAGTAAATAATTGAATAACCAAAAGGTCGGTTAAACAGTCCTCCGGTTAAAAGAAAACTCTCTACTTTAGGTAAATGAAGCTGGATAAAAGCATCCATCAGATTTACACCATTTTGAGTAGCATCTAACTGGAAAACAATGTTAGAGTATTCATCGACCCGGTCTATTTTTAAGCGACCTCTTCTGATCATAAACCTGCTATCGCTGTTTTGAGCAAAATCACCTCCTGAAAAAGATACAATACCATTGGATTGCGCTTTTTGATATTGGGTTTGAAGGTAGCCGGTTATTTTAATATCGTGTATATCTTTTGATGATGGGGCATTGTTGTTTTGGGCAAAAAGCGCAAATGGCATAAGAGTAATGAGGTAAACAATGGTCTTTTTCATTCATCAGGTTTTGAAGGGATTAAATTACTGCAAATTTCGGTGTATTGATTGGAAATTGCATAAAATTGAATGAAAGTTAAACAGATTTAGACTTAGGTTTAAAGATAAATTACAATTTAATTACGATTTTTTTATTTGATTTTTAATTTGCGGTCTTAATTTTGCAGCAAATCGAACTTGATGACAGTCAGGAAATTTAAATTTTTAATAGCAATTGCGTTTATAAGCATCTTCGTAGCTAAGATGGTTATTTCGGTTGCCCCTGTGTTTTCTGGCGATTTAGATAATAAGTTTATGAATGCCGTTATCATGCAGCTTGAAAACGAGCATCACAGCGAAGATGGCAAATCGAGTATTAAATATTCGGCTGACCATAAAGCTTATTTTGAGCGTACAGAACTTACTTATGTAAGTGAAGATATCGATTATGGCGTAACCAATAGCTTTATTGAGCATTCACGCCGGTATGTAGATCCATACCATCCTCAGGTACCAACACCTCCTCCTAACTTTTCTTAATCCAGTAATTTTTATGATTAAGTCGAGATGCTTAATCTGAATTTAACATTTGTATTAGTAAAACTGCGTTTTATGAGGGCATATTATGTCTGGTCAGATTCCTGATAACGCAGATGGATTATGATTAAGAATTTAATTTATGAAAAAGAAAAATTCGAACTTTTTTAGGTTCGGAGCAAAAAGTAATGTGCTTAAAAGAAACTTGAAGAGCGATTTATCATCGAGTATAGTGGTATTTTTAGTTGCATTGCCTTTATGTTTAGGAATAGCGCTTGCCTCTGGTGCTCCGCTTTTTGCAGGGTTAATCTCCGGTATAGTAGGAGGTATTGTTGTAGGTTTTGTGAGTGGTTCTCAGCTCAGTGTGAGCGGGCCTGCTGCAGGCTTAACCGTAATTGTTTTAGGATCTATAGCGCAATTAGGCAGTTACCAGACCTTTTTATTGGCTTTGGTCCTGGCAGGGATTTTCCAATTGGTTTTGGGGATGATCAAAGCAGGTACCATTGGTAATTATTTTCCTTCGAGTGTAATTGAAGGGATGCTGGCCGCAATAGGTATTATTTTGATTTTGAAACAATTGCCTCATGCACTGGGTGTAGACAGCAACTTTTTTGGAGACGAAGCATTTACACAAGGCAATCATGAAAATACTTTCAGTGCGGTTTTAGGAGCACTGAGCAAAATCAGTCCGGTTGCTTTTGCAATCAGTTTATTATCGGTTCTGGTTCTGATCTACTGGCCTAAATTTAAAAAACTGGCGGTGGTTCCGGCCCCGTTAATTGTGGTGGTAACAGGTGTTATTTTATCTTTTACTTTTGCAGGTACACCTTATGCACTAAAGGCAACACAAATGGTAAACATTCCTTTGTTTAATGGATGGAATGAATTTATAGGCCTTTTTAGCTTGCCAAATTTTGGGGAGATCATGAATAAGGAAGTTTGGATCGTAGCAGGTACAATTGCTATTGTTGCCAGTCTTGAAACCTTGTTAGGGGTTGAAGCAGTAGATAAAATAGACCCTAAGAAAAGAGTTACCCCAACTAACCGTGAGCTTATTGCACAAGGTATAGGTAATATCAGTAGCGGTATGATTGGCGGATTACCTATGACATCGGTAATTGTACGAAGCTCTGCCAATGTAAATTCAGGCGCAAAGTCAAAAATGTCGGCAGTATTTCATGGATTTTGGTTATTGCTGTCGTTGCTGTTTATTCCGGGCTTAATTAATATGATACCTTTAGCTGCTTTGGCTGCTATTTTATTAGTTACCGGTTATAAACTTACCCGTATTGCATTATTTAAGCATATGTACCGTAAAGGCTGGGATCAGTTTGTACCTTTTGTAGTAACCGTTCTTGCCGTGGTGTTTACAGATCTGCTCAAAGGGGTTGCCATTGGTATGCTGGTATCTATCTTTTATTTGTTGCGCAACAATATGCGTAACCCATATTTCTATAAAATACAGCATGAAGGCAGCAAGAAGAATTTGAGGATTAAACTGGCCGAAGAGGTGTCGTTTTTAAATAAAGCCTCTATACAGGTTTTATTAGCTGGAGTGCCAAAAGAAACGAATGTAATTATTGATGGATCCAACTCAAGATACATTGATCCTGACGTTTTGGAGACAATTTTTAATTACAAACACAGCGCTTATTCTAAAGGCATAATTGTAACTTTAGAAAACATTCAGAAGAACTATACTATCCCAAAATTGAATATAAAAATAGAAGAAAACGTAAATTAAGTTATGACAAATCAACATAAACATCAAGAGAATATCACATACGATAGCCTTTTAGAAGGTAACAAAACATGGGTTGAAGAAACCCTTAAATTAGATAAAGGATACTTTGATAAACTGGCGGCGGGTCAGAACCCGCCGGTTTTATGGATCGGTTGTTCAGATAGTCGCGTACCAGCTAATCAGATTACCAATACTTTGCCGGGCGATATTTTTGTGCACCGTAACATTGCAAACGTTGTAACTCACTCAGACATGAGTCTGCTTAGTGTACTGGATTATGCAGTGAACGTGTTGAGAGTAAAGCATATTATTGTGTGTGGTCACTATGGTTGTGGAGGTGTAAATGCCGCTATCAGCAATAAACAGGTAGGTTTAATTGACAACTGGCTACGCCACATCAAAGATGTTTACCGTGTACACGAAAGAGAAATGTCGACCATTAAAGATCCGCAAAGACGATCAGACCGAATGGTAGAACTCAATGCCATAGAAGGTGCCGCCAACGTAATGAGTACCTCTATTGTGCAAAAAGCCTGGGAATCAGGTCAGACGCTTTCAGTTCATGCTTGGGTTTATAGTTTAAAAACAGGTCTGATAACCGATTTAAAAGTCAGCGCTTCAAATGCCGATGATGTATCGCCGGTATTTAAGCTCAAATTCGATTAATTTTTTAGTTTTTGTTTTAGTCTTGAAAAGCCCCGAATTTCGGGGCTTTTTTAGTTTGCAGTTTTCTTTTGCTTACGTTTAACCAATGAATAGCACAGATATAAAAACACCAGCCATAGTGGAATAAGTTCAACAGACATTTTTAAACCGGTAAGCCACATGATAATCAAGATGCCCAATAAAAAGAACAAACAAATGTAATTGGTTAAGGGATACATAAAAGAAGGGAATTTGGTTGTTTCCTTACCATGTGACTGCCTGAATTTAATATGAGTGTAACTGATCATCAGCCAATTAATAATTAATGAGGATACCACTAACGACATTAGTATATTCAGTGCCTTTTCAGGAATGACTTTATTTACAACAATACAAATGGCAGCAAATATGGCCGAAACCAGGATAGCCATTACGGGAACATAATTCTTATTAAGTTTTGATAGGAATTTAGGAGCATTGCCCTGTTCGGCCAGTCCGTACAACATACGGCTATTACTGTAAACACTGCTATTATAAACAGACAAGGCAGCAGTAAGTACAATTACGTTTAAAACATTGGCAATAAGACTTGTAAAATAAACAGTATGCCCAAAAAGATCGAACTGAAAACCTTTTAATCTTTCAAATACCATTACAAAAGGACTGCTGCCACCGGTAATGTTTTTCCAGGGCGATAAAGAAAATAAGATAATCAAAGCACCTACATAAAAAATCAAGATGCGGTAAATTACCTGATTGGTTGCTTTAGGGATATTTTTTTCAGGATTTTCGGCTTCTGCTGCGGTAATCCCTACCAATTCTAATCCGCCAAAAGAAAACATGATGAGTGCCATTGCCGCTAAAAGTCCTTCGTAACCGCCTTTAGTATTTGAACTTAACCAGCCTTTAGGTAAAAAGCCACCATCGTTCCATAAATTTGAAAGTGTGGCGTGCTCACCACCCGTACCACTGATCAGCAGATATGAGCCAAACAGGATCATGGCTATGATTGCAACTACTTTGATAATAGAAAACCAGAATTCAGCTTCTCCATATACTTTTACAGAAGCCAGGTTGAGTATATTAATTACAACAAAGAAAAATGAGCTCGATACCCATAATGGAATATCGGGCCACCAGAACTGAATGTAAACTCCAATTGCGGTCAGCTCAGACATACTCACTAAGATGTACAGCATCCAGTAATTCCAACCTGAGGCAAAGCCGGGAAAAGGTCCCCAATATTTATAAGCAAAATGACTGAAACTACCCGAAACAGGTTCTTGTACAACCATTTCGCCCAGCTGGCGCATAATAAAAAAGGCAATAAAGCCTGCAATGGCATAGCCCAAAATAACAGAAGGGCCAGCTAAGACCGCCGCCGGACCAATCCCTAAAAATAATCCTGTGCCAATAGCACCTCCCAATGCAATGAGCTGTATGTGCCTGTTCTGTAAGCCTCTTTTCAGCTCTTTTTTGTTTTCCGTATTTTCCAAAGAAACAGATGGTTAAAATTTGTATGCTTAATTGGGGGCTAAAATACTACTTTAGAAAACAAAAAAGCCCCGAATTTCGGGGCTTTTATATTATTCTTCGCTTAAGAAGGGATATCTGTAATCTTTTGGAGGATTAAAGGTCTCTTTGATCGTGCGGGGAGAAACCCAGCGCAATAAATTAATCATAGACCCCGCTTTATCATTGGTTCCGCTGCCTCTTGCTCCGCCAAATGGTTGCTGACCCACAACAGCTCCGGTACATTTATCGTTTACATAAAAATTACCAGCCGCATTTCTTAACGCCTGAGTAGCTTGTGCAATTACATATCTATCTTGAGCTATCACGGCTCCTGTTAAAGCATAAATAGAAGTTGTATCAATGATATCTAAAATTTTGTCGAAATCTTTGTCATCATATACATACACGGTAAGTACAGGACCAAAAAGCTCCTCGCACATAGTAGTATATTTAGGGTCGTCAACAACTAAAACAGTAGGTTCAATGAAATAACCTTTAGATTTATCATAATTACCACCGGCGATAATCTCAACGCCACTATCTTTTTTGGCAGCATCAATATATTTTGCTAAGTTATTGAATGATTTTTCATCGATAACCGCGTTGATGAAATTACTGAAATCTTCTGTTGGGCCCATTTTGAAAGAAGCAAGATCACGAACCATCAGCTCCTTTAACTGAGGCCATATACTTTTGGCAATATAAACCCTTGAAGCAGCCGAACATTTTTGTCCTTGGTATTCAAAAGCACCTCTTACAATAGCTGTATTGGCCGCCTCTACATCAGCAGAACCATGAACCAGAATAAAATCTTTACCGCCGGTTTCACCTACAATGCGAGGATAAGTTTTGTATTTATGGATGTTATTACCAATAGTTTTCCAGATATCTTGGAACACGCCAGTGGATCCGGTAAAGTGAATACCCGCAAAATCAGCATGATTAAAAATTACATCACCAGCATCAGGGCCGGAAACATAAATTAGATTAATTACACCATCAGGAAGCCCTGCTTCACGGAAAATTTCCATTAATACATTGGCAGCATAGATTTGGGTGTTGGCAGGTTTCCAAACCACCACATTACCCATCATTGCTACGCACGAAGGTAAGTTGCCCGCAATAGCTGTGAAGTTAAACGGCGTTAGCGCAAATACAAAACCTTCTAAAGGGCGCTGCTCTACACGGTTCCAGCTGCCATTAGGCGATACGGGAGGTTGTTGTTTGTAGATTTCGGCCATATAACTTACGTTAAAACGTAAGAAATCTATGATCTCGCAGGCAGAGTCAATTTCGGCCTGATAAGCGTTTTTGCTTTGCCCCAACATGGTGGCGGCATTTAATTTATATCTGTAAGGACCTGCAATGAGATCGGCAGCTTTTAAGAAAATAGCAGCCCTTTGTTCCCATGCTAAATTTTCCCAATCTGCTTTTGCTGCAAGAGCAGCATCGATAGCTTGCTCAACATGTTTTTTGGTACCTTTGCTATAAGTAGCCAATAAATGTTGATGATCATGAGGAGGGTTAATTTTTCCTTTGTCTTCGGTAAAAATTGCTTTACCGTTAATATACATAGGTATGTCTAAAACTTTAGAACGGGCATCAGCCAAAGCTTCTTTTAGTAGCTTTCTTTCTTTAGAACCCGGAGCGTAATTGTAAACAGGTTCATTTACCGGAGCCGGTATATTAAAAAATCCTTTTAACATGCGTGAAATAAGTAGTTAATGCACAAATATAGCTTTTTATGAAGTAAAAAGTCTGATGAGGATGTAAAAGTAAACTGAAATGATAATTAACGATAAATACTGGTTAATTACAGTTAGTTTTTCTTTCTGTTAAGTGATGATTGTTTTGTTTGCAGCTAACCAATTAAAGTTAAGCTGGGTTGGATTTTTAACCTTTTCCTGATTTATTTAAAAAATCAATTGCTACTTTTTCTCAGTTTCTTTGTCTAAAAGCGCTATAAGGCTTAAAACTTAAATGTTTATGCGTTTTTGAAAAAAAAATAGGTTAAGTTATTTATTTTTAAATAGTTAATATTTATCTTTAAACAAAATAGTTTTGCCTTTAAAATAAGGTTCTATGAAAGAAAATCTACAAAAAGCGCTACCTATGCTATTTGTTGTTTTAATGCTCTTCTTAACTGCCATGCAATTCCAGGGGAATTACCATTTATATGGTTAATGCCTGATAAATAACTACCTGAACGGCCAGGTCAAATCATCATTACGCTTGATGGCATTTGCCATCATTTTTCCTATTCCTTATGACCTGTAACTTAATTTTTAATACTGAAAAATAAAACCAATCACCAATAAACTGAAATAATATGAAAAAACTTTACTTAAAAAAATGTTGTTTTTTACTTGCATTGCTGTTGCTTTGCTCCTTTGGCATAAGAGCACAGATTTATGTATCACCATCGGGAAATGATGGAAATGATGGGAAAACTCCGGCTACGGCTAAAGCTTCTTTATCTGCTGCGGTAGCAGCAATAGTAGATCCATCCATAACATTGAAATATATTAAGCTGTCTGCAGGCGTATACACGACCTCTGGTTTTGCGATTCCATCGGGGGTAAGGGTAGTAGGCGAATGCGCTAGTTTGACAACCTTGGAAACTTCAGGAAATATTCAATTGCAATCAAATAGTGCATTGAGCAGTGTTACCGTTACCAGGCCTGGTATAAGTAATTCCATATCTGTTTCAACTTATAGTGGGAGCAATAATATTTCTATTACTCAATGTAAATTTATTGGAAATCGTACGGCTATCTATTTACAAGGTAGCAATCACGTAATAAGTGACAACGAATTTGAAAATAACAGGACGGGGCTTGTTATAGATCCTTCGGGTAGTCCATCAGTAACTGGTCTTAAAATCGAGCGCAATAAATTTTTCAGAAACAGAAGCTATGGCTTTATCTTTTTAGGTGCGTCAGATAATGCTTCCTTAACTGGGCAGGTAACCGCTAGGATTGCTTATAATGATTTTATAGGGAATTTAGCTGGGGGCTTTGAGCTTAATTCATCAGATGCTACAACTGCAATTGCTCTGCAGGGTAATTATTTTGATGAAACCAATAATGCCATTCGTAATGGCCGTACCAATGGTGGATTTACGGTAGATGATCATAACGTAAATAGCGATTATGATAATGATAAATATCACTTTACCGATAATAGTAGTACTGGTTATCCTAATGCTGTTTCAGGCGATGCAACTGCTAAAATTACAACAATAGGAGTTTTTAATGCCGCCACTGCTAACATAAATGGGGCAGCATTATGCAGAGCAATTAGTTCATCTTCTCCATCTTTTACGGGTTATATCACCATTCAAGATGCAATAGACAATTCAGGGGCTGCAAATACAATAAATGTTTCGGCGGGTAATTATTTTGAAGATGTTGTGGTAAATAAACAGGGGCTTAAACTTATAGGAGCAAATGAACAGACTACAAAAATTATTGGTATAAAAGGAAATTCTTCTGCAACTACATTGTCTATTGCTGCTGATGGAGCTACAGTAGAGGGTTTTACCATTACAAGAGAAGGAAATAACCTAACAGATTGGAATGATAGCTATGGAGTTCTGAATAAACAAGGAGTCTCTATGGATGCCAACAATACTACTGCAAGAAAATTGATTATTACAGGTAACAGAAACGGGATGTATATTAACGGCCGTCAAAATGTACTGGTAGAATATTGCGATATAGACAATAACCGTACTGGGATACAGGTTGCAAATAATATATCTGGAACTATTATCAGAAACAATAATATAACCAATAACTGGACAATGGGATTTTTATTTAATGATCCTTCTAGTCCTCCCAATCCTCCAGTAACAGCACAGGCTACAGCGGCTGATATTGTTAAAAATAATATCACAGGTAACTGGTACTCACAAATAGAGTTCAGGGGGGATAATGTTAATGTGCTTAATTTTGGTGCAAATAATTTAGGTCAAACTCCAGGAGTGGCACCTTCAGTTTCTACAAATCCTTCGGGCGAACCGGGCTATGCTGCGCAAATTCCTGTCGCTTTTGGCGGGACTGCTACTGCGCCAGGTAGTTCCTATATGATTTGCGGTGTTCATTCAGACAAAGTGGATTATTCGGCTGATTTAGAAAATTATACAGATACGGATCCGGCAATAGGTTACCAACCTAATGATACTAAGGTTTGGGTTTTTGAAAGAGGCCCCTTGGCTACTTTATCACCACGACTTTCATCGGCAGCTAAAATTGTAAATCCGGGAGGAACCATCTTACTGAAAGACGCAGCTATAAACTCAGGAGGAGATATCCCTGTAAATGCAACACTTGATGCAGATAATGCGACAATTGTTGTGAATGGAAATTTAAAACTGAACGGAAACAACACGATGTTAACCCTTGCAAAACCAGCTACTTTTAATGGTACTATAGAATTTGCGGGCAGTAACATTAAATCAACAACAGCCAATACCTTAACTGCATCTAATTCTATTGTTAGTGGCGTTGGTTATGTTGATGGTCCGTTAACATTAACAGGTGCTGTTGCTACTTACGATATGCCTTTAGGTAAAGGCGGTGTGCAAACTTTAATTTCGTTTAATAATCCTACAGCTGCCATAACTGCCGAGTATTTTAATGCAGATGCAGGTAATACTTCCACTATTGCGTCGGGATCTTCGCTTACAGCCGTAAGTAATAAAGAGTATTGGAATGTAAGCAGCACAGGTACGCTAGGGAGTGTCTCGTTAACTACTTTCGATAAAAGCGGTAGTGGTATTTCAGGCACCTTAATTACAGAAGTGGCATTTTATGGAGGTACAGAGTGGGTTAGCTATGGCGGAACTTCACAAACTGTTGCAGGTAATAAGTTTAGTGTAACTTCTGATTTAAATCCTATTAATACTATCTCTGGTAAATTTACTTTTGGTACAGGAACTACTCTTCCGGTAGATCTTGTTGCTTTTGAAGCAGCCCGGGCAAATAACGGAGCTTTAATTACTTGGGAAACAGCAGCTGAAAACCAGAATAAGGAATTTGTGGTTACAAAAAGCTTTGATGGTAAGAAATTCTTTGAACTGAAAAGAATAGATGCCAAAGGTGCTGGTAAGTACAGCTATACAGATGTAACTTTCTTGAAATCTGCTTATTACAGACTTGTACAGATAGATGCAGATGGAAAATCTACTGCGTACGATAAGTTAACCAGATTTGTAAAAGGATTAAATGATGGTGTAAGCGTAACCGCTTATCCAAATCCTACTGCATCAAAACTTTTTGTAAGTATTGCTTCAACAGAAAAAGAGGTGGTTAAGCTACAATTAGTGGATATAACTGGCAGAATTCTTAAAGTACAACAGGCAGATACTTCTCAGCCTATCACATTTGATATCAGCGATGCTAAACCAGGTGTATATACATTGAGAATACTGAAAAATACGGGCGACTTGGCCAAGAAAATCGTAAAACTCTAAGTTTACCTGAGCTATGAAAAAGAGGAAAGACCAGATCTTTCCTCTTTTTTTATCATTTTATTTTTTAAATTAACGGTGTTAATTATATTTGTTCGATTTTAGCATTATGGGTAGAAAAGAAAAAAATGAGCAACAGCGCGAAGATATCAGGCAAATGATATTAAAAGAAGCTAAAAACCTGTTTCTTAAAGACGGGTATGAAGCTACATCGATGAGAAAAATTGCGCAGGAAGCAGGTATAAGTCCTACAACTATTTATCTCTATTATAAAGATAAAAGTGATATGGCTTATGCGCTGCACAAAGAAGGCTTTAAAATACTGGGCAAGCAGTTTATGGTATTGCAAAGTGTGGAGAATGCCTTTGAGCGTTTAAAAGCCATGGGCCGAATTTATTTGCGTTTTGCTTTAGAAAATCCTGATTTTTATGAGATTATGTTCATCATGAAAGAGCCAATTGAATTTCTAAGCAGGCAGAATGTGTGCGAATGGGAAGAGGGTGAGCAGGCCTTTAACAGTTTACTCAATACAGTTGCTGATTGTAAAAAAGAAGGCTTTTTCAAAGGAATGGATGAAAGAATGGTAGCGCTTAACATCTGGGCGCTTGTGCATGGTTTATGCAGTTTAAAATTACAGGGGCATTTAGACCATGTTGCGGCAGCTCATTTCGGAGAGGGTATGCAAAGAGATGTGTTAGAAGATGCCTATAATGGTTTAATATTAATGATAAACAGCTTAAGGTAATGAAATTAACGGTGTTAATAAAAGATGTATTTGTAACTGTTTGTATGCTTCTATGTGGAAGTACAAATATACTAAAGGCTCAAAACACATTAGATGCATATATAGACCAGGCCTGTACAAACAACATTGTACTGATGCAGAAAAATATAAGCTTAGAAAAAGCACAAATGGCACTTAAAACTGCTAACAGTTTTTTTCTTCCTTCGCTAAACTTTCAGGGAGCTTACCAAACGGCAGATGGAGGAAGAAATATTCCTTTGCCACTTGGCGATTTGTTAAATCCTGTATATACTACGCTTAACCAGATTACTCAATCTGATAAATTTCCTATGCTAGAGAATGAACAGATCAATTTTTTTCCTAAAAATTTTTATGATGCCAAACTACGGGCTACAATTCCATTGATCAACACTGATTTAACCTACAATAAAAAAATTGTTCAGAAGCAATATACACTTAAAGAATATGAAGTAGCTATTTACAAGAGAGAATTGGTTAGAAATGTTAAAACCGCATATTATAACTATTTAAGCGCCTTGCAGGCTGTAGAAATCTATCAATCTGCTATGAAATTAACTCAGGAAGCTTTGCGGGTTAACGAGAAACTATTGGAAAATGGCAAAGGATTACCTGCTTATGTGTTACGCTCTAAAAGTGAAATTGAAAATGTTAAAGCCCAGATAGTTACTGCAGAACAGCAAGTTAAAAATGCAAAAATGTATTTTAATTTTTTATTGAACCGAGAAGCAGATAAAGAGATTGAGGTTGATTTTAAAGTTGATGACGAACTCCATAAAGTAAACACTATGCTTTTGACCGTAAACGATGCCAGTTTACGGGAAGAGATTAAACTTACAAATCAGGTTGCGGCTATTAACAGAGATGTAAATAAACTGAATAAATTATATGCCGTACCTAAACTTGGGGCTTTTATCGATGCGGGTTCGCAGTCAGAAGGTTTTAAGTTTAATCAAAATTCAAGATACTACATGGCGGGATTACAGTTAGAGATCCCAATTTTTTCTGGTAATAGAAACAGCTATAAGATCAGAGAAAGCAATTTAGATATTAAGAATGCTGAATTGAACAGCAGTTTAGTGTATCAGCAATTAAATCTGGCTGTAAAAGTTGCACAGAACAATCTTCTTTCTGCTAATCAAAACTACCAATCATCATTAAAACAATTTGAATCCGCTGCGGCTTACCAGCGGTTGATAGATAAAGGTTATTTGGCTGGTTCTAATTCTTTTGTAGAAACCATTGATGCCCGTAATCAGTTTACAGGCTCTAAAATATTAACACAAATAAATAAGTACAAAGTATTAATCGCGCTTGCAGATCTGGAAAGAGAAACAGCCGCTTATGCTATAAAATGATCATGAAAGCAATCACAAATAAAAGACTTTATGCCATAGGAGTTACGGCTATGTTAACGAGTCTGGCCTGCAGGCACGCTCAGGAAAGTAAGAGCATGATGAATAACGGAGATGTTATTCCCGTAAAGGTGGAGACCTTGCAAACAGAAAATATTAAACAGGTCATTACTGTGTCGGGGCAATTTTCTACTGATGATGAAACTATTCTGTCATTTAAAAACGGTGGAGTCATCAAAAAAATCTATGTAAAAGAAGGAGATGCGATACGTAAGGGACAATTACTGGCCGCAGTGAGCGAGAATGAAATTTCTACACAGGCCAATCAACTTAAGCTGGCTTTTCAAAAGGCAGAACGCGATTATAACAGAGCGCAAAAACTGTTCAGAGACAGCGTAGCTACCTTAGAACAGATGCAAAATGCCAAAACTGCATTGGATGTTGCAAAACAACAGTTAAATGCAGTCAATATCAATGTGGGCTATGTCGAAATAAGAGCACAGAAAAACGGATATATCCTTAGAAAAATAGCAAACGAAGGTCAGGTAGTTGGCCCGGGAACTCCGGTTTTGCAGGTTAACGGGGCGGGACAGAGCAACTGGATTTTAAAAGCGGGTTTGAGTGATAAACAATGGGCTGCTTTAAAAATAGGAGATAGAGCAGAGATCAGCACAGATGCGTTACCGGGTAAAATTTTTAATGCCATATTAAGCAGGAAAGCGGAAAGCATAGATCCCTCAAACGGAACTTTCGGCATTGAATTGAAAGTGCAGGATGCTGCTGTTAAGGGACTGGCAAGCGGTTTGTTTGGTAAGGCCAAAGTTTTTCCAACGCTCTCGCTTACTCAATACAGTATTCCTTACGATGCACTTTTAGATGCCAATGAAAATGAAGGGTATATTTTTATTACCAATGATAAGCGCACGGCAAAGAAAATCAAGGTTTCTCTGGGAGCTTTACAGCAAAACAGAGTGGTCATAACCGGAGGATTGGGCCAGGCAAAAGCAATCATTGTTTCAGGTAGTGCTTATTTAGAAGACAATTCAAAGATCAAGGTGTTAAACTAAGCTTAAACAGAAAATGAAGATATCTGAATATGCCGTAAAAAATTACCAGTTCACCCTTATCATCATGCTCATGTTACTGGTATTGGGTATTACAACGGTATTGAATATGCCACGTGCTGAAGATCCTGATATGAACGCGCCCAATTTTCCGGTGGTGGCAGTTTATCCGGGAGCCAGTCCTAAAGACATGGAAGAGTTGGTGGTTAAACCGCTTGAAAAAAGGATTTATGGATTGGATAATATAAAAAGTATCAAAACCACAATTAGAGATGGTTTAGCGGTAATTTTTGTAGAATATAAATACAATGTAAATGTAGAGAACAAGTATCAGGAGCTAATCAGAGAGATCAATATTGAACGGGCAAATCTGCCCAAAGAGATTTACAGTCTCGAAGTACAGAAAGTAAGTCCCTCTGATGTTAATGTGCTACAAATCGCACTGATTTCTCAGAATGCATCGAGAAATCATCTTAAAACAGCTGCAGAAAAATTGCAGACCGGACTTGAAAAGGTTCCCACCTTAAAAAATGTAGCTATTGTGGGTTTGCCCGATCAGGAAGTCCGGGTAGATTTAAATCTCGATAAAATGGCTCAGCTGCGATTGCCTATAACCTTTATTGCTAATGCAATTCAAAGCGAGGTAGCCAATATCCCGGGAGGTAGTGTAAATGCAGGTAATAAATCATTTAATATTAAAACGAGCGGCAATTATCAGAATATAGATGAGATTAAAAATACCATTGTATTCAGCGCTGGGGGTAAAAATATCATGCTTAAAGATGTTGCCAATGTTTATTTTGATTATTCGCAGGATAAGCACCTTGCCCGCTTAAATAGTTATCGTTGTGTATTTGTAGTGGCGGCTTTAAAATCAGGAAGCAATATATCGCAATCACAAGAGAAATACTTACCGGCAATCAATCAGTTTAAAAATACCTTGCCACATAATATAGATATGCAGGTAATGTTTGATCAGGCTGAAAATGTAAATACAAGATTAAGCGGTCTGGGTGTAGATTTTATGATTGCCATTACCTTGGTACTAATTACTTTGTTGCCTTTAGGCACAAGGGCATCCATTGTGGTAATGGTTTCTATTCCCCTGTCTTTAGCTATTGGCATTATTCTGGTTAATTTATTTGGCTTTAGCTTAAACCAATTGAGTATTGTAGGCTTAGTGGTTTCTTTAGGCTTGCTGGTTGATGATAGCATTGTTGTGGTAGAAAATATAGAACGGTGGATGCGGGAGGGGCACAGTCGCATAGAAGCAACTTTTAAAGCTACCAAACAAATAGGTTTGGCGGTTATTGGCTGTACGGCAACACTTATTATTGCTTTTATGCCGCTAATGTTTATGCCTGAGGCATCAGGTGAATTCATTCGAAGTCTGCCTGTAGCTGTAATGAGCTCGGTACTCGGTTCCATGTTTGTGGCACTGACCATTGTGCCGTTCTTATCGAGCAAGATTTTAAAACCACATCAAGACCCTACGGGAAACATTGTTTTAAAAACCCTGCAAAAAATAATTCATGGAACTTATGCTAAGTTGTTAGATAAAGCCTTGCATAAACCTGTAGTGACTATCATTGTTGCGGTTGTAATTTTTGGCGGATCATTGGCATTGATACCGGTTATCGGTTTCAGCCTTTTTCCTTCATCAGAAAAGCCACAGTTTCTGATTAATATCTCTACACCTTTACAATCTAATTTACAATATACAGATTCAATAGCCCGCCAAATAGAACGAGAGTTAAAAACCATTCCGGAGGTAAAATATTTTGCCACAAATGTGGGTAAAGGAAATCCCCGGATTTATTATAATGTTTTACCGCAAAATGAGCGATCAGATTTTTCAGAAATATTTGTTCTTTTAAAAGATGATATAAAGGCCAATAAAAAGGTAGAACTCATAGAAAATCTTCGTAAGAAATGGTCGCCCTATCCAGGGGCCAAAATAGAAGTAAAAGACTTTGAACAGGGGCAGCCCATTGTTTCGCCGGTAGAAGTACGTTTATTTGGCGATGATTTAGACACCTTACGTCATTTATCGGCAAAAGTAGAAAATTTGTTAAAGCAAACAGAAGGAACTATTTATGTAAACAATCCACTTAAAAACCTAAAATCTGATATTAAAGTAGAAATTGATAAAGAAAAGGCCAATGCTTTGGGCATTGCCACCATTAACATAGATCGTACTGTGCGTATGGCTTTAGCCGGTGTTGAAGTAGGAAAATTTGTAAACCCTAATGCAAACAGCGATGATTACAGTATTATATTAACTACCAGCAGACCTGCAAATCCTACACTTAAAGTTTTAGAAAATTTATATGTGAATAATAATCAGGGTATTTCTGTTCCTTTATCACAAATTGCAACCTTAAGATTGGAAGCCTCTGCTATTAGCATCAACCACCAGAATAAAGAACGAACTACCTCTGTAAACGCGTTTGTAAAAAGTGGTTATTTAAACGATCGTGTAATTAAAGAGGTTGAAGCACAAATGCAGAAAATGAAACTGCCTAAAGGTTATGAATTTGCCATGGGCGGAGAGGTAGAAAGTCGTAATCAATCTTTTGGTGGTTTTGGAAGCATCATCTTGATTACAGTATTCTTGTTTATAGCGGTGCTGGTGCTTGAGTTCAAAACCTTTAAGAGCACGCTTATTGTACTTTCGGTTATTCCTTTAGGCATAGTAGGTGCTGTTATGGCACTTTTGGTTACCGGAAATTCATTGTCATTTGTGGCTACCATTGGTATTGTTGCACTGGCGGGTATAGAAGTGAAAAATACCATCCTTTTGGTAGATTTTACCAATCAATTGAGAGCCGAAGGTAAAGGATTGAACGAAGCGATTGAAGAAGCAGGTGAGGTGAGGTTTCTACCCATCATTTTAACCACTTTTACCGCAATAGGAGGTTTGCTGCCTATCGCTATGTCAAGTAATCCTTTGATATCGCCATTGGCTATTGTAATGATTGGCGGTTTAATCAGCTCAACTTTATTGTCGAGAATAGTAACGCCGGTGGTTTATAAATTGATGCCGCCCAAAATATAGGCAAACTGTTAAAAGCAAAGCCATCACCGGTCAGGTAATATTTTTTGGCCACTGGGGATGGCTTTTTTGTTTCATTGCCATCAAATAATTATTTACTTTTGAAACCTGCATGCTAAAATATTTACGTTTAATTCTTCTGCCCTTTTCATTTATCTACGGTCTAATTACAACAATAAGAAATTACTTGTACGATAAAGGCCTGCTTAAATCAGTTAGTTTCGATATTCCGGTAATCAGTGTGGGCAATCTGGCTGTAGGGGGTTCGGGTAAGACACCGGCAACAGAATATCTGGTTAACCTTTTAAGTACTTATAAAATTGCGATTTTAAGCAGAGGGTACGGGCGTAAAACAAATGGGTTTATTTTAGCCGATGAGCATGCAACGGCAGCTACCATTGGTGACGAGCCTATGCAGTATTACCATAAATTTAAACAGGTAACGGTTGCTGTTTGCGAAGACAGGATTAAAGGAATTTCTTTATTGCAAGAAAAACACGATATCATCTTACTGGATGATGCTTTTCAGCACCGAAAGGTAAAGCCCGGTTTCAGTATTCTGCTTTTTGAATTTGACAGGCTTAGTCGCTTTCAATTTATGCTGCCAGCCGGAAACCTGCGAGAAACTTTTGATGGGGTAACAAGAGCAGACAGTGTACTGGTAACAAAATGTCCGCCTCTGTCGTCATTAAACTTAAAACTGGCTGTATCACATAAATTTGAACTTGCCAGTAATCAAAACCTTGCTTTTGCGGGTATTGCTTATGAAAAACCAATTCATTTGTTCAATAAAGACGTGTATGATAAAAGCATTGGCGGAGAAGTATTTTTACTAACGGCTATAGCCAACTCCAATCCATTAGTAGAATATTTAAATAAATTCCCGGTTAATCTGCACCATTTTAAATATGCAGATCACCATAACTTTACCCTAAATGAAATAAACAGGCTGGTTAAGGCATTTGAACAAAATCCTGCTCAGGAAAAAATAATAATTACAACAGAAAAGGATGCCCAGCGTTTATTAAATAATAATTTAAGAGATTTACTGTTAAATTTGCCTGTTTACTACCTGCCTATAAGCATGGTTGTGCAAGAAGAGGATAAACAGACGTTTGATCAAAAAATTTTAAACTATGTTGCAAGCTTTAGAAGATTCAGTTAAATACATTAAACATAAAATAGGAGATTTTACACCTGAGGTAGGTATTGTTTTAGGTACAGGATTAGGTGCTTTGGTAAACGAGATAAATGTTGCGCACAGTATCATGTATTCAAGCATTCCTAATTTCCCGATATCAACGCTTGAATTCCATTCAGGAAAACTTATTTTTGGTACGTTGAATGGCAAAAAAGTAGTGGCCATGCAGGGTAGGCTGCATTACTATGAAGGTTATAGCATGCAGCAGATTACCTTCCCTATAAGGGTTATGAAACTGCTGGGCATTACACATTTATTTGTATCAAATGCTGCGGGATCTTTAAATCCTGAATTCAGAAAAGGAGAGCTGATGATCATTCACGATCATATCAATCTGCAACCCGAAAGCCCGTTAAGAGGATTAAACCATACCAATTTAGGTCCCCGTTTCCCGGATATGAGCCAGCCTTATAATCATGATTTGATTGAAAAAGGATTGACGATAGCCAAAGAAGCAAATATAATATGCCATAAAGGGGTATATGTAGCCGTTACCGGGCCAAATCTTGAAACCAGGGCAGAATACAAATATTTGAGAGTAATTGGCGGTGATGCGGTAGGTATGAGTACTGTGCCCGAAATAATTGTAGCTAATCATATGAAGTTACCTGTTTTTGCTATTTCTGTGCTAACGGATGAAGGTTTTCCTGCCGATCTTAAGCCGGTAAGCGTAGAAGAAATTATTGAAACAGCGGCAAAAGCCGAACCTAAAATGACCTTTATCTTAAGTAAGCTTATATCTGGTTTATAATGCGTAAACACATTGCATCTATTATTCTTTTGCTTATGATAAGCGCTGGTTATGTGCAGGCACAGGATCTGAAAACTTCTGTGGGACGTAACAAAGAATTAGATTCTTTAAGAAAACAGGAAGAAGCAGGAAAAGATACGGTTATTTTTAATTCAAAATATATCAGGTACACTACACTCAAATTAATGAGAGATAGTGTGCAAACCATACCTCTTGATACCACATTGGCAGGTATCCAGAATTTTAGTCCCATTAAACAACCGTATATGCCTACGGTAGGTACGGGTGTTTTAGGTTTGGCGGCAGCACCCATGTTGTATATGCCCTCAAAAAATATAGGTTTTGATGCAGGTTTTCATGCGCTTGATTTTTATAAGCTTACGCATGATGATGTTAAGTTTTACAGGGCAAGATCACCGTTTACCAGTTTAAATTACACGGCTGCATCTGATAATGAACAAACCCTTAAAATCATACACTCTCAAAACATCAAGCGTAACTGGAATTTTGGAGCTAACTTCAATCGTATAGGGGCTAATGGATTTTATACCCATCAACGGGGAGATGATTTGAATGCTGCGATCTTTACTTGGTATCAATCGCCTAACAAACGCTATAACCTGCTGGCCGATGTGATTTTTAATACATTAAAAGCTCAGGAAAATGGAGGGGTAGTAAAAGGAGATATATTTGCGTATGAAGGCGATAACTTGGTGAGCAAAAAGGCTGAACCGGTAAAATTAAATACGGCTAAGCAATTGTACAGAAATACCAACATTATGATTAAGCAGGATTATTTTGTGGGTCGGATAGACAGTACGCAAACCCAGAATTCGCAAAATATATTACCAACCAATAAGGTATCCTATACACTGATTTATAATACAAACTCGTATAACTTTAAAAAAGACGAGGAAGATGAGTTTAAGGTATTGCCTGCCACAGCAAGAGATCTGGTATTTACCAACGATACTACTTTTGTAAAACAGTTACAAAATGAATTTGTGTATTCATTTTTTCTAAGATCTAAATCAAGTTCTTTCATTAAAAATGAATTAAAGATTGATGCAGGTATCAGGCATAATTACTATAGCTTTGGACAGTCTGTATTGAAGAAAGATAAAACATCATTTTTTGACTATAAAACCACTTTCCAAGACCTTACCTTATTAGGGGCTTTAGGTTACAGATTTAGCAATAAGATCGATTTGAATTTAGACGTACAACAGATCTTTCAGGGCAGGTATGCGGGAGATTTTCTGTATGAAGCAAAGTCTAATATAGATATAGGCAATAAAGCAGGTAAAATTATTATGGATGCTTATATCCAGAACAAATCTCCTGAAAGTATCTACACCTTTTACAATAGTAACTATTATAACTGGGATTTTAGAAAAGACCTGGATAGAACTAAAACAGCCAGTTTTTCTTTCAGATATATAAATGGATTACTTGGTCTTGATACAAAAGCATCTTATTACCTCATTTCAAATTATACTTATTTCGTGCAAACGGCACCTAATGTGATTAATCCGGCACAAGAAAGTGGAAACATCAGTTTATTGCAGATCAATTTAGGTAAAAGCACAAACTTAGGAAGTTTTCATTTTGATGTTTACGGCGTATACCAGAAAACAGATTATGCTAATATTTTAAGAACGCCTGAGTTTTATGCTTTTGCAAGTATCTATAAAGACCAGACCTTTTTTAAAACCCTGAAAACACAAATTGGTTTCGATGTAAGATATAACTCAGCCTATGTAGCCAAATCTTACGCTCCGGCAGTTGCACAGTTTTATAATGGCGATAATGTGGTGTTCGGGTCAAAACCGGTAGCAGATGTATGGATAAAAGCGGGTTTGAGAAGAGCTAATCTTTTTGCAAAGTATGAATATGTAAACCAAGGCGTATTTAGCAAAGGATATTATACGGTTAACCAGTACCCAATGCCCGACAGGTTATTTAAGGTAGGGGTAAGCTGGAATTTTTACGACTAATAATAAAAAAAGCAGACCATTTGGTCTGCTTTTTATTGCTTTAACAAATCTTAAAATGAATAACCTACGGTAAAACCCAATACGCGGTTACTTACTTTATTGTCATTTGACTTTTGGTTACTTGGAATTAAGTTGCTAAGACCTAAACCGTAATTTGCACCTATAGAAAAACCTGAAGCAATACGATAACCTAAACCAAAGTTGGCTCCAAAATCCATGCTGCTCATATCATCAGAGTTTTTACTTCCAAAATTCATATCTCTGTCGCCAGAAATAGTAGAGGATGATCCGGTTACGCTGTTTTTGTATTTACCTGAAATATTAAAAGCCGCATAAGGACCTGCACTGATCTGAAATGCACCTACGTCACCGGTAGGAATGCGAAGTACGGCATTTACCGGAACCTCAATAGCCATTACATTTTGTTCTATTTTACCGGTACCACCAAATATGTTTCCTTCTATTTTTCCACCCTTGTTCTGTAAGGAAATGCCTGGCTGGATAAAGAAGTTATTGGCTACACCAAAATCGCCATAAGCAGTAACGTTAAAGCCCACAATATTTTTTGAATACTGATCTAACTGGCCAGCGTTTTCTCCGCTATATTTTAAACTTGATAAATTTACCCCTGCTTTTACACCAAAGCGGGCATCGTTTCCCGACATTTTATTGGTTTGTGCAAAGGCCCCTATTGAGAGAAACGTAAATGCTGACGCTACAATTAAATTTTTCATAACTTTCTGTTTTGATGTCTAATTTTTTAAATATTAAAACAGTAAGCAAGTTCCAAAAGCTGTGCCAAAAACGAGATTAATTTGTGTGTTTTTGCTTTAAAGTTCTGGTTTTCAGTGTGTTTTTAAAGTTTTTTGAGCGACGTGCTAATTTGCGGATATAGTGCTTAAAACAGGTCAGAATTTAAGCAGCGAGCTAAAATAATCTTAAAACAAGAGCGAGATAAAGAGACCTAAGCGTAAAAGGTATTCAAAAAAAAACAGACTATCTTCCTTTTTGAATACCTGTCAAATCAGAATTTATTTTTGAGGCATTTCATCGAAATTTACCATCCAGCTTATGCCAAATTTATCAGTAAACATACCAAAATAAGCACCCCAGAAAGTATTTGCCATAGGCATGGTTATTTTACCGCCAGCAGATAAGCCATTAAATAATTTATCCGCTTCTGCTTTACTCTCAGCATTAATAGATACGGCAAAGTTATTTCCAACGGTAAGCGTTCCAGACCATTCGCCTGCTGTATCGCTGCCCATTAATACAGTTTCTTTACTGATGGGCAAGCTAACGTGCATGATTTTTTCAGCATCAGCATCAGCCACCGGTGGCATATTTTCGCTTGGTGGGATATCCTTGAATTTACCAATATGAGCAAATTCGCCACCAAAAACAGATTTGTAGAAGTTAAATGCAGCTTCGCAAGTTCCTTCAAAAGTTAAGTAAACATTTACAGTAGCCATGGTTCTAAGATTTTATTATTGTTTTAAATTTTTTAAGTTTCATAGAAAAACTACGATCAGGTTTTTTGAGGTTTCTTTTTAGCTGCCGGAAAAAGCACGTTGTTTAAAATGAGCCTATAGCCCGGCGAATTGGGATGTAGACTCAAATCGGTAGGCGGGTCGCCAACCTGATGTTGGTAATCCTCCGGATCATGTCCGCCGTAGAAAGTAAATTGACCTTTTCCGGTTTCACCATGTAAATAACGCACCTCTTCACCAGCTTTATTTTCGCCCATAACGGTAACACTCGGTTTTACCAAACGCTTTCTAAAAGCGGTAGTTTGTCCCATAAAACCTTTGATTATCCTTTCATGATTTTGTGTAAGCATGGTAGGAACCAGATCCCATTTGGCAGAGAAATCAAATAAGGTAAAGAAATCGTTGGTTGGGTTAAAATTGCGGGTTTGTGTAACATCAATATTGGCAAACTCATAGTTATAAGGATTCATGTCTAACCTAAAATCAGTAAAAGCAAAGGTCTTACTATAATCTAATTTACTTTGAGCTTGGGGATCTACACCGTCGCCATCAAACATTCGGTCTGCAATATCTACACCTTCGGCTGCAAGAGCAATATCAAAACTGTCTGTGCCAGAGCACATGGCAAATAAAAAACCTCCTCCCACGCAGTATTCTTTAATGCGTTTGGCTACGGCCAGTTTCATCTCAGACACTTTTTTAAAACCATTCCTTTTGGCAGCTTCTTCTTGGTATTTTACATCATCTTGGTACCATTTTGCATTCTGGTAAGCGGCCCAGAACCTTCCGTACTGACCTGTAAAATCCTCATGGTGTAAATGCAGCCAGTCGTATGAAACCAATTTATCTTTTAAGATATCATCATCATAAATTACTTCGTAGGGAATTTCGGCATAAGTAAGCACCAGAGTTACAGCATCATCCCAGGGTAATTTGCTTTTAGGCGAGTAAACGGCAATTTTTGGTGCTTTTTCAAGTTTCACCATTTCCATGTTAACATCGGGCTTGTTAATTTCATTTAAAATGGAAGTCACCCTACCATCCGCTAAAATTTCATAAGAAACTCCTCTGATCTTGCATTCATCTTCAACAGATTTGGCATATTTGATCAGAAAGCTTCCACCCCGGTAATTGAGTAACCAGTCAACCTCTAACTGATTTTTAATGGTCCAATAAGCAATACCATAAGCTTTAAGGTGATTTTTTTGGTCTTCATCCATATGAATAAGGATAGAAGAAGCCTTTGCTACTACAGCGGCAGTCATAAAGAACAGCCATAAACCTAATTTTTTAAAAACCATGATAAAGTATGAAGCTAAAAATAACGTAAAAAGGCCGTATTTAAAATTTAATGTATGTTAAAAACGTTAAAAATTATTAAATGATATGATGATGTTTTTATTTGATGGCATATATCAGGCAAATTGCTAAATTTGAAACCTTAAAAAAAGATTATGAGTAAAGCGATTATAAAAACTGAAAAAGGTAACATGACTGTGGAGTTTTATGAAAAAGATGCTCCTAACACAGTTGCCAATTTTAAAAAACTAGCTAAAGAAGGATTTTATGACGGAGTTACTTTTCACCGTGTAATTCCTAATTTTGTAATACAAGGCGGTTGTCCAAACTCTAAAGAAGGTGCTACAGGCATACCAGGTACAGGCGGCCCGGGCTATAAAATTGATTGTGAATTAACAGGTGATAACCAATATCATGACCGAGGTGTTTTATCTATGGCTCATGCCGGAAGAAATACAGGAGGTTCACAATTCTTTGTTTGCCATAGCAGAGATAATACAGCTCACTTAGATAGAAACCATACCTGCTTTGGTAAAGTGGTTGAAAATGTTGACCTTGTTGATGACATTCGTCAAGGTGACAGAATTTTAACGATTGAAGTAATTGAAGATTAATATCCAAATCATATGAATTTAAGAGGAATTGTAGCTGTTTCTGGCAGACCGGGATTATTTAAACTAATTGGTCAAAATAAAGCAGGGTATGTTTTAGAAGGTCTTGATGAGCAAAAACTGAAAATTGTTGCGAACCTGGCTAATACAAAATTAGCTTCGTTGGAAGATATTACGGTTTATGGTGAAGAAGAAGAAATAAAACTTTCTGATGTTCTGGAAGCTATTTCAAAAACCAAAACAGCTGTACCTGATGCAAAGGCCGATGGTACTACGCTAAGAAAATTTTTCCTGGAAGTAGCACCTGGTCATGATCAGGAAAAGGTGTATGCTTCTGATATGAAAAAAATCTTGGCATGGTATAACCAGTTAAAAGATCTGCCATTATTTACTGAGAAAGTAGAAGAAACAACTGAAGCTTCAAAAGCTGAAGAAAAATCAGAAATAAAAGCTAAGGCAGAAACAAAGGCTAAAGCACCAAAAGCAAAACCTGCAAATGCTAAAGCACCAACAACTAAAGCTTCGGCACCAGCTAAAAAAGCTAATATGACCAGCAAAAAAGGCGTTTAATACCCAATCATATTATAGAGCTTAAGGTATCCGGTAAATGTTTAATATATTTCTGGATACCTTTTTCTTTTTAAGCTTTTACCTTAAATTTGAAACATATCCCATTAAAATTTAATCCTTTCTTAGCTCATGTCTAAAGTTACCGGAGATGCCTTTAATGTAAATTTATTGCAGCGTGTATTTACGTATGTAAAACCTTATAAAAGCATTTTTGTATGGTCGGTAGTACTAACGCTAATTTTAGCGGCTTTGGCTCCGGTAAGACCATTTTTGGTAGGTTATACTTTAGATCGATATATTTTAAAGGCCGATTATAATGGTCTGATTAAAATGAGCATCCTGGCTCTTGTATTATTGTTGCTGCAAACTGTCTTTCAATACCTGCATACTTTACTTACTAATACTTTAGGTCAGTCGGTTATAAGAGATCTGCGTATAAATGTGTTTAATCATATTTCTAGTTTGCGGCTAAAATATTTTGACAGAACTCCTATAGGACAGTTGATTACCAGAACTGTTTCTGATCTCGAAACCATTGCCGATATTTTTTCAGAAGGATTGATTGCTATGATTGGCGATATGTTGCAGGTGATCGTAATCATTGGGGTAATGATTTACATAGACTGGGAACTTACCTTAGTGGTATTGCTCCCTATGCCACTTTTGATCATCGCTACCCGTATATTTCAGCGGGCCATAAAAAAAGCATTTCAAGAAGTAAGAGCCGAGGTTTCCAATCTTAATACTTTCTTACAGGAACATATCAGCGGTATTGCCATTATACAATACTTTGCCCGCGAAAAGCAGGAGTATAAAAAATTTGAAGAGATCAATACTCGCTATCGTGATGCGAACATCCGTTCAAACTGGTATTATTCTATTTTCTTTCCAGTTGTAGAGCTCATTTCGGCCATGTCTTTAGGTTTGTTGATATGGTACGGATCTAAAAATGTATTGCTAAAGCCTTTAGATGTAGAGCCAGGTGTAATTACAGCTTTTATCATGTACATTAATATGCTGTTTAGGCCAATACGGGAACTGGCGGATAAATTTAATACTCTGCAAATGGGTATGGTGGGTGCCGATCGTATATTCAGCGTATTAGATACTCAGGAAACAACCGTTAATGAGGGCACATTGAAACCGGGACATCTTAACGGGCATATCCAATTTCGTAATGTATGGTTTAGCTACAATCAGGACACAGAAGTGGCAGAGAACGAATATGCCTTAAAAAATATCACCTTTGAGGTAAAAGCTGGGCAAACCGTTGCTTTAGTAGGTGCTACAGGTGCAGGTAAGTCATCAACTATCAATATCCTGAACAGGTTTTATGAAACTCAAAAAGGTACTGTTACCATAGATGATGTTGATATAAAACAGTATGAACTAAGCTATCTGAGAAGTAAAATAGCTACGGTACTTCAGGATGTATTCTTGTTCTCCGATACCATTTTTAACAATATTACCTTAAATAATCCTGATATTTCTCTAGATGAAGTGATACAGGCTGCAAAGAAAGTAGGTGCCCATGAATTTATTGAACGTCTGCCGGGAGCTTATCATTACAATGTGATGGAGCGTGGCGCAACGCTTTCTGCCGGGCAGGCACAATTGATTTCTTTTATCAGGGCATTGGTTTATAAACCTGCCATTTTGGTATTAGATGAAGCTACTTCATCTGTAGATACAGAAACAGAGCTGATGATACAGCATGCCATAGAAAACCTTATGCAAGGACGTACTTCTATTGTAATTGCGCACCGCCTATCAACTATACAAAAAGCCGATCAGATCATTGTTTTAGACAAAGGGGAAATCAAGGAAAAAGGAACGCACCAAGAGCTTTTAAAATTAAATGGCTATTATAAAAAGCTTTATGAATTGCAGTTTTCATCTGTAGGGATTGCAAAAGATTAGTATAAATAACTAAATTTGGTTAAATACTAACCCCTTTTGAAAATTCATTTTGAAAATAATGACGATGCAACCCTTTTTGCCTTGCTTAAGCAGGGCGATGAAAATGCTTTTGTCAAAATTTATCATAAGTATTGGAAAGAGTTATTTAATGCAGCTTACAAAAGGCTGCCAGAAAAAGAGCAATGCCAGGATATTATACAAAATGTTTTCGTAGATCTGTGGAACAGAAGAAATGAGCTGGATCTAAGAAAGCCATTGGCATATTTGCATACAGCAGTGCGGTTCCAAGTACTTAAATTCATTAGTAGGGATAGCAAAAAAGGTAAGTTTTTTAATGTTTTTGATGAAGAAATCATCTCTCCCTTAAAAACAGACGAAACAGTTCTGGAAAAAGAAGTTAAGTTAATTGTTGAGCTTTTTATAGCAACTCTTCCTAAAAAAAGAAGGCAGATTTTTGAGATGTATTATCTGGATGGATTAAAGGTTGAAACGATAGCGACTACACTTGATATTTCAGAAAAGACGGTCAGAAATCAGTTGGCCGCGGCCGGAAAATTATTAAAATTGAGGATAACCAATATGTTTCTGTTATTGGTTATTGTTTTCTTTTTACTTTAATAACATATTATTTTTTCTTTTTTCTAAAAAAAGCGGGATAAATGCTTACATATGGTACATAGTATATAAACCCATGTATCATGAGCACTTTTTTTGATTCAGAAGAAGAACTTCGCAAGATTATTAATAAATACATTAACGGAAAAGCGACCAAGGCTGAGGTTAAGTTCATAGAAACTTATTACAGTTTTCTTGATGCTCAAGAAAGTGCAGAAAAAGCGTTGGGTGATGAAGAATTAGCGCAATTGGAAGATAGGGCCCTCAATACCATTCAATCGCGTATAAAAACAACACGTAAAGCTGTAAAAAACCTTGATTGGAAAAAGTACACTGCAGCAATTGTATTATTAATGGGCATAACAGCAGCAGCTTTCCATTATCTGAACACCCAAAAGCAGTTACAGGTAAATCCTTTGGTGGTATATAAAGGTAAACTAGATGTTTTACCCGGAGAAGATGCTGCGTTATTAACACTATCAACCGGAGAAACCATTGCTTTAAATGAAAACAACCGTAAAAAATTACTAAATGATAATCGCTTGAGCATCTCTAGCAATGCAGAAGGGCAACTGGTATATAAAGTAAAAGCTATTAATGCTGGATCGTCAGATTCATATAGCTTTAATACTATAGAAACCAGAAAAGGCAATCAGATTCAGCTTATCCTTTCTGATGGTACTAAGGTATGGCTAAATGCTTTATCCTCTTTACGCTTTCCGGAGGCATTTAACGGAAAAACTCGCGAAGTAGAATTACAGGGAGAAGGTTATTTTGAAGTGGAAAAAGATAAAGTGCACCCTTTCATTGTAAAATCCAGTTCATTAATGTCAGGCAATAAGCAGGAGGTGGAAGTTTTAGGAACACATTTTAACATTAATAGTTATGATGCTGCTATAAGAACTACACTTGCAGAAGGAAGTGTTAGAGTTTCTAATGGAAATGTATCAAAAGTTTTAGCCCCATCTTATCAATCAAGTTTAACACATAACCAGATACAGGTATATCCCGTAAATGTAGAAGATGAAATAGATTGGAAAAATGGATTGTTTAGGTTTAACAATGCCTCACTGCAATCTATCCTCCTACAATTAGAACGCTGGTATAATATAGACGCAGATATGAAAAATATACCTAATAAGAGATTTAATGGCGTAATATCTCGTAAAGTTAACCTCTCTGAAGTGTTAAATATGCTGTCGTTAACAGGAAACATTGAATTTGAACTTACACAAGACCGAAAACTGTACATAAACCAAACTCGATAATAGAATACAAATCAACAACCAAAACCAAATCACATGCTAAAAGATTACCTAAAAAATCATCAAGCAAACGCTGATCCTCTTACTTACAATTTTAGAAAGATTGTTAACCTTAAATTATTAAGAGTGATGAAACTAACTATTGTTTTCTTTACCATTTTTTGTTTGCAGTTAAATGCGGCGGTTTTTTCACAGAAAGTGACTATTAACCAAAAGAACATGCCTTTAGAAAAGGTTATTAAAGAAATAAAACGTCAAACGGGATATTTTTTTCTATATGACCTAGATCTGTTACAGCAAAAATCAAAACCGGTAGATATTTCGGTTAAAGAGGCCGATATTAAAGAAGTACTTACTTTGGCATTAAAAGCCCAGCCTTTTGATTTTGAAATCAAGGCCAATACAATTTTAATCAAACCCTTATTGCTAACTGATGTGACCAATATTGATGTAAAGGGTACAGTAGTAGATGAAAATGGATTGCCCATGGCTGGAGCTTCTGTACGTGTAAAGGGAAGCTCTGTTGCGGTAATTGCAGACAATCAGGGGAATTTTCTTTTAAAGAACATAGATGAGCAAGCCATACTGGTAATTTCCTACATTGGCTACGAAGAACGAGAAGTTAAGGCAAAAACACAATTAGGAAACATTAAACTTAACCCACAAACCAATACCCTGGCAAATGTGGTTGTTACGGGATATACCAATTACACCAGGTCGCAATCTGCGACAGCAGTATCAACCGTAAGTGCAGATAAAATTAATCAGGTTCCGGGTTTAACGGTAGATCAGATTTTACAAGGTCGTGTTCCGGGTATGAGTGTAATTTCTACTTCTGGTCAACCAGGGCAAAGTGCTGCTGTGGTAATCAGGGGTATAGGTAGTGTAAACGGATCGTCAACACCCTTATATGTTTTAGACGGGGTACCTATTGAAGGTAATTATTTTCAAACGATAAATCCTGAAGACATAGAAAGTGCTTCGGTACTTAAAGATGCTTCGGCTAAAGCCTTATATGGTTCAAGAGGATCAAACGGTGTAATCATACTTACAACTAAAAAGGGAAAATCCGGAGCTTTATCTATCAATTATAACTCACAATACGGTTTCTCTAATTTAAGTCGTCCAAATTTTGAGATGATGAACACAAGCCAAAGACTTCAGTTTGAGGAAGAAATAGGGTTAAATTATGGCAGAAATCTGGGGCCTGGCTGGACTTACTCATCTAAAAACCCTAATTATATCTCAGGAACACCTACTTTCAGAGCTAATGCCGATCGTATATTAGATAGTTTAAGGCATATCAATGTAGACTGGAGAGATATGTTTTTCCAGACAGGTAAGTTCCAGGAACAACAGGTAAGTATCAGTGGGGGTAATGAAAGAATCCGCTTTTACAATTCATTAAACTATTACAAACAAGATGGCGTGGCTAAACGTACCGGTATGGATAGGTATGCTTTACGCAGCAATGTCGATTTTAATGATAACAAGTTTTCAGGAAATGTAAACCTATCTTTAGGTTATTCTCAATCAAGTTTTACAGAAGGAGAAGGGGGAACGGGAGCTGGTACGGCAATGGCATCGGTGTATTATGCGCTGCCTTACGAATATCCTTATGCACCCGATGGAACGCTAATCCATCCCGGTAACCAGTCTAAGTACTTTATTTTAGATCAGAGAGAGGGCAGCCAGGGACTTGAACGCCTGTACAACTCATCTGATAAAACGGATCAATTAAAAACCATTATCAGTACCTCTTTTGCATACCAGATTTTACCCGAATTAAAAATTACAACGAGAGCAGGTATCGATTACCGTAATTCAGCAGATCAGACCTTTATCAATCCTGATTCTTATTATGGTTCAAGGAGTAACTCCAATACTTTGGGTGGAAAAGGCAGGCTTACAGATGTTAGTCGCAGGAATTTTAATATTATTTCTACTTCGGGTTTAGTTTTCAATAAAACATTTAATGTTAAACATGATGTGGAACTGGCAGGTTATTACGAGTATGTTTATAATAATTTCTCATCTTTTGGATTTGATGCTTATGGCATAGACGGACGTTTGCCTGAAACGCCAGCCGGAGTAACCTCAAGTTCAACCTTTTTACCCGCCATTAAAGGTAGTAAAACCAAGAGTGCATTGGCCTCAGTAATAGGTATAGGCAGATATACTTATGATAACCGCTATACACTTAATGCCAGTTATCGTTATGATGGGTCAACAAAAGTAGCCCCTAAAAACAAATGGAAAGGATTTTATTCATTTGGTGCAAGCTGGAATGCTAAAGCAGAAAATTTTATGCAGAAAGCAGAATTTATATCAGACTTAAAACTACGTGCCAGTTATGGAAAAACAGCCAGTCCATTGTCTGGTGATTTTTCTTATCTTCCAACGTTTGTGGGCACTACTTACGGCGGTGTTGCTGGAATAAGGCCATCAGCAATAGGTAATCCAGATTATGATTGGGAATATGTATATGAATTAAACATAGGTTTTGACCTGTCCTTGCTCAAATCAAAAAGACTAAGATTATCAGCTGATTATTACAATCGAAAAACGATCAACATGTTTTTTGATCAACCGGTTTCTGCAGTTGCTGGTGCTGGTGCAGGAGGTTCTTTACCTTTAAGCACCGGAAAAATGCGTAACAGAGGAATAGAGTTTGAAATTAATGGAGATGTGATCAAGAACAGCACTTTTACCTGGTCTGTGGGAGTAAATGCCGGATATAACAAAAATAAGATACTATACCTTACTCCTTTAGCTGATTTATTACTTGATGGCGATACTCGTGTTTATAAAGTTGGTTACCCTGTGGGTACATATTATGCGCCAGATTGGGCAGGGGTTAATCCGCAAACAGGAGAGGCTCAATATTATAAACTGGATGGTAGTATTACTACGGTTTATGATGCGGCTACCCAAAATAATACCAACTCCGGAAGTTTATATCCAACATTTACAGGCGGGTTTAATACCTCATTAAGCTATAAAGGTTTTACAGCTTCTGCTTTATTCTCTTTTGTATCAAATGTAATGCGTTGGAACAACGAAGATTTTTATAACGAAAATCAGCGCTATGCAACCAGTAATCAAACGGTAAGGATGTTAAATGATAGGTGGAAAAAACCCGGAGACAATGCCATCTTACAGCGATTTGATATTCCGAGAAATTTTACCTCAAAAGATATCCAGGATGCTTCATTCTTGAGATTGAGAAATGTGAATATTTCATATACGGTTCCTCAGCAACTTCTTAATAAAACAGGTTTTATCAAAGCCGTAAAAATATTTGTACAAGGCCAAAACCTGTATACCTGGACAAAATGGAGAGGTCTTGATCCTGAAAATAATGCCATATATGGTCGTTTTCAATATCCGAATACCAGAACATATACAGCAGGTTTAAATGTTAACTTTTAATTACGATAGCAATGAAAAACAAATTATATAGCGTTATATTTTCTTTGTTAATCTTAACAATATCATGTGCTAAATTAGATTTAGTGCCAACAGATAGTATATCACCTGATAAAGCCTACAGAAATCTCAATGATGTGAATATGGGTATCATAGGGGCATACGCAGTAGTAGATTATACACCTATAAGCCTTGTTTCAACCGTATCAGATGAAGCCATGTACCCAACTGAAAATACAGTTGGAAACAGCGATGCTTTCAGATGGTTATACAATGCCAGTTCTGGCTCTGTTACCTCGCTTTATTATGAGTATTTTAGAGGCATAGACAGAGTTAACAGAGTTCTTGAAGGCATGAGCAAATTAGAAATAGCATCAGGAGATCTTGCTTTGGCTAACCGTTACAAGGCAGAATTATTAGGTCTTAGAGCATATTTTCATTTTGAGCTGTTACGTAATTATGCGGCTAAGTACGAAACCGGAGCCTTGGGTATTCCCTATATGAAGAGCTCTGGCGTAATTTACCCAGCAAGGTTAAATTTCGAACAGGTAATAGCAGAAGTTAAAAACGATTTGGTAGAAGCTAAACCATTGATGCCTTCTGCTTTTAATGATAAAACACGTATCACCAAAACGGCTATCTCTGCTATACAGGCTCGGGTTGCTTTATATGAAAAGAACTGGAGCGATGCCATTACATATGCTACAGAAGTGATCAATGCTTTTCCATTGGCAACAAAGGCACAATTCCCGGGATTATGGACAGATGCTAATGACAGTGAGATCATTTGGAAGGCAAAACGTGTAGGGACTACCGATTCGAGAGTGGGCGATTTTTATTATAGACAAACAGGGGGTATTGTATTGTATGCACCGGCTCAGAAATTAATCAATACATTTGATCAGGCCAATGATTTACGTTATACCGCCTATATTAAATATGACGCTACGCGTACAGGTACCAAATCAAAATATCTTGTCAATAAATACATAGGAGGTACAGTTACTGCACCAGGTTTAACTGATATTAAACTTTACAGAACCGGGGAAATGTATCTGATCAGAGCCGAAGCAAGAGCAGAATCCTCAGGAGATGCAGCTGGTGATATCAATACGCTTAGGGCTGCAAGAATTAATGGCTATACCGATCAGAATTTTGCAGATAAAAATGCACTTATAGAAGCGATTTATGCGGAGAGATTTAAAGAGCTTGCTTTTGAAGGACATCGTTTTTATGACCTGAGAAGAAGAAGTATGCCGGTTCAGAGGCTGGCAGCAGATGCGGTAAATGCATCAGGAGCTGTTGAATTATTGCCAACAAAAGCCCAGTATGCTTTCCCTATACCAGCACAAGAAATGCTGATCAACAAAAATACAAAACAAAACCCTGACTACTAATCTGTTGTTCATCCCGCTTAGCGGGATGAACATTTACAGTACCTATTTAAAAAATCAATATGAGAAGAATATTAGTGGCTTTTTTACTGCTTTTATGTGGTGTGTCTTATGGTTGCGGTAAATCGGATGAAAACAAACCGGGCACAAAACCAGAAAATGGTAATAACGGAATTGGAAATATAAAAAAACGGCCAGCATCTATAGGTATCGTAGGCGATACAGCTAATGTAAACAAGACCGTAACAGGAGGCATGGTCTTAATGGGAGGCGGAACAGATGTATCGGCTGCTTTTAAATGGATGATTGAAAAAAGCGGGGGCGGTGATGTAGTTATTTTGAGGGCATCTGGTACAGATGCTTATAACAGCTATATCAACGGATTAGGCAATGTAAATTCAGTAGAAACTTTGTTGATTAATAGCAGAGAATTGGCCAATAATGACACCGTAGCCTATATTATACGCAATGCAGAAATGATATTTATTGCCGGTGGAGATCAGTCTGATTATATGAGATACTGGAAAGGTACAAAAGTAGATAAAGCATTAAATTATCTTTTGACAGAAAAGAAAGCCCCTGTAGGAGGTACAAGTGCTGGATGCGCCATTTTGGGAGCTTTTTATTTTAGCGGGGAAACAGGTGGGCTTACTTCTGCTGAAGCTTTAGAAAACCCTTACAATGCTAATGTAACCTTGTACAAGCAAGACTTTCTTAAAGCTCCTTATCTTGAAAATGTAATTACAGATCAGCATTACCTTACCAGAAGCAGAGAGGGTAGGTCGGCTGTATTTTTAGGCAGGATATTAAAAGATTGGAACATCGCTGCAAATGCCATTGCCGCAGATGAAAGGGTAGCAGTGTGCATTGATCAGAATGGTATGGCCAAAGTATATGGCGATTATTCTACCAGTAGACCTTATAGTTACGCTTATTTTATCCGGTCAGATAAAAATAAACAACCTGAAAATTTTATACCGAATAATAAAGTAAACTGGAACCAACAGGAAAAAGCTTTGGATGTATATGAAATTGCAGCTTCAGAAAACGGAGGTGGAGAATTTGATGTAAAAAACTTTGCCATTGATCAGGCTAAAGGCGGTACACGTTTTTGGTGGTGGATCAGTAACGGCGTATTAAATAAAAAGGCACAATAAATATTAGCCCTAAACAAATAAACAGATAGTATGAAAAAGATTTATTTCTTAATAGCTGCCTTTAGTATGATAAGCTTTTCAGCTTTTTCTCAGCAAACACAAAAAGGTAAGTTGTTTATTATTGGTGGAGGTACACGTTCTGATGCATTGATTCAGGATTTAGTAAATACCGCTGAGCTTCGTGCCAACGATTATATTATTGTTTTGCCAATGGCAAGCGAAGAGCCCGATACAGGTTTTAAGTACATTAATCAACAGTTAAAAAAGCATACAGATTTAAAAGTGAGGAATTTCAATTTTGCTAAACATGATGTGAATGATAGCAAATGGATAGATTCTTTAAAAAAGGCCAGATTAATTTACATATTGGGCGGCGATCAGAGCCGCTTCATGAAATCGGTATTGAATACACCTGTTTACACGGCAATTCATGAAGCCTATAAAAATGGTTCTACCATTGCTGGAACAAGTGCAGGAGCCGCTGTTATGAGTAAATTCATGATTACGGGAAAGCAATTGTTAGAAAGTGATTACAAAGAAACGTTTAACCAGCTTTTAGATAAGAATATTGAGTTTTCAGAAGGATTGGGACTATTGCAAAATACCATCATAGACCAGCATTTCATCAAAAGAAACCGTTATAACAGGTTAATTTCTGCGCTTGCCGATAAACCAACATTTACCTGTGTGGGCATAGATGAAGGAACGGCTATTGTAGTTAAAGGAAATCAGGCGAGAGTAAGTGGGGATAGTCAGGTTATCAGGATAGCGAAGCCTGTTAACCTTAAAATAGATCGTAAATTGATTAAGTTCAGCCAGGTACAATTTGGCCTGTTTACAAATGGCGATGTATTTGAGATCAAACCTTAGTTTATCTATAAAACTGCTGCTCTATGCTGTAGTAGAAAGTATCGTTGCCCGAAACTACTTTACGGCTGTGGATTAGTTTAAAATAAGTGGTTCTTACATAAGGAATATACCAGGTGCTGTCGGGATTGGTCATAAATGTAATGTTTTCGCCGGCAGCATCTATTTGAAAACCGATACTGTCGTTATGCTTTACAAACTTTTGCGAAGGTGTAAAAAAAATGGTATCGGCAGGTTTAAATTTTACGGTATCTTTTTTTAAGGTATCTCCGTTTTTTAAGTCAATTTTCACATAAAAAGGAGTATTCCATTTCCCTATCAGGTATTTTTGCACAAATTGCTGATCGTCTAATTTTTCTCTTTTACAGCTAAAGCCTAAAAGAGCAATGCAAAGTAAAATATATCTCAATTTATACATTCTGAATAGGACCGATTATATAAGCAAATATAAATAAAGTAAATCTAACGCTTCAATAATGTAAAATATAAGGCAAATTATGAAGATTAGTAGAAATCAAAATTAACTTGTACGCCTCTTAAAATCAAATGCTTGTTTGGTAAATATGCGCTGTTAATAAAGTACTTTGTAAGCTTTTAGCTATGTACAGATGTTTTTTTAGCATAAATAAGTTTTCAATGAAGCAGTTAATATAAAAAACTGGATTTTGCATTTGACATTATATCGCAATTACCTTAAGTTTGCACAAAAAATAGATACAATGAGTGTTTTAGTAAATAAAAATTCTAAAGTAATTGTTCAGGGATTTACCGGTAACGAAGGTACTTACCATGCTGAGCAAATGATAGCTTACGGTACAAACGTAGTTGGTGGTGTAACTCCCGGCAAAGGCGGTCAGGAACATTTAGGCAGACCTGTTTTTAACACCGTTAAAGATGCGGTTGATAAAGCTGGCGCTGATGTATCTATTATTTTCGTACCACCTCCATTTGCTGCTGATGCCATTATGGAAGCTGCTGAGGCTGGAATTAAAGTGATTGTTTGTATTACTGAAGGTATTCCTACCAAAGATATGATTGCGGTAAAATCTTACCTTTCAGACAAAGATAGCCGTTTAATTGGTCCTAACTGTCCGGGTATCATCACTGCTGATGAGGCTAAGATCGGTATCATGCCTGGATTTATCTTTAAAAAAGGTAATGTAGGTGTAGTTTCTAAATCAGGTACTTTAACTTACGAAGCGGTAGACCAAGTAGTGAAAGCTGGTTTGGGTATTACTACTGCTATTGGTATCGGTGGCGACCCAATCATTGGTACACCTACTAAAGAAGCGGTTGAATTATTAATGAACGATCCGGAAACTGAAGGCATCATCATGATTGGTGAGATTGGCGGGGGTATGGAAGCCGAAGCTGCCCGTTGGATCAAAGAACATGGTACTAAACCGGTAGTAGGTTTTATTGCTGGCCAGACTGCGCCTCCGGGGCGTAGAATGGGGCACGCTGGTGCTATTGTTGGTGGTGCTGATGATACTGCTGCTGCAAAAATGAAAATTATGCGTGAGTGTGGTATCACGGTAGTAGAAAGCCCTGCAGAAATTGGTGCTGCTATGGCTGCTTTGTTGAAAAAATAAGCTTAGCAATGAAAAATATAGAAAGCGTTCCACTACGGAGCGCTTTTTTGTTTAAAAGCCTTTATTTCCTATTTTTAAAATACTTAAAAATTAAAGTGAAATGAGGATGCTGAAAATGAAACAGATATTTTGGGGTGTATTGTTGATCATCGGTATGCAAAGCTGTGTTACATTTGAACGTAAAGATCAAAATCCTTATCTCCTCAATAAAGATAATTTAAAAGAATTAAGCGGTAGCTACCAAATTTCGCAGGTTAATGCTGATAGCATCTTTAAAAAGTACCCTCAAAATACTAGACTATACAATAATTTTCTATCTGAAATAGATAGAAAGCTGCTTAAAGATACCTTAAAGCTAAATAGCAATAGCACTTATCGATTCGACTTAGATATTATAAGTGATAGAGAAGCTAAAATTAGTTACATAGAAAATGAGAGAATTATCAGAGTGCGAAATCTCCGGACTAAATTGAAAAAAGACGGTTATTTATATCTTAAAAATAAAAATGTTGGGTTCGTAATTATACCCTATTTAGCAGGAGCTATTGATGTTAAAAAAACAAGGATGACCAAAGCGCTTAATGGTAATCTGATATTTGATGTTGTTAACCATAGGTCTGGCGCTTTTATGATTATTCTATTTTTAGATGGTCGTACATGGAAATATAGACAAGAATATCAAAGGTTGTAGTTTTATAAATAAGGAATTTGGTTTTGTATTCTTACTTCTGCATGAAAAATATCAAACGTTTAATAATTACATTTGTTTAACACGTAATTGAACGTAACTTAAAATTTTTGGCTAAAAAGTGCGTTCATGCTTAAAATTTATTTGCAATGAAATCGATTTTAAATAACATGGTAATCATGGGCTTGTTATTTTTGGGTACTAGCTTTATAGCTTGTGCGCAAAAACAAAACAACGAAACTACACCTCATAAAATGACTAAAAAGATGGAATGGAATAAATTAACCCCAGAAGAAGAATACGTAATTGTAAACAAAGGAACAGAATATCCTGGGACAGGTAAGTACGATAAATTTTTTGAGAAAGGGACCTATCTTTGCAAAAGATGTAATGCACCTTTGTACCGTTCAGAAACCAAATTTGACGGACATTGTGGATGGCCGGCTTTTGATGATGAAATTAAAGGTGCCGTTAAGCGTATTCCTGATGCAGATGGCCAGCGTACCGAAATAGTTTGTGCTAAATGCGGAGGGCATTTAGGGCATGTATTTGAAGGAGAAATGTTCACCAAGAAAAATACCCGTCATTGTGTAAATTCTATTTCGATGCGTTTTGTTCCAGATGAAAAATAGAGGATACAACAAGCTAAATATTTATAAAAAAACCGGTTTTTGAACCGGTTTTTTCTTTACTTGAGCTGAGCATGCTTTAATATCTTAGCTATGCTTTCATCCGAAGGATCCTTTTTCAGCTCGTTCAACCTAGACTTAATGTTTTCGTAAAATTGTTCTTCATTCATTAGATGATCAACAATAATTGTGCTTTGAGTTATTGTCTGTTCAGTAAAGTTTGTTTGGGTAGAGGTTTTTGTCATACGCAATAATTTTTTAAAGTTAAACTATTAATTAAACGCCCATGTTAGGGCTTTATTTTATGTTAATTATAAAAAATAATTAACAGACTGCTTAGCTAATTTAAATATAATAAAAAAGCCGCATAAAAATATGCAGCTTTATGTATGGGCTTATTTCCTTGTAAATTAAAGGTTTGTCCTGCTGTTACTCAGTTCTTTCACATTCATCATTTTACGCAAATTGCTTAAAGCATAGCGCATACGTCCCAATGCGGTATTGATGCTTACATCGGTTAATTCTGCAATTTCTTTAAAACTCAGATCCGCATAATGGCGCATAATTAACACTTCTTTTTGCTCATCGGGTAAACGGTGTATCATCATACGTAAATCGGCATGAGTCTGTTCGCGTAACATGCGTTCTTCGGCACTTTCTTCATGTATTTGTATAAAGTTAAGCACATCCGTTTCGCCATCAGCACTTGTAACAGTAGGTGAACGTTTTTCTTTCCTGAAATAATCTATTACCAGATTGTGTGCAATACGCATAACCCAAGGTAAAAATTTACCCTCTTCGTTATACCTGCCACTGCGTAGGGTATTAATTACCTTAATAAAAGCATCCTGAAAAATATCTTCAGCCAGATACTGGTCTTTAACCAATAAATAAATAGAAGTATAAACTTTTGTCTTATGTCTTCGAAGCAATTCTTCAATAGCAGACTCGTTGCCCTTTATATAGAACGTTACTAAATCGTGATCGCTTGCTTCACCAATTCTTATAGGCGTGCGCATATTAAAACTCAAAATGTTAAATGAATAAACGCGTAGATGTTTAACCTATAAATGCTCTCCTATTAATTGTTTTTAGAATGTTAAATTTGTGTTATATTTTCAAAAGAAAGGTTTTTTTGGGAAAAAACAACAAATTTTATGTTAAAAAATGCGAATAGTTATAAAGACCCTGTAAAAATGTAAGTTTTTGCTTGTTTTGTAACTGTTTGTAAAATAGAATTTTACATGTTTTTGACCTTTCTTTAAATTCCAGAAAAGAGTGTTAATTAATTGAAGATATAGTCTTACAAAAACGGTTTTCTAAGTTTTTTTCAAGCTAAAAATCCGTAATTTAACCTCTTCTAAAATATCGAACAATAAGGGCTGAATTGCAAAAGATGTTATCTTTGTAAATTACCGTAAAGGGTTACCTATGAGTAAGGAAACAGAAAAAGATCCACACCAAAATATCATCATAAAAGGGGCAAGAGTACATAATTTAAAAAATATAGACGTTGCCATTCCAAAAAATAAATTAGTTATCATTACCGGTTTATCAGGTTCAGGTAAATCGAGTTTAGCTTTTGATACTTTATATGCAGAAGGCCAGAGGCGTTATGTAGAAAGCCTTTCATCGTATGCGAGGCAGTTTATGGGGCGCATGAACAAGCCTGATGTAGATTATATCAAAGGAATAGCGCCCGCAATAGCTATTGAGCAGAAGGTAATCACTTCAAATCCACGCTCTACAGTAGGTACTTCCACAGAAATTTACGACTATCTTAAATTGCTATATGCGAGAATAGGCAGAACATTTTCGCCTATATCAGGTAATGAGGTAAAAAGAGATACGGTAAGCAGTGTGGTAGATTTTGTGATTAAAATAGGTAATGATGAAACAATTACTGTTTTTTCACCTTTGCATCCGCATAATAACAGGACGTTAAAAGAAGAACTTGCTGTTTTATTACAAAAAGGATTTTTACGGGTCTATTTTGACCAAAAGATCAGGAAAATAGAAGACATCTTAGAAGACAGTGATATTAAAGATTTTACCTTAAATGATACAGATACCGTTAAGATTATTATCGATAGGATTACAATAGGCAATGATGATGAAACTTTAAGCCGTATTGCAGATTCGGTTCAGACTGCCTTTTTTGAAGGTAAAGGCGATTGTTATATAGAACATGCTGATCAAACCTATCATTTTTCTGACCGTTTTGAGTTAGATGGGCTTAAGTTTGAAGAACCTACACCCAATTTCTTTAGTTTTAACAACCCTTACGGTGCATGTAAACGGTGTGAGGGTTTTGGTAGCGTAATCGGGATTGACGAAGATCTGGTTATTCCTGATAAGAGCAAAAGCGTTTACGATAATGCCATAGCGCCATGGCGTGGCGAAAAAATGGGCGAGTGGTTAAAACGGTTAGTCAAAAACGCCGCTAAGTTCGATTTCCCTATTCACAGACCTTATAGCGAACTGACCACAGAACAACAACAGCTGCTGTGGACAGGAAATGAATATTTTGCTGGTTTAGACCAGTTTTTTCAGGAGTTGGAAGAACAGACTTACAAAATCCAATACCGTGTAATGTTGTCGCGTTATCGTGGTAAAACCAAATGCCCTGATTGTAAAGGTACACGCTTACGTAAAGATGCTTCGTACGTAAAAGTGAACGATCAATCTATCCTAGATTTGGTACTGATGCCACTTGCTGATCTGCTCAAATTCTTTGATGAAATAAAACTGAATGAATCTGAACAAAAAATAGCGAAGAGGTTACTCGCCGAAATTCAAAATAGGATACAATATTTAAATGATGTGGGCTTGGGTTACCTTACATTAAATCGTTTATCTAATACTTTATCTGGTGGCGAGAGCCAGCGTATTAATTTGGCAACCTCATTGGGCAGTAGTTTGGTAGGATCTGTTTATGTGTTAGATGAACCGAGTATAGGCTTGCATCCACGCGATACGCACCGATTAATTGGCGTTCTGCAGTCTTTACGTAATGTAGGTAATACGGTTTTGGTAGTAGAGCATGAAGAAGAGATGATGCGGGCAGCAGACCATATCATAGACATAGGGCCTGAAGCGGGTACACATGGAGGTAATCTTGTTTTTAGCGGTACTTTTAAAGAAATTCTAAAAGATACCAATTCTTTAACCGGTAAATATTTATCAGGTAAGGCCGAAATTCCTGTTCCGGCAAAGCGTAGAGCGTGGAGAGATCATATTCTGGTTAAGGGAGCGAGAGAAAATAACCTTAAAAACATCAGTGTTAAATTTCCTTTAGGCATTTTCACTTGTGTAACTGGGGTTTCGGGTTCTGGTAAAACCAGTCTGGTTAAACGTATTTTATACCCTGCTTTGCAAAAAGCAATTGGTAACTATGCCGGAGAACAAACCGGGGCTTACGATGGAATTTTTGGGGGCATTGAATTGGTTGGGCAGGTAGAGTTGGTAGATCAGAATCCAATAGGGCGTTCATCGCGATCTAATCCGGTAACTTATGTAAAAGCCTGGGATGATATCCGTACTTTATTTGCCAATTTGCCTGCGGCTAAAGCCAATGGATTAAAACCTGCCGCTTTTTCTTTCAATGTAGAAGGCGGACGTTGCGATGTTTGTCAGGGTGAGGGAGAGGTAAAAATAGAAATGCAGTTTATGGCAGATATTTATTTGCCTTGCGAAGCTTGCGGAGGAAAAAGATTTAAACAGCAAGTTCTGGATGTAACATATCAGGATAAAAATGTGTCTGATATTTTAGATATGACCATTGATGAAGCTGTTGATTTCTTTGCAAAAGAGACCAAAATATTAAACAAACTAAAACCTTTGGTTGATGTTGGTTTAGGTTATGTGCATTTAGGCCAATCATCAAATACTTTGTCGGGCGGAGAGGCGCAACGTATAAAATTAGCTTCTTTTCTAATCAAGGGACATCAGGCTGAAAAAACAGTTTTCATTTTTGATGAACCTACTACAGGATTGCATTTTCATGATATCAATAAATTATTGAAAGCTTTAAACACTTTAATAGAGCAGGGAAATACCGTAATTGTTATTGAACATAACATGGATATGATCAAATGTGCCGACTGGATAATTGATATTGGCCCTGAAGGAGGAGACAAAGGCGGCGATATTGTTTTTGAAGGAAAACCAGAAGATCTGCTGAACGTTGAAAAATCTTATACAGGTCAATTTTTAAAAGCGCATTTGAAACCTTAACTTCGCGGGCTATGCTCATTTTGACATTATTTTTAGGCATAATTATAAACGCTATGGGGTATATACCTCCGGGTAATATTAACCTTACCGTAGCCAAAATAGCCATCAATAAGGGCATGCGTCAGGCATGGTCTTTTATCATTGCATTTTCATGTGTAGAGGTGGCTTTTACCTTTGGTATGATGCGTTTTGCCCGTTGGGTATCTAGCGATGTAAATATAGATAGTAAAGTGAGCGATGTGCGGATCAGTACATTTGTAGATGCTTTCATGATCAGTTTGTTCTTGGTGATGGCTACCGTAACCTGGAAACACCGCAATAAAGTTCCTGTAACCAAAGAAGAAGATGGAAATAAAAGAGGGAGTGCCTTATATGGTTTGCTTTTAGGCGTACTCAATCCTGTGCAAATTCCATTTTGGTTGTTCTTCGGTAATTATGTAATCCTTCATGAATGGATTGCCGTAGATTACCTCTCTTTGGTCATATTTAGTATAGGTTCAGGTTTAGGCTCGGGTTTAGCACTCTATGGCTATGCGCATTTTGCCCGTTACATACAGGAAAAATTTGCTTTGAGCAGTAGGTTGATCAATAAAAGTATTGCAATCTTTCTTTACGTATTAGCTGCTTACCTGATTATTAAACAGGTTGTTATTTACCTGCGTTAATCTAAAAACAAGAACTTATTTCTTTTTGATAAACTCCAAATTCCAGATCTTCTCTGCTTTTCGACCTATGAAAACAAAAGATAGACCTAAAATCAAAAAGAAAATGGCTTTGTGCATATTGTCCCAGAAATACTCAAAATAGCGGATGTAAAGATTAATGAAGAGAAAAATAAGCCCAAATTCACGGGCCATCTTGTCGTTATATTTTAAGCCGTAGAGAATAGCAGATAAACAAAGCCCTGCCGATAAAATAGCCCAATAAAATAAACTGTACTGTCTTATCCTGTGCCACTCTTCAAAGCTGTCATAATTTCCAAAGATAGACAGAAAGAGCAAAGCCATAAAAAAGTACAGCAATCCGCTAAAATAGGTTACTTCATAGAACAAGCTGATCTTACTGTTTTTGATCCATCTTGAAATGAAGATAATTATGGCTCCGAATATTACATAACGTAAAGGATAGCCCAAGCCCATAAAATGACCACCATAATTTGATAAATAAGCAGTTTCTGTTCCGAACCAAATTCCTGCAACCAACATGGAAAACAGCCAGATTAAAACAGATTTGAATTGATAAGCCAGTAGTAAATAAAGTAAAAAGGCAAATAAAATGAGCAATGAAAAATGACCGGATTGTTTATCTAATGATTTCCCCAGATAAGCAACGGCATTTGCCGTAAGTATAACACCTGTGAGGATCAGCGCTTCGTTACTGAATATATTCTGAGGTTTAGCTTGCTTAAATTTAAACCCAAAATAATAAGCTATAGCGGCCACAATTGCAGAAAGTAAACTAATTACGATATCTGGTGTGTCATAAAGTTTTTTTAGGTACTTTAACAATTTCTCATCAAGCAGCAGAGCGCTTAATGAAATAAAACAACAAGCTAATGCAATCCAGAAAGAATATTTGGCAAGTCTTTTCCAATCAAAACTTTTGGGGATAAAGCTTTTTTGAAGATTATCTGCGATTTGCTCATCAATAAGATCTTCTGTTTTCCAGTAATCTATCATTTCGTCTAAGAACTGAGCTTTATCTGCATTAATCTTTTTCATATTTTGCTAGACATAAAAACAGGATCGTTTTTAATAAAAACAACCCTGTCTGGATTTTATTTTAACAATTCTGCTATCTTTTTGTTGTTTCCTACTATCCACACAATATCTTCGTTATCAAAAACAAAGTCAGAAGGAGGATTTAAAATGCGTTGATTTTTGCGTTCAATACCTACTACCAATCCTTGGGTTTTTTCTCTTATACCCGAATTACGGATGCTTTGTCCATAAACAGGAGATTTACTGTTCACTACAATTTTTTGGAGTGCCATATCATGTTTAGGGAAAATATTCTCATCTACCGTTATGCCACTGCCTTCAAATAAAGGTTTAACCGAACTTAACTGATCATCTGTTCCGATTACCAATACCTTGTCATTAGGATAAAGCCTTTCGGTTGGTTTTGGTGTAGGGATCATAATTTTGCCACGCTCAATCAATGCAATATTGATCCCGTATTTTTCTCTTATGGAAAGGTCTATTAATGTTTGTCCTACCATTTCAGATTCAGGAGCCACAGTAAGTTCTAACAAATGTGTATCCCAAGGTAAAATCTCGGGTTGTTTGCTGGCTTCTTCTCGGGCATTAAGGTTGCCCAGAAAGCGACTTTCCATACGTTCATAAAAACGCTGTAAACGTTGATTGAAAATAACCATGCCACCTACAATTAAGATTATGGCTGTAGCTACGGCAATCCATGTATCATAAAATTGCACGATCACTATAGATACAAATAAAATGGCCAGCGCAATTCTGAATAGTTCAAAGGCAACTAAAGGCCCGCGTGTATATTTTTTGTTCAGCCATAAATGAGAATAAGCTTTTCGGGCAATGCGCCTTATGGCAAGCGCCCACAAGAACGGGCTCATTAAGAACAAGATCAGTATGAGGCTGATGATGATTCCTCTGTTTCCATCGGCAATATTGTTGCTGATGAAAGGATAAAGGTATTTAGTAGAAAGCAAGATAATGCCCATCAAGATAACACTATGAGCAACCAAATTGATCAGATAAGATTTTAACAGAATTTTCCAATCGCTGGTAGTGGTAATACCCTCTGTACTTGATGAGTATTTATCTATGCCTCGCAACCATTTTGCAGGTAGTATTTTGGTTAATGCATTATAAAAATTTTCTGAGTATTTGATTAGGTATGGCGTGGTAAAGGTGGTAATGGCAGATACGGCTACTGTAATTGGATAAAGGAAATCGCTGGTAACCTTTAAAGTAAGTCCCAAAGTGGCGATAATAAAGGAGAACTCACCAATTTGCGTTAAGCTCATACCTGTTTGTACGGATGTTTTGAGCGGTTGCCCTGATATTAAAGCACCACCACCGGTAGTAATGAGTTTACCCACAATGGTTACGCCTGTAATGATAAGCACCGGTTGCCAGTACTGCAATAAGATATTTGGATCTATTAGCATGCCCACAGATACGAAGAATATGGCCCCGAAAAGATCTTTTACTGATTTGGTAAGATGTTCTATTTTTTCGGCAAAGGTAGTTTCTGCCAAGATTGAACCCATAATAAAAGCACCCAAAGCCGCAGAGAAACCTACTTTAACAGCCAATAGAACCATGCTTAAACATAAAGCAAGCGAAACAACCAGCAGTGTTTCATCATTCATTAATTTCTTGGTATACTTTAAAAAAGTAGGAATAATAAAAATACCCCCCAAAAACCATAGCACTAAAAAGAAACCCAGTTTTAAGATAGAACTGAACATTTCGGCTCCGGCAAATTGCTGACTAACTGCCAAAGTGGTTAATAAAACCATAATGAGAATAGCCGCCAGATCTTCAACAATAAGTGCTCCGAATACTAGGTTGGCAAATTTTTTATGTTTAACCCCTAATTCTTCAAAAGCTCTTATGATAATGGTAGTAGAAGAAACAGAAAGTACAGCGCCCAAAAATATGCTGTCCATTGTTTGCCAGCCCATTAATTTACCGGCAAAATAGCCAATAATGCTCATGCCTATAATTTCTACAAGAGCTGTAATAGAAGATGAACCGCCAACTTTTACCAATTTTTTAAAACTGAATTCAAGGCCCAGACTGAAGAGCAAGAAAATAACGCCAATTTCAGCCCAGATGGTAATGTTCGCATTATCTGAAACAGTAGGTACAAATTTAAAGTGGGGGCCAACCAGCAAACCGGCTAAAATATAACCCAGCACTAAAGGTTGTTTAATTTTTTTGAAAATAATGGTGGTAATCCCACCAGCGGCAAGTATAAGTCCTAAATCGGTAATAAGTACAGGTAAGTGTGTCATTTATAATGATTTTTAGCGTATGAGATTTTTAATCACAGGTAAGTACGAGAGAAAAAATCACCAAAAAACATGCTTAGGATATAAATGATTGAAAATATATTGAAACCTGAAATTAAATTTAAAGACTGTACGAATTTTTTGTTCGGTGTAGATAAACCAGGTTCTTTTGCCTGCTGTATTTAGCTTAACAGCATCACTGATCAGCTGTGTATGGAACTGAGTCTTACTGGTTATTTTATGTTGATTTGCAGGTGAAAATTTTTTCCTGTTGTTACCCGGGAGGTTTTTGGCAGATATAAATTTTTGCGTATCAACCTTAGCCAGATAAGTATTATCCAATAAAAGGGAGCCGGTTTTGCTTATTGTAAAACCTTGTAAAAGAAAAAAACAGATTACAACAAATAAACCCCTCATTGCCCCAATATATGAAAAAATACTCGTTTTTGGCAATGAAATCTGTCTTAATTAAGCATAGGTGCCGTTTTAATGAACTTAACGCGTAAACATTTTGGGGCTTATTTATCCTTAAAAAATGAAAGTGTTGCTTCTTTATCTGCCTGTAACTGTTGGGTTAAAGTATCGAGTCCTGTAAACTTAACATCAGGTCTTAAAAAATGTAAGAAATTCATTTTAATGTTCTGCCCGTAAATTTCCTTGTTGAAATCAAAAATATTCACTTCTATGTTGCGGGTCATTCCATTAATGGTCGGTCTGTGGCCAATGTAGGCCATGCCCTTGTAGGTTTGGGGGACAAGGTTGAAGGTTGAAGGTTGAAGGTTTGAGGAATAAGGCATAGGCTTACTCTCTACCTTTTGTGTTTCTCCTTCTACCTTTTCGTCCATTTCAACAGTAACGGCATAAATACCATCTCCGGGAATAAGCTTGTAAGTTTCTTCAATAAAGATATTCGCTGTTGGAAAACCAATGGTTCGACCTATTTTATCACCTTTAATTACAGGGCCATAAAGCGAAAAATTATAGCCTAAATAATCATTTGCCAAATCTACATTGCCTTGTAACAAAGCATTTCTGATCTTGGTAGAACTTACCGCGACATCATTAATATCTTGCTCCGGAATTTCTTCTACTTCATAACCGTATTCGTTGCCAAAACTTTCGAGCAGTTTAATATTGCCTTCTCTGTCTTTACCAAAGCGGTGATCGTAACCAATAATTATTTTTTTGGTACCTATGGCATCAACAAGGATATTTTTAATATAATCTTTAGGACTGAGATTAGAAAAATCGCGGGTAAATGGCGTAATAATCAGATGATCTACACCCAGATTTGCCAGTATTTCGGCCTTTTCATTAATGGTGTTGATCATTTTCAATTCCTGGTTCTCAGGATTGATGATCATGCGGGGATGAGGAAAGAAAGTTAAAAGCACACTTTCTCCACCCGATGCTTTGGCTAAATCGCAAAGCCTTTTGATAATTTTCTGGTGCCCGTAATGTACACCGTCAAAAGTGCCAATAGTAACAATGGCATTATCCAATTTTTTAAACTCGCTTAGTTGATGATAAATTTTCAAGGTCTTAAAAAATTAATGGAGAGCTTGTCTTTTTACTACGCCGCCTCTTATATCAGAAATCTGTTGCTGTACAATGAAAGCGCCGGGATCTATTTCGTTTATTTTATCTTGCAGTTTACCCAATTCAAGTTTAGTTACTACGGTATAGATGATGTCAATATCATTCTGTTCTTGGTAACCACCTTTACCTTTGTATATCGTAACCCCACGTTTCATTTCTGTAATGATGAAGTCTTTGATGGCTTCATTTTCTTCAGAAATAATAGTTACACCTGTATAAGCTTCTAAACGGTTTACAATAAAATCTACCGTATTTGTAGCTGAAAGATAAGTTAATATAGCGTATAGGGCAGTATCTATATTGATAAAATAAGCAGCAAAAAGGAAAATTACTACATTTAAAATAAAAATGATATTACCTACGGTCAAGCGACTGTTTCGGCTGATGTAAAGAGCCAGAACTTCTGTGCCATCAATTACCCCCCCGCCACGCATGGCCAGGCCAATGCCACCTCCAAGGAAAAAACCACCAAAAAACGCGATCAGCACTTTTTCATGTGTAATAGGTTCAAAAGGTAAAATGAACAAGCCGATAGAAAGTGCTGCAATAGCCAAGGTAGTTTTAAAAGCAAATAATTTTCCAATCTGGTGATAGCCCAGAATAATAAAAGGGATGTTGATGACAATAATCAGATAGGATAAATTCCATCCCGTTAATGTGCTTACCAATAAAGAAATACCTGTTACGCCGCCATCAATAAAATGCTCAGGCATTAAAAAGCTTTTTAAGCCGAAGGTAGCAGACAATACCCCCAATGTCATTAAAAAGAAACTTTTTAAGGTATTTTTCAAGCTCAGTTTTTCTTTCATTGCTTATGAACCTGCTTTTTGTTCTTCTCTTAATTTACGTAAATGTGCAATTAAATCTGGGAGCTGATAAGCATTTTCAAGTTTAAAGTTACCGCTGCGAGTACGTGTAAGCTTGCTTAAATATGCTCCATTGTTTAATGCTTTTCCAAAATCAGATATTAAAGATCTTATATAAGTGCCTTTGCTGCAAATAATTCTGAAATCTATTTCGGGCAGGGCAATGCGGGTAATCTCAAAAGTGCTAACGGTTACAGCCCGTTTTTTAAGCTCAACTTCTTCTCCTAAACGAGCCTTAACATAAAGACGTTCGCCATTTACTTTTACGGCAGAGTGGGCAGGAGGATACTGCTCTATATTACCCATAAACTGGTTACAAGTTGCATAGATCTGTTCACTTGTAATATGAGCAGTTTCAAAAGTCTGATCTATTTCAGTTTCCAAATCAAAAGAAGGTGTAGTGGCACCTAAAACCATAGTGCCGGTGTATTCTTTTTCTTCGGCCTGGTACGTATCTATCTGTTTGGTTAATTTGCCTGTACAAATGATGAGCAGACCTGTAGCCAAAGGATCTAAAGTGCCTGCATGACCAACTTTGAGTTTTTGAGGTTTTAATGAATTTCTGATCTTGCCCACAACATCAAAGGAAGTCCATTGATAAGGTTTATCAATTAAAAGCAACTCACCCTCGGCAAAGTTAAAATCAGGAAAATTCTGGATTTCTGTTTCTTTAACCATTAAAATACATTAATCTCTACGCCGGCAAGGTATAAGCCTATAATCAGCAACCCTACAACAATTCTATACCATCCAAAAATACGGAAACCATGTTTGGTTAAAAAGTTTATAAATGATTTTATGGCAATAATAGCCACTATAAATGCAATTGCATTTCCAAAAAGAAGTATTTTAATGTTTTGTGCATTTAGTAACTCATGACCTTTTAACAGCTTATAGCCGGTAGCAGCAATCATGGTTGGAACAGCCAGAAAAAAGGAAAATTCTGCAGCGGCGCTTTTGGTTAGTTTTTGTTGCATACCACCAATAATGGTAGCCGCACTGCGGCTTAAACCCGGAAAACAAACCGCTAATACCTGATATAAACCTATTTTAAAAGCTTTAGGATAAGATATTTCACTTTCGCTGCTAATAGTAGGGTTTTTAAAGAATTTGTCTATAAACAACAGAATGATACCGCCCACAAATAACACAACGGCTATAAATATGGGATTGCCCAATTTATCATCTATAAAGTTATTTAAGAGGTAACCGAAGATTAAGGCCGGAACAACAGCAATAGCCAGTTTTATATAAAAATCGATGCTATTGAGGTTAATGAATTTTTTCCAGTATACCACTACAACAGCAAGAATAGCTCCTAACTGTATGGCAACGGTAAATAGTTTAACAAAGTCATCGTGGGCAATGCCCATTATAGAACTTGTAAGTACCATATGCCCGGTTGATGAAACGGGCAAAAACTCAGTTAACCCTTCAATAATTGCAAGGATAAGCGCCTGTAAGTAGTTCATTTATACCTATTTTTTTAATACAGCATAAATGCCGAAGGTAAAGCCAAATAACACTACTATAGGTGCAATTAGAGTACGGCGTGTGTCATAAATATCACCCTCAGAACCCATCATTAATAAAAAGCCAACCACTACAATAGCTATACTAATCAGCAATAACTGATAATTCTTCCTGGTAAAAACCATTTCGGTGTTTTGGTTTTCTTTGTTTGGAGTTGTATGTTTTTGTGTCATTATCTGTATAAGTCGTAAATTTTTAGACGTAGGTACTTGCTTACTGCAAACCAGGTACTGATTGCGGCAATAAAAATGCCTACCACAACCAAACTGATAAATACATAGCCAAATTCAGTATAGTTCTCTAATATTTTTATTTCGCCCAATTCTTTTTGTGCATAGGTTAACAGGCCTAATAAAATAAGAATAGCTATAAAAGCGGCGATTAATCCGTGAAGAGCAGCTACCAGAATAAACGGTTTTCTGATAAAGTTTTTGGTAGCACCTACCAACTGCATACTTTTAATTAAAAAACGTTGTGAAAAGATAGCCAAGCGAATGGTGTTGTTAATCAATGCAATGGCTATTACCAATAAAATAAGTGCAAAACCTAAAACAATTAAAGTAATGGTATTGATGTTTTTATTTACCATATCTATTAATGAACTTTGGTAAACCACCTCTTTAACAATAGGGTTTTTAGAAATTTCTTTCTTTAAAGTTTCTATATTGGTGTTGTTGGCATAATCGGCCTTTAAATACACATCTATAGAAGAAAGCAAAGGGTTGTAGCCTAAGAAATTAACAAAATCTTCGCCTAAATCTTTGGTTAAATTATGTTGAGCCAGCTCCTTGTTGATGTATTGGGTTTGTTTTACGGCAGCATTGTTGTTAAGCTCCTTTTGAAAAGCCAGGATTTCGGTTTCTTTTGCACCTTCATCTACAATGATGTTTAAAACGATGTTTTCTTTAACGTAGTTAGATAAGTTTTTGGCATGTACCAGAATTAATCCCAGCATACCTAACATTAACAAAACCAAAGCAATGCTGAATATGGTTGATACATATACGGTTTTGGTTTTTTTAGAGGCTGTACTTACTTCAAATTCTTCCATGTATATACTTTTGTTTTTGCGAAAATAAAGAAAGATAAGTAAAAACGGACTATAAATCTGGGATAAATTACTAACGTAGTTCAAAGTTAACAAAGCCTGTATTTAAAGCAATGCAGGGTAAACCTATTTAACGTTATTTAACAATAATGCAAGTATTTGTTGGTGAGAAGCCTGTGTGGCAGGTTTTCCATAAGTATTGAAATTGGTGCTTAAAGCAACAATTTTATTCGTTAAAATGCTTTAATTCTGTACTTTTGCAAACGATTTAAAAACGTATATTAATGGATTACCAATTTAAAGAGATCGAGCAGAAGTGGCAAAAACATTGGGCAGAGAATCAAACTTTTAAAGCCGATACCAAAAGTAATAAACCTAAGTATTATGTCTTAGATATGTTTCCTTATCCATCAGGAGCAGGCTTACATGTGGGGCATCCGCTGGGCTATATCGCTTCGGATGTGTTTTCGAGATACAAGCGCCTGAAAGGCTTTAATGTTTTACACCCGATGGGATATGATTCGTTTGGTTTACCTGCTGAACAGTATGCGATCCAAACCGGACAGCATCCGGCGGTAACAACCAAAGCCAATATCGATACCTATCGTCGCCAGCTTGATCAGATTGGGTTTTCTTTCGACTGGAGTAAAGAGGTGAGAACCTCTGATGCCGAGTATTATAAATGGACCCAATGGATTTTTATGCGTCTTTTTAATTCATGGTATAATCTTGAAACAGATAAAGCAGAAGATATTTCTACCTTAATTGAAAAATTTAACACCTCAGGCAGCGCAGATATTAAAGCCGTATGCGATGACGATATCCAATCATTTTTGCCGAGTGACTGGGCTAATTTTACAGCAGAAGAAAAGCAGGCCGAATTATTGAAATACCGTTTAACCTACTTAAAAGAAAGTACGGTTAACTGGTGTCCCGCTTTAGGTACCGTTTTAGCGAACGATGAAGTAATAGGCGGTTTTTCTGAGCGTGGCGGATATCCGGTTGAGCAAAAGAAAATGATGCAATGGAGCATGCGCATCACTGCTTATGCCGATCGTTTGCTGCGAGGTTTAGATACCATTGACTGGCCCGAGCCTGTTAAAGAGATGCAGCGTAACTGGATTGGTAAAAGTGTAGGCGCATCAGTTAAATTTAAAGTAGAAAACAGCAATAAAGAAATAGAAGTATTTACTACCCGTGTAGATACTATTTTTGGTGTATCTTATCTGGTATTGGCACCTGAGCATGAGTGGGTGGCAGAGTTAACCACAGATGAGCAACGTACAGCGATTGAGAATTACATTGCACAAACCAAAAAGAAATCTGAATTAGACCGTATGGCCGATACCAAAACCGTATCGGGAGCTTTTACAGGTAGTTATGTAATTAATCCGGCCAATAACGAGCGTTTACCTTTATGGATTGCCGATTATGTTTTGGCAGGTTATGGAACGGGTGCGGTTATGGGTGTGCCGAGCGGAGACCAGCGCGATTTTGCTTTTGCAACACATTTTAATTTACCGGTTATACAGGTTTCGGATGCGCAAAAAGATTTAGACCAGCAGGCAGATCCAACCAAAGAGGGGAGATACATTAACTCAGGATTTATCAATGGTTTAAATTATAAAGAAGCTGTAGCTAAATTAAATAATTGGTTAGAAGAAGAAGGCATAGGCAAAGCGAAAGTGAATTACCGTATGCGCGATGCCATCTTTGGTCGTCAGCGTTATTGGGGCGAACCTATTCCGGTATATTTCAAAGATGGATTACCTTATCTAATTCAGGAAGAAGAATTGCCTTTGGTATTACCCGAAATTGATAAATACCTGCCAACAGAAACCGGAGAGCCACCTTTAGGGCGTGCCGAAGACTGGAAATACCATGGAAAATATGAGTATGAACTGAGCACCATGCCGGGATGGGCAGGTAGCAGCTGGTACTGGTACCGTTATATGGATGCACAAAACCTTAAAGAATTTGCATCGCAGGAAGCCGTAAACTATTGGAAAGATGTTGATTTATATATAGGTGGTTCAGAGCATGCTACAGGCCACTTGTTGTACAGCCGTTTCTGGAACAAATTCTTAAAAGACCTTGGTCTGGTACAGGAAGAGGAGCCTTTTAAAAAGCTGATCAACCAAGGGATGATACAAGGTAGAAGTAACTTTGTTTACAGATTGGTTGATGAAGAGGGTAGAGCTACCCATACTTTTGTAAGTGCTGGTTTACGTAATCAATATAAGACGATAACGCTTCACGTAGATGTAAACATTGTAGAGAACGATGTGCTGAATGTAGATAAGTTTAAGCAATGGAGAGAAGAATATGCCAATGCCGAGTTCATCCTTGAAAATGGCAGATATATTTGCGGTGTTGAAGTAGAAAAGATGTCTAAATCAAAATATAATGTGGTTAATCCCGATGTTTTGATTGCGCAATATGGTGCAGATACCTTTAGAATGTATGAAATGTTCTTAGGACCATTAGAACAGAGTAAACCTTGGAATACCAATGGTATAGAAGGGGTGTTCAAATTCTTGCGTAAATTCTGGCGCTTGTTCCATAACGATGCCTGGGAATTTAGTGTAGTGGATGCCGAGCCTTCTAAAGCAGAGCTAAAAGCTTTACACAAGATCATTAAAAAAGTACAGGACGATGTTGAACGCTTTTCTTTCAATACCTCGGTATCGAGCTTTATGATTGCTGTAAATGAGCTTACAGACCTAAAATGTAAAAACCGTAGCATATTACAGGATCTGGTTATCGTTTTATCGCCTTATGCGCCTCATATCTGTGAAGAATTGTGGAGCTTGTTAGGTAACGGAGCAGGAACTTTATCTTATGCTGCTTATCCGGTATTTAACGCCGATTATCTTGTAGAAGATGAATTTGCTTATCCGATCTCGATTAACGGTAAAATGAAAATGAACCTTAACCTTGCTTTAACTTTAGATGAGACACAGGTAAGAGAAGCTGTGTTGGGCAATACGCAAGTACAAGGTTATTTAGAGGGTAAAGAGCCTAAGAAAATCATTTTTGTAAAAGGTAAAATTGTAAATATTGTAGTTTAAGCCATATAAAACACATTTAAGTAGGCTGTCTGAAGAGTATTTTTCATCATCCTGAAATTTATTTCTGGATCTTAAAACAAAGCAAATGCTTTTAAAGATTCCATATCGAGTACGGAACGGCGTAAAATTCTTTAGACAGCTTTTTATAGTTTCTCTACGAAAACAGGCGTTTCACTAACCGTTACTGTTAATTTACCATTATTGGTGTTAACTGTGATAGCATTTGCTTTGTCATTGTTGGTTTGAAGATTGTAAATTACGGCCTGCTTGGCATTGCCTAAATCTAAGATATAACTGGTTTTTCTGTCCTTCTGATCAGGAATGGTAAGCACATAAATTTCTTTATTGCTGAACTTATACAGGTCAACAATAGGGTCGTTGTTCAATGTTTTTGTATAATGGTAATTGCCCAAAATGGTTTTGACCTGTTGCATATAATACCATGAAGGTCTTGGGGTAAAATCAGGGTTAACAAAACCCGATGAATGGTGCTGTATAGCATTATTGTCATCCACATCATCCAGCATATAAAACATTACCCTATTTATTTGATGTCTGGCATATAACAAGGCTGTACGCAGGTTCCAGTCGGCCTGGGTAATCAAAGCAGATTTATTGCCTACAGGTACGGCCCTTTGCCTGCTTTTTTCGCCAATATCGTAACCTGTTTCAGTCATCCAAACCTCTAAGCCATTTGCATATTTCTTAGACATATTTAAAAAGTCGTCAGCTATTTTACCAATCGGCGAAAGCTCAGGCGCTACGCCTACTGTAGCAATACTATTTTTACTATAATCTGAGTCATTAGGGTAAATATGGTAGTTGATTACATCAAAGCATAAATCTACAGTTCCATCAGGCTTTAATCCCCGGTTTTTTCTGCACCATTCAATCATTTTTATCACATAATCGATATTAGGTACAGCCAAACCAGCCATAACCACTTTCATGGCGGGATCGGCATTTTTTACACCCACATTTTTACCTAACTTACCTTTATGGCCATCATAAAAAGCAGAGAGATTAGCAGCATACTCTTCTGGGCTTTGTTCTGCCTGTGAGCCTTTCCACCATTTATCCCGCTCATTATCGCATTCTAAATATTTAACCAAATTCAAACCTGTTTGAATGATATTGGGCTCATCGCCCGGCCAGCGTAAACCGGTGTTTAACTGTATAAGATTTTTATCTACATTAGCATTTGCACCATATCTTGCCGCAAATTGAAATGCTGCTTTTGCCTGTAAGATATAAGATGCGGGGTCGCTTTTATCTGCACCGAAGGGCAACGGAGCATTTTCATAATCGCGCTCATTTTCAGGATAAGTGTTCATGAGCCATGATGGAATAGTTTTTAAACAGGTTAGAATATCTATATTTTCTTTGTGGGTGCGATTGTACATCAGATCATAACGCCAGTTGCCAAAGTGAGAGGGGTTAAAGGTAAATTTTCCCTGATCGGGTTCTATTCTTTCCCAGTCTAAATAATGACGTATGCTTCCAAATGCTTTAACAATTTGCATCTTCCGTTCACTGATCAGGTTTTCTTGCTGAGGCTCTACATAATCCCATTCAAAGAGGTTAACGCCCAGATAATTTTTAAAAGGAATAACGGTGTTTACAGAATTGCTATTATCCGCTTGATCAGCAGGAGCCTCTTTTTCTTTATGACAGCTAAAAGAGGATAAAAGAATAATCCATAAAAATGCATATTTCATAGGTAGGGTATCGATTTTTATGATACGCTCAAAATTAACCGATTTAAATTTCTTTTGTGGCAGAAATTACTATTTATTAATCGTAAACAAAGCAGAATTGTTTTTACCGTATAAAAACAGGTATTCGCCGATAATTTTAGATGAATTCTTAGAAAATGATTTAAAGATGTGTAACAAAATTTAATTTTGGCAGACTAATTCATAATAACACAAAAAGACAACCATTTTATATGAAAAAACTAATACTTCTGTTTGTTGCAGTATTTATGATTTTAGGGGCAAAAGCTCAGTTCCCGATGGCGGGAGGTGCAGGTGCTCCGAAGATTACAGGAAGAATAAGTGCGACCGTGATTGACTCAGCTACTAAGCAACCTATTGAATATGCTACTGTTTCTTTAGTAAAGAAAAAAGACAATAAAACCGTAAATGGGTCTGTAACTGATGCAAAAGGTAAGGTATCCTTACAAAATATCACTCCTGATGAGTATAAACTCGTAATAGGTTTTATTGGATATACCGCAAAAAGCGTAGAAATTAAAACTACACCTGAAAAACCTGATGGTAATGTAGGAACCGTTGAATTGAAAGGAAGTGCCAATACACTTAGCGAGGTTACCATTGAAGGTAAAAAGAGCATGATTGAGAATAAAATCGACCGTATGGTGTACAATGCCGAGGCTGATGCAACCAATGCGGGTGGTGATGCAACTGATGTAATGCGTAAAGTGCCGATGTTATCGGTAGATATTAACGGAAACGTTCAGTTAAGAGGTAGTTCTGTAAAGGTTTTGATCAATGGTAAACCTTCGGGTACTATGGCTAACAGTGTTGCCGATGCTTTGAAGATGATTCCGGCAGACCAGATTAAAAGTGTGGAAGTGATTACCAGCCCATCTGCTAAATATGATGCGGAAGGTTCTGGAGGTATCATTAATATTATTACCAAAAAATCTAATGCTCAGGGTGTAAGTGGTTCGGCAAATGCTTCTGCAGGTACGCGTCAGAATACCGGTAACTTTAACCTTACTGCAAAAACAGGACGTTTAAGTATGAATACAGCTGTAGGTGCCATGTATGCTTATCCTCAGGGAACAAGAGTGGTATTTTACAACCGTACACAAGCTAATGGTACTACCAACAGTGTATTACAGGATGGTACTTCAGACTGGACACGTGAAATGATCAACGGTAGTTTAGGTTTAGATTACGATTTTAATGCTTATAACAACATTAGTACAAATGCTAAATATAACCGGTTTTATAATGGAGGCCCAGGCCACTCACAGGTAGATAATAATGGTGCAGCAGCTACCATTACTTCTAAAACAGATGTAAGTATGGGTAATTTAGACTGGAATTTAGATTATAGAAAAACATCTAAACGTCAGGGAGAAGAGTTTTCGGTTTCGGGCCAGTTAACCAGCGGAAGAAATACAAATGATTTTTCTAATGACTACCAAATGGTAGGTTTTCCGGGTATTATTTCTTCGGCCAGTTCAAACGTAGGTAAAAACTATGAGTACACTGCACAAACAGATTACGTTTATCCTTTCAGCAAAACCGTAATCTTTGAAACGGGAGCAAAGGGTATTTTCAGAAATATTTTAAGTAAATATAGTGTAAACTCGACCAAAGATTTTAATTACCATCAAAATGTAGGTGCGGCCTATGGTACTATTGCATTTAACCTAACCAAAAAATTAAAACTTAAAGGTGGATTAAGAGCAGAGTACACTGCAATAAATTTCGACACTGATAAGAACGATTATTTTAACTTGTTCCCAAGTGTAATCTTATCACAAGAAATCAGTGCAATGAGTTCGGTTAAATTGAGTTATAACCGTAGGGTGCAACGTCCCAGCTTAGCTTATCTGAACCCGTTTTTAAACGAGTCAAATCAGTTCAGTGTAATGAAAGGTAATCCAACGTTAGATCCTGAGCTAAGTGACAACGTTGAGTTGGGTTATTCAACTTTCTTAAAAGGAGGTTCTATGATCAATGCTTCGGTATTTTACCGTCGTACAAACGGAATTATTGAAAATTATAACCTGGTTTATGATAAAGACCCGACTAAAATCTTAACTACTTATGAAAACGTGGGTATTTCTGATAGTTATGGATTTAACCTTTTTGGTTCATACAATCCACTACCAAAATGGACTTTAATGGGTAACGTAGGTTTAAATACATACCAGATTGATAACAAGCTTACACATGTAAAATCAGATGTGTTTTATAACTACAACTTTTTCCTTAGATCTGCTACTTCCTTTAAGCAAGGATGGAATCTGGAATTCTTTGGCGTAGCTACTTCACCTCGCAGAACCTCGCAAGGTAAAACAGATGGAATGATATTCTACGGCGCTGCAGTGAAAAAAGAAATTCTGAACAAAAAAGGTTCTATTGGCTTAAATGTATTGAATCCATTTACAGAAAACCTGCACATAAAAATGGAAACTACCTCTGCAGATAGTTACCAAACGCAGAATATCTACTACCCTCTAAGATCATTCGGAATTAACTTTAGCTACAGTTTTGGTAAGTTGAAATTTACAGAGAAGAAAAAGATCAAAAACGATGATATTAAACAAGACCAACAGCAGCAGGGCGGTGGCCAGATGGGCGGAATGGGTCAATAATGAAATAATTAATACAGATGAAAACCAAAACAACGGCCCGGACAATTTGTCTGGGCCGTTGTTGTATAGGGCTATTGTTTCTCTAAGATATAATATTTGCTGAGGGCTCCTGTTATTTCTTTGCCTTCTGTATCTAACTGGATAAGCTGGTTTTCTCCAACTTTATATTTTAAGTCGGTTTCCTGACCTTTTAAATGTACTACACTGTCATTGTCGTGCCACATGATCTTGCCCTTATCTTCTGTTTTAAAATCTCTATCCTGGTATTTAGCCATATAGCTAAAGGTATTGTTGGCATTTAAAACTACCGTAGTTTCAATACCCGGACAATCTGCACAAGGTAAAATACCTTTGTAAGTGCCATTCCAGTCTAAAGAATTTCGCGAGGTATGCACAGTGTCTGTTAGTGTAGTTGTTGTATCTTGAGTAGAAGTTTCTTTCTTGGTATTTGAATTATTGCATGCGGTAAGTAAAGCTGTGAGCAGACCGGCGCACAAGAGTAATTTTTTCATGATTGATAAATTATGATACTGAAAAAGATATGTGCATTAACTAACAATATCTTTAGGAGATTGTTTTTTATAATTCATCAGCTATATGTTTCCTGATAATGATCTATAATGTACTGACGGGCCTGTTCTTGCGTTAATGCCGAAAAATTACGGTAACGATGGTGAATATCAATAATTTCTTCTATGGCTTGCGCAACTAAAGGCTTGTTTTCCCATGTTTTAAGATGCTCTACTACAGTTTCAAGGCAGCCTTTTTTATAGGCAATCTGGCCTATTACATGAACAAGCGTATTACGTACCCGGGCTGTTTTATCATGCTCAAGCTCTTTGAGCAGAGGTAATATATCTTGGGGGTGTTTTCTTCCTCTCAGCTCTATGCCATGACAAATTTCCCTTCTGATCTCTTTATCAGAGTGATGTAAATATTGTCTGACCCAGTTCAAAACAGGTACGGGATTTACTTCGCCCATTTTTTTGATTGAACCGATGACCGCATTTCGGGGCGAATGATGCGGATCAAATAAACCTTTATCAAAGAAAGTAAAAACTTCTTCGAAATGTTTTTTCCCTATTTCTCCTGCAGCATTGATTACGGTCTGTCTTACTTTAAAATCATCGTGGTTTAATAAAGAAGCCAGTAGGTTAATAATGTTGGTTCTAAGTGAATGTTTTTCTAAATAGATACGGCCTGTTGCTAAATAAGCGGCTTTTCTGATGTAAGTATCTTCATCTGCAAAATAAGCTATTGTGTGCTCATATCGGCCTTTTTCAAGTTCTTCCGATAATTTTGCTTTAATGGCAACAGATAAGTCTGCTCTTTGTTCTTTAGATAGGTCGTAATATGCCATATGATACTCTAATCAGTTTGCCCTACCCTTAAAATTAGCTTTCTGGTAACTTCTCTCTTGGAATTTTCATCGCCCCACAAGGGTAATAGTTCTTTTTTTAATTGTTCAAGCGGGTTCTTGTGGCATTTTTCCATATATTTTTGAGTTGCAGACCAGCTCCTGAAATAACCTAATAAATCATCGAGATTTAAAGTTGATTTAATTGTGAACGGCGGTGTAGAGCGTTCTTTAAAAGGGAATGGAATGGTTTTATATTCCTGTTCTACCAGTTTATTTTCAGGCATCCAAAAATCGCCAACTACATGGTCATGAAAATGTTGTGTAATCTTATCTATTTCATCGGTAATAGAAGTTAACCCGTAGGTCCAGACAGCAATAATGCCTTTAGGCTTAAGTACTCTTTTAGCTTCCTTATAAAATTTATCGAAATCGAACCAGTGTATAGCCTGGGCAACGGTAATCAAATCAACAGAATGGTTATTTAATTTATTATGCTCTGCTCTTTCAACTTTGTAGATGATACGATCGTGCAGTGTAGCGTTGTTAATCTGGTTTTCGCTAGGATCGCTGGCATAAACCTGTTCAAAATATTTGGCCAGGCCTATTGCGGATTGTCCGTTTCCTGTTCCGCAATCCCAGGCCAGATCATGCTCAGGCGTAAGTGATTGTAGGTAACTGAATAGCTCTTCTGGGTAAGAAGGCCTGTACTGGCGATAAATATCGGCTTGTTTTGAAAAGTTATCTTTAAAATTGACCATAGTTAATGAAGTTTAGAGACTTTTATAACTATATCAAAAATACATGAAAATATTATGCATTTAAAGTTAAACAGAATTATGAGAGAACATTCTGCTTAATACAGATTTTTATTAAGGTAACAGCTCTAACAGTTTTTTTCTCAATTGATCTCCTCTTAAATTTTTCTCAATGATAATACCTTTATCATTAATCAGAAAGTTAGTAGGATAAGCGCTAATGCCATACATCAAAGCCACATGATTTTTATCACCTTGAAGGTCGCTTACATTTTCCCACAACAAACCATCTTGTTTGATGGCATTGAGCCAGTTGTTTTTATCATTATCTGCCGAAACACCTAATATGTTAAAGCCTTTATCTTTAAATTCCTTAAAAGTATTAACCAGTTCAGGGTTTTCTTCGCGACATGGACCACACCATGAAGCCCAAAATTCTAATAAAATATATTTTCCTCTAATATCAGATAGTTTGATGTTTTTACCAGAAGCGTTGGTTTGTTCAAAGTCAACAAACTTGCTTCCAATTTTGATTTCTCGATTAAGATTAATAAATGTTTTAATGTCTTTACCAAATCTGCTTTGTTTTATTTGAGGAGTTAATGCCGCATAAAGATCTTCAGTTACTTTTTTACCCCACGTAGAAGCATAAACATTTAAAATATTTGCAGCGATAAGAGAGCTCGGATTATTTTTTACATAATTTATATAAGCCTGTTTTTCACTTTCCTCACTTAATTTAAGTCTATTTTTGATGTTTTTTTGCTCATTAGGATCTGTAGATTTTTTTAATGCCCCTCTCAATAATTCCTGTTCATCCCTAATAGGTTGGATAATCGACATCAGCTTATGATCTTCATCCTGTGTCTTTGAACCTTTAATGTTTCCTTTTTTAAATTCACCTGCTTTTAGATTCATACTTAGGGGACCGCTTTCGAGCCAGAAGAAAACATAATTGCTAAATTTATCAGTATGTAACAATACTTTGGTAGGTTCTTCGCCCATTTTACCTTTTAAAGCAAAACTGCCGTTTTTAATTTGTACAGAATCTAATATTTGGTTGGTATTTGCTTCTTTTAGGTAAAGCCAGGTGCCATCTGTAAGACCTTCGCAGGTACCGTTAATTTTAAAACTTTGTGCAAATGATAAACTATAGTTGATCACTACCATTAAAACTAAAAGAATGAATTTTCTCATATCTGTATTTTTAACCAAACATAGATAGATTACCATTTATTTGCAAAGAGATTTAGATGGATCATATTTAAAATTAGAAGAATAGCGGTAAATGTATTTTTGTCGAAAAAAAGCTTGTTTTTGTCTAAAACCAGATGAATAACAGAGATAAAATCCTGCAATTATTTACCTTAGATGCAAATCATGAAATTAAATAAATACACAAAAATAGAGATAACTTTTTTTATCGTCTATTTTTATGTTTTTAAATTGCTGAGCAATCTGGAGTATAATTTCTGGGAAAGAAAATTGAAAGGCTTTTCAGGAGTAGATATAGAATTTTCTTTTTTATATGGTACATCAGGCCTTTTGGCCTTTGTTGTTTTTTATCAGATTATCAGGTCTTATTTAGTTAATGGGAAGCTTTTCAGACTGCTCGTTTATCTTGTTTTATTTCTCGCAGGTTATGCTTTGTATCAGAAAGTTGTAAACTATATCTACAGTCAATTACCTTTTCTTTCAGGTGAATTCAGACACTTAGCCACCAATGCTTATCAGGCTAAGTCTATAGGGTACAGTTTTGCCTATATGTTCAAAGAATTTTTGGCAGTAGGTTGCCTGGTTTTTGTGATCCATTCAATGAAGCAGGAAGAAAAAGTAAGACAGCTTAAAGAGCAGCAGCTCATGTCAGAATTGACTTATCTGAAAAGTCAGTTACAGCCGCATTTCTTTTTCAATACCTTAAATAATATTTATTCGCTGGCTTTAAAACAGTCTGAAGATACTGCGCCTTTGGTAGCTAAACTGGCAGACATGATGCGTTACATCCTTTATAAAACAGACCTGCCATTGGTGTTATTAAAAGATGAGATCACTTTTATTAAAAATTATGTAGAAGTAGAGCAGATCAGGTACCGTTCAAATATCAACATCAGCTTAGATGTACAGGGAATTGATGAGCATACGGATATAGCACCTTTATTGCTTTTGCCTTTCATAGAAAATGCTTTTAAGCATGGTGTAGAAGAGGAAGAGACCACGGGATACATTACCATAAAAATTTGCAAAATTGCCGATGAACTGATTCTTGAAGTTGAGAATAGCGTAGCCCCAAAAAGATATACAGGAGAAGGAGTGGGGCTTGTAAATGTGAAAAAACGTCTTGCTCTGCTTTATCCGGATAAATATACTTTAATCGTACAGCCGAAAGGAGCAATCTTTTATGTTAATTTAAGCATACAATTATGATCAACTGTTTGGTTATAGATGATGAGCCTTTAGCTCAGGATGTATTAGAACGCTACATTAACGCGTATGAGCAGTTAAATCTGATTAAGAAATGTAGTACCGTTTTAGAAGCCTTTGAAATTTTGCATCTCCATGATATTCAACTGATTTTTCTGGATATTAAATTACCGTCTATCAGCGGAATAGATTTTATCAAAACTTTAAAAGATCCGCCAGCCGTTATTTTTACTACGGCCTATTCAGAATATGCGGTACAGAGTTATGAGTTAGATGCAATAGATTATCTGTTAAAGCCCATTACGTTCGAAAGATTTAAACGGAGCATGGACAAACTTTTAAAGCAACAGCCAAATGAACAGGCAGGTAAAAATTATACTTATTTTAAGGCATCGGGTAAATTACTTAAAATAGAACATCATGAGTTATATTATGCTCAATCAGTAAAAGATTACATTTTGCTGCATACACTTAAAGGCAGCGTTATTACTTACATGACTATGAAATACCTTGAAGAATTGCTTCCTGCCGATCGGTTTTTGAGAGTTCATAGATCCTACCTCATTAATATAAATCACCTTACATCTGTAGAAAAAAGCAGATTATATGTAAATCAAATACCCGTACCCATCGGCGGATCACCCTATAAAGAGAAAATTAAAGAAAGAATAAAGTAGATTAAAAGATTACCTGCAGACAATTACCTGTTTGGCGATCTTTATATTAAACTATCCCCCTTTTTGCCTACCTTTGCATTTAAATTTTTTGTAAATGAAACAGGTAAAAGTTGGCTTGGTACAGATGAGCTGTACTAAAGATAAACAGGAAAATTTAGAGAAAGCAATTGTAAAAGTTAGAGAAGCTGCTGCAAAAGGTGCACAAATTATATGTTTACAAGAGCTGTTCACTTCTTTATATTTTTGTGATGTAGAAGATTACGATAATTTTGAACTTGCAGAAAGTATTCCGGGACCTTCTACTGATGCTTTGCAAGTTGTAGCTAAAGAGCTGGGAGTAGTTATTGTGGCTTCTCTTTTTGAAAAAAGAGCAGAAGGCTTATACCATAATACTACTGCTGTGTTAGACGCAGATGGCAGTTATTTAGGTAAATACCGTAAAATGCATATCCCTGATGATCCGGCTTATTACGAAAAATTTTATTTCACACCAGGCGATCTGGGTTATAAAGTTTTTAAAACTAAATTCGCTACAATCGGTATTTTAATTTGCTGGGATCAATGGTATCCTGAAGCATCGAGAATTACAGCATTAATGGGAGCAGAAATTTTGTTTTATCCAACCGCTATTGGCTGGGCTACCGATCAGGATGAAGAAACCAACAAAGATCAATACAATGCGTGGCAAACCATACAGCGTTCGCACTCTGTTGCTAACGGTTTACCGGTAATCAGTGTAAATCGTGTTGGTTTTGAACAGGAAGGACGAATGAAATTCTGGGGAGGTAGTTTTGCTACCAATGCACAAGGCAAATTGCTGTATTTGGCATCACATGAAAATGAAGAAACAGAAGTAGTGAATATAGATCTTACACAAAGTGACTACATCCGCAAGCACTGGCCTTTCTTAAGAGATAGGAGAATTGATTCTTATCAGCCGATTACTAAGAGGTATATTGATGAGGATTAAAGTTGGAAGACCGATGTCCGAAGATTAGTAAGTCGGATGTCCGAAGACTGATGACAGACGTCGGAAGAGATTGAAAGCCAAAATACCCTATCATAATTGAAATTATATCATCGGACATTGGACTAAAGCGCAGCGATGGCATTTAAGTTTGAAAAACTAAAAGTTTGGCAAAAAGCAATTGATTTGGCTGATGAGGTAGATAAGTTGACCAAGACTTTTCCAAAGGATGAGATTTATGTTTTAACTTCTCAAATGAAAAGGGCTGTTGATTCCATTTCACTCAATATTGCTGAAGGGAGTACCGGACAGAGTAATCCCGAATTTAAAAGATTTTTGAGTTACGCTTTAAGAAGTGATATAGAAGTAGTCAACTGTCTTCATCTGGCTTTAAGGAGAGGCTATATTTCACAAGAAATTTTTGATAAATATTATGCTAGCTGCGAAGAAATCTTAGCGCTGCTATCTGCATTAATAAAAACACTTAAATAAATATGAACGATTTAACATCGGACATCGGACATCAGACATCCGACTCTTATAACACCCCAAAAGCACAAGGTTATGCTTTCCCGGCAGAGTGGGTTAAACATGAGGCAACCTGGTTAAGCTGGCCGCATAAAGAAGCTTCATGGCCAGGCAAAATAGAAACTATTTATGAGCCTTATTGTCTGTTCATTAAAGCGGTAGCCAAGGGCGAGAAAGTACGCATCAACGTAAAAGATGAAACTATGAAAGCTTTTGCCATTTCTCAGTTAAAAAAGGTAGAAGCAGATTTGAGCCAAATCGAATTTTATTTTAATGAAACCAATGATGCCTGGTGCCGTGATCACGGCCCCGCTTTTATAGTAAAGGGAAATGAAAAAGCAGTGGTAGATTGGGGCTACAATGCCTGGGGAGATAAATATCCTCCTTATGATCTGGATGATGTTGTTCCGACTAAAATCGCTAAGCATTTTAATTTGCCTCTATTTACACCTGATATTGTAATGGAAGGCGGTTCTGTAGAGTTTAACGGTGCAGGTACAATCTTAACTAGCGAAGCCTGTTTATTGAACGAGAACCGTAATCCTCATCTCAATAAAGAACAGATAGAAACTTATCTTAAGGAGTTTTACGGGGCTGAACAGGTTTTATGGGTAGGAGATGGCATTGTTGGAGATGATACAGACGGACATATAGATGATATTACCCGTTTTGTAAATGAAGATACCGTGCTTACCGTAGTAGAAAGTAATCCTTTGGATGAAAATTATTTGCTATTGCAGGAAAATCTTGAACGTTTAAAAGAAATGACTTTGTTAGATGGCAGAAAACTGAACATTATTGAGTTGCCAATGCCATCGCCTGTTATTTACGAAGATACCAGATTGCCGGCATCTTATGCTAACTTCTATATTGCCAATGCTGCGGTAATTGTACCTACGTTTAGAGATGTGAATGATCAAATTGCTTTGGATATCATACAAAAAGCATTTCCAGATAGGGCCGTAATCGGTATCGATTCAACTGATATCATTTGGGGCTTAGGAAGTTTCCATTGTTTAAGTCAGCAAGAGCCGGCGGTTTAGTTTGAAGTTGACAATTTGGGTTTGGCAAATTGCTTCTTTCGCTTGATAAACTACTACCGTTGTCATCCTGAGCTTGTCGAAGGATAGACCTAGGACAAGCTTAATAAAATTAAACTATGACTATAAATCACAATTACTTCGTCTATATTTTAGAATGTACCGATGGAAGTTATTATGTAGGCGTAACAAATGATTTAGAAGTTAGAGTTGAGCAACATAATAGTGGTTATTACCCTAAAGCATATACTTTTAATAGACGCCCGGTGGTTCTGAGATATTATCAGCGATTTACATTAATAGAATAAGCAATTGAATTTGAAAAACAATTAAAAGGCTGGAGTAGAAAAAAGAAAGAGGCGCTTTTTAATGAAAATTGGGATGAAATAAAAAGATTATCCAACCTTAAAAAGAAATAATAACTTTGTGCAATTAGTCTTCGACAGGCTCAGACTGACACCAAAAAGTGATATATGTCATCCTGAAGTTATTGAAGAATAAATTAAATGAATTAATATTGTTAGTCCGAGCTTGTCAAAGGCTATGCTCATGTTGACAAAACCAAATAAAAACATTTTATAAATGAAATTATTAGAAGGAAAAACCGCCTTGATTACAGGTGCATCTAAAGGAATAGGAAGAAGAATTGCTGAAAAATTTGCCGAGCAAGGTGCAAACGTAGCTTTTACTTACTTATCATCAGTAGAAAAAGGACAGGCATTAGAACAGGAATTGCAAAGCTTTGGCACAAAAGTAAAAGGCTACCGTTCTGATGCATCTAAATTTGCAGAAGCAGAACAATTGATCAATGCTATTGTAGCGGACTTTGGCACAATAGACATCGTTGTGAACAATGCAGGCATTACCAAAGATGGTTTGTTGATGCGTATGACGGAGGAAAACTGGGATGAAGTGATCAATGTAAACTTGAAATCGGTTTTCAATGTAACTAAGGCAGCTTCAAAAATTATGATGAAAAACCGCAAAGGTACTTTCATCAATATGAGTTCTGTGGTAGGCGTACAAGGCAATGCCGGACAAGCCAATTATGCAGCTTCAAAAGCTGGTATCATTGGATTTACCAAATCTGTAGCTAAAGAATTAGGTTCACGTAACATTCGTGCAAACGTAGTAGCTCCAGGGTTTATCCGTACCGAGATGACAGATGTTTTAGATCCTAAAGTAGTTGAAGGATGGGAAGCAGGCATTCCATTAAAACGTGCTGGCGAAACTGATGATGTAGCTAATGTTTGTGTGTTTTTGGCGTCAGATATGAGCGCTTACGTTACCGGACAAACTTTGTCGGTTTGCGGAGGTATGCTTTAAACCCTTAACCGGAACCGACCAGATATACAGGCGGAAATCATAAAGATTTCCGCTTTTTTTATGCATTGTTAATGCAAAAATATTTAGGTTTGTTTAGCTAAATTTAAAAAATAGTTTAACTTTGGATAAAGCTTACTAATTGTACTTTTTACACTAAGTTGATTATTCAAAAAAATCTTTCATATGAGTTTAATTATTGATGTTCATGCAAGGCAAATTCTCGATTCGAGAGGCAATCCAACAATCGAAGTTGAAGTAATGACCGAAAATGGATTCATGGGGCGTGCAGCCGTACCATCTGGTGCAAGTACCGGTCAGTACGAAGCTGTAGAGTTACGTGATGGCGATAAAAGCACTTACCTGGGTAAAGGCGTGTTAAAAGCCGTAGAAAATGTAAATACAAAAATTGCCCAAGCTTTGCAGGGTGTTGATGTTTTTGAGCAAAACCTGATTGATCAATTGATGATTGATTTAGATGGAACGGAGAATAAAGGCAATTTAGGGGCAAATGCTATTCTGGGTGTTTCTTTAGCTGTTGCAAAAGCAGCGGCAAAAGAAAGTAGGCAACCTCTGTACCGTTACATTGGTGGAGTAAATGCCAACACTTTACCTATCCCGATGATGAACATCATTAATGGAGGTTCTCATTCAGATGCACCTATCGCTTTTCAGGAGTTTATGATCATGCCAGTTGGGGCTGCTTCTTTTTCTGAGGCCTTACGGTGGGGCACAGAAGTTTTCCATAACCTGAAAGCTATTTTGCATGAAAGAGGTTTATCTACTGCCGTAGGCGATGAAGGTGGTTTTGCACCAACTTTTGAAGGTACCGAAGATGCGATTGAAACGGTGTTAAAAGCTATAGAAAAAGCTGGATATAAACCAGGATCAGATATTTGTTTGGCTTTAGATTGTGCATCATCTGAGTTTTACAAAGATGGTAAATACGATTATACCAAGTTTGAGGGCGATAAAGGTGCGGTTCGTGGTAGTGCAGAGCAAGCGGCATATCTTGCGCAACTAACAGAAAAATATCCAATTATTTCCATTGAAGATGGAATGGATGAAAACGACTGGGAGGGCTGGAAATTGTTGACCGAGAAGATTGGAAAGCATGTACAACTGGTAGGAGATGACTTATTTGTAACAAATGTTAAGCGTTTACAAAAAGGAATTGATACACATACTGCAAATTCTATTCTTGTAAAAGTAAACCAGATAGGATCATTAACAGAAACCATTAATGCGGTTAGTTTGGCGCAAACCAATGGCTATACCTCAGTAATGAGCCACCGTTCAGGAGAAACAGAAGACACAACTATTGCAGATTTAGCTGTGGCGTTAAACTGTGGACAGATAAAAACAGGTTCTGCATCGCGTAGCGACAGGATTGCAAAATACAACCAATTACTTCGTATTGAAGAGGAATTGGGGAGTGCGGCAAAGTTTATTGGTAAAAACTTTAAATATGCCAAAAAATAAAAGTTAATATGTTGAAAAACAGATTTGCAAAACGTTCGGAGAAATAAAATCTTCGAACGTTTTTTATTTATATCTTTGTTTTTAATGAGAAAGCTTTTAGATCTTTTTAAAAATAAGTATTTCATAGCTGTGGTAGCTTTTACTGTGTGGATGTTGTTTTTTGATAAAAACGATGTGATTTCACAATATGAATACAGCACACAGCTAAACAAACTTAAGCAGGAAAAAGACTTTTATACTAAAGAAACTGATCAGGTAAAAAAAGATCTGAAAGAATTAGACAGCAATCTAACAACAGCTGAAAAATTTGCCCGCGAAAAATATTTCATGAAAAAAGACAATGAAGATGTTTTTGTGGTTGTAAAAGCTGAAGGAAAAAAATAAGCGATAGGAAAAGCCTGCTTAATATCACAATAGGCATATGTTTAAGAATAACATGAAACAGCTTTTTATTTTAGTAACTGTATCTCTGTTAGGATTCTCTATTTGCCAGGCACAGGAATTGCCTAATCTCAAGGCCGTAAAGCTAAATAAAAATGCAAATTATAAAACTGCCGAACCCATAGCTTTAAAAGTAAGCAATTATCTTTTTGCCACTTCTATAGACAGGAGAAATCGGCAACGCATTGAAGCCGGTAACTTTTTGATTCGCTGGATGAATGGTACTCCTGATTACACTTTTTATGTTGAAGATAGGGAGATGAACCTTTTTGGCTTCGATTCTGATGTACTTTTAATGTATATGGCCGCGCTTACTAAATTTATGCTTGAACACCCGCAGATAAAGCATAAAGATGAGCAGGCTCTTGGGGCAGTCAATATTGTATTGCCTTATCTGAATAAAGAAAGTGATAAAAAAAGGTGGCCTAACCTGCTTTGGCAGTTAAATGATGCTTACCAGCAAAATAAAACTGCTGAATTTCTGAAACAGATAGAACGATAACATCAGTACCTAAATTTAGGTAGTGCTAATTTATACCTCACTACAATTACGCGTAAACTGAAAATAAAAGCAATTACGATAAACCTTGCCAAATTGTTTTCTACATTAAAATAAAGGAGTGCAAAATAAAGCGCCCCACCAATGATACAGGCCGTTGCATAAATTTCTTTCCTGAAAATAAGTGGAATAGTGTTCAATAAAGTATCGCGTATAACTCCTCCAAAACAGCCTGTAATGGTGCCTAAAGCTACACACATACCCGGGCTCAGGCCAAAAAGTACTCCTTTTTCTACACCTACCATCGTGAACAAACCTAATCCCAACGAGTCGAACAGGAAAAGCGTTACCTTAAATTTTTTAATATGCGTTTTAAAAAATATGGTGGCAATTGAAGTGAATAAGATCAGCAGGCAGTAATTTACATTACGCATCCAGGCTACGGGGGTATCTCCCAGAAGCATATCGCGTACGGTACCGCCGCCAATAGAAGTTACAAAAGCAATAATGAGTACACCAAAAGGATCTAATCGCTTTTGCATAGCCGCAAACGTACCCGAAATAGCGAAGGCTATGGTACCTAAAGTTTCAATGGCATAAGTAGTTGTAATTTCCATTAAATTTCCCCGTTACGTTTACGCAAAAACCATTCGGCACTTAGTAAAAGTAATATCAATATAAAAAGCCACTTTAAACTGATCAGTTCTTCAAATTTTCTGTCTTCGTAACTTATGGTTTTTACTTTTTCACTTTTTTCTATTTCATCAGTAATCTTAAGTAGGTTATCTGGCAGATACATTTTTCCACCAGTCTGCGCAGAAATCAGATTCAATAACTGGTGGTTTGCTGTAGTTTGCTGATATTCAATAATGGTTTCGTTAATGTAAATTAATCCTTTCGCTTCAAATTTCTTCTCACCTAACGCCGTAGAGGCGTTGTAACTATAAGTTCCTTGAGGTAGCATACCTGCATCCAAACGGTAGGCATTATTCGTTTTCGAGAAAGTATAATTAAATGTTTTTCCTTCTACATTTTTTAAGACCACGTTTACCTCAGGCATATTTATCGGCTCGTAAGCATCGTTATATAAAGTAGCGTTGAGAATAATATGCTCATTTTCTTCGAAAGTATTTTTGGCTGGATAAACCTTAAATTTCCGCTTATCATCTTTAACGGATAAATACTGTAAGGTTTTATTGATCAGCTCATTAACAAAAGGATAGTTTTTTTCACTTTTAGCTTCTTCTAATTTCCATTTCCAGATCCCTTCGGCCAATAAAAAGCTTAGCTTTTGATTATTATCGCTCATAAAGAACCATAGCGGACTTTCTGTATTAACTCTACCTGTACGCTGGTTTAAAACTGCATAATTTGCTCCGTTAATACGAAAATTACCAGCAGGACTAATCAGCGGATCATATTGCTGCAATTGTTTAACATCAGGCAGTTCAACAGTAAATAACGTAAAATTGTTTGTGAGATAACCAAAGACTTCTTGCGTATTATTGGAAGACCTTACAAATTGTACACCTTTTTGCACCTGATTTAATGCATTGACGTTACTTTGTGCCCCTAAAATAAACCAACAGGATAATTTACTTTGCTGTAGCTTATTGAGAAAAGCAGTGTTGCTTAATGTTGTGCCCGGAAGCTGATGCAAAATTACAACATTATATTTGCTGAGATCTAGGTTATCCAGTTCATCAGCTAAAACCACATCTACTTCATAGTGTTTATTTTGTGTTGCAGCCTGTTTGATCACGGCAAGGTCCGGATGCGGCGAAGCTGCGGCAAGAAGAATTTTCTGTCGCCCATCTATAACTTCTATAAAGATAGTTTGTCTATTATTACGGGTAGTGATCTCATTTCTAAGTGGAGCAATGCCAATGGTATATTTATGCATACCAATCTTACTTGCTTTTAATTTCAAGGTAATATCTTTTACAAAAGCTGATGAATTGATGCTAAGCGGCACTTCTTTTATTTTGTTTCCATCTTCTAAAATGGTAAGCCTGGTTTCTTCGCCCTTACTGTCTGTAGCCTGTACCTGTATATCTAAGGTAAAATCGTTATCGAGATATACCAGATTATTGTAGTTTATGTTGGCTACCAGCGCATCTTTTTTAGGAAGTGTATCGCCGAGTGCTATGGTATAAACCGGGCTTTTGATTTTGTTGAGCTCATAGGCAGGATTTCCACCGCGGTTAAAAATACCATCAGTAGCCAGTATGATAGCACCTACATTGCGATTGAGTAATTCGTCATTAATCTGAGTAATAAGGGCGTTTGCATTGGTGGTTTTATCTTTTCCAGAAAAATCTAAACCCTGCCTTACACTATCGCCGAAACTGTAAGTTCTTACTTCGAATTTTTCGCTTAATTTTTTACTTAACTGCCGTAAATCATCCTGGTATTTTCTTGCATTAAAAGAAGGGGCTTCAACCTGAGCTACCGAAAGTGAATTATCTTGCGCAATCACAATCAGTGGTTTTTCCAACGTATGAGATACTTTTTTAATTAAAGGTGAGAATAACAGGAAAGCAGTTAAGCTTACAGCCAAAGTTCTGGCTATGGTCAGGGCTATTTTAAGACGGCGGTTAAGTTCACGGTTATTATAATACATTAACCATGCATACAAAATGCCTAAAATCAGGCATCCTAAAATTGCTAAAACTGTACCTGCCGTAAAAAAAATATTCATAGCCCTTAGCGTAAAGATGCTAATTTTAAACTAAATTGCCTACCGGTAAGCCCACTAAAAAGATGAAAAAAGTTATTGTTTTCCTTTATATTTTAATATTGGCTATGAAAGTTGATGCCCAGAACAGTTTTAAAACCTATCAAACAGGTTTTGACCGTGTAAAGACTGCTTATGAGATGAAATGGGATCTATTGAAAAATGAGTTGAAACAGTTCAAAGCAACTAACCCTTTCCAGCTATTAATGATTGCCTATAAACAAGAGAACAAACTGGAATTGTGGCTCAGACCAAGAGATGAAAACCAGTACAGACTGTTTAAAACCTATGATTTTTGCAAATTTTCAGGCACTTTAGGTCCAAAGGTAATGGAAGGCGACCTGCAAACACCCGAAGGTTTTTATACGATTAATGTATTTAATCCTTTAAGTAGCTTTCATCTTTCCTTGGGAGTTGATTATCCCAACCAAGTTGACCTTGCCCGTACAGGAAAAGACCGCAGCCCTGGAGGAGATATTTATATTCATGGCGCATGCGAAACCGTAGGTTGCATACCATTAACAGATGATAAAATAAGAGAAGTATATGTGTTGGCAGTAGAAGCCAAAAATGCCGGTCAGGAAAATATTCCGGTTTATATTTTTCCCTTTAAAATGGAAGATGGTAATATGCAGAAGTATGCCAAAAGCTTTCCACAAAATCTGATATTTTGGCAAAATCTTAAAAAAGGTTACGATTATTTTAATCAACATAAACGTTTGCCACAAATAAGCCAGCAAAACGGACAGTATTCAATTAAATAGTTAGCCGTTCTCCTGTTTCAATTTTTTAGCTTCTATCCAATAAAAAAGCTCGTTGATAAAATTAGCGGCTCGTTTATGTGTTCCTTCTTTATCGGCAGGCTCTCCCTGATCGTTATAGTTGCTGCTTACATTAGGCACAGGAAACATGGCCGGTATGGTCAATGCTCCAATTTTCCATAACTGGAACTGTAGAGATGTAAGTGCTTGCGCTCCACCGAATCCGCCCGCTGATACTGTAGAAATAGCAATGGGTTTACGTCGCCATTCATCATAATACAGGTCAATCACGTTTTTTAAGCTAGCGGGAAATCCGCCGTTGTATTCGGGTGAAACGATAATCAGTCCATCTGCTTGTTTTATCCGTTCAGATAGTTCGATTACTTGTTCAGGAGGATTTTCTAAAAACCTTAAACGTTCTTCAAAAACAGGAAAATGATAATCTTTCAAGTCGGCTATAGAAGCTTGTACCTGGTACTTTTCTTTTAAAAAATTCTGAAAAAATAATGCAACGTTGTGGCTCTGGCGACCTTTACGTACGCTGGCAGATATGATCAGGATGTGTTTGCTTTCCATATTTTATGTTATTGTAATTTAACGCCTTTAAATTACAATAACATATGGAATAATACACAAGTTTTACTCCCACTTAAATGTTTTTACCGCTACGGCATAAATCGCCACGCCCCATACCAACATAATTAAAATCTGGTGTTTTACATCCCACAATCCCGCACCTTCAAAAGCAATTTTACGCATGGCATCATTTAAATAGGTTAATGGCAAGGCTTTACTAATGGGTTGCAGCCAGTTAGGAAAAGCACTGATTGAAAAAAACGTGCCTGATAACAAAAACTGAGGTAGTGTAATAATATTTGAAATAGGAGGTATAGTACTTTCATTTTTGGCAAGCCCTGATACCACAAAACCAAAACCCATAAAAACAATGAGCCCTAGCAAGGCCATAATGAGCATATTGATAACTGTGACCGCTCCGTTTATTAAGGTAAACTTAAATAAGAAATGACCTATCAAAATGATGAACAAAGCACCTAATAGGGCGAAACCTATACGGGCAATGCCTTCACCAAAAACAATACTCGAACGCCTTACAGGAGTGGCAAAAAAACGTTTGATTACCAAGTTCTGGCGTAAACTAAAAAATACGAAGGCTGTACCAAAAACCCCAGTACTCAATAAAGAAAAGCCTAATTGTCCGGGTAAAATAAAATCAATAGTACGGTATGCTCTGCCTGTAACCGTACTGGCCCTGATTTCGGTAACGGCAGGTACTTGATTTATCATGTTTAAACGGTAAGTAAGCTCATTTAATACCGATTTTAAAATATTTCCTTTATCTAAAGAGGCAGATGTATAAGTTACATTGGTAAAATAGGCAGGTAAGCCCGAGGGATTTTTCTGTACATTAATTACGGCATCGTAATTGCCCTTTTGCAGGCTGCTGTTGATGTTCTGCTCGGTATCATTAGTGGCTAACCTGATCATCGGTATTTTTTGTAAAGCTGCAATGATTGGGTTTTGCATGTCAGATTTAGGATCTACGGCCACATCTATTTTAGTGCCACCATTGCCTAAAAAGCCAAAAACCAGAATAAAAATCAAAGGAAAAGCTAAGGTAAATACCACGGCCGAAGGGCTGCGGGTTATAGAACGAAAACTGGCTTTAGCCAATGCTAAGGTTGCTTTGGTATGGTTGTATTTTTGTTGCATTCTTTTTAGTCTTTTGATTTTTAAGGATTAATTATCACGCCATGCACGGCCGGTTAAGTTGATAAAAACATCTTCCAGATTAGCTTTCTTCACTTCTTTTTTGCGTTCAAACCCACTGGCAACCAGATTGTCTATTAAATTATCAGGTGTATCTAAAGCAATGATCTCACCCGCTTCTACAAAAGCTACCCTGTCGCAGAGCTGTTCTGCTTCATCCATGTAGTGCGTAGTAATTACAACGGTAGTGCCATTGTTGCGTATCTCAATAATAAGATCCCATAAATTACGACGGGCCTGCGGATCTAATCCTGTAGTAGGCTCATCTAAAAAAATAACCTTTGGCGAATTGATTAAGGTAGTGGCAATAGAAAATCGTTGTTTCTGTCCGCCTGAGAGTTCTTTGTATTTGGCTTTGGCCTTATCTTGTAAGTTTACCTTGGCCAGCATTTCTGCCGGATCAATATTGACGTTATACAGGCCAGCAAAAAGTTCTAAAAGTTCAGTAAGATTAAGATTAGGATAATAGCCTGCGGCTTGTAGCTGTACGCCTATAACGCGTTTTATGGCACTGGCATCTTTGTCAACATCCATATTGTCAACTAAGATTTCTCCTGAAGTTTTTTCCCGTAAAGTCTCAATGATTTCGAGCGTGGTGGTTTTGCCTGCACCATTGGGACCTAATAAGCCAAAGATCTCATGCTCATAAACTTCAAAACTGATACCTTTTACAGCCTCAAAAGCATCATAGTTTTTAACCAGATTTTTTACGCTAATTATAGCACGGTTATTTTTCATACCTGTAAAAGTAAGAAGCTTTGCATGAAAAGAAAATGAATTTTTAAGTTAATGTCCTTAAAAATCCAGCCAAATGCAGAAAATAACCGGTGAATAACACCGGTTAAATAAAATTGATGAAATAATAACCATTTATTGGGATGAAGGATAGGTTATCCCAATTGCCATTTTTTGACAATTTCTGCATTAAAACCTTCTTTTTCCTTTGGATTGGGTAAGCCTTTACCTGTGGTAATCAATTTAAACAAACTATTGTTGATATAATTACTCCAGGCTTCATTGCAGATTTCATAACAGGCTTCAGCAGGTGTAAGTCCTTCATGCGTGAAAACCACTTTTGTCCGTTCGCCTTCTTTATCAATATTAAAAATAAGTTTAGTGTTTACCCATTCGGTTTTATCATCAATAAAGTTGAATTGGTTATCCAATACAAGGTAAACCAATTTTTGATCGGGTATCATTTCAACAAGTTTCAGTTTACATAGATGAACATCTTTGTAATGGTAGAAAAATGTTTCATTGAGCTGATCTGTGTTTCCTTCTATGTCTTCAGACCACCAAGCTCTAAAGTTTTTGATGGCGTTAAAAACAGTGCTTGTACCCTGATTTACCAGAAAGCTTGCTGTGTAATTCTTGTTTTCCATGATTCCTATTTATTTAAACCGGATTTCCCGAACCTGTTTCACATAATAGCCTTAAACTGTACAAAAATTTTGCCCAATTGAAATTGCAATCGGCAAAAAAATCTGTGGCCGCTTGCCAATCCGTATGAGAAAAACGTACAATGGTTTTTTCATTTTTCTCTTCCAGATCAAATGAAATGTGCGTGTTCATCCATTCCTCATTAGCGTTGATACATAACCATTCAACTTTTTTATTGGGAACAAGCTGAATGATTTTCATTTCTGTAAGGCTGTTGCCGAAAGTAAAGGTATTGATAAAGTTTAATTCAGGTTTGGCTGTGGTTTGTTTAGCCCACCAACCAGACAAACCTTTTTGCGTAGTAATAGCCTCATATACCTTTTCTACAGGGGCATTTATGGATAATTTGTGGAGAATAGCTGTCATATCTCAGTTATTTAACAATGGATTAAAATATTTACTTAACAAAGATGCTGTCTAAAAACAAATTTGTAGATGTGTAAATAAGACTTTATGACGGGTTGATTTGGACTACATATCTTTTTATTTTTGTGAAAAAAGAACAATGAAACGTATTACCATAGTAGTGCCAAATGGCGAAGGAAATAATTTAAGTAGCATTGTAGGTGCGTATAAGTTGTTTATGCGAGCTAATACCTATTGGAAAAGTACAGGCAAAGAAGAACTGTATAAAATTGAAGTAGCAGGCATTTCGCAGCAGGTAGATTACTATGAAGGTTTATTTGCCGTAAAACCACATGTAAATATCTCAGCAATTGAGAAAACTAACCTCATTATTATCCCTTCATTAAACCATGATTATGATCAGGCTTTAGCGCAAAATAATGTACTTGTAGGCTGGATTAAAGATCAGTATAAAAATGGGGCAGAAATAGCCAGTATATGCACAGGTGCATTTTTATTGGCTTCATCGGGCTTACTGGATTATAAAAGTTGCTCTACGCATTGGGCTGCTGCAGATCATTTCAGGAAGATGTTTCCTCTGGTAAATTTACAAACAGATCATTTGATTACCGATGAAAATGGTATCTACACTAACGGAGGAGCATATTCTTTTCTAAACCTGATTATTTATTTAATAGAGAAATATTACGATAGATCAACTGCTGTTTTCTGTGCTAAGGTTTTTCAAATTGAAATGGACAGGAATTGCCAATCTGAATTTGCCATTTTTACGGGACAGAAACTACATGGCGATGAAATGGTGGAACGGGCGCAATTGCATATCGAAACACATTTGCAGGAAAGAATCTCTGTTGAAGCATTATCATCAGCCTTTGCGGTTAGTAGGCGTAACTTTGACAGGAGATTTATCAAAGCAACAGGTAATACACCTCTTGAATATGCGCAAAGGGTAAAAATTGAAGCCGCTAAAAAGGCTTTTGAAACCAATCGCAAAACGGTGCATGAAGTAATGTACGATGTGGGTTATACAGATGCGAAAGCTTTTAGAGAGGTATTTAGAAAGAATACAGGAATGTCGCCTTTGGAATATAGGGAGAAATACAACCGTTCTAAATTGACTGACCGGGTTTGACCATTTAATTATCTGAAATTGTTTTTGTATCTGTAGAGTCTGATTACGAATAGAAGAAGTATAATGACCATACCAGTTGGAAAGATGAGTATGGCTAAAAAACCAAGATTGCCAAACAGGTTTAAAAAATAAAGCATGAACGTAAAATAAAGCACAAAAAATGGAATGAGAACAGTGTTCAGATACATCTTTTTTATTCTTGAGGGGTAAACCAATAGGTAAATGATACTTAAGATAAAAGGCAATGCAGATAACAAGTAAAAGAATTCCGGTGTGTAAGGCTGATTGTGAAAGAATATAAATAAAGATAAGATTGACATTGAAATGCCCAGCGATACAATGGCTTGTTTAAAGAGTATTTTTTGCATGGACTATTTGATTTTTGAACCTGTTTTACCAATATAAAATTTACGTTTACCTAATTCTACGGCCGCTTTTCCCGCCACAAAATCAAATACATAATCATATTTGCAGGGGATAATAATCTTGCCTGCTTTGTTGATAAAACCATACTTATTCTGTAATACCACTGCGGCCAGGCCTTCATGAAATTCGCCGGCCATCTCATATTGATAGGGGATTACATTTTTACCGGCTTTATTGATAAAGCCCCACTTACCGTTAAGCTCTACTGATGCAAAACCCTGCGAGAAATTGCCTGCACTACCAAACCGGTATGGAATGACCAATTTGCCAGTGGGATCTATGTAACCACATTGATTGTCCAGTTCTACAGCAGCCAACCCTTCAGAAAATTTGTAAGCAATATCGTACTGTGCTTGTATTACTGTATCACCCTTACTGTTCTTATAGCCGTATTTGCGGTTAGCTCCTTTAAAAGATTGCAGGTTTTGCGCCTGTACATTTAGAAAGAGACTACAGCAAAAAGAGAAGAGAAGAATTGTTTTCATGTACATATATTTTATCGATCTTGACTTATTCTGTTTTTATACCTTTCTGTTGTATCTTGTTTATCATTAATGATATAAGGAAGATTGCCAAGCTAAGAATACATAGCATTACGCAATACAAAGAGCAAACAAAAACCCAATTACGAAAATGACCTTCTCTTAAAGAAGTGCTTCTGAGCAGTTCGTAGGTAGAAAGGCCGACTACGGCGGTTATGAAAAAGCCGAAGGTTATTTTTCCGGTAACTTTAGAGAATTTGGTCGTGTTTGCCATTATTGTATTTCTTTACCAGTTTTGTCGATATAAAACTCTTTACCATTTAGCGTCACATAAGCCCAATGGGTTTCGGGATCAAAAGAAGATGCATCATCATACTTGATCGGGATGATCACTTTTCCCATTTTGTTGATAAAGCCCCATTTACCATTCAATGCTACAGCAGCCAGGCCATTGGTAAAAGGTAGTGCAAAACGGTATTTGAGCGAGATAACCTCTTTACCAGCTTTGTTTATAAAACCATATTTGCCATTAGATTCTACCACGGCCATGCCTTCTGTAAAAGTGTACATCTCATCATAGGCTTTGACAGGTTTTACAACTTCTTTACCCGTCTTATCTATATAAATACGATGGCCATTTAAACTTACGATGGCCAAACCATTCATGAAAAAATCAACTTTGTTATACTTAATCGCAATGATTTCTTTTCCTGTTGAGTCTATGAACCCCCATTTACCATTTAAGCTTACAGCGGCCAAATCATTGGCAAAGGCTTCTATATCATTATATTTTCCAGCAATAATTATTTTTCCGGTATCGTCTTTTAATCCGTATTTGCCGTTGGTATCTTTAAAAGCTGTTTGTGCTTGGGCTACGCATGTTATTAGATTCATTAAAATGAAAAAGATGATCGGTTTCATACTTTATAATTTAATTTCTTTCCCTGTTTTATCTATATAGAATTCTTTGTCATCTTTTTTTACTTCGGCTCTGCCGTATTTAAAATCCGTAACGTAATTATACTGACATGGAATAACCATTTTTCCTGTTTTGTCTATATATCCCCATTTGCCATTTTTGCGCACGCTAGCCAAGCCATCCGAAAATTTGGATGCACCCTCGTATATTAAGGGTATTGCCAATTTACCGGTTTTATCTACAAAGCCGTGTTTATCATCGTTCACTACCATTGCTAAATTCTCAGAAAAGCCCTTTACATTATGATAGGCTACTGGTATCAACAACTTGCCGTTAAAATCCATCAATCCTAATTTGTTGCCCAGTTTGGGGCGTAAGGTTTTTTCCCATATATCATAATAAATATCGTCGTAAATTAGTGGGGTGAGCGATTTTCCGGTCTGATCAATAAGTGCTGTTTTGCCATCTGCAGTAACTATTGCTCTAAACGGGGCTATAATATTGGCTTTATCATATTTTAGAGGTAAAACTTCATGCCCCGCACTATCTATAAAACCATATTTATTGTTCAATCTTACCTTTATAAACTTGTTTCGGCTGACATCGTTGTTTTGCCCCCCTCCATTGTCTATATCATCGTATTTGGGTTGTACCAGTTCTTTGCCGTCTTTATTAATAATGCCCCACTTGCCGTTTAGTTTCACTTTGCTTACGCCACCGAAAAAGAAAAGACCTGCATAATCATATTTTGTAGGAACAACTTCTTTACCATTGATATTTACATAGCCGTAACGGCTGTTTAACATTACCTGTCCGCGTTCTTCGTTAAAAGAGGCAGCTTCGTCATATTGTGGTTGTACCACAATTTCATTTTTATCGTTTTTATAACCGTATTTGCCATTTTCGCCTTTAAAAGGATATAATTTTGGAGGCTTGGCAGTAGTGGTTGTTGAGGTAGTGTTTGTTTCAAGGTCTTTGGGTTCTATAAACCTGTATAAATTGAGCAGCACATAGTAAGCATTTTTCCCATTGGCATTGCGGCCATAGCCAATTTCCAACTTGGCATTGGCTGTTATATTGCTAAAGGGCTGCGGATAAAAGATAACTTTTTGCTCCTTGGTATCCATTAAGTAGCAGTAAGTGGCAGGCAGAGCGGCTTTAAGATTTTGCATAAGTGTATCGGCTTTCATAAAAACTTCCTCATCTTTTTTGCCCGTCCAGTTTTTTATCAATTGCAGTATATTTTGTGTGCCACCATAATCGTTATATTGGTAAACAGTGGCTTTGTAGCCTTTTAAAGTGCGCTTGCTTTCATAACTAACTATTTTGCCAGGTATTTTTTTGCCCTTTAGCTGTACCATTAAACTGTCTTTTCCCAGCACCACATCTTTTACCAAGTTGCTGATTTCGGCGTTTACAATGCGTTTACCCGCCGTAACGTAGTATGAAAAAGTAGGCTCTTTGCCGTTAAAACGTAAATAAACTACAAACGGGCGTTCTATTTTCTGGTAACTTCTGTCAAAAAGTTCAATCTCATCGGGCTGGGTATAAAAGCCCTCGCTATTGCCGATATGAAATTGCAGGTACTCTGGCGTGTCAGGGTTAGGCACAAAATATGCCTTGGCATCATAAACGATGGCCGCTTCGCTAATCAGTCCTTGAACTTCTTTTATAAAGGCTTCGGCTTGCGCCTTATTTTTAAAAGCAAAACCCGCATGGTAGGTTTTATTATAGATATAGGTTTCATCAACCTTGGGCAGCTTTAACTTTGAAGCGGGACTGCCGACCTCCTTTACACCTTGCAGCACCAGCGAGTCGAAACCACTATTGCGATGATGAAATACCTGCGTCAAGTTTTTAACAAAGGCCGGTTTATCGGTAATTACCTGAGCTTGTATCTTTGTAGCAATGATAAGACAGGATAATATAGCTATAAAATAGTTGGGTTTCATTTTTATCAATTCGGTTTAACTTCTACAAAAACAAAGTTCCAGCTGCAGGTGGTACAGCCTTCCATGGTTTTCACGTCCCAGCCCAAACGCCAATAGGCAATATCAAAAGTTGCGGTTTCGCCTGCTTTAAGTTTTACTTTGTGGTAAATGTATTTGTTAGACGGATCGGTATAGTCATTTCTGGCTTCGAAAGATATTCCTTGTTTATCTGATAGATTTTTTACCTCGACTTCATATTTGCAGGGAGCAAGTTTAGATGAGGCTTTTTTGGTTACTTTGATCTTGAATTCAAGAGCAACACCTTCCAGACCTTTCTTTTCAAACTTTTCAGAAGTTAATTTTAATAATACCGGCTTAGACCATTCTGATGGGCCATTTGGAAATTCAAAAGCGCTATCAGAACTACCTGTAAGGTAAATCTGTGCGGTAGCCAATTTGCATGTAACCATTAATACGGCTACCAGAAAGATTTTAAAAAGGGTTTTTGTTTTCATGACTTTAATTGATTTATGAATCTGTTCTATCTGTATAAAGGCTTCTTACAAAGTCCTTTTCCCTTTTACGGTAATGGTGGTATTGCTCCTGTCTTTAAAAGAACCCGAAAACTCATCGCCGTTAATAGGGGCTATGGTAGCTCCAGATGCATCGATTAAAACATCATTTACATAAGTGCCCGATATATCTTCGGTAGATTGTGTGCCATCTTCTCTTGCCTTACCTGTCCAACCCTTTAATAAAGTAGAAACAATGATGTTGAATGTTCCTTTTTTATTGGTAGAGGTTTGGTAAGTACCTTCAAAGCATTTTACCAATGCGGTAGAGGTTTCTTTGGCTATGCTGAATATGGCATTGGCATGCCCGGGAATGTTTGCTGCAACAATAGTAGCTCCGGTTCCTGAAGCGCTAACAGAAAAAGTAACAGAGACTTCCTGTCCGTTTAAAGTGCCTTTAAATGGCGCTACATAAAGCTGTCCGGCGGTCCAAGCTACTGTAGAAGTTAAAGTAACCTTTGTGCCATCAATAACCATGCTTGCTGTAATAGAATTACTACTCGTATTGGCTATGTCAAACTTAATGGTTCCCGATGAACCAATAATTACGCCTTTGTAAATGCCTTTGCTGCTATTGTCATTGGCAGCTACACCTTCAGGAGTTTGCGAGCAAGAGGTACATACATATTTTTCCTCAACGTTATCTTTTTTCTTTTTGCATGAAAGGGTAAAAAGTAACGCACATGTACAACTCAGGATTAATAATTTTTTCATGTTTTTTTGTTTTAAATCGGTTTTATGAAATCAAAAGTATAAGCCTGCAGATGTAAAAAAGGCTCATTTTATAAAGTGATACATGAAAAAGTGAACATAAACTTTTGTACTTTTAAACTCAATAACCAGAATAGATGTATAACAACGTATCTCCGTCATTTTCATTCTACCTATCCTTATTCTGCTGGGCGCATTTATGGTTTTTTGCTGTGGTTTTGGCAGTAAAAAGAAATAACCATACGGCCAATCGGTTTTTGGCGCTTTTTCTTTTCTGCTTTTCATTTATACATGTGCAACACGTGTTGTTACAGGTAGGTTGGTTAAGTTACATGCCATTTTTTGATCCTTTATGTGGTATTATTCTAAGCGCATTGGGCCCGTTATTTTATTTTTATACCCGTGCTTTAACTGCGCAACCACTGGTTAAAAAAGATATATTTCATCTCCTTATTGTTTTGCCGGCAGTTGTACATCTTTTAATGTTGCTGTTTTCTAAAAGAGGAGAGAACCTTGCTGATTATTATTATACTGGAACGTCAGAAGCAAAACGTTATACCACTATAAATGTGCTTTTATTGTGTGGCATGCTGCTATGTTTTACCGTATATCTGTTAGCCAGTATAAATGTGATCAACCGTTACCTTAAAAAGATAAACCAGACTTATGCTAAGGCAGAAGAGCTCAGATTAAAATGGTTCAGGGATATTGTTATTGCTTTACTGATATTCTCATTCTTACTAGTACCTTTTACTTTATATTATGCAAACGTAAGCCAAAGCAGTTTGATATTGGGCTACTTCAGTACGTTAATCTACTTTATTATTGTCCTTAAATCGTTAAACACTTCAGTGTTGTTTAACAATAGTCTGGTGCCAGACCCTCAGCCAAAAGCGGTCACAGAAAGGCATAAATATCAAAATTCTTTTCAAACCAGTGAAAATATAGATCGTTTAGGACAGCAAATTGAAGATTTTCTGGCTCAGAACCCTTTATTGTACGATGAAGATTTAAGTCTCAAACAAATGGCTGATGCTTTGAATATCCCCCCTTATATCTTATCAGAAGCCATTAACCGCTATTTCAGGAAAAGTTTTTTTGAATTGATCAATACCGCACGTATAGAAAAAGCAAAAACAGAGTTGTTGAGCTTAGAACATGTCAATATTACTATAGAAGCTGTGGGGTACAATTGCGGCTTTGGTTCTAAGGCAGCGTTTTACCGGGCATTTAAAAAAACAACCGGTTTAACACCAACCGCTTATTTAAAAGAGCAAGAATAACCTGCTCATAAAAAAAGTTGGTTTGGGATTACCAAACCAACTCTCCTTTAATCATTGCGATAAAATCATCGAAAAGATAACGCGAATCATGTGGGCCCGGAGAACTTTCAGGGTGATATTGTACTGAAAATGCTTTTTTCCCTTTCACTCTTATCCCTTCTATAGAATCGTCGTTAAGATTAATATGCGTGATTTCTACTTTATCAGAGTTTTTAACTTCCTCAGGAATTACACCAAAACCATGGTTTTGTGAAGTTACCTCACAATGGTTTTTAATGATGTTTTTTACCGGATGGTTTAAGCCACGGTGTCCGTTAAACATTTTCATGGTACCAATACCGTTAGCTTCTGCCAATAACTGGTGACCTAAGCAAATACCAAACATAGGTTTGTTGGCAGCCAAAACAGCTTTAACGGTTTCAATACCATAAGGCATGGCTGCTGGATCGCCAGGGCCGTTAGAAATAAAATAGCCATCTGCACCCCATTTTTCCATTTCTTCAAAAGAAGTTTTGGCAGGGAAAACTTTTACATATACACCTCTGTCATCAAAGTTGCGTAAAATATTCTTTTTAATACCCAGATCTAAAGCAGCCACTTTGATAGGAGCTTCAGGGTTGCCATAATAATAAGGTTCTTTGGTAGATACTACAGAAGAAAGCTCCAATCCACTCATTGGCGGCACTTCATCAAGCTTGTTCTTCAGCTCCTGCAAATCGGTAATTTCAGAAGAAATAATAGCGTTCATCGCACCTTTATCTCTTATATGACGAACCAAAGCCCGGGTGTCTATATCAGAAATGCCCACAATATTTTCATTTTGAAAATAATCCTGGATAGACTCGGCCGCTTCTTTTCTGGAATACTGTATGTTGTAGTTCTTACATACCAGTCCAGCAATTTTTATCGAATCAGATTCAACCTCATCTTTATGTATGCCGTAGTTACCAATATGCGCATTGGTAGCTACTAAGATCTGTCCAAAGTAAGAAGGGTCGGTAAAAACCTCCTGATAGCCAGTCATACCGGTGTTAAAACAAATTTCTCCCGTTGTGGTACCAATTTTTCCGGCTGCTTTTCCGTAAAAAACCGTGCCATCGGCCAGTAACAAAATTGCAGGTAATTTTGCGTAGTTAGTCATTTAAAAAACAATAAAAATTGTGGGTGAAAAAAGAAAATAAAGAATGAGGCCTTATCGTAATTTCCTCTTGTGTTAAAGTAGCCTGAACTTTCTGATCGAACTCATTCATTTCAGAGCACAAAAGTACATTTTTTCGAAGAAAAAAAATCAGTTTTTTATTTTTTTTAACAAAGACCTCTGGTTTGTAACAAATTAATAAAACGTACATTTACAAAAGCAAAAGTTTACCTTTGTAAACATAAAACAAAACACATGTCGGTACATAAAGAAGTAAAGCGTGTTACTACGCATATACTGCAGGAAATGAAGCAGCGTGGCGAAAAAATAGCCATGTTAACTGCTTACGACTATTCTATGGCTACCATTTTAGATGATGCAGGCCTAGATGTACTTTTGGTTGGCGATTCTGCTTCTAACGTAATGGCGGGCCATGAAACTACCTTACCTATTACCCTAGATCAGATGATCTATCATGCGCAAGCGGTGGTAAGAGGGGCCAACAGAGCATTTGTGGTAGTAGATCTGCCTTTCGGCTCATACCAAAGCGATTCAAAAGAAGCGCTTAAATCGGCCATACGGATCATGAAAGAATCGGGAGCGCACGGCGTTAAGTTAGAGGGTGGCACAGAAGTGGTAGAATCGGTACAGCGTATTGTTGCGGCTGGCATACCGGTATTGGGGCATTTGGGCTTAACACCGCAATCTATCTATAAATTTGGCACTTACACCGTAAGAGCAAAAGACGAGGCAGAAGCTGAAAAGCTAAAAACAGATGTACTTGCTTTGCAAGAAGCAGGTTGTTTTGGTGTTGTGTTAGAAAAAATACCGGCAAAATTAGCAGGAGAAGTAACCCGATCTATACAAATACCTACCATAGGTATTGGGGCAGGGCCGCAGTGCGATGGACAGGTGCTTGTAGTGAACGATATGATAGGGCTTACCAAAGGCTTCAGACCACGTTTTTTACGTCAGTACTTAGATTTGTACGAAGGGATCAAGGGCGCAGCCCAAAATTACATCCGCGATGTAAAAGCAGTTGATTTTCCTAACGAGAAAGAACAATATTAATACTTTTCGGTTTAAGAAAACAGCGTAAAACCTGTATCGCTCAGTACAGTCCTGCTATCCGCTTTACTCGCCGCTAGCTGGGCTCGTGTACGCTGCTATCAGGTTTATTTAACAACAAACACTACAAAATAAGCATGCCCGTTACCGATAAGGATATATTATACGAAGACAACCATTTAATAGCAGTAAATAAAAGAGCAGGTGATATTGTGCAGGTAGATGAAACCGGTGATAAACCGTTAGATGAAATGGTTAAAGATTATCTTGCCCAAAAATACAATAAGCCAGGGGCGGCGTTTTTGGGCGTGGTACACCGTTTGGATCGTCCTGTTAGTGGTGTAATTTTATTTGCTAAAACCAGTAAAGCTTTAGACCGCATGAACGCGGCATTTAAAAACCGTGAGGTTACCAAAACCTATTTTGCGGTAGTGCGTAAAAAGCCTGCTAAAGCTGCGGCCAAATTGATAAACTGGCTGATTAAAAACCCGCAAAAAAATGTGGTAAAAGCTTATGATAGTGAAGTGCCCGGAAGCCAGTATTGCGAACTCAGTTACCAGCAATTAACAGAATTAGATGGCTATTACCTGTTAAAAGTAAATCCGGTTACAGGTAGATCGCATCAAATACGGGTACAGCTTTCAACCATGGGCTGCCCAATAGTTGGCGATAATAAATACGGTTACCCGAGGGCCAGTCGTAAAGGTAGTATTTGTTTGCATGCCCGTAAGCTAGAGTTTTTGCATCCCGTAAAGAAAGAGCCTGTAAGCATATTTGCACCTTTACCTGTAGATGGTTTTTGGGAGCGTTTTGAGAAGTATTGATTTCGTTTTCATTCCGGCTTTTCAAGCCATTCAAATTCTGTTATAAAGATGCTGAAACAGCTTGCCCCGATATTTCGGGAGGTTCAGCATGACGTTTGTTTTACCGTTGCTTCAAACTTTGTACGTCACCCTGAATTCATTTCAGGGGCTACATAGCCGGGAGAAAGATACTGAAACGAGTTCAGCATGACGAGGATGAATGGTTCAACATAACGATTGATCATTGGCATAACGAACAAGCAAACCCCAACACATGATCCAGAAACTTACAGCTTCTTCAAAGCCCTGTTCAGGTTTCTTAAGGAAATACCCAGATAAGCCGCCATATCCTCTTTGGAAATCGCCATATCCTGCTTAGACTGTAAATCTAATAGCTTAGCCAGACTATGTTCGGTAGTATGCAGTTGCTGGTAAGAGGCCCGGCTCGCTGTATCAATAATGCGGCCGGCAAAGGCCTTGAGCAGCAAATGATTTAGAGCAAGATCTTTTTTAAGCAATTCATTGAAAAAAGGCAGTGCAAAAGCATACACACTTACATCGGTTAAAGCATCTATGCTGCATAAACAATCGCCACCTCTGATTAGTTCAATCTCTCCCATAATTTCGCCTTTACCCAAAAATTCAACAATAAATTCCTTATCGTTTGTTTCGGTAAAAAAGCATTTGGTAACGCCTTCTTTGATCAGCATAATTTTAGTGGGTTTTTCATGCTGGGTCAATAGCCTTTCGCCTTTGGCAAAAGACTTTAATACAATATCAGCTTTGTTTGCCTGTTGGTTATAAAGCTGTTCGGCATAAGCCAGAAAATTAGAATTGGTGCGCAACATAAGTTTTCGGGACAAATGTCCTTTGTTAAGAAATTGAAACTGCCGATTTTTGCAGGTAGAAAATTACAAATTTAAATGAGAAACCAGGTAAAAACCATTGCCTTTGATGCCGATGATACTCTATGGATAAACGAACCTTATTTCAGGGAGGCCGAGAACCAGTTTTGCGCATTGCTTGAAGATTACCTGCCGCAGCACAGTGTTTTAAAAGAGTTGTTCAAAACCGAAATGGATAATCTGCAATTGTATGGTTATGGCATAAAGGGATTTATGCTGAGCATGATCGAAACCATTGATCGTGCTTCGAATCATACTGCTCCGATAAGCTTGGTTAATAAAGCCATAGCTTTAGGAAAGGAAATGCTGCAAAAACCACTTGAGCTGCTGCCCGGTGTGCATGAAACTTTAAGCAGATTAAAAGATAAATACAGGCTGGTAGTGGCAACTAAAGGCGATTTGCTTGACCAGGAGCGCAAACTTAAAAAATCGGGACTGGAACATTATTTTCATCATATAGAAATCATGAGCGATAAACAGGTTGCTGATTACCGTAAGCTTTTGAAACATCTCGACTGTAAGGCAGAAAATTTTCTCATGTTAGGTAATTCCATCAAATCGGATGTGCTGCCAGTACTGGAATTGGGCGCTTATGCGGCACATATCCCATATCATATTACCTGGATACACGAACAGCACGACATCAATATAGAACACAGGCAGTTTATAGAACTTAAAAGCATAGACGCCATTTTACAACATTTAGATTAAGCATGAAAACACTCGTTAACATAGAGCAATGGATCAGGAAAGAACATTTTCGTTTTTTCTCTCAATTTGAAGAACCTTTTTTTGGCGTTACCGTTACCATAGACTGCACCATAGCTTACCAAAAAGCTAAAGCCACAGGACGTTCGTTTTTCCTGTATTATTTGTACAGAGCTTTAAAGGCCGCCAACGAAATAGAAAACTTTCGTTACCGGATCATAGATCAGGAAGTTTACCTTTTTGATCAGGTTAACGCTTCACCTACCATAGCCCGTGCTAATGGCACTTTTGGCTTTGCTTATATGGATTACAGTACCGATGAAGAACTTTTTTACCATAAGGCTTTAGAAGAAACCGAACAGGTAAAAGCGGCTACCGGTCTGCTGCCTTCGGCCTCGGGCGAGAACGTGATCCATTGTTCGGCTTTGCCCTGGTTAGATTTTACATCGCTTTCTCATGCCCGCAGTTTTTCTTTTCCCGATAGTTGCCCTAAAATATCGTTTGGTAAGATGACCATTAATGGAGAAATAAGAACGATGCCTATCTCGGTTCATGTGCATCACGGACTGGCAGATGGTTACCACGTAGGGCTTTTTGTAGAGAGATTTCAAGAATTGATGGATTTATAGCAATGAGACAATCATAAACAATCACGCTCTACCGACATAAAAACCACGTCAAGCATCTAACTGAATAGTGCAAGACCCTGAAATAAATTCAGGGTGACGGTAAAGATTGGCGTTCTGTTGGTGTAAAAATTAATCGCCCTGCTGAATTCATTTTACTGCGTAGCTTTACAGGTCAGCATCTAATAACATAGATTTATTGCGGGGGTTTATTTAACTTCAATAGTAGCCACTACAGGTGCATGATCCGAGTTGGGCAAATAAGGAATAGCATTATAATTGTTAATCGTAAATTTATCGGTAGGGCTGTACATAATATAATCAATCGTTTTGTCGGGTGCACCATACGAGCCGCCGCCAGAAGGATAGGTAAATGCACATTGCTGCCTGCAGCCCAAAGTCATGTAGCTTTTTACAATGGTTAGGGTTTGGCTCTCAGGCTTGGCATTAAAATCGCCAGCCAAAATTAGGGGCTTGTTTAAATCAGTTACAATTTGTTTAAGTTGATTGGCCTGCAAAATGCGGTTGTCTTCTATCTGTAAATGATCTAAATGGGTAGCGGCAAAGTAAAATTCCTTATCATCTTTTTTGACCTTTATCATGGCTACTGAACGTAACTCACCACCAACACCATCGGCTACGGAGAGAGAATAACGCTTGCTTTCCAAAATGGGAAATTTAGATAATATCGCGTCTCCATATTCGCCACCATAAAAATCCATAGCTTTGGCAAAATACCAGTTCATGCCAGTTAGCGACGCCAAATCTCTAGCTAAGTGCCTGTCTTTTCCGTTTCGTGTAGTAAAGGCATCCACCTCATTTAAAGCTACCAAATCGGCCTTGCTATCAATAATGGTTTTGGCTATCGCCTTTAAATCGGTATCTGGTACTCCATTAGGCCTTGCTCCGTAAATATTATAGGTCATTACGGTAACTACTGAACCTTTAGCTACGGGTTTAGATACTGGTGCAGATTCTTTGGTATTTTTGCCACAGGATAAAATAATACCCAATAATAAAATAAGATGAGCTAACTTTTTCATTTATTTAATCTTGTTTTTAAAAGTGATAAGGCTATCAGATTTTGTCCATCACATTATGGTTGAAAATCATGATGGTTCCATAATTCTTTTTTGCGGAGAGGGTAGAGAGTAAGGTAAAGAATATAGAGCGCAGGAGACGGAAAACATATTTTGTCATCCAACGCTCTATACTTTGTAGTGTACCTTTTAAAACGCGTTCAGTTCGGCTATATGTGTTAAATAATTATCGCTTTGGCTCGAATTAATGGTTATTTTAAAATAACGGGCAGTTTGGGCATAGTTGAGATAAATGGTGCTTTCAGCTAAGTTTTGCAACGAAACCGCCTGCGAATAAGTCCAGTTAATACCATCGTTTCCAGTTTGTATTATAATGTCTTTGGGGTTTCCGGTAGTTCTTGGCTGTCCATTATCAAGCCGCCCTGCTATCTTAAAGCCATGAATTTTTCTTGCTGTTCCCATATCTATGGTAACGAAATGCGGCGGGCCAGGTTTAGTGTTTCGCCAAGCTGTTGACCAAAACGTATTTACATTACCATCAAAAGCGTGTTGTATACGACCGCCACTGGCATTTTCGTTTTCATCTGATGAAAAAGCAAGCACTGACCAGTTGCTTCTGTCAAAATCAGCAAAAGGATTGGAAGTGTACTTAGCGCTTACTAAAAAATAAGTTGTGCGTAGCGCTTCTTTTACCCTATAGTTAGACTTAATAGATAACGGCAGCAAATAGGCGCCAACTCCATCTAATTTATCGGTATAAATGCTTAGTTTAAGTGGATTGGTACTTGTTTTTCCAGATGGGATAATCGCACTGGTTTGCTCTAATTTATAACTTCCTTCGGGCATAACCGGATATTGGGTAAAATTAGCCGCATTGTAAGTGTTTACCAAAGCCAAATCGGGCTCAAACTTAACGTCTATATCAGTTGAATTGCTGTTAGGTCCTCCAAAATTGGCCCCGTAAATAATGGTTTCGGGTTGAGCCGATATATTAAATGTATAAATTGCCTGCTTATTTACCGCCTGTGGCATATAAACAGCTGAATAACTATCTTCGTTTCCGCTCAGTAAATTATTGGTATCGGGCTTACAGCTACCCAAAATGCCAATAACCAACACCATCGATAAAATTTTAAAATATAATTTCATAGCTTATCTTTTTAATTATTGAATTTTGAATGAGTGAATGAGTAAATATTAGCAAGGCGAATATTGATTACTACGCTGTTATTCAATTATTTACTCATTAATTCATTCTCTCATTTATTCATTTGCATCTTACCATCCAGGGTTTTGTACTAAGTTTTTATCCCGGTCAATTTCTGATTGTGGTATGGGAAACAGGTAGTAATTTTTTAAAAATACCCTACGCTCAAACATGGTACGCTGATAAAATACCAGATCTTGTTGTTTGGTTCCCGCATCTACGTTCATACCCCAAAATGGACCACCATCGGTTTGTTCAGCTATTTTCCAACGTCTGGTATCCGTATATCGCAAACCTTCTAAACAAAGTTCTACTCTTCTTTCGTGACGTATTTTAGCTCTCATATCTTGTTGTGAGGCTGGCACAGGTAATGCGCCTGCCCCTGTGCCGTACTGTGGCACGCCCGCGCGTTGGCGTATGGCATTCAAATAAGTAAGAATATCGGGATTGCCAGGGTCGTATTCATTAAGCGCCTCGATATAGTTGAGCAGTATTTCGGCAAAGCGTATCATTACAAATGGGCGTGCTACATAAACTCCTGTACGCACATTAGTGTTTGGATGTACGTTTTTACGAGCAATGTAGCCTGTTCGTGGAAAATCCCATGAACCTTTCTTACCTGACTCGCCGGTAAAATAAGTAGCTACTACTTTAGTGCCTTCGGCAGTAAACAGCCAGTTGCTTCCGGTATAGGTTACATTCACGTAAAAACGAGGTTCACGATTAGTGTACATATTATAGGTTCCCGCTGTGGTATATTTGCCAGCCGCAGTTGAGAAACCACTTTCTACATAACCCGAAGCCGCATTAATGATGGGTGTACCATCAGCATTATAGCCGGTAATAGGTTGCATGCCATTGGCCATTTCAAACTCATCAACCAATTGCTGGGTAACGGCTACGGCCGCATATCCGCTTACACTACGTGGCGATACAGATCGCTCCCATCCGTTTAAATTGTTATTGGTACGGGCAAAAATAATTTCCGAATTCCATGGGTCTAGAAATACATCTCGGCACGACAAATAAGGATCGAAATTATTAGAAGCATCGTTTTTCTTATATAGTGCCAGTCCAAAATCGGTAATTAAAGGTTTGGTAGCATCGGCCACACGTTTCCATTTATCGGCGCTGTATAACTGGCTTATCAGTTGTTTACCATCTTTATTTCTAAAAGAAGCATAATCTGTATTGCCATTAAACTGCGGACTTGCAGCTAATAGTAAAGCCTTACTTTTTACGGCCAAACAAATGGCTTTTGTAGCTCTGCCATAGTCGTTTACAGATTGTTCGGTAAAATGCTTTGGCAAGTCTTGGGCGGCCAAATCCAATTCAGAAACAATGTAATTAATACATTCGTCCATGGAGTTACGCGGTTTGTTCATTTCATCGGCCGTAGGCTCTAAATCGCCCGATAGCAATTCATCACCCAAAAGTATAACAGGACCATATTGGCGCACTAAATTATAGTAAAAATATGCTCTTAAAAACCTTGCTTCGGCGGTATATTGGGCAATAAGTGCTTGTCCCTTATTGTTGGGTAGTGCCAATATTTCGGCATTATTACCAATGTGCTGCATGAAATAAGTTGCCGAGCGTATGGCCTGATAGTAAGTGGTCCACTTGAGATAATAGTTAGATGCAGCATTCCAGTTACCCAAATTCATGGGGTATGTATCATAACCTTGCCCTGGCCTGTCATAAGTAACATCAGCATCGTCTGAGCAACCGTCCCATATAGAGGTATTGCGGTAAGCTTCATTTGGCATACGTCCGTAAATACCCGCCAAATATTCTTCAGAGTATTTTTGTCTTGAAAATACCTGTTCTATGGTTAGCCTATCATTTGGTACTTGTTGTAAAAAACCTTTCTTACAAGCGGTAATTGAGGTGATACCAACCAACAGCAAACAGGCGGTGAATATTTTATTCGTCATTTTATTTTGCGTTTTCATCAGTATTTTTAATTAAAAGTTCAAGGTAAAACCGGCACTGTATGAAGATGTATTAGGATATTTATCTCCACGTCCGTTATCCAGTTCTACGTCCCAAAGTTTAAAGCCGGAAAAGGTAAGTACATTGGTTCCCTGTACAAACACATTAGCTTGTTTAAAGCCTATGCGTTTCATCCAGTTTTTGGGCAGGGCATAGCTTAATTGTACCGATTTTAGACGCAAATAGTCGGCACGCTTAACCCACCAAGAACTGGCCGCATAATTATCGTTAACTGCTCCTGATGCTAATCTCGGATAAAATGCATTTGGGTTTGGATTATCTAGTGACCAATGGTCGGTAATGTTGCTGAACAGGTTTCCACGAGCTAAACCCTGCTGAAACGGAAGAATACCTTCGCCACTTAGTAAATAATCTACATTGGCTGCTCCCTGAAAAAGGGTAGATAGCGTAAAGGATTTATAACCAATGGTAAAGCCAAAACCATAAACGATTTCGGGTATATTGCCATAGCCAATGGGTACCTGATCATAAGAATCAATTACGCCGTCGCCGTTAATATCTTTATACTTGATATCGCCCGCACGTACATCGCCGGTTTGTAAGGGTGAATTTTTTACTTCATCATCGTTTTGGAATAAGCCAAGCACTATATAGCCATAGCGTTGGCCTACTTTACGCCCCTTGCGTTCTAACCAAGGGTATTGCCATGAGGGCAGATCGTCTTCTATTACCTTATTGCGATTGTAGGTAAAATTGCCCAACAACGATAATGATACCTGTCCAATTTTATTGTTATAGGTAACAGAACCGTCTATCCCTTTGTTATCTATTATACCTACGTTACCGTAAGGGGCATTGATCATACCCACATAGGCGGGCAGGGAAGTACGGCGAAGAAATATACCGCTGCGATGTTCCTTAAACACATCGGCCTGTATAGCCAGTTTATCTTTCAATAGCCTTATATCCAAACCTAAATTGGTTTTCTTTGAGGTTTCCCATTGCACATCAACAGCATACTCGCCAAAATCTTTTCCGGCGTAGTTATTACTCATATTCTGCCCAAAAGTATATCCGCCTATGGTAGCTACAGTTGCCAAATAGGCAAAACGGCGGCCATCAATAAGGCTATTACCTACTATGCCATGAGAAAACCGTAGCTTTAACAATTGTATGGTATTTTTTAAGGTGCTAAAGAACTGTTCTTCTGATAGTACCCATGCTATACCTCCAGAGGGAAAAAAGCCGTATTGTTTACCTGGATAAAAGTTTTCTGAACCGTTATAGCCAAAGTTGGCCTCGGCAAAATATTTATTGGCATAACCATAAGTAAAACGACCTGCTATTCCTCTAAAGCGATAAGGCAGGGAGTTTTCCAGAGTTTCGGCAAAAGTGTTGGCCTTATCGCTTTGGTTATAGAGGAACATTCCTGTTACATTATGCTTTCCAAAATCACGGTTATAATTTAATGATGCTTCAGAATATAGGGTGCGCGAACCATCATTTGTTTTTCCGTAGGCCAAAAACTCGGTACCGATAGCTGTTTGGTCATATATAAAATTACCATTAGCATCACGTCCTGTGGCCAAATAGGTATCAGGTGTTTTGGTATAGCGGTTACTAACATAGTTATAGGCATCAAAAGAGAACATGGCAGCTACAGACAACCCCTTGGTGATAAAAGGTAGGCCCTGTGTAATACGTAAGTTTGAGAACACCTGGCTGCGCCATTGATTGGCATAACCTGTTTGTGTAAGACTTGCTACGGGGTTTTTTAAACCACCACTACGTAAATCGGCTACTTTGCCATCGGGATATTGTACGGGGATGCTTACTGGTGTTTGGAAATAAGCATTGCTAAAAATAGTACCCACACTGGAGGCCGGATAGTTTACATTGTTCAAATAACCCTGTATGCCTAGTTCTATGGTAGTTGTGCCAGATGGTTTTAAAGATAGATTGGAGGTAACATTATACCGTTTAAGGTAGATAGAAGGATCGTATTTACTAAGTGCTTCGGTTTTATACAATCCTTTTTCATCGTAGTAGCCAAGTCCTATATAATAATTTGCATTGCCAGAACCGCCGTTGATATTGGCATTTACATTGCGATTGTGCCCGGTTTTGTTGAATACTTCACTCATCCAATCTACATTGGGGTAAAGGTAGGGATCGGAACCATTACGGGTTTTTTCAATGGCATCTGGCGAATAGATAGGGGTACCACCACGGGTTACCAAAGCTTCGTTAGACATTTGCATGTACGTTGGGCCATCGGTAAATTCGGGAAGAGTAGTAAAGGCGGTAATACCTTCCGTATATCTGATATTGTAAGTTGGCCTACCTCCATTTCCCTTTTTGGTGGTGATCAGTATTACACCGTTTGCACCGCGTACACCATATACAGCGGTAGCCGAAGCATCTTTTAAGATAGAAAAACTCTCAATATCTTCTGGGTCAATATTGGCAATATCACGTGGCACGCCATCTACCAAAGTAAGAGGTGCGCTTAAGGTATTGGTAAAGGTAGATATTCCCCGGATATAGATCTGGGCATCGTTGAAGCCTAGTTCTCCGCTACGCTGAACAGATACTAATCCTGCCACACGACCACCCAGCGAATTGGTAAGGTTGGAAGTAGGTTGTTTAAGATCTTTTACACTAATGGTTCCTTGGGCGCCAACTAAGCTTATCTTTTTTTGCATGCCAAAGCCAACAATGGCTACTTCTTCCAAAAAAGAATCGGCTACATGCATTATTACATCTATTACGCTTTCTTTACCAACAGCAATTTCAACGGTTCTGTAACCCATATAGTTGAACGTAAGAATAGCACCATCGGGTACCTCTAATACGTATTTTCCGTTTACATCGGTGCTGGTAGCAATGGTGGGCTTATCTTTTACCCTAATGGTTACACCTACCAGTGTAACACCCGTAGTGTCTTTTACCGTTCCTCGAATAGTTTTTATAGGTTTTGCTGTTTCGGCAGTCGCTTTTTTAAGCACTATTACATTGCCCACCTCTGAAAATGAGAGGCGCTGTGGCGCTAATAACTGCTGCAATGCATTTAATAAGCTGCCATTGCTTACATTTAGACTTACCGAAGCTGTTTTGTTGAGTAGATCATTGGAATAGGCTATTTTAAACCCTGTACCTGCAGTTAGTTTTTCAAGGGCATCATCTAACCTTAGGTTTTCAAATTTTACCGTAACTTTTTGTTCGGCTAATCGTTGTCCGTAGCTTGTACTGGCCCATGCTAAAGAACATAAACAACAGGCTGTAATATAAACCAAAGTACTTATTTTCATAATAGTTAGCACATAGTTGGTCACTCTATTACTCAATAGAGATTTTTTCATAACTTTAGTGATAAATGTTAATAGTTGAACATTAATATGCTACATCCGTAATTTTAGAAGGTTCTGGAAGGCATATATCTTAACTTTGCATTTTTGCCCCTGTAAAATATTGCAATTCTACGGGGGCTTTTTAGTAATTTTCTATGTCATTTAGTTTGTTGTTTTTGTTTGATTTATTATTTAGTTAAATTATTATTGACATCCTATACCTGTTAGGGTATATTGTCCATTCTTTAGTATGCATGTTCCGTTCATGATCTCTGCCAAAATTTGCATCATTTCTTGCGTAGACTTATTGTTCAGGTCAACTGAAATAGTACAGTTCAGCAAATGTTCATCTGCTGTTATTTTTATATGATAGCGTTGTCGCATTTCATCTAGCACTTTTCCCAGTTTTTCCCCTTTATATATCAACCTATTGTTGTTTTGCCATACTATTTCTTTTTCGGCTGCAACATTATGTTGGGTAAACGTTTGTTGTTCTTTATTGAATACTGCTTGTTGGTTAGGTGTTAAGTACATGGTTTGGATGTTAGCGGTGGTTGTTACCCCTACTTTTCCGGTTAATACAGTTATGCGTATGTTTTTATCGTTTTGGTATGCCGAGATATTAAAGCTTGTTCCTAAAACCTGTGTTTTTACATCGCCAGTATGAATGATAAAAGGTTTATCTGTATGAACTACTTCAAAATAAGCTTCGCCGATAAGGTTTACCTCGCGTTGTTGTTTGCTGAATTTTTCGGGATATAATAGTTTACTATTGCTGTTGAGCCATATCTTAGTGCCATCTGTAAGGGTAAAAAAAGTAACTTGTCCTTTAGGAGATAGTTTTTGGAGCGTTGCAACAGGTGTTATTAAGTTGCTTATTACTGACCATCGGTTATACAATAAGGTTGAAATAGCAAGTAGCGTAATAACGCTGGCCGCTGCCATGAGCCAACGCACGCGCTTACGTTTACGGTGTAACTGAATAGATTGGCATATCTTATTGTACACCTCATCTTGTGCAAATTCTAAAGATGGATCACCTAAGGTTGTTTTCTGCTGCATATCTTTAAAATACACTGTCAGCAGCGTATCAATATATTCAGCTATTTTATTTGAATTGTTTTTTTGCATTATATCTGTATGATGCAAATTGGCGACTCAACCCCTAAGCTATCTTAAATTTTTTTTAAAATAAATGTTTAAGGTGTAAATAACTTTGTTTAAGATGTTTTAATACAGTGGTTTATGGTTTTTTTTCTTATTGCATCCTGCTGAAAATAATTGCAATGATGATAATAGCAAAAAATTCGACGGTTTGCTCACGTAGCTTTCGCAAGGCAATGGTCATCTGATTTTCTACTGTTTTAATGGATATATTTAACCGTTCGGCAATTTCTTTGTTCGATAGATGTTCATTACGGCTTAACCGAAATATTTCACGGCACTTATCAGGCAGGCTATCTATGCTTTTGTTCAAAATATCATTTAGCTCGCGGATATTTAAACGGTCATCTGTGGCATAATCGGCTATCAGTTTTTCAAGAGCGGTTTCGCTGAGCATCGTTCTTCCGGATCTCATGGCCATCAGCGCCCTGTTTTTAGCAGAAGTATACAGATAGGGTTTAAGCGATTTTATATTTAAGTTTTTCCGTTTAATCCATAAGTCGGCAAAAAGCTCCTGTATGAGGTCTTCACACAAAGGTTTATCCCTAAAAAGATTGTATGCAGCCGCATAAAGCCTTGGCGCATACCGTTTATATATCTGTTTAAAGGCATACTCGTCATCTTCTAAAAGTGATGTCAGCAGCGTTTCATCGGCCCATAATTCTTTGTCGCTCATAAAAATTGTACAATGCCAAGTTATGAAATTAAAATTAACGCTAAGTAAGTAAACATATTAAATTATTGTTAGATATTACACTTGCTGTAGGGATAGGAAACGACACCTTTTGTTTTGGAATTTTGATTAGTTTGATGCTTATGATGAGTGCTCTTTAAGTGTTTACATCTGCCCTACGTAGAAAGATCATATTAAAATCCTACAAAATATTATGTAAATTATTCTAAATCGATCTAAGGACGTTTAATGATTCTTGAAATAAATTCAGATGTAATGAGGGAATAACGATAAGTTTAATGTCCGACTCAGCCTACAAAGTAAAAAAGCCCACATTGCTGTGAGCTTTTGCTTGGTAGCGGGGAGCAGGATCGAACTGCCGACCTCAGGGTTATGAATCCTGCGCTCTAACCATCTGAGCTACCCCGCCGTTTTTCGAGTTGCAAATATAGAATAATTCCAATTGAGGAGAAAATAATATTTGAAAATTATTTTAGTGCCCTCTTATCGGGATTTGCCTTCTATAAAATCAGGTGAATTCAAAAGTCTGTTAAAATAAAGTTGGTGGTGAAAATTAAACTGTATAAAGTTAATTTGCTGTTACTTAAGTAAACAGTTGCTTTTTAAAAATAAAATACTTTTCTTAGCAAAAGATAGAAGATTAAAAACACAGACTTCATAGACCTTAAATATGTCAGAAAAAAAGAAATTTACATTAGAGTACGCAATCCGGTCGTCTCCGCGTATCTTATTTAGTTTTATAAGTGAGCCTAACGGCTTGGCGCAATGGTTTGCTGATGATGTTACCTTCAATGATCAGACATATACATTTTCATGGGACGGAGAGGTGCAGAAAGCTAAACTTCTAAGTTTAAAAGAAAATAAACTGGTTAAGTTTAAATGGATTGATGATGAACCGCACTGTTTTTTTGAGATGGAGATTGTGCAGGATGAACTTACCAACGATGTAGCGCTCGCAATTACCGATTTTGCCACAGAAGAAACCATACAAGAACGCAAACAGATCTGGGATAACCAGATTGATTATCTGGTTAGCGTTTTAGGCGCTTAAATTGAGAAGCTTTAATTATCTTTGTATCGTTGAAAAAGATACACTTACTTTTAATTAAAGCGTTTATACGGCCTTTCATTGTCACATTTCTTGTGGTAATGTTTATTCTCTTAATGTTCTTTCTTTTCAAATATATAGATGATTTGATTGGGAAAGGCTTTGAGTGGTACACCATTGCAGAACTGATGCTTTATGCCTCGGCATCAAATGTATCTATGGCTTTGCCGCTTTCGGTACTTTTATCTTCTATCATGACCTTTGGCAGTTTAGGAGAGAATTATGAATTGGTAGCGATTAAATCTGCTGGTATTTCGCTTAGAAAAGCCATGCAGCCCCTTTTTGTCTTTATTGTCTGCTTATCTGTAGCATCCTTTTTCTTTTCAGATTATATGTTGCCCAAGGCCAATTTAAAATACGGTTCATTACTTTGGGACGTGCGCAACAAGAAACTTTCGTTTTTAATTAAGCCCGGGATATTCAATAACAGCATTACCGATTATGCCATGCGTGTTGAACGCAAAGGAGAAGGGGCGGTAGATTCTTTGTACGGTATTACTATTTATGAGCACAAAGGTACCAATGGTGTGCCCAAAATTACATTGGCCCAGAAAGGGCAGATGTCTAAAACCTCAGACGGCAACTACCTGATATTAAAATTAATAAACGGTGTACGGTATGAAGAAGCGGCTTCAAACAGTGGTTATTATAACCCGAGGCAGACTTTTAGCCGTATGCGTTTTAAAGAAACCGAAGTAAAATTTGATTTCAGCAGTTTTAAAGGTCTAACCCGTACGCAGGAAGAGAGCTTTAAAAATAATGCGCCTATGCTTAACCGCAAAGAGTTGCTGCACAGAGAAGATTCGCTTAAAAAAGATGTAGACAGCATTGGCAAAGCGCTAAGTATCAATGCAGGGGCTTATTTAAAGCAGAATAATTATTTAAAAGGTTACACAAAGGTAAATAAGGCTGTAAAAATCATAAAAGGCAATATCATTAATGTAGTGCCAGAAAGAGACCGCTATAATACATTGCAACTGGCTTTTGATCAGGCCGATGCTATGCTACAAAGCTTAAAAAATGCCACCGTAGAATTTGACCTAAAGCAAAAAGAGGTCATCAGGGCACAAATAGAATACCAGCGTAAATTTACTCTTGCTGTGTCTTGCCTGCTGTTATTTTTTATCGGTGCACCCTTAGGCGCAATTATCCGTAAAGGAGGTTTGGGCTTACCAGTGGTTATTTCTGTAATTTTCTTCCTGATTTACCACATCATTTCAACTGTGGCAGAGAAATCGGCTAAAGAAGGTTCTTTAACCACCGTTGCTGGCATGTGGTTAGCCATTATTGTGCTTACACCCGTAGGTATTTTCTTAACTTATAAAGCTTCAGTAGACTCGGCATTATTTGATATAGATTATTATAAGCAGACCATTACCCGTTTCTTTGTACGTAAAAAGAAAGAAAAGGCATAGTGCTCCGTCTTTAAAACACACAGCATTGTAAAACTGTGTAAACCACCGTAAAATAATGGTAAAACATCATTAATTGTACATTAAAGGTTTGTACCTTTGCAGCACATTTTTAGCTAAAATGGAAATCAGATTAAATACCATAGAAGAGGCTTTAGAAGATATTAAAGCTGGTAAAATTATTATAGTTGTAGATGATGAGGACCGCGAAAACGAAGGCGATTTTGTTACTGCGGCTCGGAATGTAACGCCTGAAATCATCAATTTCATGTCTAAACACGGGCGTGGATTAATATGCGCACCTCTAATTGAAGAACTTTGCGATAAGCTAGAGCTGAACCTGATGGTGCAGAATAACACCGTTTTACACCAAACCCCTTTTACCGTTTCGGTAGATTTGATAGGACATGGATGTACCACCGGAATTTCGGCACATGACAGAGCAAAAACCGTTCAGGCTTTAATTAATCCCGGAACCAAACCCGAAGATTTAGGTCGGCCGGGACATATCTTTCCTCTAAGAGCACGTAAAGAAGGTGTATTGCGCAGAACCGGACATACCGAAGCCACTATCGACATAGCCCGCCTGGCCGGATTTGAGCCTGCTGGCGTTTTGGTAGAAATTATGAATGAAGACGGTACAATGGCCCGTTTACCAGATCTGATGCATATTGCCGCAAAACACGATCTGAAAATTATCAGTATTAAAGACCTGATCGCTTACCGTCTGGCAGCAGAAAGCCTGATTAAAGAAGAAGTGAGCGTAAGCTTACCAACAGAGTTTGGTGAATTTAAAATGACTGCTTATACCCAGTTAAGTAATGGAGCTACACATCTGGCCATTTCAAAAGGCGAATGGAAAGAAGGCGAGCCTGTATTGACCCGCATACATAGTTCATGTGTAACTGGCGATATTTTTGGTTCATGCCGTTGCGATTGCGGTCCACAATTGCACAAAGCATTGCAAATGATAGAAAAAGAAGGTAAAGGCTTAGTGGTTTACATGAACCAAGAGGGAAGAGGCATAGGCCTGATCAATAAACTACATGCCTATAACTTACAAGATAAAGGTTTAGATACCGTAGAGGCCAATATCAAATTAGGTTTTAGGGGAGATGAACGCGATTATGGTGTTGGGGCCCAGATTTTAAGAGCACAAGGTGTTACCAAAATGCGTCTGATGTCTAATAATCCAACTAAAAGAGCTGGCTTAATAGGTTATGGATTAGAGGTGGTGGAGAACATTCCTATTGAAATAGAAAGCAATCCTTATAATCGTTCTTACCTGTTGGCCAAGAGAGACAAAATGGGGCATCAGATCTTAAAAGGATAAAAATATATAAGATATATACCTAAGAGCCATTACATCATGTAGTGGCTTTTTTTATTGGATATAAGCATGAGAGGAATGGTTCAATTACCATTAAAAAAGAAAGCGGAAATGATCTCCGACCATTCCCGCTAACATCTAAATTAACGCTCTCGTACAATAATACGACAAATAATGTGAATTAGTATGTAATTGTTAAAAATATTTTCACAATAACGTTTAATTCATCTAAACGAGGTATGCGGTCGGTATTATTTTATTTAAATGGTTCAGTATCTCCTAAAATTTTAGTTTCTTGGCACAGTACTTTACGGTGATGTATTTTGATCAAGCTCTTTGGTCCAGCTTTCTCGTACGTCAGGAATTTGATGCGAACGTAGCCAAGCTAAGAAATCGTAATAATTTTCGGGACAATGGTGTACAATTTTGCCATTCTTAAGCATAATTGTAAAAAAATCATGAGAGGGTAAAAACCTTACAACATCCGAAATAACGTAATTAAATCCTTTGAATTCTGGTTCTGCGTTCATAGCGTTTAATAAATAAAATGCTATGGTGCAGGCAACATCTTTACGCTCTTCGGTCGTAGGATACCAGGCAACGTAAGTGTCGCCCACACCATAGCATGGACGTTTCACTTAAGTCTTGTTGCCAATGAAATTTCCTACGTTTCGAGCGAGACTTAAAGCAAACGCTTTAGTGATAAATTTAGACTGCAAATATATTAAATGCAATGAATAAACTTATATTAATTAATTAATAAGTACACGTTTTTAAGGTAAAATACATAATATTCCTATCAAACTTATACGGTATTCTTTTAGTGTTTGAAAAACTTATGCTGTACTTTGAAAAGAACTGGAATAAGAGGGCAGAATTTATACCTCTTATTAATTTTTTGTTTTAATTGGAATCTAATGATCGTGCGCTTATCTTTAGCAATAAAAGTTTTAATTGCCATTATAAGCCATAACGCTCCATGAGTAAGATTTTCACTTTTCTGTTAGCATCCGTTTTCTGCCTGGATGTTTCCGCCCAGGATCATAAGAGCTATTCACAATATAACGGGGAGGCTGTGCTTTCGGCCCCTGGCAGCGTTACGCTGCTGCCGGGCTTCCATGCCCCCTCGGGCAGCAGCCTCAGGGTTTACATCGGTACGCCCGCGCCGCCCCTGGCCACCGCCCCCAGCAGCAACCAGAACTACATCCTCACCCGC
>NZ_JBKGVD010000012.1:0-14967 GCF_046462515.1 Pedobacter sp.
TAAATTTTATTAATTTATGAAAAAACTTCTACAAAGTTTGTTCATTCTTTTGTTCGTTGCCACCACGGCAATGGCACAAGAAAGAACAATTACTGGTACGGTTACTTCTGCAGAAGACGGGCTGCCTATTCCGGGAGCTTCTGTAAAGATTAAAGAGCAACCTCGCTCTGGAACGGCTACAGGTTCTGATGGAAAATTTGTAATTAAAGCTCCTGCGGGAAGCAAAACTTTAATTATTTCTTCTCTTGGTTATACAGAGAAAGAAGTTGCAATAACAAGTTCTAATTTAATAATCAGCTTAAATCCTGACTCGAAAACTCTTGGGGAAGTAGTCGTTACTTCGGCTTTAGGCGTTGTGAGAAAAGAACGATCGTTAGGAACCGCACAACAAAGTGTAAAAGGAGAAGACCTTACTTTGGCAAAACAGCAAGATTTAAATACAGCATTGGCTGGTAAAATTGCTGGTGTTCAAGTTATGGGCGGTTCTGGCGCAAGATTTGGAACTTCTTCTATTAGAATTAGAGGGATCAATGCAATAGGTGGTGGATCAGATCCTCTTTATGTAGTTGATGGAGTAGTGGTTCCTTCTACAAGTGTTAATATGGATGATGTTGAGGATTTAACTGTTTTAAAAGGTCCGGCCGCCACATCTTTGTATGGGCAACGAGGAGACCAAGGTGTGGTTGTGATTAAATCGAAACAAGCCTCTAAAAAGGGTTTTGGTATAGAATTAAATCATAGTACTACGCTTGAAAATGTAGCTCTTTTGCCTAAATATCAAAATGAATATGGTGGTGGGGTTACTCAAAACTGGAGTACTTTTGTTTATAATCCTGCTACAGATGCACCTGCATTGGCAGCTATGAACGGTGCTAGATATTATAACTACCAAGTAGATGAGAGTTGGGGGCCTAAATTCGATGGAAAACCTTATGCTCCTTGGTATGCTTGGAATAAGTATGATCCTCAATATGCGCAAACTCAGCCATGGGTTTCTCAGCCTAATAACATTAGAGATTTTTATGAAACAGGTGTAGAAACGAATACAAATATAGCATTATCTCATGCTTCTGATAGGGTGAGTGCAAGGGTTTCTTATACTAACGTAAACCGAACAGGTGTTTCGCCAAATACAAGAGCTGATCAAAATCGTTTAAGTTTCAATGGTACTTTTACGCCAATATCTAAGTTGAAATTTGGAGCAAACTTCAATTATAATGTGATCAATTATTTTAATAGACCTGCCGAAGGATATAGTACTCAAACAGCGGGTTCTTTTAACCAGTGGTTTCAAAGAAATATTGAGATTGATAAGTTAAAAAACTATAAAAATCCAGATGGAACCTTTACTACTTGGAATATTACCAGCCCTAGGAACTTATCTCCTAAATACTGGGATAATCCATATGTAGAAGCTTATGAAAATGTGGCTCAATCTAATAGCAATCGTATTTTTGGTTCACTATCTGCGTCGTACAACATTATCCCTGAGTTAACATTAGATTTTGTAGCGAAAGGAAATTATGCTTCTTCTAGAGGAGACAGTCGAGTTGCTTCTGGAACATTAAACTTAGAATCTTATAGCAATAGCCAAAGCAGATCTAGGGAAAACAACTATGTGCTTGATTTATTATTTAAAAAGGATGTAGACAAGTTTTCTTTTAATGCCGGGGCTTATGGTGAATTACGTATAAATTATGATGAGGGTATTAGCGGTAATACGGTCGGAGGATTTACAGTACCTAATTGGTATAGCTTAGCAGCATCAAAAGATAGACCAGGTCTTTCTTCTACTTGGTCTCTTAAAAAAGTTAGAAGTGTATATGGTTTTGGTTCAGTCGGTTACAACAACTTCTTGTTCTTAGATTTAAACATCCGTAACGACTGGTCATCTTCTTTACCTAAATCAAATAACTCATATTTATATGGAGGGGGATCGTTAGCTTTTGTATTTTCTGATTTGCTTCCAAAAAACAATATATTATCATTTGGTAAAGCAACTGTTTCATTTGGTAGAACAGGTTCGGATATTGGTCCTTATAATATTTATCAGGTTTATAGCTCGGCAGGTTTCTATGGAACAAATCCAAGCTTAACTGTTCCAAACCAAATCCCTAATGAAAACCTTAAACCAGCACTTTCAGATGCATTTGAAACAGGTTTGGAATTTAGATTTATAAAAAATCGCTTGCGCTTAAGTGCTAATTATTTTAATCGTAAATCAACAGATCAGATTATATCTCTATCCTTACCTTCAAGTACAGGTTTCTCTTCTGCATTGGTTAACGGAGGTAAAATCACATCTAGTGGTTTTGAATTTACTTTGGGAGGCAACCCTATTAAAACCCAAAGTTTTGTTTGGGATATCAATGCCAACTTTGCAACAAGTAAAAACACCATTAATGAGCTTTATCCGGGTATAGACAATTTTGCTTGGGGTTCATTTGGTTATGTAGGAACTCCACAAATCAGAGTTGAAAGAAGAGTTAACAGACCTTGGGGAGAAATCGTATCTCAAAGAATTAAAAAAGATGCCAACGGTAATAATTTAATTAAAAGTGATGGTTTCCCTGTGTTAGAAGATAACTATAATTTAGGAACATTTATTCCTGATTTAACTGGAGGTTTAACTTCGACTTTCAATTATAAAAACTTTACTGCAGGATTTTCTTTTGACTTCCAAGTAGGTGGAAAATTATTTTCTGTTAGTAGAGGGAATCTTTTTGGCTCAGGCTTAGCTGAAGAGACTGCCGGATTGAATGATAAAGGATTCCCGAAAAGAGATCCTGTTGCAAACGGTGGCGGAATATTGATTCCAGGTGTATTTGAATCTAATGGACAACCTAATAATGTATATATAGATCCTCAGGATTATTATGAAGGCTATATCCCTTATACTTGGGCAGAACAAACTTATGATGCAACTTATGTAAAACTTAGAGAAGTATCTTTAGGTTATACTTTACCAAGCAAACTTGTATCTAAATTTAAAGCTCAAAGAGCATCTATATCGATCGTAACTAGAAATCCTTGGTTAATTTATTCTAAGATTCCTGGCATTGATCCATCTGAGTCTGCAGGTAACTGGATAGAAGGAGGTCAGCTTCCAGGTACAAGAACAATAGGACTTAATTTGAAAGTAACATTTTAATAAAGGAAGAAATGAAAATGAAAATATTTAAATATGCTGGATTGATGGCTATTGGTGTTGCACTAAGCTGTAAGCCCGGTGATTTTGGAGACGTTAATGTGAGCCCGAATTCACCTTCAACCCCTCAAACCTATTTATTATTAACAAATGTAGAAAGAAATATGGCGGGTATAATAAGCTCGGTAACACCAAGATTATATACTCAGCAAAATTCTGAAACACTGTACACATCTGAGTCTAGATACAATACAAAAGTATATAGCTATGCAGCAATATATAACAACCCTCTGGAGGATTTAACCACAATTATTCAGCTTAACACTGATGCTGGAACAAAAGGGGCTCCTAATGTTATAGGGGGAGGATCGAATGCCAATCAGATTGCTATCGCAAGAATATTAAAGGCATTTCTTTTCCAAAATATGACAGATAGATGGGGAGATATTCCATACTCGGAAGCATTGCAGGGTTTATCTAAGCCTACTCCTAAGTTTGATAAACAAAAAGATGTGTATACTGCCTTATTTAAAGAATTAAAAGAGGCTATAGCTCAATTTGATGCAGGAGCAACTGTAAAGGGAGATATTTTATTCAGTGGGTCTATTGCTAAATGGAAAAAATTTGCCAATCAAATTAGAATGAACATGGCTTTACGTCTTTCTAAAATAGATCCTGCTACTGGTAAAACAGAATTTAATGCAGCATTGGCTGACGGAGTATTGACATCTAACTCTGATAATATGTTTTATGCATATTTAGCAGAATCAGCTAATGAAAACAATATGTATAACAATTATAATGTAGCAAAACGATATGATTATACAATCGGAAAACCATTATTAGATTATTTACAATCAAACAATGATCCTCGTTTAGGAGTATATGCAGAAAGAACAGGGCCAAATGTTGGGGGAGTAAATACTGGGCCTTATGTGGGTATGCCATATGGTTTAACGCAGGCACTGGCTGGCGCTTATTCAATAGGCGGTTTCAATCCATCTGGAGTTTTTGTTGGAGGTTCTGTTTCTGCTTTTGGTTCAAAATTTAGACAGCAAAATTCAGCTGTTTCCATTTTTACTTATGCTGAATCTAGGTTTGCTGTTGCTGAAGCTTACAAACTAGGATGGATTACAGGAGCACCTGATGATGTAAATGCTGCTTTAGCCTATACTGACGGGATAAAAGCTTCTTTAAGTCAACATGGTATAACCGATGCTACAACTGTTGCTAATTATTTAGCTCAAGCTGGGGTTGTTTATGATCCCGCTAATGCAGTTAAGCAAATTATTACTCAAAAATGGGTGGCTAATTATATGGGTTATGGTTATGAAGCATGGGCAGATTGGAGAAGAACAGGATTCCCAACTTTAACCCCTTCTCCATATCCACAGAATTTAGGGGGACAAATTCCAAGAAGACAATGTTATACAACAGAAGAAGCTTCTTTAAATAAGGCTAATTACCAAAATGTTATTGCAAGCCAAGGTCCAGATGAATTAAATACCCGAATCTGGTGGGATAAGCCATAATTTTTAATGAATTTAAAATACAAAGGGAGCGTTTTTTAAACGTTCCCTTTTTTTCTTAATTTGATAAAAGATGAAAAAAAACACAATTATATTGCTCGCCTTAATCTTATTTTTTAAAATTAACTCCTACGGGCAAGTTTTTATCAATAATATTGCTGGAGATAAAATTAGAAATACAGATAATTATGAAGGAATCTTAGAATCTCCTTATTTTCTGGATCAATGGGTTAATGGAGAAGTAATCTTTGAATCAGGCAATAAAGCTAAAATTGATTATTTAAAATATGATATGATGGCTGATCAGTTAATATTTACAAATGAGAAGAAAGAAGCAGAATTAAACTTTAAAGAGCCTGTTAAGGCATTTAGCTTAAGGGGGCTTTTTTTCCAGAATAATTTTCCATCATATGGAAATTATACTTCGAAAACCTATTATCAAATAATAGCTAATGGAAAATTAACACTATTAAAAAAGATAGATGTATCTATAGGAGAACGAACAAGGGCAAATATGCCTACTGAAAAATATTTTAAACGCATTCCTTTATATTTTATTTTCAAAAATAATAGTATCCATGATATTAAGATATCCGCTAAAACTCTTTCGGAAGAGTTTGGAATTGATATTAGGAAAGTGCAAAGCATTATTAATGAAGGCAAATTTAATTTGAAGAATGACACAGACCTAAAGAAACTATTTGAGGAATATTTAAATAAGGAATAAAGATTGACATCATTTTTATTCTCCTATGTGAGATATTCTTTGTTCAAAATGGAAAGATAACTGATGTTAAGCTAAATGATCGCTCTGTTTTAGACTATCTGAATTCTAATGATGCGAGCAATTATGTTAAGGAAAATAAATTAAATCTTAAAAAAGAGAATGATATTATCTCCTTATTGAGAAATAAATAGAACAATAACAAATTACTTTAACCCATTTCAAAAATTGAAATGGGTTTCTTGTTTGGGTTAATTTAATATGAAAAGGAACAGGCTTTACATGCCCTTTTTTGAATTTATAATCTGTATTGTATTTTTACTTTTTATCTACACTATATTTTCCTGGGCCAATAAATATTAAGCTCAAAAATACAATTCCAAGCTCAATTGCATGAGAAGCCCCTGAGAGTCCTTCTCCTTTTGAGAAATGTACCAATGCAGCAATCAGCATGGTAAATACCAATAGCATATTTACCGGTCTAAAGAATAAGCCTAAAAGCAATAAAAAACCTCCAAACCCTTCAGAAACTGCGGCCATAAATCCCCAGAATGCAGGTATAAAATCAATACCGATCACTTTCATGCTACCCCCAATAGCCGCCCATTTATCAGGGCCTCCCATAATTTTCGGCAATCCGTGAGTCATCATCATTATACCTAAGCCTAACCTCAATAAGATAAGGCCTGTATTACGATATTTACCTAAATTTTCTAAAATAGCCATACATTTAATATTTAAAGGTTACTTTATTTTTTTCTATACTTAAATTTATCATTTTACCTAACACCATCGCTCTGTTATCATTTATATGACCGCTCGGAAAATTAAAGCAAACCGGATAATCATATTCTTTTACCAGTTCCCATATTACCTCTTCTGGGCTCTGTCCAAAAGCAATGCCTTCTTCTCCAAGCTCATTAAATGCTCCAACTATTAAAGCCTTCAGATCTTTTAATTTTCCTTTTCTTTTGAGAGTCCGCATCATTCGGTCTATTGCATATTCATGTTCGCCCACATCTTCAATAAACAGGATCTTATTTTTATAATCCATCTCAGAAACGGATCCTTCAACAGCTAAAAGCAAAGTTAAATTTCCACCTATAAGCTCTCCGCTAATATTGCCTTCTTTATTAGGAAATTCATTTGAATAATTATATACATCAATCTCTCCGAAAAGGGCTTTACGCAAACTTTCTAGGGCTTCGGGTGTACTTTCTTCAAATGTATAAGGCATTTGTCCGTGTATGCTTTGTGTCTTTAAATCTGCATACAGATGTGAAAGCAATACTGTAATATCACTAAAGCCTATAATCCATTTAGGATTTGCTTTAAATAAGGTAAAATCAAGCTCATCAATTATGCGAATGGTTCCATATCCGCCACGCGCCGCAATAATTGCTTTTATTGAGGTATCATCTAAAAATTGCTGTAAATCTTGAGCTCTTAACTGATCAGTTCCTGCAAACTGATGATGGGATGCTGTTACAGATTGACCTATAACGACTTCAAGTCCCCAACCTTGAAGTATACTTATTCCATAATCAATAGGTTTTGGAAGTTTCTTTGCAGGGCAAACAATTGCAATTTTATCGCCCTTTTTTAAATATGCTGGCTGCTTAATCATTTTGAAAACAATATCTTTGCAAAATAAAAAAATAGTTTTGGATAATAATAAATTTAAAAGATATACGGTTACGGCTGCCTTGCCTTATACCAACGGACCTGTACATATTGGCCATTTAGCTGGTGTGTATTTGCCCGCCGATACGTATGTGCGTTATTTGCGTGCCAATAAAAGAGATGTTAAATTTATCTGCGGATCTGATGAAAACGGGGTTCCTATAACGCTTAAAGCTAAAAAAGAAGGGGTTACACCACAAGAAATCGTAGATAAATATCATAAAATAATTGGCGATTCATTTAAGGAGTTTGGCGTATCTTTCGATATTTATCATCGTACTTCTTCATTAACACATCATCAAACAGCTGAAGATTTCTTTGAAAAGCTATATAATGAAGGAGTATTTACTGAAGAAATCACAGAACAATATTACGATGAGCAGGCGAAATCTTTTCTGGCAGACAGATATATTACGGGAACTTGCCCTAAATGCGGCAATGAAAACGCTTATGGTGATCAATGTGAAAGTTGCGGAAGCTCATTAAATGCTACCGATCTTATTAACCCAAAATCAACCTTATCCGGGCAGCCACCTGTTCTAAGACAAACTAAAAACTGGTTCTTGCCCCTTGATAAATATGAAGATCAACTGCGTACATATATAGAAAGTCATAAAGAGTGGCGCCCAAATGTATATGGACAATGCCAAAGCTGGCTTAATGCAGGCTTACAGCCAAGGGCAATGACCCGTGATCTGGATTGGGGTGTAAAAGTTCCGGTTAAAGGAGCTGATGGAAAAGTATTGTATGTTTGGTTTGATGCACCTATTGGTTATATATCGGCCACCAAAGAGCTGGCTGAATATGCTAAATTAGGAATATGGAATCCTAAAGCGGAAGAATATTACATTAACCAAAGCAACTTAACATCTTTTAATTATGAGGATTACTGGAAAAATAAAGAAGCTAAACTGGTTCACTTCATAGGCAAAGATAATATCGTTTTTCACTGTATTATTTTTCCGGCTATGCTAATGGCGCATGGAGACTATATTCTGGCTGATAATGTACCCGCTAATGAGTTCTTAAATTTAGAAGGACAAAAGATATCAACCTCTAAAAATTGGGCTGTATGGTTAAATGAATATCTGGAAGATTTTAAAGACAAGCAGGATGTTTTACGTTATGTTTTAACCGCAACTGCCCCCGAAACCAAAGACAACGATTTTACATGGAAAGATTTTCAGGCAAGAAACAATAATGAATTGGTTGCTATCTTAGGTAATTTCATTAACCGTGTGGTAGTTTTAACTCATAAGTATTTTGATGGTAATGTTCCAACTTTAATGGAGCTTACAACGCACGATAAAGCGGTTATAGAAGAACTTAAGTCTTATCCCGATAAGATCAGCACCTCTATAGAAAATTATCGCTTTAGAGAGGCTTTAACAGAGGTAATGAATGTTGCTCGTTTAGGCAACAAGTATTTAGCAGATACAGAGCCCTGGAAATTGATTAAAACAGACGAAGATAGAGTGCGTACTATTTTAAATATCAGCCTGCAAATCGCTGCCAATTTAGAAATTCTGATAGAACCATTCTTACCTTTTACCTCTGTTAAACTAAAGCAAATGCTGAACTGCGGGGGAAATACATGGGCAGATGCAGGATCTGTTGATTTATTAAAAAGAGGACATAAATTAAATCAGGCAGAACTTTTGTTTGAGAAAATAGAAGATGAAGCTATACAAGCACAGATAAATAAGCTAAATCAAAGCAAAACTGTTAATCAACAGGCACAAAAAGAAGCCATTCCAGCTAAACCTGATATTGAATTTGAACAATTCAGCGCAATAGATATTAGGGTAGCTACTATAATCGCTGCAGAAAAAGTAGAAAAGACCAAGAAGCTGCTTAAATTGACTCTAAACACTGGTTTTGATGAGCGTACAGTCGTTTCGGGAATTGCAGAGCATTATAAGCCTGAAGATATCATAGGAAAGCAGGTAAGTATTATTGTAAATCTAGCGCCAAGAGAAATCAAAGGAATTGTTTCGCAGGGAATGATATTGATGGCAGAAGATAACGAGGGTAAGTTAACTTTTGTGAAAGCGAATGACCAGATGCCTGATGGTGCCATAATAAGATAATTAATTATAATAAAGGCTTATAGTTTCTTGACAAGCAGCCTTTTGCACACAATATACAAAACAACAAATAAGCCGCTTTTAAAGCGGCTTATTTGTTTTATGAATGAACAAGATGTTAAATCTTATGGGCCTGTTCTTACCCAAGTTTCGGTCATACCTCTACCTGCAAAAGTATATCTTATGGTAAATTTACCATTTACAGGATCAATTAAATCAACTCCATCAACTGAAGAAGCTAAAATTGCTCCTGAGAATACAGTAACAGAAGTAATAGAAGTATTGTTACCGTTAAACTGATACTGAGTATAGCCAGAATAAGTATTAGCAGCGTATTGTGTCTGTAATTTATTTGGGCCTATAGTTTCCAATTTAACTCCTGTTTCAGTGAAATCTCCAATATTCGCATCAATAGTACCATAGTTATTGTTAAAACGAACAGTATAAGTACCTTGCCATATACTCTTTAATGGCATGCTGAAAATAACAGCTCCAAAATTTCCGCTGATAGTACCAGTTGATGCTGAAGTAATTCTTAACGCTAAAGCATTTTCTTTAGTAGCGTCAAAAGTATTTGGCTTAACTGATATTTTAAATCTAGCTTCTCTTTGCCCCTTAGGGATAGTAACCGTTGATGGGAATGAATATGAAGTTGCTGCCAATTGAGTAAAATTAGCTCCAGTAACTCCTGCATTATATGCTGTTATCATCGCAGGATCTGCAGCAATATTAACCGTAATATCATTTGGAGCCACATCAGAACCAGCATAATTAACAATGCCTTCAAATTCAGCCGTTGTTGCTGTAGGATCTAATGTAAAAGGAATGTAAAGTGAATAAGGAGCCGATGTTCCTGATTTTATACCTCCAATATTTTTAAACTCAATCACATTTTTGATAGCTCCCGGCGAATCCGGACCTATCATCGTTTTATCTTTTAAACAAGAAGTTAAACTTCCGGTTAAAAAGGCTAAAACTGCTGTATATTTTATAAAATTTTTCATAATAAATTTCTATCTATCTTGCCCAAAATATTTTATTACTATAAACATTAACTGCAGGAACATTTGATGTATTGTACTTAAATTCACTTGTTGGATACTGAATTCTTGTAGGCAATTTGTCTGCAGCAGTTGACTCAGAAACTATAGAAACAAATGTAGTCGTCTTAGTAGTTCCGGTAATTTTTGGATAACCAGTTCTTCTGTATTCGTTCCAAGCTTCATGTCCAAATAACATATTGAAAGCAATATATTTCTGGGTTAGGATAGCTTCTAATTTAGCATCATCTGTAGTGGCTAAATCAAAATTAACCAATGGACTTAAAGTGTTATCTGTTTTGTATGTAGCAAGATCCGTAGTAGGATTTTTACCGGCTGTTGCAGCCCCTGTATTGTCTTTATATAGATATTTTAAAGAGGCAAGAATTCCGTTTTCGAAATTAGTTTTTGCAGTTCCGGTTAATAAACCTCTAACATTTGCTTCGGCTTGTAAGAAATAGCTTTCTGCAGCTAACATTAATGGTTGTCCAGCCTCAGGGCCTTTTAAGATACCTATTTTGCTATAAGTAGTAGCATTGGTTCCTATAAACCACGAACTTGGAGCTAAGCCTCTCCCTGCATCAGATTCCTGGTAACCTAACTGGTTTACAGGAGTTGTTGCACCGTTTTTATAAACAACAGCAAGTCTAGCCGCATCTTTAAGTTTAGTTCCATTATAGAAAGCCATGATAAACGGAGTAACAGCATATTGGCTTGCTGCTCCAACAGCTGTACCGGCATAGTTATAAGCCCATGAATTCCATAAAGGGTTTTGTTTGCCGTTTAATTTTGCATAACCTGGGTTTACAATAGCATCATCAGTAATGAAACCAACTCCAGCATCAAAAGTAGTATTAGCAAAATTAACTTTTCCTGTTCCTTTGATAATTAGCTTCAGTTTTAAGGTTTGTGCAAAAGCAGCCCACTTGGTAGCACTTCCTGCATAAAGAGGGTCGTTTTTAACAAAGAGAGGAGTTGCAGTAGTAACTGTTTTGAAAGTAGCAATTGCCTGATCTAACAGAATAGCGATATTTCTGTAGATATCAGTTGCTTTATCATACTTTGGTTGTAATTTCTCATTACCCAAGTTAGCTTCACTGTATGGAACATCATTATAAGTGTCTACTAATAATGAGTAATTATAAGCCTTTAAAACTTTAGCTGCAGCTTCAAACTCTTTATAATTTGCATTTCCGGCAGAATTCTTCAAAACATATTCAACATCTGTTAAAACATCATATGTTGTAGCCCATAGGTTTGCAAAATTATCTGTTTGCCAGTTGTATGAAATGATACCACCCCATCCACTTACACCTCCACCATTGGCGAAGTACCCTACTTGCTGGCCTCCCATTGAGTTATATGAAGTTGTTGTGCCTGCAGTTAAGCTATTGGCTGTAGAAACAATAGCTGTAGGTAATACCAGATCAACCGTTGCTGCTGTTGCCGAATTGGGATTAGTATTGATATCCAGATCTTTCTTACAAGAAGAAAGAGCAGATACCGCAATAAATAATCCACATATATATTTAATATTTCTTTTCATCTCTATTTCTATTATAAGTTAATCGTTAATGTAGCTCCATAATATCTAGAAGGTGGGGTTTGCGAAAGGTTAGTTAAACCAATAGCGTTACCACTGCTTACACCATTTCCGTCACTGTATTCAGGATCTGTATAAACGTTTGTTTTTGGTAACCAAACAAATAAGTTTCTTCCTTGAACACTAATTTTAGCTCCTTTTATGAATTTTGTTTTTGCTACAACAGAAGCAGGTAGGTTATATGATAAAGAAAGTTCTCTTACTTTCCAGAAAGCTCCAGAAGTAACGTAATTCTCATCTATACCTGTTCTTGGGCCAGAAATAGTCCAGTAACCAGGTCCACCATCTCTAACTGTAATATTTGTGTTTGCAACATAAGTGTTTGTAGCAGGATCTAAATAAGAAGAGTTAGGAATAACAAATCTATCTCTGTTATATGCCACAGTATTGATGCCGGCACCACTAAAGTCAAAAGTACCACCACCAGCATTATAAATAACGTTTCCTGAACGATACTCACCTGAGCCGTATAAAGTAAATCCTTTATAAGAAACATTTAAATTAAGGCCTAAAATATGAGCAGCATTCGCTTGTCCTAGGATGCTTAAACCAGTAGTAGCTGATGGATAACCGGTAAATCTATTTACAATGATTCTTCCTTGGTTATCACGCACGTGAGTTTTACCTTGGATTACAGGGAATTGTTGACCAGCTACTGCATAAGAACCTACAGTTCCACCGTAAGCACCTAAAGTTAATTGATTTAAATCAGCACTGATATAGTCAACTGTATTATCATAGTGTGAATAGTTCGAACCTACTGTAACTTCCCAGTCTTTTGTTCTTAAAGGAACTACAGAAAGTGATGCTTCAATACCTCTAGAACTTGTTTGACCTGTATTAGTTAAGAAAGAAGAGAAACCTGTTGCACTTGAAACACCTGTTGATACAGTTTGATCTTTTGTTTTAGTATCATAGTAAGTAAATCCAACATTAACTCTGCTTTTGTATAAACTGAAGTCAGTACCAATCTCCCATTGAGTAGTCATCTCTGGTTTAAGGCTAGCAGATACCAATTGATTATCTACAGAAAGTCCACCAATTCCATTATATGGATATCCTGCAGCTTGTGAGAATGTAGGAACTAAGCTATAAGCACCAATATTAACTTGTCCAACTTTAGACCAACCTGCTCTTAATTTTAAGAAATCAATTTGTTTAATGTTTTTAATGAAATCTACTGCTTCACTAGCTACGAAAGATAATGTTGCACTAGGATAGAAGAATGATCTGTTTTCCGGAGCTAATACAGAAACCCAGTCATTACGTCCTGTTAAGGTTAAGAATAAATAATCTTTATAGCCAATATCTAATTTACCTGATAAGCCATAAGATCTAGTTAATGAACTAGATTCACTTGCAGTTGGATTATTTAAACTGTTACCTAAGTTGAAAATACCGGCAGTTACAAGACCGCTAACAGAAGCGCTTTCATTTTTAGCCTGTCTTTGGATCAATTGCCCTAATACAGTTAAGTCAAATTTAAAGTCGTCTACTTTTTTCTGACCGTGTACAATGAAATCACTAACAATATTAGTAGTGTAGCTAAAGCTATCTGTAACACCACCTAAGATATTTTGCTTTTTGTACTCACTTGATCCAGCTTGGTTAGCATAGAAAGGATCGAAGATAAAAATATCTGAGTAACTTTTTGTTGAAGCATTTTGTGTAGTCAAACCTAAACGACCGGTGAAATCTAACCACTCTAAAGGTTTGTATTTTAATTCTGAACTACCAACAAAATAGTCATTTCTTGTATTTTGTCTGTAGTTATCTGCCATAAAATAAGGGTTATTATAGTATGCATTAAAATATCCATTTGGACTTGCATAGATATCGTTTTTCCAATCTTTATAGCTTGTTAAAGGAACTTGTCCGGGAGCATTTAACAAATAGTTATAAATATTACTTGTTTGTGTAGTAATATCATATCTGTTTTGAACATAGTTAACACTATAATTAAAAGTTAGTTTATCAGAAATTATTCTTGTACCACCTACCCTAGCAGTAGCACGGTTAAATTTATCACCAGGAGTAGTTCCTTGAGCGGTAACAAATTGTGCTGCAGCATACATACTTCCTTTTCCGGCACTTCCTGATGAAACTGAGAAATCAGTAGCATTGGTATAACCAGTATCCCAGAAATTATATTTTGCGTTAGTCCAAGCATAGGGAACTCTTTGAAAAGATCCATCAGGGAATACACGGCCAATAGGTCTAACAACACCGTCAAATGCAGGACCATATTGTTGGTTTTCTATTGGGTTGTAAATCTGAACGTCATTATCAGAACCCGAACCGAATTGTTTTTGTAATTCAGGATAGAAAGATACCTGCTCAAGAGTCAAAGTATTTGAAACCTTGATATCAAATCCATCGCCTTTTCTACCTTTTTTGGTAACGATAATTAACGCCCCGTTTGATGCTGCAGAACCGTATAACGCAGCAGCACTACTTCCGTTTAGAACGGTAAGGTTTTCAATATCATCAGGATTAAGATTTCCTAATATAGAATTAGGAACGATAACGTTATCAATAACGATTAAAGCCTCGTTATTACCTGTTAAAGATCTCATACCTCTTAGTACCACCCTGTAGTTAGGATTAACACCACTACCCACACTCTGAACATTTAAACCAGCAACTTTACCAGCTAAACCAGCAACAACGTTAGTTGGTTTAGCAACTGTAACAGCGTCATTAGAAAGAGTAGTTTGATTTGCTCCTAATTCTTTTTTACGAGCAGTTAAACCACCTCCAGAAACAACAACCTCATTTAAGATCTTTGTGTCAGGATTTAAGGTAACGTTCATTACAGAAGCAATTGAAACTTCTTTAGTTTCATATCCTAAAAAAGTAAAAACAAGAGTTTTCGCAGATGAAGGTACTTTTAACGAGAATTTACCGTCTCCGCCTGTCTGCACAGCTATATTTGCAGAACCACTAACTCGTACCGTTACACCCGGAATCGGAAGGCCATCGTCAGAAGCCTTAACAACACCAGTAATTGCCCTTTCTTGTGCCATTGCCGTGGTGGCAACGAACAAAAGAATGAACAAACTTTGTAGAAGTTTTTTCATAAATTAATAAAATTTAGGTTAGTTAATAATTAATTAATAGGCTAATATAAATACATTCAAGATGTAACACAAA